>PKWL01000002.1 GCA_003133225.1 Janthinobacterium sp.
ATCCTGACGGAAATGCCGAAAGAGCATTTCGGCATCGGTGGCAAGAGCGCCGGCGACGGCAGCTGAGTTCTAGTGCAGCGATGCCGAAATGCTCTTTCGGCATTTCCGTCAGGATCACGCGCACACTCTCGGGCTTGGCGTCGATGGCAGCGCAAATGGCGGCGCTGACTTTGGCGATCAAGTTGCGCTTTTGCTCAAGCGTGCGCCCTTCCAGCAAATGAATTTGGCAAATTGGCATGCTGTGTTCTCCTTAGTTGAAACGCACGTTGACGCAGCCCAAGTCCTGCATGCGCACGCTGACGCTGTCGCCGGCCTTGACCATCACAGCCTCGGTGATGGCGCCCGACAAGATCAAGGTGCCGGCCGGGATTTCCTCGCCGCGCTCGCCTAACAGATTGGCTAGCATCGCAATCGCCGCAGCCGGATGGCCCAGCACTGCGGCGCCGGCGCCGAGGGCGACCACTTCGCCATTTTTTTCCATCACGACGCCGAGCGTGCGCAAATCAAGGTCGGCAACGGGACGCATGCGCCCGCCCAGCACGAAGCGCGACGAGGAGCAATTGTCGGCAATCACGCTTTTGAGATCGAACTTGAAGTCGCGATAGCGCGAATCGATGATCTCAATGGCCGGCATCACGAAATCGGTGGCCGCCAAGACCATGCCGATATGGCAGCCAGGTCCGCGCAGCGGAGCTTTGGTGACGAAGGCAATTTCCGGCTCGACCTTCGGATGGATCAGCTCGGACAGCTTTACCGCGCCACCTTCCGGCACCGAGAAATAATCGGCCAGAAAGCCAAATACCGGCATCGACACCCCCATCTGTTGCATCTTGGCGTGCGACGTCAAGCCGGCCTTGAGGCCGACGATGCGGCAACCGCGGGCAATTTTGCGCTGCTTGATCGCCTCCTGGATCGCGTACGCATCGTCCCAGTCCATGTGCGGATAGTCGTCGCTGATTTTAGCGGTGTCATGCGCCTGCAATTCGCAGTTTTCCAAGTGCTCGGCCAGCTTGTTAATGGTGTTTTGATCTAATTTCATGTTTTTTATCCTTGTGGGCGCAAACCCGTCACATCAAACCGCGGGCCCGCGCCATGGTCAGCGCGGTGTCTTCAATCATGTCTTCCTGGCCGCCGACCATGCCGCGCCGGCCCATTTCAACGAGAATGTCGCGGGCCGGCACGCCATAGCGTTTCTCGGCCCGTTTGGCAAACAACAGGAACGAGCCATACACGCCGGCATAGCCGAGCGTGAGCGAGTCGCGGTCGATGCGGATCGGGAAATCCATGATCGGCAGCACCAGGTCTTCGGCCACGTCCGACATCTTGAACACATCGACCCCGGTCTCTATCCCGGCGCGGGCGCAGACGGCGATGAACACTTCCATCGGCGTATTGCCGGCGCCGGCGCCCAGTCCGGCCGCGGCCGCGTCGATCCGGTTGGCGCCGCATTCGACCGCCACTAGCGAGTTGGCCACGCCCAGGCCCAGATTGTGGTGGCCGTGAAAGCCCAGTTCGGTATCCGGCTGCAGCTTGTCGCGCAGCAGGCCAATGCGGGCCTTGACGTCTTGCGGCAGCATGTAGCCGGCCGAATCCGTGCAATAGATGCAGTTGGCGCCGTAGCTTTCCATTAGGAGCGCCTGCTCCACCAGCTTCTCGGGCGATGCCATGTGCGCCATCATCAAGAAGCCGACCGTGTCCATGCCCAGCTTGCGCGCATGCCGGATATGCTGTTGCGACACGTCCGCCTCCGTGCAATGGGTGGCCACCCGTATCGTGTGCACCCCCAGTTCGCGCGCCATCTGCAAGTGATCGATGGTCCCTATGCCCGGCAGCAGCAGCGCCGATACCTTGGCCTGTTTCATCTTGGGGATCACGGCCGACAGATATTCCTCGTCGCTGTGGGCGGGAAAGCCGTAGTTGACTGATGCGCCGCCCAGGCCGTCGCCGTGGGTGACTTCGATCAGCGGCACGCCGGCGCCGTCCAAGCCTTGCGCAATGCTGGTCATCTGTGCCAGCGACATCTGGTGCCGCTTCGGGTGCATGCCGTCACGCAGTGTCATGTCGTGGACGGTGATTTTTCTTCCTTGGAGTGTCATGGCGTTTCCTTACGCGGTAGGCTGGAGGATCAAGTTGCCGCTGAGAATTTCTTCTGCGAACATTTCTGCGGTGCGGGCGGCGGCGGCCGTCATGATGTCAAGGTTGCCCGCAAATTTCGGCAAGTAATCGCCCAAGCCTTCGACTTCCAAGAACAGCGACACCCGCTTGCCATCGAATACCGGACCGTTCACCAGCTTGTACCCAGGCACGTATTTCTGCACTTCCTTGATCATCGCGTGCACCGAAGCTGTGATCTTGTCCCTATCAGGTTCGGTCTCGGTCAGGCAGTGCACGGTGTCGCGCATGATCATCGGCGGCTCGGCCGGATTGATGATGATGATGGCCTTGCCTTTTTTGGCAACCCCCACTTTTTCCACCGCGCGCGCGGTGGTGCGGGTGACTTCATCGATATTGGCGCGGGTGCCGG
>PKWL01000131.1 GCA_003133225.1 Janthinobacterium sp.
CACCACATGCATTATATTGCAACAGTTTACGTGCAAAGAGTGAAAAATAATTTATTCAAGGACTTCGGCCGAGTGTTTTGCGCGGCACTGGGGATAAGCGTCTGGACGGAAATGGGTGGCAGCGGGGTGACGAAGAGCGACTTAACGTGAGGCGGGGCCAGCCGGGATATGGCTTTTGCCAGTCGCCATCTTGGCGCCGGAAAAATGGCCAGTGGGCATGGCGGGTTGCACTGGTTTTCCCAACCGGGAGCCCGTTGCGGGGCCGATTGGCAGCGCGCGGCGGCGCGCGGTTTTTTCTGGCGTGAATTTTTTAGGAAACGCCGCGGCCGCTCTGGTTTGCCGGTTTACATGTTCGAATAATTTGGGCCGCCGCCCCCTTCTGGCGCGACCCAGACGATATTTTGCGTGGGGTCCTTGATGTCGCAGGTTTTGCAATGCAAGCAATTTTGCGCATTGATTTGCAAGCGATCGGCACCATCCTCCGCTTTGACGAATTCATAGACGCCAGCCGGACAGTAGCGGCTTTCCGGGCCCCCGTATTTGGCAAGATTGAGGGCGACGGGGACGCTGGAATCTTTCAGCGTCAAATGAACGGGCTGCCTTTCCGTGTGGTTGGTATTTGAAAAAAACACGGAAGACGGGCGGTCGAAAGTGAGCCTGCCGTCGGGCTTTGGATAGACGATCGGCGTGCATTGCGCCGCCGGCTTCAAGCATTCATGGTCGGCCTGGTGGTGATGCAGCGTCCACGGCGCCTGTCCGCGCAAAACGACTTGGTCGAGTCCCACCATCAGCGAGCCGAGGTAGAGTCCTTTTGAGAGCCACGGTTTGACGTTGCGCGCCTTGTATAATTCCGCATACAGCCAGGATGCTTCGAATCCTTGCGTATATGCCGTCAGTTCATCGTGCTGACGGTTGGCGGCGAGCGCATCATACGCGGCATCAGCGGCCAGCATGCCAGTCTTGATGGCGCCGTGGCTGCCTTTGATGCGGCTCATGTTCAAGAAGCCGGCAGCGCATCCGATCAAGGCGCCACCGGGGAAAGTCAATTTCGGCAACGACTGCAGACCGCCGGCCGTGAGGGCGCGGGCGCCGTAGGCGATGCGCTTGCCGCCTTCGAAAAATGAGCGGATGGCGGGATGGGTTTTGTAGCGCTGGAACTCGTCGAACGGCGACAGATACGGATTTTGGTAGGCCAGGCTGACGACGTAGCCGACCATGACTTGATTGTTTTCCAGATGATAGAGGAAGGAGCCGCCGTAGGTCTTGCTGTCAAGCGGCCACCCGGCCGAGTGGATGACCAGACCCGGCTGATGCTGGGCCGGATTGATCTCCCACAGCTCTTTTAGGCCAATGCTGTACGCCTGCGGATCTTTGCCCTGATCGAGAGCGAATTTCGCGATCAATTGTTGGCCGAGGTGGCCACGCGCGCCTTCCGCGAACAGCGTGTATTTGGCGCGCAATTCCATACCGCTTTGGAATGCTGCGCCCGGCTCGCCGCCGGCGTCCACTCCCATGTTGCCGGTCGCCACGCCTTGAACGCAGCCGTCGTCGCCATACAAGATTTCTGCCGCCGCGAAACCGGGAAAAACATCGACCCCGAGCGCCTCGGCTTGCTGTCCCAGCCAGATCACGACACGGGCCAGGGAAACGATGTAATTGCCGGCGTTATGGAAGCAGTCCGGCAGCATCCAGTTGGGGGTCTGAAAGGCCTTGCTTTCAGACAAAATCAGCATCCGGTCTTCGCTCACGGCCGTGTTTAGCGGCGCCCCCATTTCCTTCCAGTTCGCAAACAATTCCGTGAGCGCGCGCGGGTCCATGATGGCACCCGACAAAATATGGGCGCCCAGTCCGGCGCCCTTTTCCAGCACGCACACGGAGACCTCCTTGTTTTTTTCAAGGCCAAGTTGCTTGAGGCGGATGGCGGCGGACAAGCCCGCCGCGCCGCCGCCGACGATGACGACGTCATACTCCATGCTCTCGCGCGGGGCGCGTTGTTTGGAAATAGGTTGGGGCTGGCTTTGTGTCATGGCTGCACCTCTACAAGGGGAGTGTTAGATAGGGCGGTTTTGAAAAACCGAATGCCAAAATAGCGAGTGCGAATCGATCTGAAATGTGGGCGGCCGGCGCAAAACGCCGGCCGCCCACATGGCGCTGTCAGATTTAGTACTGAAAGAAGCCGCGCTTGGTCTTTCGCCCCAAATAACCGGCATCGACCATTTCTTTTAGGAGCGGGGCGGGACGATATTTAGGGTCGTTGAAGTCGCGATAGAACACGTCCATCACGGCCAAGCAGGTATCGAGCCCAATCAAGTCGGCCAATGCCAAGGGACCGATCGGGTGATTTGCGCCCAGCTTCATGCCCTCGTCGATGTCCGCCGCGCTGGCCATGCCTTCTTGCAATACGAACACGGCCTCATTGATCATGGGCAGCAGAATGCGGTTGACGACGAAGCCTGGGGCGTTTTTCACGGTAATCGGCGTCTTTCCCGTCTGCCTAGCCAATTGCTCGGTGAGCGCGATCGTTTCAACGTTCGTTTGAATGCCATGGATGACTTCCACTAGCGCCATCAGCGGCACGGGGTTGAAGAAATGCATGCCGATGAATTGATGCGGACGCGACATCGCGGCGGCCAGCTTGGTGATTGAAATAGACGAGGTATTGGTGGCGATGATCGTATCGGGGCCGGCCAAGGCGTCGATTGCCTTCAAGATGGCCTCCTTGACGGCAAGGTTTTCCGTGGCCGCTTCGAGGATGAATTCGGCTGGCGTTAGGGCCGCCAAGTCGGTCGTCCCCGCGATGCGCAAAAGGACGGCATCGCGCTCGGGCGAGCTCATCTTGCCCTTGCCAACGGCACGCTCCAAGATCGATGAAATTGATGCCATGCCGCGCTGAACGGCCGCCTCATCTCGGTCGTGCATGATCACATTGAGACCAGCGACTGCGCATACTTGAGCGATGCCGCTGCCCATTTGTCCGGCCCCGATAATGCCGATGGTTTGGATCTTCATGCTGCTCCTTATGAGTGGATTACTTTGGTCATTCGTTTTCCGTGCGCCGTCACGCGCAGCCAACCATTACACCAAGCCCATCTTTCTTGCGGCGTGGGCCAGTTGCTCGCGGAAATCGGGATGCGAGATGGCAATCATTTCAAGCGCGCGCTGCTTGAACGATTTGCCGCGCAATTGCGCCACGCCGAATTCGGTTATCACATAATTGACGTCATTCTTGCTGGTACTCACATGGGTGCCGCGCGCGAGGGTAGGCACAATGCGGGAGATGGTGTCATTCTTGGCCGTCGAGGGCAGCACGATGAATGCCTTCCCCCCTTCGGAACGATTGGCAGCGCGCACGAAATCGGATTGGCCGCCGGTACCGGAATACGGCAAATGGCCCAAACTCTCCGAGCCGCACTGTCCGATCAAGTCGACCTCCAAGGTGGCATTGATGGCCGCCAGCTTGTTGTTCTGGCCAGCGATATAGGGATCATTGGTGAAGTCAACCGGATGCAGTTCGACCATCGGATTGCGATCGACGAAGCGATACAAGCGGTTCGAGCCAAGCATGAAGGTGGCGACGATCTTGCCCGGCATCAATGTCTTCTTGCTGCCATCGACGGCGCCACACTCCACCAGCGACAAGATGCCGTCGCCCAGCATTTCGGTATGGATGCCGAGGTTCTTCTTTTTGCTTAGCTGCGACACGACGGCATCGGGAATGCCGCCATAACCGATCTGCAGCGTCGAACCGTCTTCGATCAGGTCGGCGACATAGCAGCCGATGGCCTGCTGCACGGGACCGATGCACGGCATCCCCACTTCAAACAAGGGCGCATCGCTCTCCACCAGTGCCGCTACTTGCGACACGTGGACATGGCAGTTACCGTTGGTAAACGGCACGTTCGGATTGACTTCCAGCACCACCGCGCGCGCCTTGGCAATGGCCGCCATCGTGTAATCGGTGCCCAGGCTGATGGAAAAATAACCATGGGCATCCATGGGCGAAGCCATGCTGAAGACGACGTCGGCGCCAATTTGGCCGCGCCCTATCATGCTGGGAATTTCCGCGAAATAATTTGGAATGAAATCGGACCAGCCTGCCTGAGCGCCGCAGCGCGAGGCAGGCCCTATAAACAGGGCCGAGTGCTGCACGTGCTGGACCGTATCAGGGTCGAAATAGCCGAATTTGCGCAGCGCCAGAATTTGCAACACTTTCACGCCGTGAAAATCGCGCCGGTGTTCCGACAGCGCGCCAAGCAGCGTCGGCGGCTCTCCCACACCGGTTGGCACGATGATGGAATCGCCATTATTAACTAAGCGGATGGCCTGTTCGGCATCGGTGCGCTTGCTGCGATAAAGGTCTAGAACTGACATTAGTTTGTCCTCGTAGTGTGTGTTGATGGATACTGCGCTGGCGATGGGCCCCATTCATCCTCCCGCAAGGCGCGATTCAGGCAGATCAGCAGTCCTGCCGGGTGGCCGCAGCTGGCCGAGCGCAAGCGGCGCGAACAGCGCCGCCGCGATGGAACATCGTCCAAGAGTCAACATACACAACCTTAAAATTGGTCTTCAGTGAGCGCCAGGACGCCGGCGCTGCCGTCGATGATGGCGATGCGTAAGCTTGGCGCCTGCGATAGCAGATGGTCGGCAAAGAAGCGCGCGGTGCCGATCTTGGCTTCGAAAAACTGCCGGTCGCCGGCGCCGGCCGCCAG
>PKWL01000104.1 GCA_003133225.1 Janthinobacterium sp.
CATACGGAAAGGCATAGAGCCAAAAAAGGGACGTACCAACTGCGCGAAGCACTAAGAACTGTCCGCACCACAGCCCCGCTACGCGACATCCCGGAATTGCTGGGATACGCTACCAGCTCGCCTAAATTCTTCGAATGCTTGCCGATGCTGTGTAACCAAGCACACCCGGCTTTAATCAAGAAAAAAGGCGCACTCGGCGTACAGACACTGAACCGTGAGATCGTCTGGGCCTTTGCGCTTATTGCGATGCGAAGTACCGAACTATCTAAATTTATCATTTATCGAGAAGCATTTATTGAATGTATTACATTCGAGCGTTACGAGGAAGCGGAGGAAAACCTCGCGTATATCGAGCATGAATTTGGATGGTCAACTTGGTTGCTTGAAAACCGAATCGCTCTTTTGAACCGTGTTCGAGGACTTGAGGCGCAAAAGAAATACATAAAACAATTTACACAGTGGCCGCATGCATTTGTCAGGCTGTACGCAAATCAGGTTGGCGCTCGAAACGAAGAGTCCACCGAATGGCCTGCGTTTATTCGTCGATTCAGCATTAGATCAAACAAATGGAAAATTTCAATTCATTTCCGCGATTACCTGAGATATAAAATATTGGGAAAATCGTATACGTCTATAAGTGCGCTCCCGGCAATTCTCGCGCATGAAACATCTACGTCATACATTGATACCTATGAAACTCTAGTTGATCTGCTCCCGCGAATTCTTAATATAGAAACGTCATCAGCTCTAGCACGCGCAAAATTACCGCCATTGGGAACGATTTCTGATTATCGCCTAGATGAAATTCGGTCTAAATTCTCAAAAACCAACACCGCAGCCGAACAAAAATGTACAGACCTATTCGAATCTGGACAATATCAAGAGGCAACAGCCGAATGCATCAACGCACTGAACAAACGCCCTACCGTAACCCTAGCAATACTTGGTGCGAAGCTTAATCTTCCCGTTCATGGCAACAGTCTTTATTCCGAAATAAATACCAATCTCACCGATCTCTTTACGATGAATGAAGAATCCATTCATTCATGTGACCGGCTAAGAAAACTCTTGACAAATTGGCGAATAATACCATACGCTGACCGCGTTCTCAGAGAAGTACAATTTTTCTCGAAAAAGAGCGATGCCGGTAACGAAGCCAGTGGAGATCTGGGAAACTCGGTTTTCCCATTATTATCTTCAACTGAAAAACCAAGCGCAGTATTTGGAATAAATGACTTGTTACTTGCAGCTGGAGATGTTCCCGCAGAAGAAATTATCACGCAATTTTCTATGCTGCCATACTTCAGAAACCTAGGTATCATCCTTGAAATTCGAAATTTGGCAGCACGCGGTAACCGCTACAATACGATGACCAGACTGGTCACCTATGCTTGCGAAAATTTTTCTCTAATCGAATTTTTCGATATAGCGGAAATTATGAAGGACTATGAGTTTACTGACTTCGTCAGCGGAGCATCAACACTTATACCCTCCATTTCGTTCTGCCTCCTCGATAGTGTCGCGCCGGCACAATACAGTGCGCTACATTGTAAAACGGCCATCAAAAATCTGCTTCGAACGATGAACTTGGATGTGCCATCCCAGATTAATCAAACCGAGACAAGATTCGAAAAAGAACAATTGTTGTTTTTTCTTGCATTCGTTTGCCAACAGAAGTATTTGGAATTATGTAAAATATTGCGTTCACCAACCGACCTAGCGCGGGAGCGTATCAAAGTATGTCGCCTTCTAACAATTCTAAATCCGGAGAATGGCCCATCGTATGAAAACGAAATTGTAACGTTGGCTCTTCGCTTAACAATAGAGGAGGGAATAAAAATTGTTGAGAGCACTAGAGTATATGTGAACACAGAAGGATTAGTCGACTGGGCTGAAAAGGAGTTGAAGGACCTTTATGTTACATACCTTGCACACGTCAAAGCTGGAATTTTAGATGCCCCCTTGGACATCGCGAGGCGAATAGAGGCGGTGATTAAAGCGGGCGAGAAGGGCGATTCCGCGGAGGCATTGCACGTTGGTGATTTAGGAGCAGATGAAATTTTGTTGGAATTCATGCGCGATTTTTCGGACGCATTCCTCTCGATGCCGAAATTAGGCCTTAACTCATTTCTTGGAACACGAGTTCGGCATGGATCGCTTGATGGGTACTTTCGAGGTAGGTTAGAAGCACGGAAGTTAATCTTCTACAAGGAAAAAAACACACCAAAATATATCGCGTCTGACTATTGGCCCAACAAGTTAGGGCTGCTGGATGCTAAAACTGCGGCAAAATTAGTAACAATTTTTGTGGACTTTTCTTCGAAAACTGACCATCTTCTTTCTGACGCTACCCTAAATAAAATACAGATTAAAGGACCGATTAATCCGGATGGACTAATCGACTTTTATTCTACCAAATACAAGAAGGAGGAGTTGTTACAAACCTGGGCAAGCGCAGGCAAATTCCTAACTTCGCAGTACCCTTCTTTTAGCTTATTCGCAGAAGCTTGCATTGATAAACTTTTTTGGGCGGGACTCGTGGATCCGCTCAAAACAGTTCAGACGTTTATCAAGTCATCTCTAAATGAAGGGTTTATTGAGTTGTTGGAGAAACTGGACGCGAGAATTGTCGTGGCACTCGGTTCGGATCTTAGTCGCGAAATTTCCCGGGAAATTGCACTTGCAAGAGAAGAACTCTCTCAAGCTTCTAACCTAGTAGCAAGTTGGTTCTCTGGAAGGGGAACGTATGATGAAAATCAATCATTTACGTTCACCGAAGTATGCCAGATTGCTTTAACGGCATCGAAATATGTGAGACCGAATTTTCACCCCGATCTACATCTCGATATATCTGAAGCAGCTGAGCAGCCGATAACCGTGAATATTGGCGTTGTTTTGGATATTTTAGTAATTATTTTAGATAACGTATCACGGCGTTCAGGGCATGAAGACAATTTCTCTAATAAGCAAGTACAGCCGCAGATTAATATTAATGCGGTGGTGACGGCTGAAAATTATTTGGAAATAGAAGTAAAAAGTGATCTCCATGCAAATATAAGTCAGGAACAGTTAAACGAAAGGCTTTCAGAGTTTCGCGCTGTAATCGCTCGTGGCGACTATTTGCACCGGTCACAGAGTGAAAGAGGAGGCTCGGGTTTTTTTCGAATTGCCGCGATGATCTCCAATCCGGGAAATGATCTTACTCCTCCTCTGAGTTTCGAAATTGATGACAAAGGAAGGTTTTCTGTTAAATTTAAACTATCTCGTGTAATCTTAGATCGAAATTCATTGAAAGTATTGGAGCAAGATTGAGAATCCTACTAATTGAAGATGATATTCAAAAAGGAAACAGACTTAACGAATTCTTGACTTCATCGATTGAAAATTGTGATCTGTTGTGGGTGAAGTCCGTCACCGGCGCGATAATTGCGTTAGATGATAATTTGAGTCCGTTCGACTTTCTTGTTCTGGATATGTCTTTACCCACCTTTGAGGAAGGACACAGTATATTTTCGGGCGGGCGTCAACAAAATTACGGCGGAGGAGAAGTACTAGCTTACATGGCAGCAATGTCGATTACGTGCCCAACCATTATTGTCACACAATTCCCTGATTTTGAGGACAGGGGGCAGCTAATGACGCTTGCACAATTGAACGATAACCTAAAGCGTGATTTTCCAGACTTATATCTGGGAATGGTTCAATATAAAAATAACGAGGAATCATGGAAAAGCCTCGTATTCGATTTTATGAATGGAAATAAGTAGATGAT
Organism: Janthinobacterium sp.; assembly: GCA_003133225.1. Taxonomy (GTDB): domain Bacteria; phylum Pseudomonadota; class Gammaproteobacteria; order Burkholderiales; family Burkholderiaceae_D; genus Janthinobacterium. The sequence continues at coordinate 3,773 of PKWL01000104.1, forward strand.
TTCGATCCTAGTTGTGGACGATAAGCCGTGTCGATATTCTAAATTAATGTCGAGAGTTTCACCTCAAATTTTGCCGCAAGACTCAATTTCCTTTCGTTCCAATATTAAGGATGCGATAGAGGCAATGGAAAATAAGTTCTTCGATTTGCTGGTCGTGGACATGATGTTACCAGACTCTGCTTGGGAAGCTCCGGGAGCTTCAGGAGGAGCAACGTTGTTGGAAGCCATAAACATCAACTCGGGCATACATAGGCCCCGTTATATAGTAGGTATAACGTCTGCTGAGCAAGATGACCCGAAGGTTGTTTCTTCATTTTCTCGTACAGCTTGGTGCTTACTTCGAGATTTGCCCGGTGAAAATAGTTGGCTTGAACGTATGTGTAATTTAATCGAATACATTACCGAAACGCAAGAAAATAAAATAAATCCCGGTTACATTAAGGATATATGTATCGTGACTGCTCTACGCACCCCGGAGTTTGCGGCGATTAAGAGCTTGCCTGTTGATTGGTCAGAGGATCTCCAATTGGACAGCAATACTTTTGTTAACGAAACAACTATTGAGTCTGGAGATACCAAACTTACTGTAGTCGCCGCCAGTTGTTCAAAAATGGGTACCGTTGAAGCAGCATTATTGTCTTCTAAGTTGATTCAAAGGTACCGACCGCGTTTATTGGTTATGACTGGGATTTGTGCTGGGGTGCCGGGAAAAACTAACATCGGTGACGTAATTGTGGCGAATCCGACTTGGGATTGGCAAAGCGTGAAAATATCGAAGGAGCCAGGCAAAAAAACTGAAATCCTTCCGGCGCTGGATTTTATTAGTGCCGGACGAGAAGTATTAAACCGTCTGGCGTTGCTCGCGGAAGATCATCAGTTTCTTAACAAGGTCAAACAACAATGGATGGGGGAGTCCCCACCAACTACTCTACAGATATTGGCGGGCCCAATGGCCAGTGGAAGTGTGCTTGTGGCTGATGGAGAGACAATCCAACGGGTAAAAGAAACACAAAGCAAAGATTTGTTAGGGCTGGAGATGGAAGCCTATGCTATTTACGCCGCTGCGCGCGTTTCCAATACCCCAAAGCCTGTGGCGCTGGCGATGAAATCCGTATGCGACTTTGGGAATTATTTAAAGGATGACAGATTCCAAAAGTATGCGGCGTACACAAGCGCAATGTGCTTCTACGAATTTGTCAAGCGGTTCGGTTCCGATTTGAAAGTTCTCATCCGGTAGTATGGAGGTATCTGGCCCGTATACGAGCGGCTCCTTGTTGCTTAAAGGGGTGCCGTTATGCTCTGCTCCGTGCATAAGCAGGAATCCTTGCGGTCACCCTACAAAGATCGTTCTGTAAGTTGCATGAATTTATCCTGCTAGCGCTCGATCTTAACGAATTGCATCTATCCCATCTAAAAATGTTAAAAAATCGTCGAAAGCAGACGATATTTCATTTAATCGTGCCCGACTGCAGTACAATTCATGCGTACAACACCAAATACAACTCAGTAAAACAGGTTGCGCACCGGTTGTGATCGCCGAAATTTGCACTGCTTGTTTTGTTGGGGATAAATCACTAAGAAATCATGGATCATCAGACGATTGAAAACCTCAGTACCGTTGGTAAGCTGCTCGTCCCACTTTTTACAGCGGCCGTTGTAAGGCTTGGCAGGACTTTTCTCGATAGAAACGAGAAAAGGAAGTTAGCGGCACGCGCCGAACTTGAGTTCATTTCTGGGTTCCTTGCTTTCGATATCAAGCGACGTGACAGACTTGTCGTTGAGCATGCATTCGCTGCGCACTTTAAGCACAAATTCGACTTTGAAGAATTGGTTGCCTTACTTAAGTTCAAGAATCCCACGAGGGCCTTCTCCTTGTTAAAGAGTAGCCGTTTAGTAATGCAAATTTTGCCGAACGGGTCATTTGGATTTTGTGACAAGTTTTCTACGACGAGTTCCAGAGAGCACCGCAAGTGGATCTTTGGAGCCTGTTATTTCATTGCCTTTTACTTTGGACTGTTACCTGTTCTTTTCGCCAATTCATTTATTTCGGCGTTAGGCCTGCTAGCGGTATATCCTCTTGTCTTATGGCCGATTTGTCTTGCTCTTCTCGCAATAGAATCACTGAAATATGCAATAGCCTTTGGTTGCGGGGAGCGCCTCATTGTTGAACAACAAAAACTGATTTAGTCGCATCGGCGATGGCATTCATGCCGGCCACGCGGATGGAACCTGTCTGCCGTGTGTTTGAGCGCCTTGACGAATTGTTCGCCGATCTAATTGGACGACATGGTGGAACGCGTTCCTGCCGTATTACGCGCACTGCGGGACTTTTATATTCAACTGGATTCCCGATCTCACGAACGCGCTTTACGCCGTGACCTTCCGGTAACCGTGCGCGATTTTTTAAATTTTCTTGTAGGCGTAAGTCCTGGAAGACCAGGGCATTTCGCCAATTTTTTGGGTACCACGGACGCGGCATCATCGGAAACCGGATGCTTTTAAAATACTCGACATTATAATACTAATGTCATATTTACACGTGTTAAAGTGCAAATTACTACGTTATACGTAATATTATCAACTATCGTGAGTCCATGAGAAAATTATCATGGACGCAGTGAACGTCGGCGGTACATATCAACCTATCCGATGTTATATTTGCAATTTTTACGTGACGGCGGATGCACATTCTCAGGTTCAGGTTCGTTGCCTTTTCCGGCCAATAATTGCCACCATGTTCGAAATATCAAACGAATTCCGATCAACAAAGCCCTTTGGATTGTGGTGTGGGCAGGCCCCATATGGGCATTTAAGCATGACCGGTCAACGAAATAGGCTTGAATTCGTTAAATCAATGCGCATGCTGATGTGGGCCTGCAATAACAACGGCGTTGCGTTCCACTTCCCTATGTATCTTAACGCTCATAAAAAAGGAATTAAAATGAAACTACGCCTGATCCTTGTTCCTGCCGTACTCTCTTTGATTGCCTGCTTCGCGACGGCACAGCATGTCGCCGATCGCAAAGATTTGCACGATGCGGAAGTGCACCTTCACCAGGTCGTCAACGAACTTGAGCGTGCAGCGCACGCCAATCACTATGATATGAATGGTCACGCTGGCAAGGCCATCGAGCTGGCGAAACAGGCTGAACATGAGGTCCATGCGGCTTGGGAAGCAGCAGCGGTCAACACAACCAATTAGCAGCAGAGGGCGTTACCCATCTGCTGGCCCGGATTATTAAGCCTTGTTTTACTTGCGCCCGGTCTTGCCCCGATGGGTTCGTCCCTCGAACATCTTCTGGATAAGTGGTATTTGTAGCGCCATGCGGCCTTGCTTAGTCCGCGATTGAGTGATGCGTGATGCATGGCGTTGGCGTAATTGAAAACGAATTGGTTTGACCGAGGATGCAAACCTATGTGGGTGAGAATTTTAGCAATTACAGAATCATCTGAATAATTCATAATTCCCAACGAATCCTTAAAATTCGTTTCATTCGGCAATTACTTAGTACTTCCCGAAAAGAAATGTAAGCTGTCTTGAATGACCGGTTCCAAGAAAATTGAGCTTGCGGTTTAGTTCTCCTGCACGGCTGACATTCGCGGCGCGTCGAGCACCAACATCTTACGGCCAGGAGCGGCCTTTCAGCCTAAAACGTGCGCGTCACTCGGCGTGCCCTGGACGGCAACTGTCATCATTTGAAAAACGCAGTATACCTGCGCGGGCGACTGCCGTTCGCTGCCGCTCCGGAGCGGATGGGCACCGTGGGGTCCGGAGCTTGGTTGCAACATTAATTTCTTGACGGCAATAAGCGTTCAATGTTATGTTCAAATTTTAGCCAACGTCACTCCCAGGAACATCTATGCCACGGACTTTAAAAAACCTCGTATACGCGCTACTGCTAGCTTGCACCGTGACGGCTTGCGGCGGAGACAATAGTGCAACAAGCAATGCCCCGGCCGCTCCTGCCGCAGCAAAACTAACGATCGTGGGCGCAGGAAGTTAGCCTTTTGGATTTCACCTTGGAGTTGCACAAAATGAAATTATTAAAATTGGCGACCGCCTGCGCGATGTTGGTATCAGCAAACGCCATGGCCCTGGACGCGAGTTCGCTCAAGGTGTCCGTATACTCGGTCATGCTGTCGACGAGCTCTTTATGCACGAGCCCTATCACGATTTTTTCCAGCGCCACTGCAACCGAAGTGGATTTTCTGGCCGCTCCCACTCTAGGCAGTGGCAACCCTCCCGATGGTACGTATAACTGCGTGATCATCAAGATGTCCGACATCATCAAATACACGCCTAGCACGTCGTCGGGAGCGTGCGCATCAAGCACCGAATATACGGGCGACGTATGCCGGGCCGACAACAATGGCACGACAATTGCGCCCGACTTCAGCGGGCCCGCAACGAACTGCACGGGAACCAGTGCGACGGCTTCCGCAGACGTCGTATATATGTACCTGACCACCAACGCGTCGGCAGGGACAGGGGGCAATACCTTCATGCAGCCGCTGAACGCGAACAGCACGAATGGCATCAACTTGGCGGCGCCGCTGGTTATCGCCGGCACGGCCAAATCCAAGTTTATTGTGAACGCCGCCGGAAAAATAGATGGCAGCAGCGGTTACTGCGGCATGAACCCACCCGTGTTCGGATTCCAAAAGCTACCGTAAGCCGCACACCTCTCGACTACTTTGATGCGCCCACAGGCTAAAACACGGGTGCGCGCATTAAAGTAGTCCTTATTGGACTAAAATATCTCGTTGCGTAAACGAGAAAAGCGCTCAAAAAGCCGCTTCATATAAATGCAATGCTGCGCCGGCAATGCGGTGGCAAAAATCGCCAACCATGTGACGCTGCGCTTCGTGCCATTTGCTTCGGATGCGGTTGCATGACGCCGCGCCCGTCATGGACGGTTTATTCCCGCACAGCTCCTTAGGGCGCCGCCGTTTCCGCTGTTGCACTGTCTGCCGCCGCTGCGCCGCCACCCAAAGCCTTATACAAGTTGAGTAGATTGTTTTCCTGGGCCAACTTCAAGTTAATGAGACTATGCTGTGCCGTGTAGAGCGAGCGCTGGGAATCGAGCACAGCCAGATAGCTATCGACCCCTTGTTGATAGCGCGCCAACGACAGGCGCAAGCTTTGCGCCGTGGTATCGACCAGCGATTGTTGCGCTGCCACCTGCGTGCCCAAGGTGCCGTGATCTGCCAGCGCATCAGCGACTTCACGGAACGCGCTCTGGATCGCCTTTTCATACTGCGCCAGGAAGATTTTGCGATTTGCTTGCGCGACTTTCAGGTTGGCGCTGTTGCTGCCGCCGTCGAAGATAGGCAAGTTAAGCTGCGGCGCGAACAGCCAGGTGCGCGCGCCGGCTTTGAACAAGCCGGACAATTGGGTGCTGGCGGTACCGATGGAACTGCTTAAGGTAATGCTCGGGAAAAATGCCGCCCGGGCCACGCCGATATCCGCATTGGCAGCTTTGAGTTGATGCTCTGCTTCCAAAATGTCGGGGCGCCTTTGCAACAACTGGGAAGGCAGGCCGCTGGGCAGCTCACGCACGGCGGTGACCTTCGTTAGCCGAGCAGGCAAGAGTTCGCCCGGGATCGAGGCGCCGCTTAGCAAAGTCAAGGCATTCAAGTCCTGCGCGACGACGCTGGTATAGCGGGCGACATCGCCGCGCGCGCTGTCGAGCAAGCTCTGCGCTTGACTTAAGTCCAATTGAGAAGCGATCCCTAATTCGAAGCGGCGCTTATCCAACGCATAAGCCGATTGCTGGTTTTGTAGCGTGTTTTCGGCCAAGAGAAGATGCTCCTGGTCCGCAGCCAAGTTCAAATAGGTCGATGCGACTTGGGCGACCATGCTGATCTGTGTGCTGCGATGCCCTTCTTCCGTACTTAAGTATTGCTCCAATGCCTCATCCTTGAGATTGCGGATGCGGCCGAAGAAGTCCAGCTCGTAAGAACTGAAGCCTAGGCCAACGCTGTACTCATGGAGTACCTCTCGGGTGCCGGTGACGGAAAGGTCGGCCGGCGTCAAGGTCCCCACTTCGGCGGCGCTTGCATTGATGTGCGGGAACAGCAAGGAGCGCTGGATTTGATATTGGGCCTGCGCCTTTTCAATGGTCAACGCGCTCGCGCGCAGATCGCGGTTATTGGCAAGCGCCATAGCGAGCACCTGCTGCAGCTTAGAGTCGATGATGAAGTCGCGCCAATCGACAGGAGCCTTGGCTGGCCCGCCCGGTTCGGCCCCATAGGCGGGGCCGCTGGGCCAACTGGCCGGTACCGGCAGATCGGGGCGATGATACATGGGCGCCAGGGCGCCGCAACCGGCGACGAGGGCTGCGGCGAAGATGAAAAGGCGGCATCCGCTCATGTCAGTGATCCTCGCCCTCGACGGCGTCGGGGCCAGCATGCTCGTCACTTGCCTTGAACACGCGCCGCACCAGCACGAAAAATAAGGGGACAAAGAAGATACCCAGGAGTGTGGCGCTGATCATGCCGCCCAGCACGCTAGTGCCGATGGCGTTCTGGCTGCCTGAGCCTGCCCCATGGCTGATTGCGAGCGGAAGGACACCGAACATAAAGGCGAGCGAAGTCATTAAAATGGGACGCAGACGCAGACGCACGGCTTCCAGCGTCGATTCCACCAGGCCGCGCCCTTGTGCCATCTGATTTTTGGCAAATTCCACGATCAGGATGGCGTTTTTGGCCGACAAGCCAACGGTGGTTAACAAGCCCACTTGCAGATACACGTCGTCGGCAAAGCCACGCAGATTGGCGCCCAGCAGCGCTCCCAGGATGCCCAGCGGCACCACCAGCATCACCGCAAAGGGGATCGACCAGCTCTCGTACAGTGCGGAAAGGCAAAGGAAAACGAACAGCAGCGAGACGGCGTATAAGGCCGGCGCCTGCGAGCCCGAACTGCGCTCCTGGTCCGACAGGCCCGTCCATTCAAAACCGATGCCCGGCGGCAGCTGGCTGACCAGTTTCTCCATTTCAACTAATGCCTCGCCCGAACTGCGGCCCGGCGCTGCCTCGCCCTGAATTTCGATGGACGGCAGTCCGTTGTATCGTTCCAGACGGGGCGAGGCGAAAGCCCAGTGTCCGCTCGTGAAGGTTGAGAACGGCACCATGGCGCCGCTGGCGTTGCGCGCGAACCATTTTCCTATATCCCGCGGCAACATGCGCGAAGGCGCGTCGCCTTGCAGATACACCTTCTTGGTGCGCCCGTTGTCAATAAAATCGTTCACATAGGCACTGCCCCAGGCGGTGCTCAACCCTGTGTTGACGTCCCCCAGCGAAAGGCCGAGCGAGCTGGCCTTCTGCTGGTCGATGGCGAGCCGGTATTCCGGCGTATCTTCTTGGCCGTTGGGGCGAACGGCGAACAATATCGGGTCTTTTGCCGCCAAGCCTAGCAGTTGATTGCGCGCTTCCATCAGCTTGTCGTGACCCAGACCGGCGCGATCTTCCAACTGCAGGTCGAAGCCGCTCGCATTACCTAATTCAAGGGCGGCGGGCGGGGCGAAGGCGAAGACCATGGCATCTCTAATCTGTGAGAAAGACTTCATGGCGCGCGCGACAATTGCTTGCGCGCGCTGCTCGGGAAGGGGGCGCTCGTCCCAAGGCTTGAGACGGACGAAAGCTAGCCCCGCATTTTGTCCGCTGCCGCCGAAGCTAAAGCCGGCCACGCCAAACATGGTGGCGACGGAATCCTTCTCGTCCACCAGAAAATGATGCTCAACCTGTTTGATGACCTTCAGCGTTCGTCCTTGCGTGGCGCCAGCTGGCAGCACGATTTGGCTGTATAGGATGCCCTGGTCTTCGTCCGGCAGGAAGCCGCTGGCCTGGTACAAGAAGAGCCCGCCCATGGCGACGACGACTGCGATATAGATGACGAGATAGGGTGCACCGCGCTGGAGGATGCGCTTGACAAAATTTTGATAAGCATTGCTTGAACGCTCGAATGCACCGTTGAACCAGCCGAAGAAACCGCGCTGGACGCCATGCTCGCCCGTTGCAATGGGTTTGAGCAACGTGGCGCATAGAGCTGGGGTCAGGATCAGTGCGACGATCACGGACAAGACCATGGCCGAGACGATGGTGATGGAAAACTGGCGGTAGATCACCCCGGTGGAGCCGCCGAAGAACGCCATGGGGACGAACACCGCCGCCAGCACCATGGCAATGCCAACTAAGGCGCCCGTGATCTGGTCCATCGACTTTTGCGTGGCTGCCTTGGGCGCCAGGCCTTCCTCACGCATCAAACGCTCGACGTTTTCCACGACGACGATGGCGTCATCGACGAGGAGGCCGATCGCGAGCACCATGCCGAACATGGTGAGCGTGTTGATCGAAAAGCCGAAGGCATTGAGCACGCCGAAGGTGCCCAGCAAAACGACCGGCACGGCGAGAGTCGGTATCAGGGTGGCACGGAGGTTTTGCAGGAATAGGTACATGACCAAAAACACCAGCACGATCGCCTCGAACAGGGTCTTCACCACTTCCTCGATCGATATCTTCACATACGGTGTCGTATCGTAGGCGACCACCGCCTTCATGCCGGGCGGGAAAAATTTTGATAAGTTGTCGATCTTGGCATTTACCGCCGCGGCGGTATCGAGCGCGTTAGCTCCCGTCGACATCTTGATGGCAATGCCGGCCGCCGGCTTGGTGTTAAAGCGCGCCAGGGTGCCGTAATTTTCGCTGCCCAGTTCGATGCGCGCGACATCGCTCAAGCGCACCGTGGCCCCGCCGCTGGTCGTCTTGAGAATAATCATGCCAAATTGTTTAGGCGACTGCAGACGGCTTTGCGCCGTGATGGTGGCATTTAGTTCCTGTCCGTTGACGGCCGGGGTACCACCCAACTGTCCGGCTGAAACTTGGGCATTTTGTGCCTGGACCGCGTTGCTGACGTCGATCGGCGTCAGCATAAAGCTGTTGAGCTTGGCCGGGTCGAGCCAGATGCGCATCGCGTATTGGCCGCCGAACAAGATGACGTCGCCCACTCCTTTGACACGACTGACCGTGTCGAGCACGTTGGCCGCAACATAGTCGGCCAAAGCGAACTGGGTCATGCTGCCGTTTTCGGACACGAAGGCCATCACCATCAAGTAGTTTTTGGTCGATTTAGCGACCGTCAGGCCTTGCTGCTGCACCACCTGTGGCAGTAACGGCATTGCGAGTTGCAGTTTGTTTTGCACCTGAACTTGGGCGATATCGGGATTGGTGCCGTTCTCGAAGGTGAAGGTGATGGTCACCGCGCCGGACGAGTCGCTCGTCGAGGCCATGTAGCGCAGTCCGTCAATTCCCTTCATTTTTTGTTCGATCACCTGGGTGACGGAATCCTCAACCGTCTTGGCCGAGGCGCCCGGATAATTGCCGGTAATTGCGATGGCTGGCGGCGCAATCGCCGGATATTGCGCGATCGGCAAAGTGATGATCGACAATAGACCTGCCAGCATGATCACGATGGCGATCACCCAGGCAAAAATCGGGCGCCGAATAAAGAAATGGGACATGGGATAGCCTTCCTTACTGCTGTGCGGCCGTGCTTGCGCTGGATGCTAGCGGCACGGCTTGCGCTCTTGCGCCGGGCTTGATTTTTTGAAATCCATCCACGATCAACTGGTCGCCGGCCTTCAGCCCGCTCTTCACCACCCACTTGTCGCCGAGCGCGTCGCCCAACTCGACGAAGCGCTGTTCCACTTTTCCATCCGCGCCTAAAACCAAGGCCGTTGCTTCGCCGCGGGCGTTGCGCGTGACTCCCTGTTGCGGCGCCAGTAAACCTTGTTCATTCACGCCCTCCTCGAGGAGGGCGCGTACGAACATGCCGGGCAATAGGTCATACTTGGGATTGGGAAATACCGCCCGCAACGTGACGGTGCCGGTACTGCGGTCAACCGTCACATCGGAAAAGGCGAGTTCTCCTTCCAGAGCGTAGCGCGTGTTGTCGTCCAGCATCAGCCGCACCTTGACGGCATTGGGGCCGGCGCGCTTTAGGAAGCCGCCTTCCAGGGCATGCTTTACGACCATCAGTTCCGCGCTGGATTGGGTGACATCGACATAGATTGGGTCGAGCCGCTGCACGGTGGTGAGCGCGAGCGCTTGGCTGGCCGTTAGCAACGCGCCCGGAGTGACTGTCGAGATGCCGGCGCGTCCCGATATGGGAGAGCTGATTCGTGTGTAATTGAGATTGATGCGCGCCGTCTCTAGCGCTGCCTTGGCCACCGCTTGATCGGCTTCAGCTTGCTTGAACGATGCATTCGCATCGTCGAAGTCCTGCTTGCTTACGGCGTTGATCTTGACCAGTTCATGATACCGTTCGGCCCTGAGTTTAAGGGTCAGCAGATTGGCTTGCGCCTTGGCCAGATTTGCCTTCGCGCTGTCATAGGCCGCCTGGTAAAGAGCCGGATCAATCTGGTAGAGCGTCTGGCCGGCTGTCACGTCCGCGCCTTCACGAAACAGGCGCTGCTGCACGATGCCGCCGACCTGCGGTCGCACTTCGGCGATCTGGTACGGGGAGGTGCGCCCGGGCAGCTCCGCAGTGAGAAATACCTTCTGCGCCTTGAGAACGACCACGCCCACTTGTGGGGCGCCTTTGGGCGGGGCGATGGCGTGCCGCTTGCATCCGCCCAGCGTCAAGCTGACCGCCAGATCCAGCCCCATGAATAGAGCAGCAGCATGGCGCTTGAATTTTCGCATTGGACACCTCTTTTCGCGCAAGGTTAGGAACCAAAGAGCGCCACCTTTCGCGTTTCGCGCCTGACCCGCCATGGGTGTCTTTCCTTGCCAGCCAATTATTCAAAACGAACAGCACCGTTGCGCATCGTTTTTGACCGAGCCTGGGTAGCGCATGTTCTTGTTGCTTACCAGCTTGTACATCAAGCATCAGTGCTCGCCGATCCAGATCTTCCGTGCGGCACGTTGTTGGGTGCCTTTTTGTAAGGTTTGAGCGCCAAACTGGTGGGCAAACTTAGTTGATTACGCCCCCGTTTTCCTAGGCCGCGCCAGTGCCGGACAGAATGCCAGCCGCGCACCAAAGCCATGCCGGCGGCGCGATCAGACTGATCTCAATGTGGAAAATTTCGAGCGTCGTCAAAGCGAAAAAATACCCATCTCCCAAGGTGAAATGTTAAGAGGCAACGTGGAACGGACACTCGATCCGACGCCCCCCTGAACTAGGCGCATACATTTTTTTATTCTATACGCTGATGCGCAAGTTCTAAGCCGGTACGTGCCAGAACAAACCCATCAAGATTGATGTTCATCAAGCTGCTTCAGACTGGCTCAAGGAGAGTTCGTTCAAAAACACCATTCGACGTTAAAGCCAGTGGACGTTGACGTTGGCTCGCCAAGCCTAAGGCGAAGGGCCCGATGCCGCCTGTCTCATTTCAACGGTTTTCTTCGCTCGGCACCGTGCCGGCCCGCCTTCAACAAAGACGGGCGCATTTCGGTGGCGCAAGCTGGGGCAGGGATCCGGCATGGAAAATTGCACAGATTTTCCGTGATCCCGGCTGCCCTTGATCGGGATCAGCCTTCCGCCTCAAGGCGGGTCTTAAGCTATACCGTATCCCGGATGCCGATACACGGCACGGCCGAGTTTGAGCACGAGTTAATTTACTCAACCCGCCACCTGCTTGCAGCTCCCTAGAAGCTTTCAAGACTTATGCCAGAGGAAAACTAAAACCGCACATGGCGTCCAAATTGAGCGGTCGCGAGGTACGACTAGACAGGGAGGGACGGGCGCTTATGAAGCTGCGTAATCTATTATTAAAGCTGGCATTTGCCGGCCCGCTCTTGCTGGTTTCGGTTTCCGTTGCGGCCGCAGCGCAGCATGCAGATAGCGATAAATTATTCACGGACATCTACCGCGTGCTCACTCATCCGCGCTGCTTGAACTGCCATCCGAGAGGCGATTCGCCCAAGCAGGGACTCGACGCGCACGTGCACATGCCTCCGGTTGAGCGGGGCCCAGGAGGCAATGGGGTTGCCGGTTTGGAATGCGCTGCCTGTCATCAAAGCGCGAACTACCGTGCGAGCGGTGTGCCGGGCGCTCTCAACTGGCGCCTGGCACCGCTCTCGATGGCGTGGGAAAACCTGTCGCCGGGGCAGCTGTGCCGCGCCCTGCTCGATCAAGGCAAAAACGGTAACCGCGACCTGAAGGCGACGGTCGCGCACTTAACGGCAGATAAACTGGTCGCGTGGGGCTGGGCGCCGGGGGTTGACGCCGGTGGCAAAGAGCGCGCTCCAGTCCCGATTTCGAAACGGGATTTTATTCGAATCGTGCACGCTTGGGCGCAGCTGGGCGCGCCGTGCCCGCAGTGACAAGGAGACACTGATGCTACTTAAGCTCAACGGCAAAACATATGATCTCGACCTTCCTCCCGACATGCCGCTTCTTTGGGCGATCCGCGAAACGATTGGGTTGACGGGCACGAAGTATGGTTGCGGCATCGCGCAATGCGGCGCCTGTACGGTGCACGTCGACGGCAAAGCGACGCGTTCTTGCAGCATGCCGCTGTCGGCTGCTGCCGGCAGGCACATCACCACGATCGAAAACGTGGGCGCGACCCGAGCGGGAACAGCGGCCCAGGCGGCGTGGGAGAGACTCGATGTCGTGCAGTGCGGCTACTGCCAGTCGGGACAGATCATGGCGGCGACGGCGTTGCTGTTAGCTAACCCCAAGCCGACCGACTCCGATATTGACGCGGCGATGTCCGGCAACATCTGCCGCTGCGCCACTTATGTGCGGATCCGCGCTGCGATCCATGAAGCGGCGAAAGCGCTCGCCTAACAGAAGAGGGAGCCCTGGCATGATCACCATTCATCTGCGACGCCGCGAGTTTCTAAAAGCGGGCGCTGCCGGCGGCGCCGGCTTGATTCTTGGCTTTTATCTTCCGGCCGGCATGGCGCAAGGTGGGCAACCGGGAAAGACGAAAGTTAGCGCGGCTGACTCGATTTTCGCGCCGAACGCATTCGTGCGCATAAGCGCAGATGATATCGTCACGGTAGTCGCCAAGCATGTCGAGCTGGGCCAGGGAAGCTATACCGGGCTCGCCACTCTGGTTGCCGAAGAGCTCGATGCCGATTGGACCAAAGTCAAGGTCGAAGGCGCGCCTGCCGATGCCAAGCTCTACAACAATTTATCGTGGGGCCCAACGCAAGGCACCGGCGGTAGTTCGGCGATCGCCAATTCTTATGAACAACTGCGCAAGGCGGGAGCCACCGCGCGCGCGATGCTAGTTGCCGCTGCAGCGGCAAATTGGAACGTGCCTGCGGAAGCGATCACCGTCGAGCGAGGTGTTGTCATGCACGAGGGGCGCAAGGCCAGCTTCGGACAATTGGCAAAAATGGCTGCCGGCTTGCCGGTCCCGACCGAAGTCAAATTGAAAGATCCGAAAGACTTCCGTTTGATCGGCAAAAAAATCTCGCGCAAAGACTCGGCCGCCAAATGCAACGGCAGTGCGCGCTATACGATAGACATGAAGTTGCCCGGGATGCTGACCGCAGTGGTCGCGCATCCGCCCCTGTTCGGCGCGACGTTGACCTCGTTTGACGCCGCCAAAGCCAAATTAGTGAAAGACGTCGTCGCTGTCGTGCAAATTCCCGAAGGTGTGGCCGTGCTCGCGACAAATTTCTGGGCCGCCAAGCAGGGCCGCGACGCACTCGCGGTTGAGTGGGATGAGAGCGCAGCGAACAAACTGGGCAGCGCCGAGATCTTCGCGCAATACAAGGTGCTGGCGCAAAAGCGCGGACTGCCTGCGCTTAGTACGGGAAATACGGAAGCCGCGTTGTCGGCTGCCGCCAAAACGCTGACGGCAGCGTACGAGTTCCCGTATCTCGCGCACGCGGCGATGGAGCCGATGAACTGCGTGGTCAAACTGGGAAACGACGGCTGCGAAGTGTGGAATGGCGAGCAGCTCCAAACTGTGGACCAAGCCAACATCGCCTCTGCCCTTGGGCTGAAGCCGGAACAGGTGAAGATCAACATGCTGTTCGCGGGCGGCAGCTTCGGCCGGCGCGCCAACCCCGTTTCGGATTATCCGCTGGAGGCCACGCACATCGCCAAGGCGATCAATGGCAGAGCCCCGGTGAAGCTTCAATGGACTCGCGAAGATGACATGCGAGCCGGGTATTTTCGTCCGATTTACTACCATGTCTTGCGTGCCGGATTTGATCCAAGTGGCCATCTCGTGGCCTGGCATCAGAACATCGTCGGTCAATCCATCCTAACTGGCACACCATTTGAGCCGATGCTGGTGAAAGACGGCATCGATCCAACTTCCGTTGAAGGGGCGGCCAATTTGCCGTATGCCATTCCCAATTTGCTGGTGGAATTGCACTCGACTCGAATCGGCGTGCCGGTGCAGTGGTGGCGATCGGTAGGCTCCACCCACACGGCTTTTTCAACCGAGACCTTCATGGATGAGCTCGCGGCAGCGGCAGGCCAGGATCCAGTCGAATTCCGCCGCGCGCTGCTGGCCCAACATCCGCGTCACTTGGGCGTACTCAACCTCGCGGCGGAAAAAGCTGCTTGGGGAACGCCACTTCCCCACGGCTGGGCGCGCGGAGTCGCTGTGCACGAGTCGTTCAAGACGTTCGTCGCCCAAGTGGCCGAGGTGTCAATGAAGGCGGACGGTTCGTTCCGAGTCGAGCGCGTGGTGTGCGCGGTCGACTGTGGCGTTGCGGTAAACCCCGACGTCGTCCGGGCCCAAATGGAAGGCGGAATCGGCTTTGGACTGGCCGCCGCGCTCGATGGTGCGATTACCTTGAAGGAGGGACGGGTTGAGCAGAGCAACTTTCACGACTATCGGGTGCTGCGCATGAATGAGATGCCAAGAATTGAAGTTCACATCATCGATTCAAAGGAAAATCCCACGGGAGTCGGTGAACCGGGCACGCCTGTGATCGCTCCGGCCGTCTGTAATGCGCTCTTCGTGCTCACCGGCAAACGGATCCGAACGCTGCCAATTCGCGCGCAACAAAAAACATGATGATTGGGCGTTAATCCTCCTCATCCGGATAGTGAGGCGCTGGCTGCGCCTTACGCTTAGCAAGCGGCCATGACGCTGCTGCTGTCGAGCTGTTTTGGCCGGCCGGCCCGAGCCCGGGTGATTCAACGCGATCTGTTTGACTTCGTCGGCGCGCAGCCGGCCCGGCGCCAAATTGTGAATTCGCGCCCCATCTGCCTGCTGCGCAAGGGTCTGCAAACCCGATGACCCGCTTGCGTTGGCCGGCGTGCAGGGCGGCCAACTGAGGGCGCAAAGCCGCGAATTGCCAAAGTATCTCGTGCGTCGCAGTGCTTGGCACACCTTGGCAAGAGCGCGGGTAGACAATACGAACTTGCAACTTCGCAACAACCTCATTTTGCGTCCAGGCTCACGCTGCTAGGGGCCCACTTTCGCAGCAACGAGCCGGACCTATGGAAGCTCGGCAATCTCCGTTTGCGTATCGCCTTCAAACCGAACTGGATTTTTCATTTCCAGATGGAAACTGATCGCTCCTCCCTTTACCCAAAACAGTCATTTTCAACCGCGCCGAAACACTTTGTTACAACAGAAAATGATTTACTGTAACCAAGATGGCTTTTTCAGACGTTCTATGGGACGAGCACACTTATTCATATTCAGATTAACTTGGGAAATACCTTGAAAAAACTGTCAATTGCCATAGCAGCACTACTCACCGGATGCGCCGTCGAGGCGCCGCCGCAAAGAATTTACATGCAACCTGCACCCGCAATGCAAGTCGTGTATCAAGCGCCCGCTCCCCAACCTGTTATCAGTGTCTACATTGATCCCCCTCTAACCCAACCGCCACCGGTCAGAGTTCGATGGGCGCCGCCGCCCATGCTAGTCGAGGAATGCTGTGGTCTAATTTTGGCGGACACCTCAATGGGTGGATAATCCATCAACTGAGGAAAAGTACATGCCAAAGCAACGTAAGAAGTTCGACACCAGTCTGAAGCTGGAAGTCGTCCGCATGATCAAAGAACAGGGCCTGAGCGTCCAGCATGTCAGCGAAAGTATGAGCATCGGCCCGAAGGCAATTCGTCGTTGGGTTACGCAATACAGCGCGGAGCAGAATGGCCAGTCCGGGATTGGATTGCCCCTCACTTCTGAGCAGCAGCGCATACGACAATTGGAATTCGAAAATCGCCAGCTTCGCCAGGACGTAGATATCTTAAAAAAAGCATCGGCCTTCTTTGCCCGCGAAATGAAATGAACTATCAACTCATTCGTCAACTGCAAGAGAAGGCCTTTCCTGTGCAGCACTGTTGCCGCCTCTTGTCCGTCAGCCGTTCCGGTTATTACGAGGCACAGCGTCGTTTGGCCAAACCGATTTTGTGCAAAACAAGCGTTCATCTGAAAGCTGCGTTCATGGCCAGTCATCAAAGCTACGGCAGTCGCCGGCTGGTCACTGCGATGGCCAACCAAGGCTTCTTGATCGGTCGCTACAAGGCGCGCCGCCTAATGCGCCAGGCGGCCTTAAAACCCGTCTGGAAGCGCAAGTTCGTCCACACTACCAACAGCAAGCACAACCTGCCAGTCGCCGCCAACATCCTCAATCGGCAATTCAATCCGGCCGCGCCGGACATAGCGTACGTTACAGACATTACGTATATCCGTACCGGGTCTGGATGGCTTTATTTGGCCATCGTCCTGGACTTGTTCTCACGCAAGGTGGTCGGCTGGGCCATGGCCCCGAGCATGCCTGCTGAACTGGTCTGTGCTGCTCTGAACATGACGATCCAGCAGCGGCGGCCAGCCCCCGGGCTGATCGTTCATTCTGATCGTGGCAGTCAATATGCAAGCGAGATGTACCAGGACCTCCTGGATGAACATGGCTTTGTTTGTAGTATGAGCCGGAAGGGAAATTGTTGGGACAATGCCATTGCCGAACGCTTCTTCTTAAATCTCAAGATGGAGCGCGTCTGGCAGCGCCAATATGCCAACCACGCCGAGGCCAGAACAGACATTACTGCGTATATTGTCGGCTTCTACAACACCGAACGACTGAATTCAGTATTGGGCAATCTGCCGCCCGTCGCCTACGAGCGAAAAATGGCAGCAAAAGAACCTATTGTTGTGTCCGAAATTACTTGACCACCGCAGAATTACCGCCGCAACCTTATCCCGGAGCAGTCTGGACCGGGGGCTATTGGCATTCGGTTATACACAAGTAAC
>PKWL01000103.1 GCA_003133225.1 Janthinobacterium sp.
GCTCATGTCCGGCGGCAATACCTTAGGTTCCAACGCGACGACAAACGCGACGCCGCCAGTGCCTCAATGCGGAGGAGCGACCAAGAGCGCGCGCATGGAACGGCCAAAGCGTTTTGCGGCGGCCGCGTTGCCACTTAGCCCGACGCCGCCACGGCGACCAGCGGTGCCGACGGCAGCCGTCGCTCCGACGCTAGCTGCGGACATGGATTGGGAAGAATTTTAGGGTGAGAACGGGGGCCGGCGGCGCAAGCTGTTGCGGGGCTGTCCTTGATTGAATTCGTGGGGGCCCCGGCCAATCGGGTGTGCCTGTACAAATCGGGTGGGTGGGACCGTTGCATGCCGCGCGGGGCGCCCCGTTTGCCGGCGTCACGGGCTCATTTCGGGAGCCGATCGGGTGCGGGCCGCGGTCAAAAATCTTGACAGATCGCTCATAAACAACGATTCTTCCGCCATGTCGTTTTTTCGGGGGAGCGAAATTGTTGACCTACCAACGCAGGGAAGTCGACGCACGCGTTTGCGCTATCGTCGATCGTTACGGCGCCGACCCCACTTATTTGCTGCAAATTTTGTGCGAGGCGCAAGAGTATCACGGGTGGATTTCGCCGGGCATTATTGATATCTTGGAAGCCAGGTTGAACGCACCACGCGCCAAGATAGAGGCGGTCGCCGGTTTTTACTCGTTTCTGTATACCAAGCCTTGCGGCAAGTACCGGTTGTTATTTAGCGACAACATCACTGATCGCATGCTGGGCAATGTCGATTTGTTCGATCGCATGACGGCCAACTTTGGTCTGGCGCCGGGTCACCCAGAATTGGACGCCCTGGTCAGTATCGGCATCACATCGTGCACCGGCATGTGCGACCAGGGGCCAGCCATGCTAGTGAACAACCGAGCGCTACCAAGACTGACGAAGGCGCGCATCGACCAGATCTGCGACTTGGTGCGCGAGCAAAGGCCGCTGGGCGCATGGCCCGCCGAGCTGTTCCAGGTGGACGACCAGATACGCCGCTCCGATATTTTGCTAAACGACAAATTCGAGCCGGGCGAGGCAATCGCCGCCGCGCTGGCGCTCGGGGGCGAAGGGGTACTCGAACAAGTCAAGCTGTCGAACTTGCGCGGTCGCGGTGGAGCGGGCTTTCAGACCGGACTCAAATGGGATCTGTGCCGCAGTGCAGTAGGTAGCGCCCATTACGTCGTTTGTAACGCCGACGAGGGCGAACCTGGCACATTCAAGGACCGCGTGCTGCTGAACTCTTACGCCGACCAGGTTTTCGAAGGCATGACGCTGTGCGCCTATGTCATCGGCGCCAAGCGCGGCTTTCTCTACTTGCGCGGCGAATACCGCTACCTTCTGGAACCACTCAACGCGGTGCTGGAACGGCGCCGCGCTCAGGCATTACTCGGCACGTCGATCCAAGGCACGCCTGGGTTTGACTTCGACATCGAAATTCATCTCGGCGCCGGCGCCTATGTGTGCGGCGAGGAATCGGCTCTGATCGAATCACTTGAAGGTAAGCGTGGCACACCACGCAACCGGCCACCGTTCCCCGTTACCCACGGCTACCTCGGCCAGCCGACCGTCGTCGATAACGTCGAAACCTTGCTAAACACGTGCCTGATAGTGCGCATGGGAGGAGCATGCTACGCCGGCGTCGGCACGCCGCAATCGACCGGCACCAAGCTGCTGAGCATTTCCGGCGACTGCGCCCGCCCCGGCATCTTTGAATATCCGTTTGGCGTTAGTGTGGCCGACGTGCTGGCCGACTGTGGCGCCGGCGACGTGCAGGCAGTCCAGATCAGCGGCGCGGCCGGGGTCTGCATCGCGCAAAACGAGTTCGGCCGCACCATTGGATTTGAGGACATCCCAACGGCCGGTTCCTTTATGGTGTTTAACCAAGGGCGTGATATGTTCGAGGTCGCGCGCAATTTTACCCATTTCTTTGCCCATGAAAGCTGCGGCTTTTGCACCCCTTGCCGGGTCGGCACAGCGCTTTTGGGTCAAATGATGGACAAACTCGCAGACGGCAAAGGTTCACTCTATGATTTCGAGGAAATCGAGCAGCTGAACCAACATATGTTCAAGCTCAGCCACTGCGGCCTCGGTCAGTCGGCATGCAATCCGGTCATGGAGACGATCACCAAATTTCGATCCGCGTATGAACGTCGGCTTGTGCAAAAAAGCTTCGTGCCGGCCTTCGATCTGGACGGCTCCTTGGCCGTCGCACGCAGCCTTACCGGGCGCGACGATGCCGCCGCACATTTCGGAAAACAAGATGAGTAACGCTGCGTTTACCCTAGACGGCAAGAGCATCCCATTTGCACCGGGCCAGAGCATCATGCAAGCGGCGATGGATGCCGGCCACTACCTGCCTCGCCTGTGCTACCACCCAGACCTGAAGGCGCACGGTTCTTGCAAGGTGTGTTCGGTCAAGGTCGGCGAGCGCATGATTTCGTCCTGCACGACATTGGCGCAGGAAGGCCAGGTGGTGGTCAGCGACACCGAGCAATTGAAGCGCGAGCGCCTGTCTCTGATTCAGATGTTGTTTGCCGAAGGCAACCATTTCTGTCCTTCGTGCGAGAAGAGCGGCAACTGCCAGTTGCAGGCGACGGCCTACGACATGGGCATGCTGGCACCTCATTACCCGCAATTCTTTCCGAAACGGCCCGTCGACGCCTCGCATCCGGATTTCGTGCTCGACACCAATCGCTGCATCTTTTGTTCGCTGTGCGTGCGCGCCAGCCGCGATATCGACGGCAAAAACGTGTTTGCCCTATCCGGACGCGGCATCAACACGCGCCTGATCGTCAATGCCGCTTCGGGAAAACTGGGCGACACGGGTTTTTCAGCGGATGACATGGCCGCCCATGTCTGTCCGGTCGGCGCGATCCTGCCCAAGGACAAGGGATTTACGGTGCCGATCGGCGCTCGCACTTATGATGCGAAGCCGATCAGCCAGTTCACTGCGACTGAAAGAAAGGAAAATTAACGTGTCCGTGACCTCATGCGCCAAGGTTCGTGTCGCCACAACCTCGCTGGCCGGCTGCTTCGGCTGCCACATGTCCTTGCTCGACATCGACGAACGCTTGCTGCAGTTAATCGAGCTGGTCGAATTTGACCGCTCGCCGCTGACCGATATCAAGCATTGCGGGCCGTGCGCGCTTGGCTTGGTCGAAGGCGGCTTGTGCAATGCCGAAAACGTGCATGTGGCGCGCGAGTTCCGCGCCAACTGCACCAAGCTAGTTGCCGTCGGTGCCTGCGCCATCAACGGCGGCTTGCCGGCACAGCGCAATTGGTTCGCCTTGCAAGACTTGTTAAACGATGTGTATGTGACGCGGCGCGGGCTGGCCGGCGGTTGTATCCCGGACGATCCGGAACTGCCGCTGCTGCTTGACAAGGTGTACCCGCTCGATGAAGTGGTCCACGTCGATTACTTCATTCCCGGTTGCCCGCCGTCGGCCGACACGATTTGGCGCGTGCTGACCGACCTCCTGGCCGGCCGCGAGCCGAACCTTGATTACCCGCTGATCCATTTCGATTAAGAAGACCCTATGATTTCCAAACTCGAGACGGCGGCGCACCCCGAAACCTTGCGCCGCGTGGCCATTGAACCGGTATCGCGCGTGGAAGGCCACGGCAAGGTCACGATTTTGCTCGATGAAAACAACCAGGTGCAGCAGGTGCGCTTGCATATCGTCGAATTCCGCGGCTTCGAAAAATTCATCGAAGGCCGTCCCTACTGGGAAGTGCCGGTGATGGTGCAGCGCTTGTGCGGTATCTGTCCGGTCAGCCACAATCTCGCCGCATCCAAGGCGCTCGACTTGATCGTCGGCGCCAAGCAGATCACGCCCACGGCCGAAAAGGTGCGGCGTCTGATGCATTACGGCCAGATTTTACAGTCGCATGCGCTGCACTTGTACCATCTGTGTTCACCCGACCTGTTGTTCGGCTTTGACAGCGATGTCGCGCTGCGCAATATCGTCGGCATCGTCCAGCGTTACCCGGATGCGGCCAAACGCGGCATACTGCTGCGCAAGTACGGGCAGGAAGTCATCCGTATCACGTCCGGCAAGCGCGTGCATGGCACGGGGTCGATCCCGGGCGGCATCAACAAGTCGCTCAGCATCGAAGAACGCAACGTCTTAAAGAAGGATATCGATGAGATCGTCGCCTGGGGCCTCCAGTCGGTGCAGATGGTCAAGGACTTGCATGGGCAGCATCCGGCGCTGTACGACAACTTCGGCAGCTTCCGCTCCAGCATGATGTCGCTGGCCGGGCAGGGCGGCGCATTGGACTTCTATGGCGGCACGCTGCGCGTCCGCGATGCTGCGGGTGCGCTCCTGTTCGACGGCGTCGATGATCAGCAGTATGAAAGTCTGATCGAGGAAGAGGTCAAGGCGTGGACCTACATGAAATTTCCGTACCTGAAATCGATCGGCAGCGAAAACGGCTGGTATCGTGTCGGCCCGCTCTCGCGCATCCAAAATTGCGACTTCATCGGGACGGCGCTGGCCGAACGAGAGCGCCTGGAATTCATCTCTTACTCGGATGGACCGATGCACGCACCTCTCGGCTATCACTGGACGCGCATGATCGAGCTGCTGCATGCCGCCGAAGTGATCCGCGAGCTGCTTGACGATCCCGACCTCCTCGGCCAGGACCTGGTGGTCAAGGGCGAGCGTGGGTATGAAGGCGTGGGCGTCATCGAAGCGCCGCGCGGCACCTTGATCCACCATTACCAGGTGGACGACCATGACCTGGTCACGATGTGCAACTTGATCGTGTCGACCACCCATAACAATCAGGCAATGAACGAAGCAATCCGCACCGTTGCCCGGCAATACCTGAGCGGCAACCAGATCACCGAAGGCTTGCTCAACCATGTCGAAGTGGCGATCCGTGCCTTTGATCCGTGCCTGTCTTGCGCTACGCACGCGCTGGGGAAAATGCCGCTGATCGCGGAACTGGTCGATGCCGAGGGCCGGTTGGTGCACAGCTTGACGCGCGAATGAACACCTTGAACGAGCCTTTGCGCGCCGCCACCTTAATAATCGGATACGGCAATCCCAGCCGCGGCGACGATGCGCTGGGACCGACGGCGATCGACGCCATCACCGTTCTTGCCAATGGCCATCCTGAATGGGGCGAAGTCGATGTCGTGACGGATTTCCAGTTGCAAATCGAATTCGTGACGGACCTTGCCGCGCGCGCGCGCATCGTCTTCATTGACGCCTCGAGCCGCGGCGCCGCGCCGTTTTCATTCGCTCCGCTAGCGGCAAAGCAAGACGCATCGATCACGACACACGCCGTATCGCCTGCCAGCCTGTTGACGGTTTTTCGCCGCTTTTATGGGCTGGAGGCTGCCCCAAGTTTCTTACTTGGAATAAAAGGATATGAGTTCGAGCTGGGCGAAGCGCTCTCTGGCGGAGCCCGGCAGAACCTGGACGCGGCCCTCGCCATGCTGGAACAGTGGCTGACAGTCGAGTGCGCCGGCGCGGCGCGCCATGCATGAATTGTCGCTCGCCGAGAGCGTCATTGAAATAATTGAGAAGGCGGCGCAAACGCAGCAGTTCAGCTGCGTGCGGGTAATCTGGCTTGAAGTGGGCAGCATGGCCGGAGTCGAGCCCGATGCGCTGCGCTTTTGTTTCGATGCGGTGGCGCGCGATACGGTGGCGCAGGGTGCGCGCCTGGAAATTGTCGAGGTTCCCGGGGCGGGAACCTGTTACGATTGCGGCAACATCCATCCCGTGCGCCGTTTTCCCGACGCCTGTCCCGCCTGCGGAGCGTACGCCGTTCATGTCAGCGGCGGCGCCGGAATGCGGGTCAAGGAACTCGACGTTGTTTGAGCAAGCGATGAGGAATGTATATGTGTACGACATGTGGTTGCAGCACGGCCGAGTTGCACATCGAGGGCGATGAAGGCGGCTCCGTCCGTTTACGTTTCAATGCACTGCAGGCGGCATCGCTCGCCTATCATTATCGACAGGCACGGCGCAGCAAGGCAAAAGCGAGTAGTTTCGCGCTGATTGAGGGGCAATGCGAGCACGACTTGCACTTCGGCCTTGGCGCCGCCCAAGTCCACGTGCCCGGGCTAAGTCAGGGGCGCATGGTGCAAATCGAGCAGGACATCTTGTCGAAGAATAACCAGTATGCGGCGGAAAACCGCGAATTCTTGCGCGCGCAGCATATCCTCGCGCTCAATTTGCTGTCGAGCCCGGGCTCCGGCAAGACCACCTTGCTCACTGAAACCATCGTCGCCTTGCGCCACCATAGGCCCATCGCGGTCATCGAAGGCGACCAGCAAACCACCAACGATGCCGACCGCATCCGAGCGACCGGAGCGAGCGCGATCCAAATCAATACCGGCAAGGGCTGCCATCTCGACGCGTCGATGATTGGCACCGCGCTGGCCCGCCTTGCCGCGCCGCGCCACAGCATCGTCATGATCGAGAACGTCGGCAATCTGGTCTGTCCGGCCGCTTTCGATCTCGGTGAGGCGCACAAGGTGGTGCTACTGTCCGTTACTGAAGGCGAAGACAAGCCGCTTAAATACCCGGACATGTTTCGCGCCGCCAGCCTGATGGTGCTCAACAAGGTGGACTTATTACCCTACCTTACTTTCGACGTGGCGCAATGCATCGCCAATGCGCGCCGCGTCAATCCGCAGATCGCGATATTGCAGTTGTCGGCCACGAGCGGCCAGGGGCTGGGCGCGTGGCTGGCATGGATTGAAGGCGCTTTCGATGCGCTCGCCGGCGACACCGAACCGGCCATGGCGTAGGCATCGGGTGCGCATCGTGGCCGAGCAGCACGCCGTCACCGATGTGCGCGCCCGCATCACTGTGCGTGGCCAAGTGCAAGGCGTCGGATTCCGTCCTTTTGTGCATCGCCTGGCGACGGGCATGACGCTCGCAGGCTGGGTGCGCAATGCCGGCGCCGGCGTCGACATCGAAATCGAAGGTGCCCGCGCTGCGCTCGCGCTTTTTCTACTCAGGCTTCGCAACGAGGCGCCGAGTGGCGCCCGCATCGACCATCTTTCGCACACGATTTGCGCGCTCGTTGGCAGCCAAGAATCCTTCAGCATAACCGCCAGTACGGGCGCGGCCAGCGCCACCTCGGTGGCGCCCGACAGCGCGCTGTGCGACCATTGCATCGACGAGATCTTCGATCCGGGCAACCGGCGCTACCGTCATCCGTTTATCCACTGCACCGAGTGCGGTCCCCGTTACACGATCACTGCGCGCCTGCCGTATGACCGGACGAATACCAGCATGGCGCCATTCGAGGAATGCCGCGCCTGCGGCGCGGACCGCGAGCAGCCAAATCAGCGACGCTTCCACGCGCAAACCAATGCCTGCGCCGATTGCGGACCACGCTTAAGCCTGCACGATGCAGACGGGGTGAAATTGTCAGTGCAAGAGGTGATTGGCGCGACGCTGGCACGGCTGCTGGGCGGCCAAATTCTCGCCATCAAGGGCCTGGGCGGATTTCATCTTGTGTGCGATGCGCGCAATGCGGCAGCCGTATGCAGGCTGCGCGCACGCAAGGCGCGCCCGGAAAAGCCGTTTGCCGTGATGCTGGCCAATTTGGCGTCGGCGCGGCAATTGGCTGACGCTAGCGAGCAAGACTCGGCGCTGCTGGCGTCCCCGCAGCGTCCGATCGTGCTGTTGCAAAAACGCCCAAGCTGCGACGCCATGCTGGCCGGCGTGGCGCCCGATCTTGCCACGCTCGGCGTGATGTTGCCGGCCACGCCGATCCAGTATCTGCTGTTTCACGAGGCTGCCGGGCGGCCGGACGGCGCCCGATGGCTGGGGCAAGCGCTGCAACTGGCGTTGGTGATGACGAGCGCCAATCGCCATGGCGAACCGCTCATTACCGATAATTTGCAGGCCCTGGCGCAATTGAACGGCATTGCAGACGCCTTCCTCATGCATGATCGGGACATTTTGATGCGTTGCGATGATAGCGTGCTGCGATCAACCGCATCGCCGTCCGCGCCGCAAATGTTGCGGCGCGCGCGCGGCTACGTACCGACGCCGATCCAGTTCGGCTGCGTCGGCGCACCCGGCCTGGCCGTTGGCGCCTACCTGAACAATACGGTGTGCGTCGCCAGCGCCGGCGCGGCCTTTGTGTCGCAGCATATTGGCGACCTTAATACCCGCTCCAGCTGTGTCGTGTTCGACGCCACTGTGTCCCATTTGCTCGATAGGTTGCAGTTGGAACCGCAATGGATCGCCGCCGACTTGCATTCCGACTTTTACAGCACGCGCTTTGCGCGCGCCTTCGCCGACCGGCGTCAGCTGCCCTTGGTCGAGGTTCAGCATCACCATGCGCATATTGGCGCGGTCATGGCCGAGCATCGGCTGACGGGCGCGGTGCTCGGCCTCGCGCTCGACGGCTTTGGTCTGGGCCGAGACGGCGCGGCCTGGGGCGGCGAATTGCTGCGGGTCGAAGGGGCGCACTGCGAGCGGATCGGGCAGCTGCGTTCCTTGCCCTTGCCCGGCGCCGACCGCGCCGCACGCGAGCCATGGCGCATGGGGGCGGCCGCTTTGTTCGAGCTCGGGCGGCAAGGCGACATCGGCGCGCGCTTCGGCCCCGCCGCGGCAATGGTGGAGACAATGCTGGAAAAAAAGCTGAACACTCCGCGCACCAGCAGCGCCGGTCGCTGGTTCGACGCGGCCGCCGGATTGCTCGGCATCAAGCCCGTGACCAGTTTCGAAGGACAAGCGGCAAGCATGCTAGAAGCTTTGGCGGGCGCCTTTGGCGCTGTCGAGCCGATGGCATCGGGTTATGCGATCGAGGGTGCGACGCTGGACCTACTGCCGCTGCTTGCGCGCTTGGCGGACATGCGCGATGTGGGGCAGGCAGCCGCTCTTTTTCATGCCACCGTGGCGGCCGCACTGGCCGATTGGGTGGTGCGCGCGGCCGCCAACGACGGCGCTGAAAACATCGTCCTCGGCGGCGGCTGCTTTTGTAACCGTATTTTGAGCGATGCCTTGCGCGCCAGGCTAGAAGCGCACAAGCTGCGCGTTTTCGAAGCGGCCCTGGTGCCTCCAGGCGACGGCGGCTTATGCCTGGGGCAGGCATGGGTCGCCCGCAATCAATGTGACTCATAAAGGAAAAACGGCATGTGCCTCGCAATACCCGTCAAAGTGGTTGAACTTCGTCCCGGCCAGATGGCGCTCGTCGATGTCGGCGGCGTGCGCAAGGAGATCTCGCTGGCGCTGATCGACGACGTCTTGGTCGGCGACTATGTCGTGCTGCATGTGGGCTGCGCTTTGCAGCGCCTCGATTTGCAGGAGGCGGAAGAAACACTGCGCCTGATGGCGCAGGCAGGCTTGGCGATCGCGCCGGCGCAATGAAATACATCGACGAATTCCGCGACGGCCGACTGGCGCGGGCGATTGGCGATGCGATTCGGCGCGCTGTCGATCCCGGGCGCCGCTACAACCTGATGGAGTTCTGCGGCGGCCATACGCATGCGATCGCGCGTTACGGCCTGCCCGATCTGTTGCCGCGCAATGTACGCATGATTCACGGCCCGGGCTGCCCCGTATGCGTGCTGCCGATCGGCCGCATCGATAACGCCATTGAAATTGCGTCGCGTGCGAATGTGATCTTGTGCAGCTTCGGCGACACCTTGCGCGTGCCCGCTTCCGGCCAGATGAGCCTGCTCAAGGCGAAGGCCCGCGGTGCCGATGTCCGTATGGTGTATTCCAGCCTCGATGCGGTGGCGATTGCCCGCGACAATCCGGCGCGGCAAGTGGTGTTTTTCGCAATCGGCTTCGAAACCACGATGCCAACTACCGCCGTCGCGGTCAAGAAAGCGGAGGCGCTTGGACTGCGTAACTTCAGCGTGTTTTGCAACCATGTACTGACCCCGGCGGCGCTTGAGGCGATCCTAACGACGCAAGGTGGCGATGACAGCATGGTCGATGGAATCGTGGGCCCTGCACATGTATCGACCGTCATCGGCAGTGCGCCGTATGCCAGCTTCACGCAGCGTTACCGCAAGCCGCTCGTCATCGCCGGTTTTGAGCCGCTAGACGTGCTGCAAGCCGTGCTCATGCTGGTGCGTCAGCTCAACGAGGGCCGTTCTGAAGTCGAGAACGAATATACGCGCGCTGTGACGGCACAGGGCAACCTGAAGGCGCAGGCGATGGTGGAAGATATGTTTGAGCCGCTTGCCAGCTTCGAATGGCGCGGCCTGGGCGAAGTGCCATGGTCGGCGCTAAAGCTGCGCGCACGCTACCGCCTGTTTGATGCCGAGGCCCGCTTCCAGGTGGAGACGCGCGCGGTCGCCGACGCCAAGGCCTGCGAATGCGGCACCATTCTGCGCGGCCTTAAAGAGCCAAAAGACTGCAAGATCTTCGGCACCGTCTGCACGCCGGAGAATCCGGTCGGCGCCTGCATGGTGTCGTCCGAAGGCGCATGCGCGGCCTATTACACCTATGGCCGATTCACCATTCCGATAGCACAAGCGAGAGCATGATGACCATCAACCCCGGCTACACCCGCCGCCTTGACTTTCAACACGGCCGCATTGAAATGAGCCACGGCAGCGGTGGGCGCGCGATGGCGCAATTGATCGACGAACTGTTTTTGCCGGCGTTCGACAACGAACAGCTGCGCCAGCGAAACGACCAGGCATCGTTTGCCGTTGCGGCCGGACGCATGGTAATGGCGATCGACAGCCATGTCGTTTCACCGCTTTTTTTTGCCGGCGGAGATATTGGCAGCCTCGCCGTGCACGGCACCATCAACGACGTGGCGATGGCCGGCGCCCAGCCCTTATACTTGGCCGCCGCCTTCATTCTGGAAGAAGGTTTTCCCCTGGCAAAATTGAAGCGCATCGTCGACTCGATGGCAAATGCGGCCCTTGAAGCGGGGGTGGCGATCGTCACGGGCGACACCAAAGTTGTGGAGCAGGGCAAAGGCGACGGCGTCTTCATCACCACCACCGGCATCGGCATTGTGCCGGTTGGCATCAATATATCCGGAGACCAAGCCCGACCCGGCGACAAGGTACTAGTTAGCGGAACCCTAGGCGATCACGGCATCGCGATCATGTCGCAGCGCGAGAACTTGACCTTCAGCACATCGGTGGCGTCGGATTCCATGGCGCTGCACCGGCTGGTAGATGCGATGGTGACTGCCGTGCCCGATATCCATTGCCTGCGCGATCCGACCCGCGGCGGGCTGGCGACCACGCTCAACGAATTGGCAACGCAGTCGAAGGTCGGCATCGACATCGAGGAGCTGGCGTTGCCGGTGCGCGAAGAGGTAAGGGCCGCTTGTGAGTTGCTCGGGCTCGATCCGCTGTACGTCGCCAACGAAGGCAAACTGGTGGCCATCTGCAGCGCCGCAGATGCGCCGCGCTTGCTAGCGGCAATGCGCGCCCATCCGCTCGGGAGAGATGCTGCAATTATCGGTGCCGTGCGCGCTGACCAGAACCGTTTCGTGCAAATGACGACTGCGTTCGGCGGGCGGCGCAATGTCGACTGGTTGAGCGGGGAGCAGTTGCCGCGAATTTGCTAAGGCCGACGTGGCTATCGACGGCAAGCCGCGCGGGCTATGCCAAGGCTTTCGCGCGCTGCAATTACTCAGGTTTTGACGGTGTCGGCGTTTGTGCTGGCCTTGGTCGGCGTCGAACCCGGGCTTGTCTTGGAATGGGGCTGTGCGGTTTATCGTTGACCATGGCAGTCCCATCTGCATTTGATTCGCCTAAAATAGGCTCTTTTTGAACGGCGCCGTTTGCGGCATCGGACATGCTGTGCAAATTTGGTTCGGGTAATGTCGTCACGCGCTGTTCTTGGACGCGGTGGACCAGCGCCCCCAAATGCGGCGGTAGGTCCTGCAGCCACGGTTGTGCCGCGATGGCCGCTTGCAAGTCTCGATAACCGCACGCGCTGCGCTCGGCTAAGGAAGCACGCGAGAACTCTGCATCGCTATTGGGAAACTGGTTTGGACCAGGGCTATAGATGACATGCACGATATCGACCCGGCGCGCCTCAAAATTGTCGGGCGCCGCGGCCACTGCTGCTGCGCCCGCTGCTTTTAGCAAGCCCAGAGCGTGGCGTAAATTGACCTTGGTCGCCACGGCGTCGATGTAATGTGCAGTACGGCTAGCGTATTGAATCTGTTTCGCGCGCCACAGGACTTCGTACATATTATGCGGCGCCGCACCGGTGGCATTCCAGAGGTCGATCATGAACACGACGAGGTGCGGATGGTGCGGCGCGTCGATGACGGCATCCAAAGGCGTGTTCGACACGCAGCCGCCGTCCCAATACAGTTCGCGGCCGATTTGTGTTGCAGCAAAACCTGGCGGCAGCGAGCCACTGGCGAGCACATGCTCGGGAGTAATCAACTGGTCTGCATTGTCGAAAAACTCAAGCTCACCGGTCGCGATGTTGGTAGCGCCAAGACTCAAGCGGGTCGCCTTTGAGTTGATGAGCTCGAAGTTAGCGAAGCTCTGCAAGGTGGATCGCATCGGCGTCGTATCATAGAAGCTCACCAAGGGTGGCGCCGCACGCAGGACGAGAAACGGATTGATTGGGCGGGGCGTGAAGAAGTTTGGCTGCCCGAACAGCAGCGCGCTCGCGTTGCTAGCCATGTTGTAGAGCCAACGCCACTGCGGAAACGCGATGGGAACCACATCCGGGCGCGAGATACTTTGCCACAGCCCGTGTAGCTGGGCGCTGCGCTCTTCTGGCAGATTGCCGGCGATAACGGCAGCGTTGATGGCCCCAGATGAGATGCCGCACACCCAATTAGGGTGCAATCCGTGCTCAGCTAGCGCTTGGTAGGCACCAATATGATAGGCGCCGAGCGCACCTCCGCCTTGCAAGACGAGAACCACGGTGGGTTTTTTGGCAGATGGCTTGGATACGGGATGGGTTGACATGGAGCATCTCCTTTGGTGGGCGGGCCGCTAGCCATTTGCTTGGCCGTGCCCTTGCAAGCAGTCTGTTAGGGAGCAAATATCGCAGATAGTTCCGCACTACCGAGCCGCAAATGGTCGAGGGTCCCCTCCATGGTCAAAGCGTCGGCATGTCCGGTGCGGCGTCGGCCGTACCGCGGTAGCTGGGCCCGCGATCAACGGCTGCTACCATTCGAACAATTCGATTCGAATGGCTCGCAAGCTGGCTGCCCGTTCCACTCGTCGCGCCATATTTTTTCCCCGACCCCATTAGCGTGCCTGATGACCGGCGTGCGGGCGTCCAACGCGCCCTTGACGCACATCAAAGGCGCAATCTGACCGCTGTTCATCATGACACATAGGGTGCTGCGAACGGTCTGCCGGGTTGGCTGCGCAAAACCGTCTCCTGCCATCGCTTTGGTAAACTGATGGAGATTGATTATGGCAAATCTGACAAGAGAAGTTCTGGACAAATTCAAGTCGACGCTGCGTGGCCAGATGCTGCAAGCAGGGGATGACGGTTACGATGCGGCGCGCAGCATTTGGAACGCCATGGTCGATCGCCACCCGCTCGTGATCGTGCGCTGCGCCGGCGCCGCCGACGTGATGGCGGCGGTCGACTTTGCGCGCCAAAACGCCCTGTTGCTGGCCGTGCGTGGCGGCGGCCATAATATCGCCGGCAACGCGGTCTGCGACGGCGGCCTGATGCTTGACATGTCACTGATGAAATCGGTACAGATAGCGCCGACTGCCAGGCGTGCCTATGTCGAGGCCGGCGCCACGTTACGCGACTTCGACCATGAGGCGCAGGCCTTCGGGCTGGCGACGCCGCTCGGCATCAATTCGACCACCGGCGTCGCCGGGTTAACCTTGGGTGGCGGCTTCGGCTGGCTGAGCCGCCTGTACGGATTGTCGGTCGACAACCTAATTGCCGTGGAAATCGTCACCGCCGATGGCCAATTGGTGCGCGCCAATGCCCTCTCCCATCCGGACCTGTTCTGGGCTGTTCGCGGCGGCGGCGGCAATTTCGGGGTCGTCACCATGTTTGAATTCACGCTCCATCCGGTCGGGCCGCAGGTGCTGGCCGGACTGATCGTATTTCCATATGCCCAGGCCAAGCAGGTGCTGACGCAGTATCGCGATTTTGTCGACAGCATGCCAGATCAGCTCAGTGTTTGGGCCGTGCTGCGGCAGGCGCCACCGCTGCCCTTCCTGCCGCCCGAAGTCCACGGTCAAAACGTTGTCGTGCTGGCCCTGTTCTACCCCGGCCAGATCGATGACGGCATGCGCCTAATTGCGCCGCTGCGCAGCTTTGGCGACGCGCTCGGCGAGCACATCGGCCCAATGCCGTATAAGGCATGGCAGCAAGCTTTCGATCCACTTCTGACGCCGGGCGCGCGCAACTACTGGAAGTCGCACAACTTTAGCAAACTCAATGACGCGGCGATTGACACCGTGATCCGCTACGCCGGCGATCTGCCGTCCCCGCAATGCGAAATCTTCCTGGGCCTGATCGGCGGTCAGGCCAGCCGCGCCGCCCCCGATGCTACTGCCTACCCTCATCGCGATGCGCTATACGCGATGAATGTGCACACTCGTTGGAGCGAGCCGGCCGAAGATGACAAATGCATAGACTGGGCCCGGAAGTTTTTCAACGCGTCGGCACCGTTCGCCAGCGGCAGCGTGTACGTCAATTTCCTGACGCAAGACGAGGCGGGCCGCATCGGCGCTGCTTATGGGCCAAACTATCAGCGACTGGTACAGGTAAAAAACAAGTACGATCCAGGTAACCTATTCCGGCACAACCAGAACATCTTGCCCAATTTGGACGCAGGTGCGTAGCTCGGGATGGCGGCGCCGCTGCCGTTGCCTTAATTTGAGAGTCGGCGCAAGGGGCGGGCCGATTGGTGCCGGTGACGCTGCCGCCTAGCTGCGTTTATAAAAGGATCAGTTCGTGGGTTGGCGATTACTTTTTATTGTGCGAACGGGGGCGACCGTCACGCTGCGCCGAACGCGTCGGCACGACCGGATAGCCGCGGTATTTCGCGGTTGATTTGGTCAATGTCCGATTCAGCGATTGGACCCCACTCCGAGATGGGCAATGGTTTGCCCAACAAGTATCCCTGATAGTTCTTACAGCCACATTCTTTCAAAAATTCGATCTGTTCCTGTGTTTCAACCCCTTCGGCGATCACTTGCAAGCCTAACGACGAGCTCATGGCGGTGATAGCGCGCACGATGGCTGCATCATTAGGGTCGGTGCTGATATCGCGGACGAACGACTGATCGATTTTCACCTGGTCGAGTGGCAAGCGCTTGAGATAAGACAGGGAAGAAAAGCCGGTGCCGAAGTCGTCTAGCGAGAACGTGACTCCCATTGCTTTGATCTGATGCATGCGTTCAATGACTTCCTCGACATTTTCCAGGACCACGCTTTCTGTTAGTTCCAGTTTTAGCAAGGCCGGCTTGGCACCCGAGTGTTGCAGGCTGTCGCGCACCTGTTCGACAAAGTCCGCCTGGCGAAACTGGCGGGCACTAACGTTGATGGCGATCTTCAAGTCACGCGTATGGAAACTTTGCTCCCACGTCTTAAGTTGGGCGCAGGCCGTCTGCATGACCCATAAGCCAATCGGGATGATAAGGCCGGTATCCTCGGCCAGCGGGATAAACTGAGCTGGTGAGACCGCCGATTGGTGGGCAGGCAACCACCGCAATAAGGCTTCGGCTCCGAATCGTCTCCCATCTTGATCGAATTGGGGCTGGTAGAAGACCTGAAACTCTCCCTGCTGTAAGCCATTTCGCAGCGCTGCCTCCATCGCCGAACGCGACTCGATTGTTGCCTGCATCTGGGAATTAAAGAAGCGGACGGTATTTCTTCCCGCCC
Source organism: Janthinobacterium sp. (assembly GCA_003133225.1). Classification (GTDB taxonomy): domain Bacteria; phylum Pseudomonadota; class Gammaproteobacteria; order Burkholderiales; family Burkholderiaceae_D; genus Janthinobacterium. The sequence continues at coordinate 15,806 of PKWL01000103.1, forward strand.
CCTTGGCTTGATATAGCGCCACATCGGCCTGCTTGAGCAGGTCATCGACGGAAAGGTTCTGGCTGCGAAAAAGAGTCACCCCGATGCTAGGCGTGCTGTAGTGTGTCTGGCCACTGGGCGCTAGGATGTAAGGCTGGTTTAGCGCGAGCCGGGTTTTGTCGGCGATCATCTCTGCCTTGGTGGCGGCCGCAGTCTCATCTAACCCCAAACCTTCGACCATCAGCACATATTCGTCGCCGCCCAAACGAGAAACCGTGTCCTCCTGGCGCACACTGGCGACGATGCGCTCGGCCACGTCAATTAGCAGGCGGTCGCCGGCATCGTGCCCCTGAGTGTCATTGAGCGCCTTGAAGTTGTCGAGATCGAGAATCATCAGGGCACCAAATTCCTGGGTGCGGGTGCTAGAGATCAGAGCCTGAGCTAGACGGTCCAGCAGAAGCCGCCGATTGGGAAGTTTGGTCAGTGCGTCAAAATAGGCCAAGTTTCGGATTTGCTCTTCGGCCAGCTTGCGCTCGCTGACGTCGCGCCAGCCGCAGTAAATGACTTGCCTATCCGCCAGTTCGATGACCGAGAGCGTGACCTCGGCCATGAAATTTGAGCCATCGGCTTTAGTGTGTATCCATTCAAAGCGGTGCAAGCCTTTTTCCTTGGCGATGGCGATCATGCACTCAGCCTTTGAAAATGAGTCTTCGCCATCCGCTTGCTTTGGCGGCGATAGTGTTGAGGGATGCACGTTCAGTAATTGCTCGCGGTTGGTGTAACCTAGGACCCGCATGGCCGCTTCATTGCATTCGACATAACGGTTGCCTTCAATGATCCAGGTCGGGTCCGGTGCCCGTTCGCGCAGGGAGCGAAAGCGCTGTTCACTCTTTTGCAATCGCGCTCGGGACTCGTCGCCTACGCGCAGGAAACGATGGGTGACCAAGAGGATCGCCACAGTGACAGAAAAGACGATGGCGAGGATCGTGACAACTTCCCGGCGCCACGGAATTAGCGCGTCATCGAGACTGGCGGTCACGGCGATGATCAAGGGGTAGCTGGTCAAGCGGGCATGGCTGATCAGCCGATCGACTCCATCGAAGGCGCCTTTGAGACGAAACTGGCCACGCTCGACCGCGCTTAGATGCTCGATGAAGTCGCGGGATTTGACGATCGACTTGCCAATCGCCCCCTCTGTCGCCGGTGAGCGTAGCAGAGTGACGCCATTGGTCTTGAGGATGGTAATTGAACCGTTCGGTTTATCTCGCTGCGAATCGAACATCGGGGCGATCCGATCAAGGTCGAGAATGGCGGCAAGAATGGTCAGATCCCCGTCTGGTTTTGGGACGGGGTAAGTCACGGCCACGACCCACTTTTTATTTACTGGACTGATCACCGGGTCGCTAATATATAGTCCGTGGTTCAGACGGCTCAACTGAAGCCGGATGTCTGCATGGTCAGAAACATTGCCCATCGGCTGCGGCAAATTCGATGGCACGACATACAGTGCGCCAGCGGAATCGACGAGGCGAATTTCCAGCGCGCCGTCGCACACCCGCTGCAATTGGGCTACCAATCGGATGAACGAGGGCTCTTGTGCGGGAAATGCTTGGGGGTGCTCCTTGACCCAGTTGGCCGCTGCTAGGAGCGAGACTTCGGCCAGCTTGAACAAGCGCAGCGTCTGCTCCTCAATGGCGATAGTGTGCTTGGCGAGTTCATTTTCGCGGGCCGCGATCACTCTCTCGCGTTCCGAGAACGACCAGAACGCCACCGTCGCCCACAACGCGATAAGCAGCAGGGCGACTGTTGAACGAACACCTAAATGCCAAGCCCGATCTGTTTCCATCGTCGCCAGTTTATGAACCCGCCATCAGCGAAAATCCCTCGTTCCAGCATCTCAAGGGGGTAAAGTGGATTGCCGTTGACGGTTCCGCAGTGGGCAAATCGACCCAATTGCCGACTCCATTGTCATTCCGACGGAAAAGCCACTGGTCGCCCCTTATGCCAAGGCCCGAGGGCGTTTTAGCGTCATAAGCGACGCTCTTAGGCTATGCTGCAACAGCTCTTATGACGTCGCCGAACCGACGTGCTCGTTGCGTTCCACCAATAGTATCATCTCATAATTATTGCCAAATCGGATCTCAATTTGTTACTCCATTAAAACGATTTATAAACCGTGTGGTATGAAAAATTACCGGAACCCGATGCCCGGCGGCTTTGGCTGGCTGCGGCCTCATCGATCTGAACCGAGCCGACGTAGAACCGGCGCCGGCCATCGGTCGATGTCCTGTTCCGTTTGGTGGCCAAGTGTGCCCGGCGCCAACGCGCTGGTCGTGATCATGACTGGCATCTGCGCCGCCGTCTTGCTCGAGATGCAGTGCGGGAGCGCAAGCCGTGGCGCAAGACGAGGCCAGTCGCGTCGTGTATGACTCGCCCAGGAAGCGGCGCGGCGCCGTGCGCAAGCCGATTTTTTTGAATGCCATGTCATTTTGCACCTTGAAACCGTCGAGATCGAGAACTGCGCCGAATTCCCCGCTGCCGGTGCCGGCGGTCAAGGCCTGCTCGGGGAGGCCAACAGGCCGATTGGAAAGTTTTGTCGGTGCGCGAAAATGCGCGGGATTTCGGATTTGCTCTTGCGCTCGCTGACGTCGTTTCCGTCTCCACGTCGCCCATGCATCGGTAGCGCGAAAATGGTAGTTAGCGCCCGCAACCCGACTTTCCCTCGTACATGAGGTTGTCCGCGCGGCGCATCAAAGCTTCCGCGGATTCATGCTGGTCGAACTCGGCAATGCCCATGCTCATGTGCACCACCGGGCAGCGCCGTTTAGGGTTCCATTCTTCGTCCCAGCTTCGATCGAACGATGCCTGCAGGCGCTGGCCGATGACGTCGCCTTCCTCCCAGCGCGTCTCGAGCAGCAGCACCATGAACTCGTCGCCGCCGTAGCGGAATGCCAGGTCGGTCTTGCGAAGCTCCTTTTGTATGATATGCGCGGTGAAGCGCAGCGCGTTGTCGCCTTCAAGATGACCGAGCTGATCGTTTACTTGTTTGAAGTTGTCCAAGTCGATGCAGATTAGGCTCAAGGGCCGATGGTAGCGCTTGGCACGTTCCATCTCCGGCTCGAGCACGGCGAGAAAATGGCGCTGGTTGTGCAGTCCGGTGAGGCTGTCCGTGATGGATAATTGCTTGAGAGTCGCTTCCAGCTGCTTACTTTCGGTCAAGTCGTGAAAGAAACCGATGCTGCCGAATACCTCGCCCCCGCGTACGATGAGCTTGGCCGACAGTCGAATGTCAATGACGCGGCCGCCTTTTGAGATCAATTGTGTTTCGTAGCCCTCGATCTGGCGATCGGGGCTCGTGTCGAGCTGCCTCTTGACGTTACGCGCCTGATCGAGCGTAGGATATACATTTTTTATGGGGAGATGCTCGACTACTTCGTCGCGGCTGTAACCGAGCAGTCGTTCTGCTGCCGTGTTGAACAGCACGATGACTCCGGCCAGGTTCACCGCAATGATCGGGTCCGGGCACAATAAAACGAGCTCTTGAAGGTCGGCTACTATGTCAGCAAGTCCGTGCACAGGCATACTATTGGTCTCCAATGATGCGACTTTCCGCCGCTTTTTTGCCATTGCCGAGTAGTTCCGACGGGAAGATTCCGGCAGAACCAACCTTGTTTGGGTGATCGGTCATGGAAAATACAATTTCAACTGCTTTTTTTAGCGATCGGCAATGATTGCGCTAAAGATGCAAAAAAGCAAGGATCAGTGCAACAAAGTAAACAACCGCCAGCCAGTTCGGGTGAAAAATGGGCCTGTGCCGTGTCAAGGATCTTGCCGTACATCAGCCAAGGCGCGGGGTATGTTCTCGGAGATACCAATTTGTTAGGCGACGCCAAAATTCAACAAACTGGTAATATGGGCAGTTTTACACTGGCGTCGTGCCGTTGAATAAGGAATGTAACAATGTTTATCAAGTCCCGTATCTTGCTGCTTAGCGCGGCGTCCCTGTTGGCATTGGGCGCATGCAATTCGAAAGACGCCGCAAAGGATGGAGTGACAGCCAAACCTGCCGTCGCTGCCACCGTTAATGGTGTTGCCATCAATGCGAGTCGCGTCGATCTGATGGTTGTTCAACGCACGGCTCAAGGCCAGCCAGATAGCCCAGCATTGCGCAAGGAAGTCATTGACAATTTGGCGATGCAGTTAATGATTTCGCAGGAAGCCATCAAAAAAGGCTTGGACAAGTCGCCAGAAACATCGGATCAGATAGAACTGGTCAAACAATCAATGCTGGCTAACGCCTTCGTTCAAGATTACGTGAAGAACAATCCGGTCAGCGCCGACATGCTGAAAGCCGAGTATGAAAAGCTTAACGCGCAAAAAAGCGGCAAGGAATACAAGGCGCGCCATATCTTGGTGGCCCAAGAAGCCGATGCCAGGGACATCATCGCCAAGCTGAACAAAGATCCGAAAGCGTTTGACGCATTGGCCAAGGAAAAATCGTTGGATCCCGGCTCGAAAGCGAACGGCGGTGACCTCGGTTGGTTCGACCCGCAGGGCATGGTGCCGGAATTCGGTGTTGCCGTTGCCAAGCTGGACAAAGGGAAATTTACTGAAGAGCCGGTCAAGTCGCAATATGGCTACCACGTCATTTTGCTTGAAGATTCACGGCCGACACAGGTGCCGCCGTTGGAACAAATTAAGGACCAGTTGACCCAAAAAATGCAACAACAGAACTTGAAAAAATTCTTTGAGGACATGAAGTCGAAAGCCAAGATCGAGATTGTAGCGCCCCTTGGGTCAGCATCGGCGACGACGGCGTCCACCGGAGCAAGCAAAAAATAGGCGAATTAAGGGGCCAAGCGATTTCGCCAACTTAGTGCTCTGCGCGCCCGCTTGGGCGGCCTTGGCCTATCTGTCTCCGGATGCCGCCGAGTTGGCGTTCGCATCGCCAGAAAATTTGTTCATAGCCACCGGGGACTAGCCTCGCCGATCACGGCGAATGCCCGGCCCGGTGGCTTGCGGCGGGCATTTTGCGCCCCTCAAACTGTCGCCGGAGATGGACAACTCCAGTTCAAAATCGCGCCGTCGGGGCCCTTCGGTCCACCCTTCGCGGGCTTCGTGGCAGTTTGCTTCGATTTCGCCGCGTCGGCAACTGTGGCTGTGCCGCTGGGGTTGCGACGGTTTTTGCCATCGGACAACTTACACTTGCACTAGGGTGCACTGCTGTTTTTTTCGCGACTTTCCAGTCAACGGGTCTTCGGCGATAGACGTTGGGAAAGGTGACGTCTTCGTTGACGCGCCTGCCGGGGTCGCCAACATCATTTCGAAAGAGACAGCATGAAAACAAACCAGTTGTGCCAGTTCACGTTCGCCTGTCTGCTAGTTGTGGTGGGTGCGCTTTTTGCAACGGGGGCGCGCGCCGACCCGCCCGCCCGGGTGGGACGGTTGTCTTACCTATCCGGACCCGTGTCCTTCGCGCCAGCCGGTCTCGATAACGAGTGGTCGCTGGCCGTGATGAACCGGCCCGTGACCACCGGCGACCATCTCTGGTCCGATGCAGACGGACGAGCCGAAGTTCATATCGGCTCCACGGCCATACGCCTGGGTGCGAGTACCAATCTCGACGTGTTAAATCTAGATGGGCGCACGACGCAACTGCGCATGGTGCAGGGCACCGTCAATGTTCGGGTGCGGCATATTGCGCGCGCTGACTTGTTCGAAATCGACACGCCCAGCACCGCCGTGCTGATCCAGCGCGCGGGCAGTTATCGCATCGATGTTGATCCCAACGGACAGCAGACTTTGGTCAGTGTGCGTTATGGCGAAGTCAACGTGAGCGGGCCGAACGCGAACTTCTTGCTTCATGACGACCAGCAAGCTACGCTCTACCGCGACTCCGCCAACTACCAACTGACGCGGCTGCCGCCATTGGACAACTTCGATCAATTTTGGCTGGCGCGTGACCAGGTTCAAGATCGCGTTCGTTCGGTGCGCTACGTTCCCGATGCGATGACGGGCTACGAAGACCTCGACTCGAATGGTTCGTGGGCCAACCTTCCCGCTTATGGCACGGTGTGGTTTCCTGCGCGCGTAGCCGCCGATTGGGCACCTTACCGTGATGGACGTTGGATGTGGGTGGAGCCTTGGGGTTGGACCTGGGTCGATAACGCGCCATGGGGCTTCGCTCCGTTTCACTACGGGCGTTGGGCCTATGTACAGAACCGCTGGGGCTGGTGCCCAGGAGATGTGCGGGCGCCTGCCGTCTACGCTCCCGCGCTGGTGGCGTTTGTCGGTGGGTCTGGCTTTAGCGCCTCTATTTCACTCGACAGCGGGCCGGTGGTGGGCTGGTTCCCCTTGGGTTACCGCGAAGCATATGTGCCGTGGTATTCGGTATCGCCAACGTACATGCGCCAAGTCAACGTGGCGAACGTGACCAACGTCAGGAACCTCACTAACATCACCCAGGTCACCAACGTCACCAACATCAATTATGCGAACCGCAATGTTCCTTCCGCCATGACGGTGGTCCCCGGCGCCGTGTTCACGCAATCGAGAATGGTGGCGCCGTCGATGTTGAAAACATCGGCCAGGCAAGCACTGGCCCATGCTCCCGTCATTCATGGCGGTGCACCGATCGCACCGGCTCGCCAGAGCCTGATCGCGGGGCCGGCGACTGCGCGCCCGCCGGCAGCGGCGACCAGTCGCCCGGTCGTCGCGATCCATGCGCCTCCTCCGCGGCCGCCATCTTTCACGCTACGCCAAGCGGAAGTTGCAAAGCAAGCAGATAAACCGTTTCAGGTCAGGCCGCTCGCGACCGCTGTGACACCGGGTAAAGCGGCGCCGCCGGCTGGCGCGCAAGCGCCCGTGCGAATGATCCAGCCGCCGCACGCGGGTCATCCGGGGCTTGCCGTGCAATCTAATGCTGGACGTCCGGCGGAAGGCCCAGTCGCACCTCAGATGGGAAAAATTGCTCCTCATCTTGCGCCCGGAGTGCCGCCTCGGCCCTCTGAAGCGCTTGTAGCCAAGGGCCAGACCTTCGTGCCACACCCGCCCGCTCGCGCCGAAGAACAAGGCCGAGCGGGCTCTTTACGCGCGCCAGGCGCGCCCGCGCACCCGCCCGAGCCCCGTGCTGCGCAAGCGGGAGAACGCGCTCATCCGCCTGTGACGCCGGGCCAGAGTCCGGCCGCACCACAAGTATCACGCTCGCCGCGGGCCGAAGAGCGCGTTCATCCCTCGGCAGCGGCGGCGCGGCCGAACGAGGCGCTTGTGCCGCGCCCGCGTGGCGAAATGAGACCACCTCAGCCGCAACATCCGGTGTCGCCGCGCGCGCCGGAACGCCAAGAAGGACGCCCCATCGAGGCGCCGCGCCCACCCCAGGCTGAAGAGCGCGTTCGTCCCGTAGCACCGATTATCCCGCCGGCGCGCCAGAGCATGGCGCCGCCGCGGCCAGAGCGGAACGACATAAGGCCGCCTCAGCCGCAACATCCCGTGCCGCCGCCGCGCTTAGAGCAACGTGCGCCCTCCGCGAGCCCGCCACCACAAGCGCCGCCTAGTGTGCGGCAAGGCCCGCCTGCGCCGGCCGTTGCGCCGCACGAACCGAAGCCAGCCGACCGGCGCGCTCCGCCTGCTGAGAAGGGCCAAGAGAAGCCGCCAGAAAATCGTTAAGAGGCCAGCTCGCACGGGCTCGGTCCTGCCGCTCAGACGAGCCTACTGGCAAACGCAACCGGGCGGCGGCATGGCCGAGCTTTTTTTGAATGAGCGGCACTGGAAGCTTATCTTTTAGGAATATGCTCTCGAAAATCGCATTTTACGCCATGACATGCGACAAAAGTGTCGTGCTGGCGCCACGCTGTGGGCGCCAGAAAAATACTCCGTTCTAGACTCTGCCTTTGCAGGGGCCCGTTTGCGAAAAAACCAAGCTCCCGCCAGCTTCATCAATCCAGAAACCTGCGCCACCCAGGGTTCTGCCACCCAATCAAAAGACCATTGCGCAGGAGACACGCAGGAGACAGTCTGTGCGTTTCCGGCCTCGCCCCCACCTTAATCAAAGTTCGCCGCGGCCTTTATCGACTTTTCGCCCCTTTCCTCACGGGGAAAATTGAGCGGATGCGAGCGCGGGGGGAAATTATCGGAAATATGCCGGAGATTGCTTTCAAGATGGAAATAATTCGAGGTAAAATTTCGTCCGGGATCCAGCCGTTGTACCCTTGGCATGCGACGCGTGGTCGTTTTCCGTCATTGCCAGCTTTGGAAATTCGTTTTATACACCCAGATTAAAACATGGAAATAGACTGCTAATCGCGCTATGCAGTCCCTGAGAACAGCCCCTTTTTTCCAAGAAACTGCTCCCCGCAATATAACCAAAGGCCGAACATACCGGAGCAGAACTGCTGCTTCAAATCGCCATACGGTGCTTATCCGGCGCATCAAGTGTTAGATTCGATTTGATGGTCATAACCAAGGCGGCAATTTTGGCAGTACCATGCCACTTATTCTTTTGACTTAATCGATGACACTACTCAATCACCCAAGAACGCGCCCTTTCACGGAAGCTGGAACGCTGACACAAATGTCAGCTTGGTATGAATCCGAGCGAAACGTGCTTTGGTTGATGCTGCATGCCAACCCGCGCCCCTGCATCAGTCCGGAACTTCTGAACGATGTAGCGCGCGTAACGCGCTCTGCCCGTGACTCGGGGCTTCCGGTTGACTTCTGGGTGACTGGCTCAACGGTGCCCGGCTTTTACAACGTCGGAGGAGACTTATCTTATTTTGCTCGGAACATTCGCTCAGGCGAGCGCGCACCTCTGGTCGCCTATGCTCGCGCATGCGTAGACATTATTCATCAAGCGCTAAATGGGTTCGGCCTCGGTGCAATTACGATTTCGATGATAGAAGGGGCCGCCCTCGGTGGCGGGTTTGAAGCGGCGCTTGCGCATGAATACGTGTTAGCGCAAAAGGATGCAAGAATGGGCTTTCCAGAAATTGCCTTCAACCTGTACCCCGGTATGGGGGCCTACTCGCTGGTGGCGCGCAAAGCGCATATGCGGCTGGCAGAGGAATTAATTGGCTCCGGTGAAGCGCATGCGGCCGAATGGCACTACGAAAAAGGACTCGTCGACCGGATATTTGAACCCGGTCAAGCTTTCAAAGCAACACGGACGTTTATTGATGGCATGCGCCCGAAGTTGAACGGCATTCGGGGGATGTTGCGGGCTCGACGCCGCGTGCTTCCCATCACTAGGTCCGAACTGATGGAGATTACGGAAGACTGGGCCGAGGCGGCTTTTCAACTGCAAGAGAAAGACTTAGCCTACATGGAGCGTCTTGTCCTGCTTCAAAATAAGCGCGGCGTAAAAACGCCAGCGCAGCAGCCAGCTTCAGCTCAGCTTGTCAACCCTGGGGCCCGCACCGAGCTGCCCGCGGCGCCCTCGGAGGCGACCCAGGCTATTCCGGCAAGTTAGCCCATCTTCTGCCGAAAATTTGCGCCTTATTTTAAAAGACGCATTTTTTTGTGAACGCTGGCGCACCGCAAACGTTGTGTTGCCAGCGTCAGCGCAGGCCGTGCTCAGCAACTCCTACGCCACTAGGCGGAGTTCCTTGTTCTTGGGCGAGGACATCCAATTTTCGAAATCTACCAGCTTCATAGGCCTGCCAAAGAGGTACCCTTGAGCGCAATCGACGCCGATACCGCGCAGGAAATCAGCTTGTTCTTGCGTTTCCACGCATTCTGCGATCATGATTAAGTTCAGTTCGTGTCCAACAACGACCATCGAACGCACCAACGCCCGCGCCTTGGCATCCGTGTTAATCGAGTTGATGAAACTGCCGTCAAGTTTCAAGGAGTTAAATGGCAGCCGGGCGAGCTGCGACAGCGACGAGTAGCCCGTGCCGAAGTCGTCCAGGTGCACTTGAGCGCCGAGTTCTTGAAAGCTTC
>PKWL01000018.1 GCA_003133225.1 Janthinobacterium sp.
CTTACCTGGAGCGCTTGAACATAGCTTACGTGATGAGCCGGGAACAGCAGGACATCGACATGTTCAACGGGCGCATCAGCCGGGAAAAGTGCGCGCAATTCCTGCGGCACTGGATCACGCTCGGCGATATCGACGTCGCCTTCATCTGCGGCCCGGAACAAATGATGCATGGCGTTAGCGAAGCTTTGCAAGAAGGGGGCATGGCCAAGCAAAACATCAAGGTTGAATTGTTCGCCGCCAGCATACCCAAGCATGAGCACATAGCGCGCCCGACGGATCGGGCGGCGCCCCAGGAAACCGAAGTGACGGTCATCTTGGACGGCAACCATACCACCTTCACGATGGCGCGCGACCAAGAGTCGATTCTGGACGCCGGCCTGCGCCAAGGCATCGACATGCGCTATTCGTGCAAGGGCGGGGTGTGCTCGACCTGCCGCTGCAAAGTGCTCGACGGCAAAGTCGATATGGACGTCAATTACGCTTTGGAAGACTACGAAATTGCGCGCGGCTTCGTTCTGAGCTGCCAGAGTTATCCGGCCACCGACCACGTCACTGTCGACTTTGACCAAGCCGAGTGACGACCAAATACGACGGCCGCTGGCACGGCGCAGCCGACTCACGCAAGAACTAAGGAGAGCATCAATGAATTACGACAACATCCGCTTCGACATCGACGATGGCGTGGCCCAAATCACGCTGAACCGTCCCGACAAATTAAATAGCTTCACGCAGGCCATGCATCGCGACGTGCGCTCCGCGCTGGATGAGGTCAAGGCTGATCAAAGCGTGCGCGTACTGGTGCTAACGGGCGCCGGGCGCGGCTTTTGCGCCGGCCAGGACCTGTCCGAGCGGTCCGAGGAGCCGGGCCAGGAGCTCGACCTGGGCGACTCCGTCGAAAAAAATTACGCGCCCCTGGTGCAAGCCCTGCGCGACTTGCCGATGCCCGTCGTGTGCGCCGTGAACGGCGTCGCCGCCGGCGCCGGCGCCAATTTGGCGTTGGCCTGCGACATCGTGCTGGCCGCCAAATCGGCCAGCTTCGTCGAAGTGTTTTGCAAACTGGGCTTGATCCCCGACACCGGCGGCACCTACTTCCTGCCGCGCCTGATTGGCTCGGCGCGCGCGATGGGCTTGGCCTTGCTGGGCGAAAAGCTGACGGCCGAGCGGGCCGAAAGCTGGGGCTTGATCTGGAAATGCGTGCCCGACGAGGATTTGGTGCAGCAGACCCAAGAGCTGGCGCGCCATTTCGCCAGCGCTCCCACCAAGGGCCTCGCCTTTACCAAGCAGGCGCTGCACGCGAGCGCCTCCAACACGCTGCAACAACAGCTGACCCTTGAGTGCATGATGATGAGCGAATTGGGCAATAGCTTCGACTACCGCGAAGGCGTCGCCGCCTTCATGGACAAGCGCGCGCCGCAATTTAAGGGGAAATGAGAATGCCCGCTCTTGCCAACAGTGCCGTCATTGCCGTGATCGGCAGCGGCGCGATGGGCGCCGGCATCGCGCAAGTGGCCGCCGCTGCCGGCTTTCCCGTCAAGCTGTACGACACACGGCCGGAAGCCGTGGCCAAGGCCTTGGCCGACATCGGCGCGAATTACCTACTGCTGGTCGAAAAAGGCCGCATGAGCGGTGCCGATGCCGCCGCCGCCGGCGCCCGCTTGCAAGCGGCCGAGACTCTGGCCGATGTGGCCGACGCCGCGCTGGTGGTGGAAGCGATCGTCGAGAGCCTGGACGTCAAGCGCGCTCTATTTGCCGAACTGGAAGGCAGGGTCAGCGACGCCTGCATCCTCGCAACCAACACGTCGTCGATTTCGGTGACCGCCATTGCGGCCCAACTGCGCCTGCCTCAGCGCCTGGTCGGGATGCATTTTTTTAATCCCGTGCCGCGCATGGCGCTAGTCGAAGTGATCAGCGGCCTAGCCACCAGCCCTGCCGTCGCCGCCACCGTGTTCGCGACCGCTGCTGTGTGGGGCAAGAAGCCCGTGCACGCGAAATCGACCCCCGGTTTCATCGTCAACCGCGTGGCGCGTCCGTTTTACGCCGAAGCCTTGCGCCTGTTGACGGAGCAGGCCGGCAACGTTGCCACGCTCGACGCCGTGATGCGCGAGGCAGGCGGTTTCCGCATGGGCCCGTTCGAGTTGATGGACCTGATCGGGCACGATGTCAATTTTGCCGTCACCCAGTCGGTTTTCGCCGCCTACTTCAACGATCCGCGCTTCACGCCGTCGGTGCTGCAGCAAGAACTCGTTAGCGCCGGCTATTTGGGGCGTAAATCGGGTCGCGGCTTCTACCACTACAAGGACGGCGCGCCCGCCGCCCAACCCGACACTGAAGGCCATCAGCCGCAGCCGGAATTCATCCGCTACGGTGACGCAGTCGGCGCTAGAATGCCAGGCGCCGACGCGCTGGCGGCGCGCCTGATTCAAGCTGGCATCAAGATCGGCCCGGCGCTCAACAGTTCCCAGTGCGGCGATGCCCCGGCATTTTACTGCAACGGGGCCGCCGTCCACCTGACCGATGGCCGCAGCGCCACCGCACGCGCACTGGCCAACCATGTTTCGGACACGGTGCTGTTCGACCTTGCATGCGACTATGCAAGGGCGACCCGCATCGCCCTCACCTGTGCTGACCAATGCAATCCCGCCGCCTACAATGCCGTGGTCGGCTTGTTCCAGGCCGCCGGCTTTGCCGTCTCGCGCCTCGACGACGTGCCCGGCCTCGCCGTGATGCGCACCGTGGCCATGCTGGCCAATGAAGCCGCCGATGTAGTGTACCAGGGCGTGTGCACGGCGCCGGCGGTCGACACCGCCATGCTAGCTGGCGTGAATTATCCGCGTGGGCCCTTAGCTTGGGCCGATGCCGTCGGCCTCCACCAGATTGTCAACGTGCTGACCAACCTGGCCGCCAGCTACGGCGAAGACCGCTACCGCGTCTCGCCCCTGTTGCGCCGCAAATTTGCCAATGGAGTTTCATTTCATGCATAAACAATCCTTGACGATCACTCCCCAAGCCTTGGCCGAAGCAGCCGCCAACGCGATGTTGGCGCACGACCGCGTCACCCACGCCATGGGCATACAGTTAAGCGAGGTGCGCCCCGGTTATGCGCGCGTGACCATGACGGTGCGCCCCGACATGCTAAACGGGCATGAAACCTGCCACGGCGGCTTGATTTTCGCGCTTGCCGACAGCGCCTTCGCCTTCGCATGCAATAGCCACAACCAGAACGCGGTAGGCGCCGGCTGCAGCATCGATTATCTGGCGCCGGGCCGCCTCCATGATGTGCTGACGGCGGAAGCGGTGGAACAAGCGCTGGCCGGGAAGAGCGGCATTTATGACGTCAAGGTCAGCAACCAGGACGGCCGGACAATCGCCCTGTTCCGTGGCAAATCGCATCGCATCGGAGGCGAGGTGGTAGCGATGCTGGGTTGATTGATCGGCATTTTTAAGTTTGAAACCACAACCAGGAGACACCGATGGTCCAACGCACACCCGCCCCGTCCGATCTGGAAGCGATCGAACGGGCAAGTCAGGACGAGCTGCAAGGCCTGCAACTGCAACGGATGAAATGGTCGCTGAAACACGCCTATGACAACGTGCCGCATTACCGGGCGTCGTTCGATGCCGCCGGCGTCCATCCCGATGACTTGAAGACGCTGGCCGACCTTGCCAAGTTCCCGTTCACGGACAAAAAAACGTTACGCGACAATTACCCTTTCGGAATGTTTGCCGTGCCGCGCGAACAGGTGGTGCGCATCCATGCATCGAGCGGCACCACCGGCAAGCCGACCGTGGTCGGCTACACCAAAAACGACATCGCCACCTGGGCCGATGTGGTGGCGCGCTCAATCCGGGCCGCGGGCGGGCGCGCCGGTGACATCGTGCATATTTCCTACGGCTATGGTCTGTTTACAGGGGGTATGGGCGCCCATTACGGCGCCGAGCGCCTGGGCTGCACCGTGATTCCCATGTCGGGCGGGCAGACCGAAAAGCAGGTTCAGCTGATTCAGGACTTTAAGCCAAACATCATCATGGTGACGCCCTCCTATATGCTCAACATTATCGAAGAGTTTTCGCGCCAGGGCCTGGACGCCGCCGCATCTTCCCTCAAGATCGGCATTTTTGGCGCCGAGCCATGGACCGAGTCGATGCGCGCCGAGATCGAGCTGCGCGCCGGCATCGACGCCGTCGACATCTACGGCCTGTCGGAAGTGATGGGGCCGGGCGTGGCGAGTGAATGCATCGAGAGCAAGGACGGTCCGGTCATCTGGGAGGACCATTTTTACCCCGAAATCATCGACCCGGAAACGGGCGAAGTGTTGCCCGATGGGTCTCACGGTGAACTGGTCTTCACTTCGCTGACCAAGGAGGCGCTCCCGATCATTCGCTACCGCACCCGCGATTTGACGCGCCTGTTGCCGCCGACGTCACGCGCCATGCGCCGCATGGGCAAGATCACGGGCCGCTCGGACGACATGCTGATCATTCGCGGCGTGAATGTATTTCCGACCCAGATCGAAGAACTGATCCTAAAGATGCCGCAGCTGGCGCCGCAATACCAACTGGTGGTCACGCGCGAAGGTCATTTGGACAAGCTCGACGTGATCGGCGAATTGCGCGCCGAATTCTCCGGCAGGCTAACGGAGACGGAAACGAACGCCTTGGCGCACGAACTGGAACATCACATCAAGACCTATGTCGGCGTCACAACCAAGGTGCGACTGCTGGCGCCCAATAGCATCGAGCGCACGCTAACGGGCAAGGCCAAGCGGATTGTCGACAAGCGCCCGAAAAACCTCGATTAATGGGAGTATGAAATGAACCAAGCTTTTATCTGTGACGCGGTGCGTACCCCGTTTGGTCGCTACGGCGGCGCGCTATCTGGCGTGCGCGCCGACGACTTGGGCGCGCTCCCGATCGCCGCGCTCATGGCGCGCAATGGGGGCGTCGACTGGGCACGCATCGACGACGTGCTCTACGGCTGCGCCAATCAGGCGGGCGAAGACAATCGGAACGTCGGACGCATGGCGTCTTTGCTAGCTGGCTTGCCGGTCGAAGTGCCGGCCAACACGATCAACCGCCTGTGCGGCTCGAGCATGGACGCAGTCGGCTGCGCGGCGCGCGCCATCAAGACGGGCGAAGCCGGTCTGATCATTGCCGGCGGCGTCGAGAGCATGACGCGCGCGCCGTTTGTGATGGGCAAGGCCGACAGCGCTTTTTCACGGGCCGCCAAAATCGAAGACACCACCTTGGGCTGGCGTTTCGTCAATCCCTTGATGAAGACCCGGTACGGCATCGACAGCATGCCTGAAACTGCGGAAAACGTGGCCCGCGAGTTCAATATCAGCCGCGTCGACCAGGACGGTTTGGCTTTGCGCAGCCAGCAGCGCTGGGCCAAGGCGTGCGCCGCGGGCGTGTTCAAAAACGAGATCGTGCCGCTCACGCTACATCCGAAAAAGGGCGCTCCAGTCATCGTCGACACCGACGAGCATCCGCGTCCGGATACGACGATGGACACGCTGGCCAGACTGAAGGGCGTCGTTAGGCCGGACGGCAGCGTCACGGCCGGCAACGCTTCAGGCTTGAATGACGGCGCTTGTGCAATCCTGCTCGCCTCCGGCGCCGCGGCGGATAAATACGGCTTGACCCCGCGCGCCCGCGTGCTGGGCATGGCGACGGCGGGCCTGGCGCCGCGCATCATGGGCTTCGGACCCTCGCCGGCGTCGAGAAAAGTACTGGCACAGACAGGCCTGAAAATTGGCCAGATGGATGTGATCGAACTGAACGAAGCCTTCGCGGCCCAAGCGTTGGCCGTCACGCGCGATCTCGGCCTGGCGGACGATGCGGCCCACGTGAATCCGAACGGCGGCGCGATCGCGATCGGCCATCCGCTGGGTGCGTCCGGCGCGCGTCTGATCATGGCCGCGCTCAATCAGCTCGAGCGCAGCGGCGGCCGGTACGCGTTGTGTACCATGTGCATCGGCGTCGGCCAGGGCATCGCGATCGTCATCGAGCGCGTTTGACGCTGTCGATTTGATACGGCGTTGACCTCGTGACCACTGGCTCGCTAGCTGCTGGGCGAGAGCATGACGATGGCCGCGATGCGAGCCAGGTCGGGCCCGTCATAACAAGGAGAATGAATATGCTTAAAGTGTTTGAGATCAACGGCATTACGCCCGTGGTGCACCCAAGCGCCTACGTCCATCCGAGTGCGGTGTTAATTGGCGACGTGATCGTCGGGCCGCGCTGTTATGTGGGGCCGCTCGCATCGATGCGGGGCGACTTCGGCCGTTTGATCCTAGAGGAGGGCGCAAACCTGCAAGACACCTGCGTCATGCACGGTTTTCCCGGATGCGACACGGTGGTAGAAGCCGACGGCCATATTGGCCACGGCGCCGTGCTGCATGGCTGCCG
Organism: Janthinobacterium sp.; assembly: GCA_003133225.1. GTDB lineage: Bacteria > Pseudomonadota > Gammaproteobacteria > Burkholderiales > Burkholderiaceae_D > Janthinobacterium. The sequence goes on from PKWL01000018.1 coordinate 6,409, forward strand.
CATCGGACGCAATGCGCTAATCGGCATCAATGCCGTCCTGATGGACAACGCCGTCATCGGCGCCGAGAGCATCGTGGCGGCGATGAGCTTCGTCAAATCCGGCATGATTGTGCCGCCACGCAGCATGGTGGTCGGCACGCCGGCGCGCGTGTTGCGCCCCCTCACCGAGGCCGAGGTTAAGTGGAAAACTTCCGGCACCGCCCAGTACCAGGAACTGGCGGTGCGTTCGATGCTGACGATGCGCGCAGTGGAGGCGCTGACGGAAGTTGAACCCGATCGCAAGCGCATTGACTGGAATTCGTCCTTGCCGCGGCACCTGCACAAGAACGCGTCGGTCTGACGTCTCTAACACCACTTATTTGGGAAAATCATCATGCCTTCAGTATCAACCCTACAAAGTTTGATCGCGGGACGCTGGTTGGGCGCCAGCGCCGCCGTGCCGTTGCATAACGCCCTCAATAACAGCTTGATTTATCACACCCACGCCGAGGCCATCGATTTCGACGAAGCCGTTACGTTCGCCCGCAAGAGGGGCGGGCCGGCCTTGATGGCACTCGACTTCCAACAGCGCGCCGCCCGTCTGAAGGCCTTGGCCCTGTATCTGGTCGAGCGCAAAGAAGAACTGTACGCGATTTCGCACCTGTCTGGCGCCACCCGCAGCGACAGCTGGGTTGACATCGAAGGCGGCAGCGGCACCCTGTTCGCCTATGCCAGTATGGGCAGCAACGAGCTGCCGTCGGGCAACGTGCTGCATGAAGGCCCGGCCATCACGCTTGGCAAAAACGGCGGTTTCGCAGGCACCCATATCTTGGTGCCGCGCGGCGGCCTTGCAGTGCACATTAACGCCTTCAACTTCCCCATCTGGGGCCTGCTCGAGAAATTCGCGCCGAGTTTCTTGGCCGCGATGCCGTGTATCGCCAAACCGGCGACAGCAACTAGCTACTTGACCGAGGCCGTGGTGCGTTTGATGCACGAATCGGGCTTGCTGCCCGAGGGCAGTTTGCAGCTTGTCATTGGCAGCACCGGCGACTTGCTCGACCGGCTAAATGGCCAGGACGTCGTCACCTTCACGGGTTCGGCCGCCACCGCCGCCAAGTTGCGCTCGAATCGCAACTTGATTGCTCAATCCGTGCCGTTCAACGGCGAGGCCGATTCGCTCAACTGCGCCATCTTGGCCCCGGACGTGAAGCCCGATGATATCGAGTTCGACCTATTCATCAAGGAGGTGGTGCGCGAAATGACAACCAAGGCCGGCCAGAAATGCACGGCCATTCGCCGCATCATCGTGCCCCACGCTCAGATCGATGCGGTTAGCGCCCGCTTGCGTGAACGCTTGGCCAAGGTGGTCGTCGGCGATCCGTCGCTCGAAGGCGTACGCATGGGCGCCCTAGCATCGCAAGAACAGCAGCGCGATGTCGTCGAGCGGGTGGCGCTTTTGGCGCGCGGCAACGAAGTCGTGTTTGGAGCGCAAGACGGCTTTGCCCCGCTCGGCGAGGGCGCGGCCGATGGCTTTTTCTTCTCCCCGACCCTGCTAATGTGCCGCAACGCCTTGTCAAACGACGCCGTCCATGACGTCGAGGCCTTCGGCCCGGTAAGCACGATGATGGGGTATGCGGATTTGGACGAAGCCCTGGCTCTGGCTGCGCGCGGCAAAGGCAGCCTGGTTAGCACCTTGGTCACGCGCGATCCGATGATCGCGGCGTACGCGGTCCCGGTGGCCGCTAGGATGCATGGTCGGGTATTGATTTTGGAGCGCGAAGCGGCCGTCGATTCGACCGGCCACGGTTCGCCGCTGCCGCAGTTGAAACACGGTGGCCCGGGCCGCGCCGGCGGCGGCGAAGAACTGGGCGGCATCCGCGCGGTGCGCCATTATCTGCAGCGCGCAGCAATTCAAGGATCGCCCTCCATGCTAGCGGCCGTCACCGGAGAATATGTGCGCGGCGCCGTCGTCAATGAGAGCGCACTGCACCCGTTTCGCAAACATTTTGAAGACTTGAAAACGGGCGATTCGCTGCTGACGCACCGGCGCACCGTGAGCGAGGCCGACATCACCGCTTTCGGCGGTGTCTCGGGCGACTTCTTCTACATGCACTTCGACGAGATCGCGGCCAAGCAATCGCAATTTGGCAAACGCATTGCACACGGCTATTTTGTGCTGTCGGCGGCGGCCGGCTTGTTCGTCTCGCCCGCACCAGGGCCGGTGCTGGCCAACTATGGCCTCGACAACCTGCGCTTCGTTAAGCCGGTCGGGATCGGCGATACTATCCGCGCGCGCCTGACCTGTAAACGCAAGGTCGACCGCAACCGCAAAGACGTGTTCGGCGTCGGCCAGGGCGTGGTGGTATGGGACGTGCAGGTCACTAATCAAGACGAGGAGATGGTCGCGAGCTACGATATTTTAACGTTGGTCTCAAAACGCAACTAAGCGAAGCGAAGTTGGTCCGTGGTTACATGAATAAAGTGACCACGCATGGTCTGAAGGCGGCGCCAGCAGGCGCGGTCAATTTGCACGATGTGCTCGAAATGGTGCAAGAGCGGGCGCGCCGCTGAGACGGCGCGCCGCCTCATTGCAAACTGTCTCATCCTAGCTTTGGGCGGGCTGGGCAAGTGGGGCCGGGGCGGCTGGAACGATGTCAGGACAAGACCGACCTGGTCGGCTTCGGCCAAAGCCAGCCAAGGATGACGCGAGATGGTGTAGTCGCGCGTTTCTCGTTGTTGGGCGAAATTGGGCCTGGCCCAGCCATCCCTCTTCGGTCCAAGAGCAGCATTTCTTGGGCCGCATTCGCGCTTTCCTCGTCGTAAGCGCATTGAGCGTTGTTTTGCCAACCCATGAACGAGCCGTGCAATGAGGAACAAGATGGGCCGGGCCCAGATTGTGATGGATGGCACAAGCGGGCCTAATTCCAAACGACAGGTCGCCTTTTGCGCGTGCTCTATCGCGCACAGAACGCACATTTTGTGATATACATAAAACAAAAAAATTAATTTATGGAAACATGTGTGCAGCTGTTGCCCGCGCCAATGTCCTCCTAGGAGCCTGTCGGACTTTG
>PKWL01000024.1 GCA_003133225.1 Janthinobacterium sp.
AACGCAGTTGGCGACAAGCAAGAATTCGCTTCAGGCCGCACGCGACACGGCCGACTGCGGATTTGCCAAGCGAGCCAATGCCACTTCTCCGGCCCGGTGTTCCGGGGCGTTAAGGAAATTCACACAGTCGGGATGCTGACCCAGTTGTACGCTGCAGTCCGCAGCGTCGCGAAAGCGCAGTTAATGCTGCCCATTCGCCGGCGCGGGTCCACCCACCGGTATTAATCACGCACGGGGGCTCCAGCGTTACTCCTGTAGCGTGCTGATGGTCAACCGATCATTGGCGCCGCAACGTTTATTCAGGTTGGCGCGCCACAGACGGCCTCGCCATGGGGCGACGGCCTAGCTGGTTCGTAGCACGGGGTGGCATTGCCGAGGGCGGCATCGAGCAACGCAAAATAGCAACACCTCAACTGTCGAATTCGGGTGAACCGAGTCGGACATTAAATGCTGGTACGTCAAGATCTGGTCGGAAGAGTAGGCCCTAGCAGGGCGGCGGATCGCACGTATGCCCTGCGCATCTGAAATGCCCATCGCCTGGGTCGCTTTGTTTAGAATTGCAAAGCACCGGTTAAATCTCCCGCAGCAGGCCGGATGCCTGGCAGTGGCTGCAGATGAAAGCGGCGAGTGATAAATTTCAAAATGGCAGTGGTGTCATAAGGGGTGTGATCGACGTAGCCTTGTTTCGCATACGGAGAAATGATCAGCGTTGGGACGCGATTGCTTGGCCCCCAGCGATCACCGGGCGGAGGAGCCACATGATCCCAGAAGCCGCCATTCTCGTCATAGGTTACGATGATCAGCGTGTTTTTCCACAATGGACTTTTTTGAATCCTCCCGATGAGGTCCGCGATATGTTCATCTCCGGCAGCAATGTCGGCGTAACCAGGATGTTGGTTCAGTTTTCCTTCTGGCTTATAGAAAGCAACCTTGGGCAAGTTTCCTTTTTTAATGGCGGACAGGAATTCCTCGCCGTCTTTTAGGTGCCGTGCCCGTTCCTGGGTGCCGGGGGCGTAACGTTTAAAGTAATTGAACGGTTGGTGATGGGGCTGAAAGTTGATACCGTCCTCAGCATAAATCACCGCGCGTTTCGCGCCGGGAGGTTGAATGCCGTCCCGCAGAGCTTTACTCCAACCGCCCGCATACCACGCCCAACTGACGTTTTTTTCGCTTAAGGCGTCGCCAATGGTTTTTTCGGTTTGCGGCGGGAGCGGATTCGCGCTGGTATCGGCTAAACGATAATCGCCATTAGCGCTCGGAGCGATGCCTGAAGGCTGGTAGGAGGATTGCAAAGTATTGATGCCGTAGCCATCAGGAGTGACCGCGCCATCGAGCACAAACTGCGGCGGGCCATCCAAAGCGCTCACGGGAGACGTGGGTTTTCTTGTCAGTTTATTCTCATTATCGACCACTGCCACCAATGAAGCCGGGGCATTGGGGAAAACAGGCGTGCACGCACAAACTAGCCACATATGGTTTAGAAATGACCCACCAAATGCGCCCATGAAGAAATGATCCGCCAAGGTGTATCGCTTCGCGATTTTCCACAACTTCATGTTCGAGCCATCGTAGTACCCCATCACCAAGCCGCCGGCATCTGATACCGCGGCATACCTGTCCATCTTGCCTCCATCGATCTGTTCCTGGTTTTGATAGAAGCGATGCACCAGATCGCGCGTTTCGACGCTATATGCTTTATGTACTTGCGGGCCATCCAACTGAAAAGGTTGATTCGCCAGGCGCGGGTAGCTTGGGTCCGCAATGGGCGGGTTACCCGTCCAAACGTCTGGGAGCCGGGGCAAAGGGTTGCCATCGTTATCGACCTGTACTATTCCTTGCTTGGTGATGCCATTTGCACCAGGAAACAAACCATAAAGATTGTCAAAGCTACGATTTTCGCCATAAATGACGATGACATGCTGAATTTTTTGTAATTGTTTGGCGTCGACGACATGATCAACAACGTCTTTGGCCCACGCCTGGCTTGAATCCCAAGACATCAGACAGCCGAGTCCAAAAAGAAAAAATCTTACTTTGCTATGAATGAATGATGTCATGGTGGCGGAAATTAAAAATTTTTAATAAGAAATAAGTGTATCCCAGAAAGATTCCAACAATATGACAAGAGCGAAGGACAGAGAAATGATCCGAGCACGCCCTGCGAGAATACGAACAAACGCTCAGCTTGCCGTCGTTCGACCAATCACGGGATTGTTTGCAATATGTGGATAAATAATTTATATTATTTATCCGCTCAAAAAAACTGAGGACGCTGACATGAACCACAATAAGTTCACCAAGCACATAGTGACGCCAGCGAACTCTTCAGACAAGAGGCGTTCGGATAAACATGCACCTGCTACCTGTGCCTTTTTATGAGCTTAAGGCTGTTGCCCGTCGCCCAACTCAGCACCGCGCACGGTAGCCGGACCAAAGTGCAAGCCGGCCGGCCAAAAAAGTGACTCAATAATCAATAAAGCGCGCGGCGCTGAGGCAACGCGCGCACTTTACCGAGGTAGTGATGATCGTTGCATCGTTTGTAGGGCAAAAAGGTGGCGTCGGCAAAAGCGCGCTGGCCCGAGTTTTGGCGGTGGCCGCCGCGCACAATGGACGCAAAGTCTTGATCGGCGATTACGATCTAGAGCAGCTCACATGCGTCGAATGGGGCGCCACGCGACTTAAAAACGGCATTGAGCCCGAGGTGGAAGTGCGGCCCTTCAAAAGCATCAAAAAGCTACGTAAAACAGCAGACGGATTCGATCTGGTGGTGGTCGATACTCGCGGCTTGGCTGACGAACTGACCGAGGAAATCAGCAAACAAAGCAACGTCATTTTTTTGCCCACAGGGACTTCGCTTGACGACTTACGGCCCACCATAGGCTTGGCCAAGCGGCTTGCGCGCCAAGGCGAGAATGGCAGCAAAATCGTCATCATTTTGTCCAAAACCGGCCGCTCTGAGCGCATGGTGGAACACGCACAAGCTTACATCGACAACGCTGGTTTCGAATACCTCGACGCCATGTGGCCACAGCGCGATGGATTTCAAACCGAGTTTGACTTTGGCCGCGCCGGCAGTGAAGCTAGTAACCCTTACCTTAAACAAGCTGGCCTACATATTGAGAAGGCGATGATGGCTTGTTTGTGTGACCTTCCAATAAGGCTACATGAATTTTCCTGATCGGCTTGGTGTGGTGGACATCATCATGGCAGCGCCACGGGTGGCTTGCGAAGGGCTTGTCCCGGTGGCGTCAGACGTCTTTGTCTTCGCCCATGGCGTCGTCCTAAGCACGAGTGCCACCAATCTGATGTTGCTTGTGTCGGTTTTACGTGGCAGGATACGTTAACTATTTTTCTGCCAAGGTTGCGACTAAAGCCAGCCGGCGTCACTTGTCGCCGCGCCCGCTCATTTGTGCGTTAGACCACTTGAGAAACGGATATGCTCATGAAACCTCAATTGTTGCTTATAACCCTGCTTAGCTTATCCTGGGCATCTCAAGCAGCCGAATTTAGGCTAACTAGCACTGACATCGCCGAAGGCAGGCCGATGGCGTCCCAACAGGTCTTCAAGGGATTTGGTTGCGAAGGCGGCAATGTGTCGCCGCAGCTAGCTTGGAGCGGAGCGCCGGCTGGAACAAAGAGCTTCGCGATCACCGCATATGATCCGGATGCGCCGAGCGGCAGCGGTTGGTGGCACTGGACCATCGTCAATATCCCGGCGTCGACCACCGTACTGCCCAGTGGCGCCGGTAGCACCGGCGGCAAACTGCCGCCTGGAGCCATTCAGGGCCGCACTGATTTCGGTCAGACCGGGTTCAGTGGCGCATGCCCGCCCGTTGGCGACAAACCTCACCGATATCAGTTCACGGTCTGGGCCTTGAAGGTCGACAAATTACCGATAGACGAGAACTCCAGCGGCGCACTGGTTGGTTTTATGCTGAACGCCAATGCGTTAGCCAAGACCAAGCTGACGGCGACGTATGGTCGCTAGGTTTCAACCGGTTGGTCGGCAATTGCTTTAGTTGCGACTCTGGCAGCCCGGCCAAAAGGAGACGCTCGTCAGGCGCGAGTCATTTTGTAGCGCGCTCTCGAACACCGATCCCGTCGCGTCAAAGGCGAAAACGGATATCTTAAAAATCGCCGCGTTCGCTAACGGGGAGACGGGAGGAAATCCCGCCGGCGTGTGGATTGCCAACGAGTTTCCCAACAACGCGGAGATCCGAAGTGCCATTCTGTGCGCATGCAACGATTGCGCTTGGTGCGGCCCTTGCCCTCAAAAATGGCGACGGCGTGTTCGCATTGGCGCTCGATGAGGCCGATACCGCGGTCGAAGGCAGGCGAAACGGCGGAATTATTTTCGCTGCCCTGCAGTCTGCGCCCACAGGCGGCGCGTTGGCACCCACCGCCTCAACTTGTGTCCGCCGTCCTCGACTTGTTTGGCTACAAGCATGTTGAACTTGACCCACCATCGCACGTGCGCTTGTCCACGCCGGGTCAGGCCATCTGCTGCCGGGCCTGAAAACCGGCGAAGCACTTGGCAAAATGAGCTACGCTTTGCATAGCGGCCTCAGTTTAATGATTCGAGAGGGTTTGGTAACAACCATCCTTGCGTATTCTGCGACTCCACGGCTGTTCCATGTGCACAATCCGTTCCCATCCGGCGGCGTCTACGAAGATCCCGCAACTGGCGCTGCGGCGGCAGTGCCGCTTATCTGCGTGACCTCGGGTGCGGGAGCCGCGCTCCCATGCGGATCAACCTGCGCGGTGTGCGGGCCATCCTATTTTTTTCAATTCTGTGTCGGCAAGACGGATCGGCTAGCTGCAAAAACGTCACTTGTCACCCTCGAGCGGAAAGCTCATTCGAAATGGCGTGCGAGCCATTTTTGAATGCCGGCGATGCTGCGAAAGTCGGCCACGGAGCGGCAATCGATGCTGGGCTGGCGCACCCGCAGCATGCGCGCCAAGGCTGATCCAGGCCCGAGTTCGAGGGCGACCGTCAAACCTGCTTCGGCGCAAGCGTCCATGCAGTCCATCCACTTGATCTTTTCGGCCAGTTGGCGCGACAGATGCTCGATCGCCATCGCTGTGCCGCTGATCGTGCCGGCGCTAATGCTAGACAATAGCAACGTCTTTGGCGAATCTAATTTTGTGGCGCGCAGCGCGTGGGCGAAGTGTGCCACGGCCGGCGCCATATACGGCGTGTGGGAAGCTATTTCGACGTTCAAGCGGCACATTTTGCCGCCGGCCGCCGCGATTTTTTCCGCCATCGATACGAGCGCGGCCGCCGGGCCACCGGCGACGCAGTTGTCAGCGCCCGTCTCGATTGCCACAAAAAAACCCTCGCCTTCCATCAGCGCCTCAATGGTTTGCAAACTGAGTCCAGAAACCGCAGCCAAGGCCTGTCCTGGGGCAGCTTTGAGGCAATCATCCATTAATCTGGCGCGCACGTGTGCCAAGCGCACGGCATCGACAGGCGTGAGTATTCCGGCAACGCTGTAGGCGCTGATTTCGCCGATGCTGTAACCGGCTACCAGTGCCGGAGCCGGGACAAGGTCGCGAATGGCTTCCCACATGGCCAGCGTGCAAGCGACGATCATTGGCTGCGCGAGGCGGTTTGAAAACAGGAGGGCAGGGTCCACCACCAAATCAAACTGATCTAGCAGCGCTCGGGCGCGGGGATGAGTGCGCGCGAGCTCGAACATGCCCGCATGCTGGCCGCCCTGCCCCGAACACAGCAGCAGCAGGCGGCGTCTCATGGCGCAATGACGGCGTGCACGAGGCAAGTCGCGGCCAGCAAGTCAGCGGCGCCGCCGGGCGAGAGCTTCTGCTCGACAAACAGGCGATGGCAAGCCATTGCAGCGGCGTGCCAGTGCGTGTTCGCGGTGCCACCCATGGCCATAAACTGCTGCGCACGACGCTGCACGGTGCGCGCGCCGTCTGCGCCACCTCGATGAAACACATTGGAGTCGTCGAGGTGCGCCATCAGAGAAAACAGCGTATCGATGCGGGCGTAGCGCATGCCGCGCCCGGCTGACAAGGTCGTTTGCAAGGCCGGCAGGCCAACCTCGAACACGGACGGCAAACCCAGCGCCCCTTCCGCGCGCGCCCCGCCGCCCGCGGCGGGCGCGTGCCGGCCGTGCGCGCCCGCGACCTGCGTATGGTCGGCTAGATCACTGCCCCAGCGCAACAACAAAATAGCGCGCAACGCTGGCGCCGACAAAGCGCTGTGCTGCGCCCGTGCTCGTCCAATTGCCGCGCATAGCAAGCCAAGGCTAAAAATGGCGCCACGATGGGTGTTGATGCCGCCGGTCGCTTGCAGCATGCGCTGTTCGGCTGCGATACCGAGTTCCTTGAGGACGGAAAACGGAGCGTCATCGATGCCGGCCTGACAAATATGATTGAAGTAATGGCGCAAGGCAAACAGGCTGCGCAAGAAAGTGGCGGCGCTCATGTCACCGTGGCTGCCGTTGTCGACCAAGGAGACCAGCCCGGGTTTCGGATGCAGCGTCAGTTCGGCATACAGGCAACGCACGGCCAGGCGTGCGATGCCGAGGCAAAATGCGCGGTTGTGGTGACGCTGCGCTGACGGCGGGCGCGGCGTTTCAAGATGGTGCGTCATGCCAGAGTTGCCCGCAATGAGGCGCATGCTGCCAGACGCACGGCGTTCTGCTCCTTGACCAGGACTCGGTCATTACTCGCTTCGGCCCTCAGCCATTCGCGCCATGCCACGGCCGGGCCGCCCGGAAAGACGATTTCGCCGTCCAGCGGCAAACTCCTGGCGTGCCAGGCTAGGAGGTCCAGTCCAGAACGCAACTGGTGCAAGGTGGAGGGAAAAAACAAAAGGTCGATGTCAGAGGCGGGACTGATATAAGTCTGGCCCGTCACCGCTTGCAAGGCGAGCGATCCATAAACGCGGATGGTCAATTCGCCGCTGTCAGCTAGCAGAGCGCCCAGCTTTTTCTGCCATTTCTTGGGTCCGGTCGCTAGCAGCGCTTGTAGCGCCAGCGCTGGCGCCGTTTTCACCACCGAGGAGGCGGGAGCGCGCAAGGCGATGCGTGGCTTGATGCCGGTTTGATGCGGTGGCAGCGCGATGCCAAGACAGACCTGGTTTGGGCCAGCATCGGCGTCACTGCGGCGCACGATGGCGGGCCAATCCTCACGCTGCCAGCGCAAGATCGCATCGCGATGTTCGGGCGCGGCGCGATCGCGCGCCGCGCCCCATCCTGCTACGGACAGCCAGACTAGATCATGTCGCATTGACATGTCCACCCGCGATGACGGCATCGATCACGGGCTGCGCCAGATGGCGCCCGCCGCGCGCCAGACCAAAAACGCTGCGCTCATCGCCGACCTGCTTGTCGGCGATGGCCAGCACCAGATGGGCGGCCAGATCGCCGTCCCAAATTCCTTGCAAGGCCCCCATGCGCAGATAGTTTTCCGGGCCCGGTGCAAATACCGGATTGCTGTCGGCCAGTGCGATCAAGCGTTCCTGCGGCACCTTGGTGATGCGCGCCATCGCCGCCAGTCCCATCACGCGGATGGTGGCTTCGGGCAGTGCATAACAGGCGTCGGCCATCATGCCACTCGTAATGAAACCGCCCGACAACGCCTGGTCGTACACAAGGCCAACGATTCTGTGCCCCCGGCGTCGCGCCAGTTCCACACATTTGCCGAGGTGAGCCATGTAACGATTGATGCCCAACATCTCGTCGCGGTGGCGCAAACGCTGGCCCTGAGTATCAACTAGTAGCAATAGGGGACGACACGGATGGTCGCGCACGACGCCAAGAATCGCGTTTGCCTGCATCAGCGCGATTTCGACGCCGATGGGGGCATGCCCGGTGGTGCCGATCACGGCGATCGTGTCGCCGCCAACCTGCCCTGTGCCCGATAAGAAATCGCCCTCCGAGGTGATGTCGTGACCGAGCGGGAAGAGGGTCGTCGCCAATTTTTGCCATTCCATCATTTCACTCCAAGACGGTGCCGAGCGGCGAGCGTGACAAAGCGGTCGATTTCCAGCATCGGAATTCCGGCCGCGTGCTCGATGCCGAGTTTGATCCAAATATCGAGCGGGTCAGACAGCGTCCCAAATTGCAAGATGCGCTCGGCTAGCAACTGGTGTTCCTGTTCTAGCTCCTCTAGCGTCAGTTCCACGCTCTTGCAGCGTTGGACGGCCGCGCTGGCGGCCTGGCGAAACGCGGCCACGGAGTCAGGCACGATTACTTGCGCATCGCCTAGCAAGTAGCGGTGCTTGCCGCCGCTGGTGCGCCATACCAGAGCGCGGTCACGGGAGTCGAATTCCTCGACGCCGTTGGCGGTCTCAATGACTTCCGGGCCGGACATCGCGAGCCGGCCTTCCTCGGAGATCACGATGGCATTGGCGCAGCAGGCGACGATACCCATTCCGCCAAAGGCGCCATTCGAGCCGCCGATCAGTACCACTACCGGGATCCCTGCAGCGCGCACGTCGAGCACGGCGCGCATCACTTCGGACACGGCGATCAGACCGGCGTTCGCTTCGTGCAGACGCACCCCTCCCGTATCTAGCAGCAGCACGACGGCCTGGACCTGCTCCGTGATCGCGCGCCGCAGCAGGCCGACCAGCTTGGCGCCGTGGACCTCGCCAACTGCTCCCCCCATAAAGCCACCTTCTTGCGCAGCCGCGAACACGACCGCGCCAGCTAGCCGCGCGCGGCCGATCACGACCCCGTCGTCAAACGCGACCGGCGCGTCAAACTGGCCCAGGTGAGGGCTGATAATGCGCTCACTTGGCGGCAAAAACTCTTCAAAACTGCCCGTATCGAACAAGCCGCGTACCCGTTCGCGCGCAGTCGATTCAAAGTAACTGTTCATCAGATGTTGCTCCGAGATACCCCGGCGTTCACGGCGGGGAGGGCAGGAGCCGACCGCGAAGCGCTCGGAGCTCTTAAATTTGATAGTTGAATTGCTTTTTGCCAGACATAGCCATAACCATCTGCGCGCTGAATGACACTGCAATGCTTTTGTGAGAAGCCCCGAACCGTCAGCGCGTGGGCGATGCCGGTCTGGATGTTGAAATTACCCGTCATTCGGAGCGCCACGCGGCCCTTGTGGATACCCTTGCCGGAGGGTAGGTCGGCACGCCGGAATCCATATTGGTTCAGGCGCGTCTTGCAGCGCGAGCCGCAGCCGGTGCATTTGACGCGCAAGGTCGGCGCACGCGTGCCGCCTATGCCGCCCACAATGCCGACGCAGGCGGCATTGTGGGCGCGCGTTTTTGGAAGGCCCAGACGCGAGCGGCTCCAGTTGGTGTGCCCGCCGCCAGTTTCTGCCGGAAGGCCGGTCTTTTTGAGGGCCTCGAACCGGGTCCACCTGGTGGCATTGACCGCTGCGGCGTCGCGTAGCGGCGCCTTCGCTTTGGCGAGGATCTTCGCCAGGCGCACCGGGTCTTTCTTTTGAAACTCGCGGATATCGCGTGCATTCTTGTTGCATGGGTCGCAGGCCAGCGTCAGGTCGCTGACGCGATTCGAGCCGCCATCGGCCTCGGCGTCGATGTGCGCCATCTGCAGCGGCACGCCGGTTGCATCGCAATCGGCGCAGCTGCGGTTAAATTTATCCAACAGGTATTCGCGCATCTCATAGCCCAATAGCGTACCCTGCTGATACCTTACGCCGCAGATCTCCGGATTTTCCATCTTCCTCATATCGAAGTGCACCCGCTCTTGCGCCAGGTGCGTGATTGGCGCCAAACGGCGCCGGCGCGCGGCCCAGGACATGGTGGTGTCGATCCGGCGCTGCAGAGATGGCGCCAGCCATACCTTGCGCCGGGTACGGTTATTGAAACGCGGCGCGCGGTAGCGCAGATTGCCGCGGCGGCGCCGGCGCATGCTGGAACGTGCGTGCAGCGACTTCTTGATGGCTGGGCCGCGGTGCACCAACTCCATCAAACACAGGATGTGCATGACCGGGGCATTAATGCCAGCGGCATCGCTCATGTCGTTGACATCGCCTTCTTCGATGCGGCAAACGGCTAGGCCGCTGGTGACGCTGCCCGGATCATCGGACAGACGCAGCGGCTGGAGGACTCCGTCCTCCAGCAAACGGTCAACTAGGCCGATACTGAACGGGAACAGCAGGTGCACCCGCGCACGGCGGCAATCGAGCAGCTTGCGCGCCCGCTTCTCGCTGCACGGCATCAGCGGCCGGCTTTTCTTATCCAGTACAAAAATACCCATGCGACTCCTTGGTTGGTGCCGGCCGCAAAATCTGCGACCGGCGTGGGCTTACGCGCCCGATGTCGGGTGCCGCCCTTGAGGACGGCGCCGCCATTCTTGGAAAATGTTGTAATCCGGCTATGGCAACGCTATTTTGCTGCCTGGTTACGGTCCGTTTCGTGCATACCGGCGTCGCTCCTGTACCTACTTGCAAGTGCCAGGCTTGCTTGGCACTTTTCCGGGGCAACCTGAACGATCGAGGCTTGCGCCTTTCAAGCTCCGCCCTTAGGGCGGGTCGTTGACGCTTTGTCCTTCAGCATCGATTCAACCGCCTGATCGAGGCGCAAGCTAACCACGGCCGGCGTCGCCCCCACGTCGTTGATAGCGATGCGAGTGTCGAGCAGCCGCCAGCGCTGTTGAAAGTCACAAATGACGGCCTCCCAGATGGCGCCAAAACCGCGGGCGGTGGTCTTAATCTCGACGGTGCAGGCGCCGTTTTGGGACACCGCCTCGATCAGCACTTCGAGGTTGCCGGAGCCAACCACACCAACCACTTGCGGCCGCTGCGCCAAAGTGCGGCTGCCGTTCTCAAACCGATAAAACAAGGTTTCCATGCGTTGTTCCCTCTATCCGGGCCTACCATTGTCTAAAGCGTTTCGGCGGATGGTACAGGCCGCCCGAGGCGCGCACCAGGTCCTTCATGGTTTTTGCCGCAAGCAAGTCGCGCGTGGCCAAGCGTTTGTCGATGCCCAGGTCCTCGGCGCGGCAGATGATGCCGCGATCACGCAAGTTCTCTACCATACGCTGATCGCGCTTCATTCCGACCGGGGTGTAGCCGGCCACGCCCCGAATGGCTTGCTCGCGTTCTTCGTCGGTGCGGCACAACAGCAAATTGGCGATGCCTTCCTCGGTCAGGATATGGGTGACGTCGTCGCCGTAAATCATCACCGGCGGGATGGCCATGTTGGCCTGTAGCGCCAGCTCCCACGCGTCGAGCCTGTCAACAAAGGCCGGCTGCATGTGCTCGCGGAAGGTCTCGACGATCTGCACCACCAGTTTCTGGCCGCGCGGGATCAAATTTTTCCCGGCGCGCGCCTGGTGACCGGCCTTTAGCCACGCCGGGCTCGCATGGCGCCGACCGCGCGCATCGGCGCCCATGTTCGGCGCGCCGCCGAAGCCGGAGATGCGGGCGGCGGTCGCGGTCGATGAATTGCCCTGCAAGTCGATCTGCAAGGTCGAGCCGATGAACATGTCGCAGGCATAATGTCCGGCAGCCTGGCACAGCGCGCGGTTGCTGCGCATCGAGCCATCGGGGCCGACCAAAAATATGTCGGGGCGCGCTCGCATGTATTCTTCCATTCCCAGTTCGGAGCCAAAACAATAGACTGATTCGACGAACCCGGCCTCGATTGCGGGGATCAAAGCCGGGTGCGGGTTGAGTGCCCAGTGTCGCCCAATCTTTCCTTTTAGCCCCAGCGACGCGGCATAGGTCGGCAATAATAATTCAATGGCCGCCGTGTCAAAACCGATGCCATGATTGAGGCGCTCGACACCGTATTCGGCGTAGATGCCCTTGATCGCCATCATCGCCATTAGGACCTGGATCTCCGAGATCTGCGCCGGATCGCGCGTAAACAGCGGCTCAATGACATAGGGTTGCGGTGACTGCACCACAAAATCAACCCAGTCGCCGGGGATATCGATGCGCGGCAAGCTGTCCTCGATCCGATTAACTTGCACGATCACAATGCCATTCCTGAACGCCGTCGCCTCGACGATGGCCGGGGTGTCCTCCGTATTGGGCCCGGTGTATAAATTGCCATGGCGATCGGCAGCTTCGGCCGCGATCATTGACACGCGCGGCGTCAGGTCGACGAAGTAGCGCGCGAACAGTTCGAGGTAGGTATGGATCGCGCCAATGTGGAGTTTGCCCGCCGTGACCAGCTTGGCCACGCGCCCCGCCTGCGGCCCAGAGAATGAAAAATCGAGGCGCGAGGCGATACCGCGTTCAAACACGTCAAGGTGCTCGGGCAAGGCGAGCACCGATTGCAGCATGTGCAATTGATTGATGCGGGCCGGGTCAAGCTGCGCTAGAGCGCGCCCCAGAAAGTCGGCCTGCTTCTGGTTATTGCCCTCAAGGCAGACGCGGTCGCCGCATTCGATCACATTGTGCAGCAGCTCGCCGATGCGCGCGGCAGGCACGGCCTTGCCAACTAGGGCAGATCCGAGTACGCGGCGCACCCGTTCCAGGCGCTGTGCGCGGTTGCTGTGCAGGGTATTCCAGACCGTAGCCACTATTTAACTCCCATGATCGTGTCGGGCAAGGCCGTTGCAATGCCCGGGAAGAGGCACAAAAGGAGCAGCGCGACGAACATCAGGCCGAGAAAAGGCATGACGCCCCAAATCACTTCCCGCAGCGATATGTCCGGTGCGATGTTTTTAATGACGAAAATGTTAAGGCCGACCGGCGGATGAATCAAGCCCATTTCCATCACCACGGTCATGATAATCCCGAACCAGACCAGATCAAAGCCAGCATCTTTTAGCGGCGGCAAAATAATCGGCGCCGTCATCAAGATAATCGACACCGGCGGCAGGAAGAAGCCGAACACGATCACCATTGCCAAAATCACGGCCAGCAGCATCCATTTCGAAAATCCCATATGCACCACCCATTGGGCCGCCGACTGGCTGATGTGCAGGTAGCTCATCACGTACGAATACAATAAGGACATCCCGATAATGAACAGCAGCATGGTCGAATCCTTGATCGCCGAGCTCAAAATCGGCGCCAAATCCTTCGGCCGCCAGACCCCATAGATCAGCGCTATGAGCAACAACGCCAGCAGGGCGCCGAGGCCAGCCGTTTCCGAAGGCGTGGCAAAACCGCCGTACAGGGCCACCATCACGCCGATGAGCAAAATGACGAACGGCAAGACGCGCGGCAACATTTCTAATTTTTGTGCCAGCGTGAAATGCGCATCGTCCAAATAGGCCGATTTGGCGCCTCCTTTTGTATAAAGTTCTTGCGCAATGCGGTATTCACGGCGCGCCCGGAACATGGCATAAAGGGTAAACAGCAGGACCAGCAAAACGCCGGGCCCGATGCCGGCCAAAAACAGGCGCCCCAGCGATTGTTCGGCGGCGACGGAGTACAAAATCATCGTGATCGACGGCGGCAGTAAAATGCCCAGCGTGCCGCCGGCGGCGATGATGCCGGCCGCGAAGCCGGGCGAGTAACCGCGCCGGCGCATTTCCGGAATGCCGGCCGACCCAATCGCCGAGCAGGTGGCAGGCGAGGAGCCGGCCATTGCCGCAAACAGGGCGCAGGCGAACACGTTAGCGATGCCGAGGCCACCTGGCACCTTGTGCAGCCAGGTATGGATGGCCGAATACAAATCCTTGCCTGCCGGCGATTTGCCTATGGCGGCCCCCTTCAGAATAAATAGCGGGATCGACAGCAGAGTGATCGACGCCATTTCCTCGTACACGTTTTGGGTAATCGTGTCGAGCGCGGACGACGGCATCAGAAAATACATGAAGCAAGTGGCAACTACGCCGAGCGCGAAAGCGATCGGCATACCTGAGAACATCACGAGCAAGGTCACGCCGCCGTATACTGCACCTAGCGTCAAGTCGCTCACGGGGTTCTGCCTCTGTTGCTCAGATGGGTGAAGACCTGCACCAGAATTTGCAAGGTCAATAGCGTCATGCCGAGCGCCATCATGATGTAGGGAATCCACAGCGGCGGCGCCAAGGTCGATTGCGTCGTTTGTCCCTCGCGAGCCGCCTCATAAAACAGCGTCCACGATTTCCACGAAAAAAACGCGCTAAACAGACAGGACACTGAGTCGACCAAAAACAGGCGCACCCGGTTGACGCAACGGGGCAGCAAGGACGCCAGCGCCTCGATACCGATATGGCCGCGGCAAGACTGCACATAGGCCGCGCAAAAAAAGGTGACGCCAATTAGCATGAAGACCGAAGCCTCGTCCTGCCAATCGGTCGGCGCCTTGAAGAAATAACGCGTCAGCACCGAATACGTAAGAATGACGGCCGTCAGAATCAAAGCGCCCATCGAAATTTGCAACAGGATGCTGTTGCAGTATTCGAGCAGCCTCGAGAACGCTGCCAAAATGGCGTTGTCCGGAGCGGGCGGCTCCTCGGCCGCGCCCTCCGCTTCCCGTTCAAAGCCATTCACAATGTCCTCTCGGCGAGTCTGAGAAGCTTGGCACTGTTCTCGTTTTTCTCGCCGTAATCCTTCCAAGCCGTAGCGCGGGCGATGGCTTGCCATTTCTTGAGCGTGGCGGAAGTCAGGTCGACCACCTTGGCGCCGACCTTCTTGTACACTGCGGCGACCCGCTCATCGTCTTGCTGCGCCGCTTTTCGGGCGAACGCTTCTTGCTCAGCGCCGGCCGCCATGATCGCCGCCTGCTGATCCCTGGGCAGACGGTCGAACACGGCTTTCGACATCATCAAGGGTTCGAACATAAACCAGTACGCGCCGGTGCGTCCGGTAGTCAGCGCCTTCGACACTTCCTCCAGGCGGAAGGAAATAAGCGAGGTGGAGGAGGTCAAGGCCGCGTCCACGGCGCCGGTCTGCATCGCCGCATAGATTTCGTTGGATGGCAACGTCACCACGGCGGCGCCGGCCGCCTTCAAGATCAGATCCATCTCGCGCGAGCCGCCGCGGATCTTCATGCCTTTCACATCCTCCGGTTCGATGACCGGCTTGCCGCGCGAGGCAACCCCACCAGCCTGCCAGATCCAGCTGACCAACACAATGCCTTTTTCCTGCAAGATACGATTGAGCTCTCTACCCACTTCCGCATTTTTCCAGCCGTAACCCTGTTCGTAAGAGGTGACGAGGCCCGGCATCAGGCCGATATTCACTTCAGGCACTTCGCCGCCCGCATAGGACAGCGGCACCAGCGACAGATCTAGCGCGCCCTTGCGCAGGGAGGAAAATTGCGCATTCGTCTTCATCAGCGATGAGCCGGGATAAATCTCGAACTTGAGTGCGCCTTTCGAGCGCTGTTCGACGTCGAGCCCGAACATGCGGGTCAGACGGTCGCGAAAATCGCCTTCGTTAATGGTGCCGCCAGGAAATTGGTGGGAGATTTTCAACGTCTTTGCTTGGGCCCAGGCAGGTTGCAGCCATACTGGACTGGTGGCGATGGCGCCGAGAATTGTTCTACGCTTTAGCATACATCCTCCAAGACGAGTGAATCGGTCAACCGAGATGAATTGGCAGGCAAGTTTGATATTTTATGATTAACTATTGTATCTCTGAAGCGGAAGCGCGGCGATACGAAAAAATCATTTTGAAACTGTGCGAAAAGGCGTGCACGGAGAGTACATCGGGGGCGACGCGCTTTAAGGGAGCAGTCGTTGTTTGGCTCCGCGCCCAAGGCGAAGTGAGTTACGCCGGTCCTATTGGCAGGAGTCGCGTTTGGGCAACATGGCGCACCGCTCGCCATCGGAGGCCAATTTTGGCGGTTAGCCGCGCCCGGCGGCGCGGCCCCGGCGCGGCCCTTGCAAGTTGGTGGGGCCGTGACTTGGTCTCATATAGGAGCCCCGCTCTTGAAAGGTCGTGTCAAATTGGCTTTGGACAGAAGTGCACGGCAAACCTCGCCAGCGGCAGAATTCATCGCTTTCGCCCTATCAATTTCGCTTTCTGCTTACCAAAGAGCGTTGCCCGCAGTCGTAACACCAAATGCGAATGCGGCTCGGAACGAAGTGCATCCATAAGGCACGGTGGACGCGCCTCGTATTTTGAGAACCACACTTAGGGCACTCCTTGATGCTGACGTCTTGGGCGGGCTGATGACTCAGTCTAGAAGGCGCGCTAAGCGATAAAAAAGATTTTATGTAGCTTTGGATCTTAACCAGTCGCCGGGTAGTATCTGCCATGATGCCTCCCAGGGCCAAGGCCTATATAACTTCATTTTCTCTATGTTTGCGGGCAATACATTAATGCGCATCAAGCATATTGATGGGCGGCGGGTTCCTGCAAAGGCTCACCTAGGGCGGATTGAAATTTTCAATCCGAGCATGTAGCTACTCCTCCTTGCCTTTTAGAACGTTATTCACGACAGTTCAAGTGAAATCATCGAAGCTCTAGGCTGGCAAACCGTCGTCGCCCCGAGCTTATACGCAAACACTGGAAATTTTGCCGTTAGGTGCAGATAGCCAGTGCTGTGGCCCGACGACCCGTGTGTATTGACCCAAATCAAATTGTTTTTAAGCAGAGGCCTCAGTGAATTTAATTCTCGGTAGGATAGCCAGCGTTGCGGCGCACCAGTTCAATCTGCGAAGGCGTGCACAACCTAACTATTGCACCTTTAGGAGAAGTTATGTTTTCGAATCTAGAAAAATTTTCATCGATCACTAAGGCCCTTTTTTCATCGCAATGCGCAGCCTTCAATGCGTTAGCAAGCCAAGCTGTCGAGGGCGCAGGAAAGATCATGGCGTTGAACATCGCTGCCGCTAAAGCGCATCTAGCAGCATCTGAAAGCGCCGCCGGGCAACTGCTGGCCGCCAAAGAACCGCAAGAATGGTTTGCGATCGTCACAACACAAACCAAGCAAAAAACGGATAACGCAGCATCCTATGGACGTCAATTGACTGAAATCGCATCGAACCTTAAAGTGGATTTCACGAAAGCGGCGCACGCGCACATCGCAGACTCGAAAAACACGGTGAATGCGTTTCTGGTCGAGACGATCAAAAGCGCGCCCAACGCTCCTGACAGTGCGCTTGCCGTACTAAAGCCGGTGCGCGGCGATGCCGCTGGCAAGCAAGTGGCCGAGGCCTCCTGACAAATTTCTAGCCGCCAAGGCAAGCAACCAATTGCCGAAGTCGCTTAAAAAAACAGCCGAGGGGTGATGCTAGTCGTTTTGCAGGCCAAACTTGCGGCCCGTTTAATTATTTTCTGTGTCGAAAAATCAGAATGAGCAGATGAGAAAGAGCAAAAGAATGAGTGAGATCAAGATCAGCATAGAGATACGCATCGACGCCGGCAGCGAGAGTGCAGCGCGGCAGTACGCCACCGCGCATGGAATCGACGTGACCCGTTCGGAATGGTGTCCCAACGATAGTGGAAAGGACGGACGGCTCTACGCCGCCGCTACGGCTCCTTTTTCCAGCTCTCATTTCCCGCCGCGCAACCATCGAAACGAAGTAATGCGTGCGGTGGCAAGCCGCCCGAACGGGTGCCAGACTTGTGAGACGTCGTAATTTTCGGCCGGTGGCGGTTTGAAGGCCAACACGCGTGCGCTCTACCCGTTGAACCGGGGGTGGGTTGTCCTGTGGCGGTGTGTTGAGCGCTCAGCCGGCAAAAAAGATGGGAAGTAAAGCAACCTGCCAGACAATTTCTGGCAGGTTTGAACAACCGGTAAAGACTTACGCGATAACGACTTACTTGATTAAGGGGCAATCGTACTGGTTGGCGCGACAATAACATGTCGGTCATGATGACGGTGATGATGATGGCGATGATGATGATGATAACCAGCAACGGCACTTGCAGAGACAACAGGCGCCAAATCAGCGGCGAAAACAGGAGTGGTCGCCATTGCTGCGACGACTACAGCGGCGAGGAACAAAAAGCTTGAGCGTTTCATAATTTAGTCCTTTGCGTGGTTGGGAAAAGTAACCTTCCGCTTGCTATAACGTCGCCAATTCCGAAACGGATGACAGGTGTTTGAAAAATTACAAATGGAAACAACTACGGTTCTCTTCCTGCGCACTAATTCGTAGAGCGCTCCTCGCAAGGTCAGGGACGTCTTCGGCACGAACTCGCGAGCACCGTTAGACGGTTCACATTCTTGCCTCGCATAGGCTTTTCCTCCTTTGACGTGACATTTCGAGGCCGCAGCGCACCCCTTGTCGCGTGGTAGATCAAATTACGGATGATCCATCATCCCAGCTGCCGTCGTCGCTGGCGATGTCAGCCGCGCCAGGTTGCCCATCCGTTGCCGCATCGGCCGGATAATCGTTATCGACCGTCGTGTTTTCCACTGGCGGCGTCATGCCCGCCTGACTCAAGAATCCGCCGGCGCCACCGTTGGGGTGCATCAGGTGCTCAAGCCCTTGGAATAAAAAAGCGCCACCCGCCATGCCAGCCGCTGTGGCGGCGACAGTGCCAAGCGTGCTGCCAAGGCCACCGCCGAAAAAGCCTGCGGACGCCGCTGGCCCCTGGCTTTGCATGGGGCCAGCTGGCATCGGCGCCGACACCGGCCGCGATGCCAGCGATGGCGTATTGCCCCATGCTTCGGCATCGAGGAAGCTGTGAGATGGCGCAGGCTGCGCCGCCAGTAACTGGTTTTGTAGCGATGCAATTTGTGTTTTTGCGGCATTGAGGGCCTGCTCGACTAGTAACGCTCGTTGCACCAGCAAGTAGGCCGCGTCCGGTTGTTGCCCTACGGCGCTACTAATTAGCGCGTCGGCTTGCGGATCTTTCACGATGCCTCGAACCTGGACCAGTTGATTTAGAAAATTCTGGAGTGCTTGGGCTTCTTGTGGACTCATGTTTGATGCTCCTATTCGGTACGGGCGCGGCTTGCTGTATTCGTTGGGTATCGACTGCTCTAGCATGGCAACTACGATCCGCCTTTTTTCTTATACGAAGCTTAGCAGGCCGTTCAATTTTCCCGCGGCGACGGCGTCCTTTAGGCCAGATCCGTGCCATGCAAGTCGAATGATGAACTCTCCCACCGCAAAACTCCTTGCGTTGTTGTCGCCAGGGGGCGGGTCAACGACTTTGCCCTGGCGCTTTTTGCCGCGTCAGTCGTTTCAGTCTCGGCGCCACACCAGTCCCAGGGCACGTGGGCATCGATGCTGTTCCCAAAAAAATATTCAAAGCTGCTTATAGGATTTATCCGCACTTGGTTGACGCGATTGCTCGCCCAACTCGTTAAGCCTATTGACGCTCAGTTGCCCCGGAAATGAGATCGCAAAGATGATTACGTTGCGGCTAAGGAAAGCGCATGCGGGGACGGATATTGCGCGATTTCAGGGCATAAACTGGCGATCTTGCCGTCCCCTTTGAACGGGATCCCATCAAAGATTAGTGTCTCAAATTGTCGCAGCGGCAACGGTCGACTGAACAAGTAGCCTTGGTAGGCGGCGCAGCCATGGCTGGCAAGAAAATCTCTCTGCGGCTCGGTTTCCACGCCCTCGGCAATCACCGACAGGCTGAGGCTTTGCGCGAGAGCTACAATCGTTTGCACAATCGCGGCATCGTTCGAATTATTGGGAACGCCCTTTATGAAGGACCGGTCAATTTTGATTTGATCTAAGGGAAGGCGCTCAAGATAGGCCAGCGACGAATAGCCAGTACCAAAATCATCGAGCGAAAAGCCCACGCCCAATGCCTTTAATGCATTCATTTTAGCGATAATCTCCTCCACATTGTCAAGTAGCATACTCTCGGTCAATTCCAGCTTGAGCTTGCGTGCGTCGGCCCCGGTGCGCTCGAGCAATTCGCCAACCAAACTGGCGAACTCTGGCTGGCGCAACTGGCGCGCACTGACGTTGACCGCCAACGTGAGATGCGCCGTTTGGGCACAGGCGGACCAAGCCATCAGCTGCAAGCAGGCGGTTTCGAGTATCCATATGCCCAACGGCAGGATCAGCCCGGTCTCCTCGGCCGCAGGAATGAACTCGGACGGAGAGATCAACCCGCGTACGGGATGCTGCCACCGCACCAAAGCTTCGGCGCCGGTGGCGAAACCCGCATTATCAACTTGGGCTTGGTAATGTAGAACAAATTGGTCATCCTGCAGCCCTTGGCGCAGCGCCGTCTCCAGTTCAGCGCGGAACATGACGGTCGCCTGCATATGCGTTTCAAATAAGAGCAAGCCATTGCGGCCTGCTGCCTTGGCCTGGTACATGGCGAGGTCGGCACGTTTCAAGTGTTCATCGGCGGATGCGACCTGACCACAAAACAAGGTCGCACCAATGCTCGCCGTATTGTGGTAGACGTGGCCTGCGAACTCGTAAGGCCGGCTCAGGGCGGCGAGAATATTTGCACCAATGGCCTCTATGGTCACAACGGCGTCCGCTTCGGCCTCGCAAAGGTTCATCAACATGACGACGAACTCGTCGCCACCGAGCCGGGCGACCGTGTCTGCCGCGCGCACGCAGCTTGAAAGACGTTCGGCCACCAGTTGCAGCAGGCGATCGCCCTTATCATGCCCAAGCGTGTCATTGATGGATTTAAAGTTGTCGAGATCGATAAATAGCAAGCCGCAATGGCACCTGCTGCTGCTGCTGGCGGCCAACGCTAGGTCTAGTCGGTCGATGAGCAAGCGCCGGTTTGGCAAGCGCGTGAGCGGATCGTAAAAAGCCAGCTTCTGGATTTCGTCTTCCTGCGCTTTGCGCTCGGTGATGTTCATGATCGTGCCGCTCAAGAGCGTCATTTTCCCTTCGGCATCGACAATGGGCCTTGCCAGCGCGTGCACCCAGCAAATCTCGCCACTGGCAAGCACAATGCGGAACTGCTCATCGAAATCGAGGCCTTCGCGTAAAGCCTGCCGTATCAATTCGTTGAATTTGCTTCGGTCTTCCGGATGCACCATTTGCAAGAATTGCTCGCCGATGGGAACGGGCCGGGCGGGATCGATGCCGAACAGGCGGTAGGTTTCCAAAGACCAGGCAGCGGTGCGACGTACAGGGTCGATCGACCAGCCGCCGAGTCCGGCAATGCGCTGGGTCTGGTTCAGACTCGTTTCGCTTGCCTGCACCCTGTCTAGCAAACCTTGCAATTCCTTATTACTCAGGCGAAGCCGCTTGCGTAGACCGCTGATATAGCCGCCCATCCATGCGAACCAAGGCAGGGTAATGGCTAGCGCCAGCCACTGGAGCAGTTCCAAACGGAGGTCAAGGGACTTCGGTCTGAAGCACCATAGCAAGCCCACGACTCCGCCGTAGCCGCTCAAAATACCCGCAGCAAAAATGAGTGATGCTCGGATCGAAAGCTGCAGCAAACCGAACATAAAGATCATCATCAAGAGCACGAGGAATACAGCCCGTCCCCACTCGGCTGCATACATGGCATACAGGATAACTAGGGTGGCAGACGACATTTGCAACAGGGTCAAATTCGGATCGCTAAACTTCAGGTTGAATCCACCGCGAAACAAGAGATAAAAAGCGAGGACTGTCAGCACGATGAGGCCGGTGCTTCGATGAAACGCGGCGCTCGGCAGCGCGCCCTCAAGGTAACAGGCATACAGTAGGCCGATCGCCAAGAACGAGGCGCAGGCCACGATGAGAAGGCGATGCATGTACTTCGACGGCTTGGATGTGATCATTTTCTCGGGCAAACTTTGACTTGTGACTGCATGTTACTGTTACCGATCGGTCGGTTGAAACTGGTTGCGGGCGCCCTCGTAGCCCGCCTTGTTAGGCTTGGCTGAACTACATTAATAACCTGTCGCCGAACTTGTCGATGCAATGAATGCCGGCAAGTTCGCGCATGAGCGTCCTGCCAGCCAATGGGCCATACCTGCGCTCCACTTTTTTCTTCATAACTTTTTGCCCGTCTTTATAGAGGTCAAGATAGTGTGGAATGGCGTGCAGGGCAACTTTTCGGGGAGGCACCGTCTCGGCGAGAACGTCCGCCACGGGCGAAGTGGTTGCGGTTGATTGATCGCCCATCGCGATCAGTCAACCTTAGCTAGGCAGTAACCCTAATCCAACACAAGGCTTTACGGTTGCTCGTTGATATCTTTTATTACCCTTAACTAATATTAATTTGTTCGCAAGACGACCTGCTCCAGCAACCAAACTGCTAAATGGAAATTGATTGGTCTATTCAGACCTTATATTTCCATAAAAAAATTTCTTCGATTTGATTTATATCAACTCGAGCGTCGTCGTGTCGGATACAAAAATGCTTACACCATAGGCCGCATTGCTTGGCACCTAGAGATCGTTCTAAAGAGCAACTAGATAATGGAGACTGATTTTGTTCTCTTTAATTCTTCCGGCTTATAAATATTGAATCTTTTAATACCGTCGATTATCGTCTCGTCTCCTTCTAGATGTGCGATACAAGCCCCTTATTACCAAAAAGAAAAACTGGGTCCTGGCCGAATTTTGCTTTGCGGTTCTTTGGCCATGAATGTTTGACATGCCCAAAATCGCAATACACGGTAAGGCTAAGCAAGATCCGCCAATGCGTGTGCCAACATGCAATTTGGTTTGATGGTTTAATGGGGTGGTTTAATGAAGTCGATGCTAATTTTATCGGTCGGCCCCAGTTTTTCTAGAGACCAATAATATTGGCGCTTATCAAGTAGGCGAACATGCGAAAACAACATATTAATACTTTGGGAAAATTGCCTTCAGGGGGCGAAATTGATGAGGGCGAACGACGTTTTAGATCGCTTGCGGATGCGATGCCCCAAATTGTATGGACCGCCAAGCCCGACGGTTGGCTCGATTACTTTAACCACCGGTGGGTCACCTACACGGGATGCACTGTTGAGCGCGGCCTGGGCTGGGAGTGGACCCGCGTATTACACCCTGATGATTTGCAACCTACCATCGATCGCTGGACGTGCGCATTAGAGAGCGGTGAAGCCTATGAAATTGAATACCGCTTTAAAAGAGCATCGGACGACGTCTATCGGTGGCATCTTGCGCGCGGTCTGCCATTGAAGGACTTCAATGGCCATATTGTCAGATGGGTTGGAACTTGCACCGACATCGAGGACCAAAAGCAGCTGCAGGCTGTGGCGGAACGAGCCAACCTCGCGAAATCGGATTTCCTAGCCAGCATGAGCCACGAACTGCGCACGCCGTTGAACGGCATTCTCGGTTACGCCCAGATCCTGCTGCGGGACGATAGGCTAGGAGAGCGGCAAGCGGCCGGGCTGCGCGTGATTCAGCAAAGTGGCGAGCAGCTGCTAACCTTGATCAACGACGTACTTGATTTCGCCAAAATCGAAGCTGGCAAACAAGAGCTCAACCTCTCCGACATCGCACTCGGCAAGTTCTTGCGCATCATCGCCGCAATCATTAGCGTCAAAGCGGAGCAAAAGGGCTTGACCTTTGTCTGCGACACGCCGCTTGACTTACCCCGAGGCATCCGGGCCGATGAGAAACGGCTGCGCCAGGCGCTGCTCAATCTGCTGGCGAATGCCGTTAAATTCACGGACCGCGGCCAGGTCAGCCTGCACGTGCGCTTTTCGCCTCCCACGCGGCTGCGCTTTGAAGTGCAAGACACCGGCATCGGCATCAGAGAAGACCAATTTGAATCCATTTTCCAACCTTTCGAGCAAGGGGGCGAGGCGCAGCGCCGCCTTGGCGGAACCGGCTTGGGTTTGGCCATTAGCCAAAGGTTTGTGCGCTTGATGGGAGGAGATATCCAGCTAGAGAGTCAGGTCGGATTGGGCAGCACCTTCTGGTTCGAACTGGCATTGCCAGTGGTGAAGGCGGAGATGGCGGCGGCACCCGCCGAAGGAAGTGTGATTGGCTATCAGGGCCCGCGTAGGAAGTTGCTGATAGTCGATGATGTGGCCGAGAACCGGGCCGTGGTGATTGATATGTTGAGCCCGCTCGGCTTCGAGATGGTCGAGGCTGCGGGCGGCTTGGAAGGACTGGAAAAAGCAGAAGCCATGCGCCCAGACTTGATCTTGATGGACATTGTCATGCCGGAAATTGGCGGGCTGGAAGTCACTCGCCGCCTGCGCCAATTACCGGCCCAGAAGGATATTCCCATTATCGCGATTTCCGCCGGCGCTTCCGATATCAATCGGGAAAGCAGCTTGGCTGCGGGCGTGAATGCCTTCCTACCCAAACCGATCGACTTCGGCATACTCTTGACCCAGGTCGCCGAGCTTTTAAAGCTCAACTGGATATACGAATTGCCGCAAGAAGACCTCGCGCTCGAGCATGAGGTGCCGGGGCTGCTCCTGGCGCCACCGGCGCTGGAAATGAAAATTTTGCATCGCCTGGCGCAGGAGGGAAACATGCGCGACATCGTGCAGCGCGCATCGCACCTGGCCGAGCTCGACGAGCGCCATCGTCCGTTCGCCGATCAATTGCGCCTGTTGGCAAAAGGGTATCAGTCGAAGGCCATTCTAAGCCTTGTGGAGCGGCACTTGGAAGGAGGGGCTGCGCCATGACGCCCACCGTGGGAGCCAGAACGCGCGCCGACATGATCCTGACGGCACATGACAGCTTCCGCGTGAGTGTGGAAAGTCTGGACGCCAGGCCGCGCGCGAGAAATTCAGGGCCGCAAGTTTGCGCACAAGGCCAAGCGCAAACGATCTCATGCGCACAACGGAAGATGCCACCTAAACTTATGTGGGATTATTTTTGCTCATGGCTGTTCCTAAAGTTCTATTCAAAGCTGCTCGTAAGATTTATCCGCACTTGGTTGACGCGATCGCACGCCCGACTTAAGCCTATTGACGCTCAGTTGCGCCGGAGAACGAGATTGCCAAGATGCGCGCACAGGCCTATCTTGAACGATATCGAAGGCGTTTGGCTCAGCAATTTAATTCGCCAGTGCCGCATTGGAGCAGCTTGGGAACATCCTCGTTTTCACGATGAAATTGGTCGTCAAAAATCTGTCTTGCGATGGCTTGTTGATCGAGTTCATTGGCGATGTATGGGGTCAAAAATCCATCAATGCTAAAAATGAGAGCACAAGCGAAAAAATAGCTCCAGCCCCTGATGGGTATTTAATCAAAACAAGCGCTTATGCGCCACTTTGAAAAGAATTCAAGCATCAGTTTTAACCTCCGACAGATCCTTGCCAACATTTCTGAAAACGAGTTATACCTATGATCACCTCCGTAGTAGCACCGGATGCGCGCGCTCCCACCATATTAATCATCGACGACACCCCGGCCAATCTGGCCATTGTGGTGGAACATCTCGAAGATCATGGTTTTCGGGTGACCGTCGCCCAAGAAGGCGTAGAGGGCTTGAGGCGGGCCGAATTTGTCCTGCCGGACCTTATTTTGCTCGATGTGATGATGCCCGGCCTCGACGGTTTTGAAACCTGCCGCCGCTTGAAGAGCTCCCCCCTCACGCGAGACATCCCGGTGATATTCATGACGGCTCTGGCAGATACCCATGAGAAGATCACGGGCTTCTCAGCCGGCGGAGTCGACTACATCACCAAGCCATTTCAGATCGAAGAAGTGCTGGTGCGCGTCAATACCCATCTCGCCTTATGCGCGGCGCAAAGGCGCTTGGCGCAACAAAATATTCAGTTGCAGCAAGAGGTTGCCATGCGCCATTTGGCGGAGGCGGACCTGCAGCACGCCAATGACATGCTGGAACAAAGAGTCGAGAAACGTACCGCCGAGTTAGTTCGCACGAACGTGAGTCTGGAACAGGAAATAGCCGAGCGCAAACACGCTGAAGGACGCATCATTTTCATAGCGCACCACGACATGCTCACGGGACTGCCCAACCGCATCTTGCTAGAAGATCGTATTAACCAAGCGATCGCGCAAGCGCGCCGCCATCAGCATGAAATGGTTGCGCTCTTGTACATCGACTTAGATTACTTCAAGACCATCAATGATTCGCTCGGACACCAGATTGGCGATCGCTTGCTGCGAGAAGTTGCCGCGCGCCTACAACAAAATGTGCGTGAGGGAGATAGCGTAGCCCGTCTGGACGGTGACGTTTATGTTATTTGCCTGGCCGCGTTAACCGACAGCAATGAGGCGGCGCTGGCTGCCAACAAGACGTTGGAATCGTTGAACCTGCCGTTCGCAGTAGATGGACACGAGTTGCATGTCAGCGCAAGTGTCGGCATCAGCATTTATCCGGCCGACGGCATCGAGGCCGCAACGCTGCTACGGGCGGCCAATAACGCCATGAATCATGCCAAGCAAAAAGGTCGCGGCACTTACCAATTTTTTACCGCCTCCCTCCATGAAGCGGCGCAGCGCCGCATGACCGTGACCAATCAACTGCGCCAGGCGCTCGCTCATGGCGAGTTTTCCGTATATTACCAACCGCAAGTAAACATGGAAAGCGGTCAAATTTTCTCGGCGGAAGCATTGCTGCGCTGGAATCAGCCGGGTAAAGCACCGATTTCCTGCGTTGACTTTATCGCGATCGCAGAAGAAACCGGGCTCATTTTGCCAATTGGGGAATGGGTGTTGCGCCAGGCGTGCGCACAGCTCAAACGTTGGCATGACGGCGGTCATCCGACCATGCGGGTTGCCGTTAACTTGTCGGCCCGGCAGTTCTTTCAGCCCAATTTGACGGATATCGTGGCCCAGGTGATCGAGGAGTTCGGAGTACCCGTTGCCGCGCTCGAACTTGAGATTACCGAGAGCATACTGATGCAGCCAAGCCACGACAACATGACTATCCTAAAACAATTTAGCGGGATGGGTGTACAACTTTCCATAGACGACTTTGGGACCGGGTATTCCAGCCTTGCCTATTTGCAGCACTTTCCCATTCACGCGCTGAAGATTGACCGTTCGTTTGTGATCGAAATCAATCATGACACGCATGATTCCGCCATCATCACCGCAATTATCGCAATGGCGAACAGCCTGCACTTAAAAGTCATTGCCGAAGGCGTCGATCAGGTCGAACAGGTGGACTTCCTCAAAGCGCATGGCTGCGTCGCCGCGCAGGGATTTTTCTACAGTGAACCGGTTCCTGCCGAATCGTTTGCCCAACTGTTAGAGCAAGTGACCTTACTACCAAATACGGACAGAAAGGTGGACCAGGCGACCAGCCAAACGCAGCCGAAAAAAGGTCACAACGGAGCGCGCCATTCAAGTTAAAGACCATTTTGTTAGGCTCACAATTTGCGTCAAAATTTTTCGTCGGCAATCCATCACACCAGCTGTCGCCTTGCCCGGCCGCTGCGATGTTCGTCGGTCATCCGCCTGACCAGATTTTCAATAGCGGCCCCCTTGGTGGCGCCCGGGCCCGGGTCTGCCTGCGCCCGGAAATGTTCATTATTTGACCGTCGGGATCCACACTGGACGGGCCAATGCAAGACCCGCACTTGATAAAAGTTGCCCGCGTCGGGCGTGGAGTGGGGAGAGGCGCTGTCTGCCTGCCGGACGCGCCCCACTATGTTCGCTGTCGAACAGATTGGTCGACCTTGATGGCCTACAGTGATGATTCACTGATGGAGGATGACATGCTCGCCTACGAAATAATGAATCCCGAAGGGATCCTGGTACTCAAACCCCATGCGCCGCTTAGCCAAGATGATTTTGGCGGCCTCAGCGTTGCGGTCGATTCCTATCTCTCCGGCCATGCCAAACTCCATGGCGTATTAATTCAGTCGAAGGGATTTCCGGGATGGGAAAACTTCGGGGCATTTACCGCGCACATGCACTTTGTCCGAGATCACCACCAGAAGCTCGAGCGGGTGGCCCTGGTAACGGACAGTCCGGTCGCCGCCATCGCGGAAGCACTGGGCAAGCATTTTACGTCGGCCGAAATTAGGCACTTCCCTTTTCCCGACGACGCCAAGGCTCTAGAATGGTTGAAGAGCGCGTGACGGCAACTGTCAGTGACGATCGCATCCGCATTTTAGATCGCGTCGTGCGCCGATCGCAAAATAGCCATGGCCTTCCACGTCAGCCAAGACCGGCCATGAGCAAGATTTTTTCCTTCCGGCTTCCATCAACTAGCTCCCAAAGATAGGTAGTGCCATGAGCGCGAATGAAATAAAGGGAATTTTGCTTTGGTGTGTCGGTATAAACTATGCGCTACTACTCATCTGGTTTGGAGTCGTCGTGTTTGCTCACGACCTGGTATTTCGACTGCATCGGCGCTGGTTTACCTTTTCGGTTGAAACCTTTGACGCCATCGCTTACGCTGGAATGGCCGCCTACAAAATCGGAATTGTTCTGTTCAATCTTGTCCCTTTGCTGGCTCTTTACCTTTCGCCTTAACGGATTTATATTGCATTTGACTATAACCGTTCAAATAGGCGACTGGTCATCATGGCATGCGATTGGCTCTCGCCGGCGGCTATTTTGGGCAAGCTCTGCGCTTCATCGTCTCAACATTAGGCGCAGACGTCACATCATCGCCGATTGGGGAGCCGCACGTCAAATAAGCGCCGAACCGATGCGCCATCTTGTTTGACGATCAAATCATACGAATGATCGGGTAAATAATGAGCGCCGACTTTACAACCGCGCCTCGGGCCCCACGGGCGGCGCGCGCCGCCATGGAAAAGCCTCCGCAGCCCCCGCGCGCGCAAAGAAACTGACACTGCCGAACTTCCCGCGGCGGGCGAAACACCCGCCCCCAATCTCACTTCAGTTTGCTTTTTCCGGCAACGGCAGGTGCACCCAGTCATTGTAGAAAGCT
>PKWL01000053.1 GCA_003133225.1 Janthinobacterium sp.
CGGTGAAATTGGCGGCCTAGGGACGCGTCGATGTCAACAGCGGCGGCAGGGCAGTTCCCAGCCCCGCCGCTACGCTGGAAAAAATAGTTTGACGGCAATGCAATGGGAACTCGTCGGCGTCGCGAAAACGGTGCCTGTTTTATGCAAAACAGGGGCATGCGATGGCAAAGTTCACGCAACCGGGCAAGGAGAAATTCAGGGAGTGGCTGCGCCATCGCCAACTGAGCGATGCGCCGCCACCCGACATGGAACAGATCCGCTCCGAGCTGGGCTGGGTCTTGGCGGACGCGGAAGCGGAAACGGACGCGGTGCAAGCGGCCCCTTTCCCCGCTTGAATTTGGCGCACGCTGCGCTGCCAGCGCTCTAGTACGGGGGCGCTGCAAAAGTTGCCTGTCACCCCCAACGCTTCGCACCGGCACCGACGGTCACAGGTCGGCCCGGACGCTGACCCATTTCTGGATCAGCGTTGGCCGTGGCCGCCCGCCGTTGCCATCCCGGCTCCCATTTGGCCGCTGGGGCGCGCTGACACGACTCGAATGGCGCGGCCACGAAACGTTAACCGATATGCAAAAACTTCGCAAAAATGTCGGCGCCAGAGCTCGCCTTGGCAAGATCAGCGTTATTTTGACCACACTAATGACGTATAGCAAAGATCTGACGACGTTCGTTTGCCACCGGGCAATAATTACACTATAGTCGAACCGAAATCGTTCCCTAGATCACTGTCCTTTAGAAATTCTAGCGTTGCTGCTGAGACTGGTTTGAAAATATCCGATCTCGCAGGCTTGGCACGCGCTTGGCCTGAAATGTGAATCGGGCCGACGATTCACATTCGACACGAAGGCTGCCTGAAATGAAAAACAACCGGTTCGGCATCTTTCTCATTGTGTCGTCTTTGCTCGTGATCGCTCTCGTGGTCGGTCTCCTGTTGCAGCGCCAACAGGGCGTCCAAGCCAGCCACATCAGGGTGCAGGGCTTGGGCGTCACGCGCGCGCTGACCGCCTTGCCATTTGCCACTCTGGCACCGAAGGGCGGGCGGCCCAGCGTTCTCAATTCTCTCCTCATTCATCATGACAACCCGGATTTTGGATACGCGGCAGTCACGGCGCTGGACGGAACCATTCTCGCGGAAGTGACCAGCCCCGGCGTCGTGGTGCCGGGCACGGCCCTGCCGAGCGGAACCGGATCGCTATTTGGCGAGCGCTTGACCGAGTCGCTCCCGGAGAAGCGCACATTCCGCGAATTTTACGGCCCGGTCATGGATGACGGCAACTTGAAGGCATTCGTTCGAGTCGGGTATGTCGAACCGCGTCATCTGTTGGCGCTAAAGGATTTGCCGTTCTTCGCTTTTCTTGCACTGGCGATGTTCCTGCTGGTGCCGCTCATCCTTTTCATCGTGAAACGCGAGATGGCGCCGCTCGGGGCGATCAGCGCGCAACTGGAGGCGCTGCTGGGCGAGGCCAATATGCGCGCGCAGTCGCCACACGCAGCGCATGACGTCGGCGCTCTCGCGGCCAAGTTAAATAGCTACCTGGAAAATGCAAATGCCCGCATCAGGGAACTCGAGCAAGATGGCGCCAAAACGATTGCCAGCGGCCGCTTGCTAGAATATGGGAGCAACAAACTAAACGCCGTATTGCAGTGCCTGCCAGATGGCCTACTCATTCTTGATCCGTCGGGAGAAGTGACGTTCGCGAGCAGCAAGATCGAGCCTTTGCTCGGGATCGACATTCATGCGGTACTTTCGAGTTCGCTCGACGCTTGGTGCGAGGACCCTGAATTGAAAGCCTTGTTTGCGCGCTACCGCAATGGCAGTTGCGAAGCGGGGCGCCAGATAACGATCAAGTTCAACCCCATAAAAGTACCGGATAAACGTGTGTGCGCGACGGCGAAGCCGCTGGTTGGCGGCCTGGGTTCCATGGCATTTGGCACCCTGATCGTGTTGCATGACGCGACACGCGAGTATCTCGGACTGCAGGCCGGAAACGATTTTGTCGCGCATGTTTCGCACGAATTGAAATCGCCCCTCAACGTGATCGCGATGTACAGCGAAATGCTGCACGCAGCGGGCGCCGACGACGAACAATTGCGCATCGAAGCCATCAACGTGATCCAAGACGAAGTAGAGCGGATGAATTTGTTGGTCGGCAATTTGCTGAATGTGAGCAAATTGGAGATGGGTAGCATGAGCCCGGAACGGCACCGGGTCAAGCTCGACGAGTTGTTGCAAGATGCGTTCAATCATGCATTGCCGCGCGCCGAAAGCAAATCGGTGCGGATGGAGATTCAGCTTCCGCGCGAGATGGCCGCAGTCTCGATCGACAAGGATTTATTTCGCATAGCGCTAAACAATTTGCTCACCAATGCCATCAAGTACAGTGACGTGGGCGCCGCCGTGACCTTAATTGCCGATGAAGGCGATGACGACATCGTCATTAGCGTGCGCGACAGCGGAATCGGCATTGCGCCGGAAGATCAAGCGCATGTGTTCGAAAAATTCTACCGCGCCGCCGAAGTCGGCGTGAACCAGCGCGGCGGCCACGGGCTCGGCCTTTATTTGGCGAGCCAGATCGTTGAGCTGCACCATGGGCGCTTGACGTTGTCAAGCGAATTAGGACATGGCAGCGAATTCTCGATTCACTTGAAAAAGATGCCGTCGCTGCTGCAAGGGGCGAACGTACTATGAATGTCAGGAAAGTGCTGATTGTCGATGACGAACCGCATGTGATTCGCGTCTTGCGCCTAACGCTCGAGCGCCAAGGCTATCTGGTGCAGTCGGCCGGCGACGGCCAGGAAGCGCTGCAAAAAATGGAAGGCTTTGCGCCCGATGTGTTGGTTACCGACATCCACATGGATGGTATGGACGGGCGCATCTTATGCCGAACCGTGCGCGAACGGTATCCCCAGCGCCCCATCCTCATTCTCGTCATGACGTCCATGACGGCGATCGAAGAGCGCGACTGGGTGCGCGAACTGAGCAATACGGAATTTCTCGAAAAACCGCTTAGCCTGCGCCAGCTGCTAGCGCGGCTCGCTCAATATTTTCTTGCCATGCAGGCAGACCCGGAGATGCACCATGCACCATCAGACCCTGGCCGAAATTGACTTTGTCAAATATGGGCGCTGGCTGCGCCGCATCACGGGCACCAACGACGAGATTGCTGTCTGCGACCCCTGCGGTGAGCCCGTTTGGCTCAGTCATGCCGACGGCGTCCTTTCGGGGTGGCTGCGGCAACTGATTCTGGACGGGTTTGACTGGCATTGCAAAGGCGACGGCATGCAGCGTTTTGACGCCGCCGCCGCGATTCTATTGTACGTGCCGATTCAGACTCAGCGTGCGACCTTGGGGTTCGTCGCCGTCCGCGTCGCAAAAGATGCTGCGCCGTCCGGCGACTGGGACCTCTTGGCCGAGTCTTTGGACGACGTGTGCGCCGGCATTGCCGACGAATTTAGCTTGAAATCCGAGCTCAACGCGATGGCGGACGAACTCTCCGAGCGCTACGAAGAGTTGCATCTGGTGTATGCGGTCGATCAGCAAGTGCGCGCCATGACGAACGGGGTTGACCTGTTCCAGACTCTGTTAAAGAGCTGGGCCGATCACATGAACGCGGACGTGGCCGCCTTCGTCAAGCCGGGCGAGGATTTGTGCGTCTCGGCGACCAACCTCAGCGCTCCCATACATAACTTGGATCTGGTGCTGGTGGAAATGCGCGGCGACTTGTACCGCTTCGCCCATTCGTCACGCCAGCCGATCGTGATCAACGACAGGGCCGACCCGCGCCGGGCCTACATCTTTACTGACATGCCGTTCAAGATCATGTGTTGTCCCGTGTTTCGCGACAAGGCGGTAGAGGCGATACTGGTGCTAATTAACCATCAGGCCAAGCCCAATTTCACCAACAGCGATCGCAAGCTGGGCGAAGTGCTGGCCAACCAATTGTCTAGCCTGTCGCGCATGCGCAGCATGCTTGCGGAAACCAACACCTTCAATGAACAGATGGCAGCAGCGCTGATCGAGGCGGTGGAAGCGAAGGACCCGTATACGCGCGGCCATTCCGAGCGTGTCCATCACATCGCCATGCAGATCGGCGCTGCGTTGAAGCTGGGGGTGCGCGAACTCGACAACCTGTATTGGGGCTCGTTGCTGCACGATGTCGGCAAGATTGGCATTCCCGACGCCGTCTTGTGCAAACCGGCCCGGCTCACGCGCGACGAATACACGTTTATCATGGTGCATCCGGAACGCAGCTACGAAATTTTGCGCCATATCGACCGGTTAAAGGGCGCGCTGCCGGGCGCGCGCCACCATCAGGAGAAATTCGACGGTAGCGGCTATCCGCACGAACTTGCCGGCAACGACATCCCCCTCAATGCGCGCATCATCGCCGTGGCCGACACCTACGACTCGATCACCAGTTCGCGCGCCTATCGGGCCGGCCGCAGCCATGAAGCGGCGATGGTGGAGATCGAGCGCTGCGCCGGCACCCAGCTCGATCCGGAGATCGTCGCCGTGTTCAAGGAAGTTTGCCGGCTCGAACCGGAATGGATGGCGCGCTTTAGCATCGAGCGCGATGCCGTAGGCGCATGACCTTGCACGCCGTTACCAAGAGTCGGATTGGCGCGCTGACCTATCTGGCACCGAATATGGCCTTGATCGCCGCTGAAGCCATTGCGGCTCTGGAGGCGGCGATCGCAAATTGTATTGCGATGCACCAGGTCATGATCGTCGTCGACCTGGGCAAGGTAGCATTGCTGTCAGGGCGGGCGCTGGAACTGATGGTGAGCGCAGCGGCCAAACTTGGCGCCCTCGGCGGCTGGCTCAGAGTCGCTTATCCGAGTGCGCTTTTACAAGATATTTTTGCCGTGACGGGGGTGGGCGACCAAGTGGCGCTGTACGACGCCCCGCAAAACGAAGTGAAGGCGACTCCTTGCAAGGGCAAGCTGGGCGACATCTTGATCGAACGGGGACTCGTTACCGCTGTACAAGTGGCGGAAGCGGCAATCTTGCAAGAGCAAACCGGCAAGCGCATGGGTATGATCATGCTCGAAAAAAAATGGCTGTCGGAAAGCAGTCTGTTGCCGGTGTTGGCCGAGCAATTGGGATTGCCCTACGTCACGCTACGGAGCGGACTGTTCGATCCGCTCGCCGTCGCGCTGGTCGAGCGCGACGTGGCGCGCCGGCTCAACGTGATGCCCTTGTTCCTGGTCCATAACACGCTGACCTTAGCGACCGGTGAACCGCAGGCGATTCACAGCTTCGACGAGATCAAGGCACGTACCGGCTGCAAGATTCGGGTCGTGTTGGCGCTGCCTGGCGAGATAGCGCGCATGCGTGACGACAGCCATGGCGCGGTCATGCCGGACTTCATTCACAGCACTGCGGACGATTTGGAGCTGATCGAAAATCAGATTCCCGACGACTATACCCAGATCGACGAAATGGCGGGTGCAAGCCCCGTGATCAATCTGGTCAATGCCGTGATCCAGCGCGCCATTCACGACGGCGCCAGCGATATTCACATTGAAATTTCGCGTAGCCGGGCGCGCATCCGTCTGCGCATCGACGGCATTTTGTACGAGGTGATGGCGCCGCGCGCGGAAATGCATCCGGCCATCGTTTCGCGTCTGAAGGTCATGGCCAAGCTTGACATCGCCGAGCGCAGATTGCCGCAAGATGGCCGGATTCAGGTGGCGACCCAAGGCCGCACGGTCGACCTGCGCTTTAGTTCCTTGCCCGGAATTTACGGCGAGAAGGTCGTGCTGCGCGTGTTAGATAAGAACCAATCCATCCTCGATGTCGACAAGCTGGGCATGAATGGGGCGGCGGTGGCACTGTTTAAGAAGCTGCTCGCCCGCAGCCATGGCTTGATCCTAGTGACCGGTCCCACGGGAAGCGGAAAGACCACCAGCTTGTACGCTGCGATCAGCCACTTGAAGAGCATCGAAAAAAACATCGTCACCATCGAAGACCCGGTCGAGTACCAGCTCGACATCATCAACCAGAACCAGGTCAACGACGCCATCGGCTTGACTTTTCCGAAGATCTTGAAACACGTCTTGCGGCAGGACCCGGACATCATCATGGTCGGTGAAATCCGCGATCGCCAGACTGCGGAGATTGCAGTGCAGGCGGCATTGACGGGCCATCTGGTGTTGACCACCTTGCACACCAATGACACCTTGGGCGCCGTGTCGCGGCTGGTCGAAATGGGCGTCGAGCCGTACTTGCTGTCGTCCGCCCTCATCGGCGTCATGGCGCAGCGCCTGGTGCGGCGCATCTGCCCGTCTTGCAAGTGCAGTTACCTGGTGCCGCCCCAGACCGCCGCCGCCTATGGCTGGAGCGGCGCCGGCGACTTGAAACTAAAGCGCGGGCGTGGCTGTCCTGCTTGCTATGATTCGGGCTATAAGGGGCGCATGGGAATTTACGAATTGCTGGAAATCGATGCCGAACTGCAGCGCATGATCGTGGCACTGGCCAGTCCGGCTCAGATGATGGCCTATGTCGCGGGCAAGGGGCACCACGACTTGCATGCCGACGGCATGGCGCACGCGTTCGCGGGCGACACCACTCCCGAGGAAATTTCTCGCGTCATCCATTCTCAGTAGGCGGAAAAAGAATATGGCACTGGAAATGAAGGAGGAAACTGAGCCGGCCGGGGCGACCGGCCAGCGCGCCGTGCGCCGCCGCTCATCTTGGCTGACCTTGTCGAATGCGCGCATTGGCCCGGCCGAGCGCATGCTGTTTACGGAGCGCCTGGCGTTGCTTCTCGAAACGGGCGTCCCCCTGCACGGCGCGCTGCACTCGCTGCATACGCAAACCGTCAATCCGCGCCTTAAAGCGGTCATCGCCGAATTGACCGAGGACATCCTGGGCGGTAGCCGGTTTTCCGAAGCGCTGATCGGGCATCCCGATTTGTTCCCGGCGACTTACGTCAATTTGGTCGCCGCCAGCGAAGCGGGTGGCTTCTTGCCTCAGGTGTTAGACCAATTGGTCGAAATGGACGAAAAGCAAGAGAAGCTGCGCAGCACCTTGGTCTCGGCCTTGTCCTACCCGTGCTTTCTGATCGTGTTTTCCATTGCGGTGGTCGGCTTTATCCTAATTTTCGTATTCCCGAAGTTTTCCATGCTCTTTGCGTCGATCTACAACGAGCTGCCGCTAACGACCAGGGCGCTCATTGGCGCGAGCAACTTGTTAACGCAGCATGGGCTTGGCTTTTGCGCGACCCTGGCGGCGTTAGCCGCTGCCGTGTTTGTGCTATTGACCCGTCCCGGCGCGCGCCTCGCGCTCGACAAGCTCAAGCTGCGGGTGCCGCTGCTCAAGGACATTTACGCAAAAATCTATTTGACGCGCTTGATGCGGGTGATGGGCATTTCGCTCGAACGGGGCGTGACCATCCTGGCGACCTTAAGCGCGTGCCGCGACATCGTGCCGAATGCGGAATTCCAGCTGTTTATCGCCCGCCTTGAGGTGCAAGTGACCGAAGGAAAGGGGATCGCGGCGGGCTTCATGGACAGTTATTTCATTCCCGTCAGTGTGCAACAGATGATCAGCACGGGCGAAGAAACGGGAACACTGGGGCGCGTCATGGGGCGCATCGCTGATTTTTACGACCGCGAGCTGACCAAGCAGCTCAACCAGTTGTCCAAGCTGGCAGAGCCGGTCATGTTGCTGGTCATGGGCGTCTTGGTGGGTACCATCGTCAGTTCCTTGATCCTGCCCATCTTTAAATTGTCGCGCGCCGTCCATTGAAAGCAACGTTTTTTTCATTAGGCAATATAAACTTCCTATTGGCAACAACTGTGCTACCCTGGCTAAAGATGCGGCCCAGGCATTGACGCGTTTTATACCCTTTCTGTGTTGTCCAAAATATTCTATTGAAGAGATAAAAATGCATAATCAAACTCGCCGCGCCGTACATGGCTTTACTTTGATCGAATTGCTCATCGTCGTCATCATTCTGGCGATCCTGGCGGCCGTGGTGATTCCCCAGTTCGCGAACTCGACGGCTGACGCCAAAGAATCGGCCTTGGACGCTGATCTTAGTGCCATGCGCTCGGCCATCGAACTGTACAAGGCGCAGCACAACAATGTGTATCCTGGCGCGGTCACTTCTGTCGGCACCGCTACCGCCTGCACAGCCGTCTCAGGCGCCATAGGCACGGGGGCCATAAACACCTTCCAAGCAGTCATCGACCAGCTCACGGCCGCCTCGGACGCGACGGGGGTGACATGCAGCGTTGCCAGCGCAACGTACAGATTTGGCCCTTATCTTCGGAAAAGCATGCCAACCGAGCCGATCACGGGTAATGCTGCCATTGTCGTTACATTCGCTGGCACGCCCATTGTTCCGGCTGCAGCCACCGGGGGTTGGGCGATGGATGACGTATCCGGTGAGATTGTGATGAACAGCAATGCTTTAGACAGCAAGACCAAATCCTATTCCACCCATTAAGCTGCGTGGAAATGGAGACGGAGCATGGCACAAAGCGCGCCTTCGCCTTATGCCGCGCATGGCGGGCACACCCTAGTTGAATTGCTCATGGTGCTCATGATCGTGGCCATCGCGGCCGCGATCGTCTTGCCGGGCGCGGACCCGGTCGTGCCATCCGCGCTCGACGTTGCGGTGGGCGAAGTGGCGCAGGCGCTGCGCTTTGCGCAAAGCGACGCCATCCGTACCGGCAGCTACCGCGTCGTGCGCATCGATGTCACGGACAACAGCGTGCGCGTGTTCGCACTCGACATGGCTGCGACGCCGCCGGTCGAGGACACGGCCCATCCCTTGAGCCACCCCGTCGACAAGAAAAAATATGAATTTGATTTCGCCCAGGGAGCGGCGACCGCGGGCGTGACTGTCACCAGTTCCGTCTTCACTTTCGCCGACGGCTCGAGCGCATCCCAGCTCGGCTTTGGCGCCGACGGCTCGCCCGTAAATGTTCTTGGCCCGAATCCGCAGGGCCTGGTCGGTACCGGTCTCGTGCAGTTGGCGTATGGGGCATTCCAGCGCACCGTGAGCGTGGATGCGGCCACCGGCAGAGTCACTCTGTCGTCCTGACGGCATGCGAAACAACGCCTTCACATTTCGGCCTAGGAGACAGGCGTTGGGATTCTTGTATGTCGAAGTTGTCCTCGCCGTGCTCGTTCTTGGCCTCTGCGTCGTGCCGGCCATGGAAGCGGTGCGCAACGCCGTTGCCGCGCCCAACATCGTGCAAGACCGGGCGCAAGCCCTGCTGTGTGTAAAGAGTCAAATGGAAACAGTCCTTGCTGAGCCCTATGTAAATCTGAATGCCTGCGGCCCCGTTATTGCCCCGTCCTTGGCGAAATTGCTGACGCAAGACAGCGCGTGCCCCGTCAACGTCACTATCGACTGCTACGACCCTAATACCGCGCCCCCGTCTGTCGTGCTGAAAGACAGCGGCCTGTTGCACGTCACCGTGTCCTCGCCCGACCTGTCCGTCAGCTTCACGACACTGGTTACGCCGTGAGCGCAAGCCGGCGCATGCCACCAACGCCCAGACAGCACGGCCTGACGTTAGTTGAAGTCCTGCTGGGCCTGGCGATCACGGCTCTTCTGATGGCTTCGCTTGTCACGATGCTGAAAAACGCGTCCGACGCCAGCATTGCCAGCGCCGAGCAACTAGACTTGCAGACGCAGGCGCAATTCGCTGTGCAGCGCATTGCCATGCAAATTCAGGCAACGCCGAACGTCTTGTTGCTGCAGAAATCGGACGATGCCAGTTCCTTCCCCTGGTTGCTGCCCGCCACGTACGCTCTGCAAAGCGGCAGCGTGGCGGACACCTTGGCGCTGACCGAGACCGTCGTCGGCGCCGCCCCCCGGGTACTGGCGGAACCGGTCAGCATCTTTAGCATCACCTCGGCGCCGGTCACGACAGGCCAGACAACTTTGATCTTGGTTAGCGTCACCCTAGAGCGCACCAACCCCGCCAACTTCGTCAAAACAACTGCGGCGGCAAGCCTTTCGGTGCGGATGGGAGGCCCGCGATGAATAGGCGACATCAACGCGGCGTACTGCTGCTGTCAGTGGTGATTATCCTGGCCGTAATCGGTGCTCTAGCATTCGCCATGAGCCGGGAGGGCGCCATGAGCGCGCAAATGGTTGACGCGCAAAACGACACCGAGGTAGCTCGCTATTTGGCAGAAGCGGGATTGAACCTTGCAAAATGGCGTTATGAAAAATCCGGCTGCAGTACCAGCTTAATTCTGGCAAAGACGACCCTGCCCGGTATTGGTATCGGCACCTTTTCAGCGAACGTCAGCCAGCAGAACTCAGGGACCGTAACTATCGTCGCGACGGGTAACTCGATTCGCGGCGCCAGTTTCAAAATTGTGCGTAACTACGTCATCCTGCAATGCCCCTTGTTCGGCGTTTCGCTGCCGGCCGGCGGCGACGCCAGCGACACCAATCTGAGCGGTGGCTTGCCGGCGAGCTTGAACGGCATGCTCCAACTCGAACTGATCCAAGGCCAATCCGCGCTGATTCAATTTTCTTTATTGGATATTCCGGCCGGGTCGCGCATCGTCACGGCGAACCTGACGCTAGTTCAGATGTCGTCTAACTCGACGCAGCCGGCGCAGGTGGTTAGCGTGCACCGCGTCCTGCGCGGCTGGGACGCGCAGACGGCGACCTGGACCTTGGCCGCGC
The DNA here is from genome assembly GCA_003133225.1 of Janthinobacterium sp. Classification (GTDB taxonomy): domain Bacteria; phylum Pseudomonadota; class Gammaproteobacteria; order Burkholderiales; family Burkholderiaceae_D; genus Janthinobacterium. The sequence continues at coordinate 10,662 of PKWL01000053.1, forward strand.
TGCTGACGCCCTGGTCCAGCGCTGGCGGCGACTATGACGCTGGCACCGTCGCCCTCGCCACCATCAGCGGCAATGCCCAGTACTCGTGGGATGTCGCCGCATTGCTCGACGGCTGGGTCAACAGAACGATTCCAAACTACGGCCTGTCCCTGCAGCCGGACGGACCGCTGCAGCAGGCGCGCTTTTCGAGTTTCGAAAATCCCGCGGACAGTAAGCCCGTCATTGATGTCACATTTGCGCCGCCGTGTTAAATGGCGTTTTAGGAAAACTGATTCGGGTCAATATGATTAAACAGAGCAAAGACAGGGCGGACCAAAAGGCGCACGCCCGGGCGGGAAAATCGGCCGGGCGCACCGATTCCGTTGCCATCGGCGGCGGGCGCTCGCCCAACGCCTGGCAAGCGCCCGCCGGGCAAATTGGATGAACTTGCGCGCGCTCGGCCACCGGCTGATTCAACCCATCGTGCGCCGCTGGCAGGCGCCGCCGATCGGGGTCGATTTTGCCGGTGAACGGCTGAACATGCTTCAGATGGCAGCGGGCGCGGGTGCACCCGTGGTGCGGGCGGCGATTTCGATCCCCTATCCGGGCCCGCGCGAAGCCCTCTTGGGCGACGCCCGGGCCCTGAAGAAATTCGTCCGCGGCGCCTTGTCGTCCGCGCCATTTTTAGGTCGCCGCATCTATTCCGCGCTGCCCGCTTGCGACGTGCGCCTCGTGCCCTTGAGCGTGCAGGTCGCTGCTGGCCAGACTGAACAGCAAGCCGTGGCGAAGGCGGCGCGCGCCCATCTCGGGACCGCCGTCAACGGGGCTGTAATCGATTACTATCGCACCCACGGTGAAGGGGAAGGGCCGGAACGCCAAGTGCTAGTGGCGCTTGCCGAGGAACAGAAAGTGCTGGCCTATCTTGCCATGCTATGCCGCGCCGGCTTCGATACGGCGGCGCTGGAGATCGCTCCAACGGCGATCGCGCGCCTGCTGGCCGCCTTGCACCAGGAGGACCGCGAGCAGTCTATCTTGCTGATCAATTTTGGCGTGAGCAAAAGCTTTTTCACGATGATATGGGGCGGGCGCCTGATGCTGGACCGGGAAATCGAATTTGGTGAAATACAACTGGCGGACAAGCTCGCCAAGTCGCTCGGGCTCGAGCAAGACATGGCGCTCGCGCTGCTGCGCGAACACGGCATAGGCGGAGTAACCCGTGCCCAGCCCGTATACGGCGCCGCGCAACTTGACGTCGGCCAGACCATCCGGGAAATTTTGCATCCGGAACTGGCGCTGCTGGCGGAAGAACTCAGCCGGACCCGAGTCTACGTTGCATCCCGTACCCACGGCACCGCCGTCAGCCGCATCTACCTAAATGGCGGCGCCGCCCACTACCTGAACATCGAAGCTACGCTCGGTGAATTGGTCGCGTTGCCGCTAGAGCTGCTCAAGCCGTTCGCCGCCTTCGCCGCGGCGCCGGCCAACGCCGCCGTTGAGCATTCCATCGCCTTAGCCGCCGGCTTGGCCTTGCGCGGGAGCTGCCATGGCTGACATGGACATGATCCCGCGCAGTTATCATGAGGCGGTGCGCGTGAAGCGCAGCATGAAGGCGTTCGCTGTGGCGCTCGCCGCACTCTTGCTGCTTGGCTCAGTTTCCGTTGCCGCTGTGCGCTGGCGCATTGGACAAGAGATGCCGCTGCTGGCGCGTCTGCGCAGCAGCACGGAGCAGACCGACGATGCGCGCAAACAGCTTGAGGCAGGGCGCCTGAGCCAGGCCGGGCTCAAGCGCAAACTGGCGGCGCTGACGGCGCTACGCGGCGCCGGCGAGGCCGCACGCGTGACGGGCGCCATCGATAAGGCCTTGAACGGCGGTGTTTGGTTCAAGCAATTGCGTTTTTCGCGCGATGATCAAGCCATTGCCGCCGGCGAGGTTGAGCCGGTCCACTCCGGCTACACGATCGTGCTGCCGACCGCGTCCGCCGGCAAGGGCGCGGTCGCTCAAACGCAGACGTGGCGCCTGTCGAAAAACATCGAAATTAGCGGCGAAGCAATCGACCATGCGGCGCTCACCGATTTCATGCGCCGTCTCTCGCTGCAATTGGCAATATCCGACGTGCGCTTCCTCAACAGTAGCGCGCATGCCACCGAGACGGGCCAGGTGATCGCCTTCAGCGTCATGGCGGCCACCAGCGCTGTGAACGGAGCCAAGCCATGAATGTGCCATTCATTCGTGTCTTGGCACGCGTGCCGGCGCGTCAATTAAATTTGGCCTTAATCGCCACCTTAGTTGCCGCCGGCGCTCTGGTGTGGCTATTCTGTATGCGCACGCCGCTCGCCGCCCTGCGTTCGATGCAAGCCGAGCAATCGCGTCTGGCAAGGGCGGCCACGGACCCGGCCGCCTTGATGCGCCAGAACGCAAGCGTGGTGCAGGAAGTCGCCGCCCTATCGCGCAGTCTCGGCAAGGACGATGTGGCGCGCTCTCCTGATCAATTTCTCGTCTATCTCATCGGCGAGGTGGACCGCGCGGGTACCCGTCACCGCGTGGAACTAAGTGGCGCCAAGGCTGCGGCGACACGCAAGGCGGTGATTTTTGATGAAATTCCATTCGATATCGAAGCGACTGGAAGCTATCAAGGCTTGGTCGACTGGATGGCCGATATCGAGCGCTCCCTGCCTATGCTATCGATTGTCAGCTTTGAAATTAGTCCCACGGACGCGCCGCCGCAGCTGGCCATGAAAATTCGGATTGCCGCCTACCGTCAACTGGAGGCGCGTTTATGAGCATTTGGTTCCGTGTCATCAGCGCGCTGTTGGCCGGCGGCGCCTTGCTGTGGAGTGGCGGCGCGGCGCCGCAAAAATTGTTGCACGATCCATTTGAGCGTCCCCAGCCGGCATCCCCAGCCAAATCCAAATTGGAACCGTTGCCTGCTATTGAAGGCAAACCGGAATTGCGCGCGGTACTCTACGACCAGGGCCACTCGCTCGTCAACATAGGCGGGAAAATTCTTGCGGTGGGCGAGTCGGTGGCTGGCTACCAGCTTATCAAGGTGGAAGAGCGGAGTGCCGTCCTGTCAAAGGATGGAGTGCAGATCAAACTTATGCTGGACAAGGAAAGACTTCGATGAAATCGTGGGAACTCAAATGCACTCTGTTTGGCATGCTATTGCTGGCGGCGCCGATGACGGTCGGTGCGCCGATCGAATCGGAGAAGCTGCCTGAACTCATGTCGTTGGTGTTTCGCGAAACGCCGATCGCTGAATTGTTCGAAATGCTTTCCCGAAAAGAACGGGTCAATATTGTGCTGGCGCGCGGCGTGACCGGGAACGTGGCCGTTAACCTGTACGACTTGACGTTGCGTCAAGCCATCCACGCGATTGCCGAGGCCGGTGGATTTGCGGTGCTCGAGCGCGCCAGCGGCTACCTCATTTTCGACCCTAAGACGGCGCCACCGGGAGTGCCCGTCGGCAAGATGGAAGTGAAATCAATGAAGGTGCAATATTCGGACCCGAAGCTGCTCGCCGATATACTTGCCCGTCATCTTTCCCAAGGCGGCAAGATTACGGTGCTCGACCAGCGCAAGAGACTGATTGTCGAGGACACGGCAGAAGGACTTGTTCGAATCGAAGCCTTGCTGCGGGAAATCGATGCGCAGCCGCAGCAAATCATGATAGAGGCCAAAATTCTCGAAATTACGCTCGACAACGATGAAACCTTCGGTATCGATTGGACCAAGATCTTCAGTAGTAACGGGGTCAACAGCTTCGGCGCAAGCGGCCTTGCGACGCAGGGCGCGCCCAGCCTTGCGGCGCCGGGTGTGACCGGCCTTGCGACGCAGCCAGCGCCAGGTCTGTTTTTCAATTTTGTCAATCGTAACGTACAAGTCTATCTGAGTGCGTTAAGCAACAAGGGCCGCGTCCACACGCTCGCCACACCCAAGCTGATGACGCTGGAAAATCAGGAAGCGAGCACCAATATCGGCGACAAGCTTGGCTATAGCGTCACGACGACCATCAATAGCGTGACCACCCAGTCAGTCCAATTTTTGGACACCGGCGTTATTCTCAGGGTGACTCCGTCGGTCGATGCCGCCGGCCGCATCATGATGAAAATTCGACCTGAGGTAAGTTCGGGCTCCATTACCGCGGGAATTCCTTCGAAAAATACCACTGAAGTCACCACTCAGCTGGTCGCCGAAGACGGCCAGGCAATTCTGATCGCCGGGCTCATCAAGAACACAAGCAGCTCGCGCCGGATTGGTATTCCGATCCTGGGCGACTTGCCAGGCATCGGCAGATTATTTTCCAGCAGCGAGGATTCGGGAACCTATACTGAGACGATCGTATTGATAACCCCGCACGTGGTCGGCGTGCGCCCCGGATCGGAAGATCGAGCGAGTATAGATAAACTGGAGCAGGCCGAGGACAGGCTGCTCGACACATCGCAAGCCTTGAAGACGAAAATAGACGTGCAGGAAGGGCGGAATAAGCAAAAGCCGCTTGACGATGATTGCGGCGCGGATAGTCCAGGCAGCCCTGCATGTGTGCTCCAGTAAACGCGCGTTCTGGCTGCACGCTCGTGGGTGCGCAAGGAATGGGGCGCCTTTTCCTCGGTTGTTGACCCCGCTGTAGCTCGCCGATGCGGCCATACCGCCAGCCTTAGCAGTCGGCTCGTGCCGACCGCTTGGGCCACCTTAGACGCACGGTGCAAGGCCTGGTTGGCGCTTGATCTTTGCCTTCATCTAGGACCTTCTGATGTCGCAGGCCATCGCGTTTCCCATTCATCGTGACGTCGGAAATTGACGGGCGCATGGTGTTTCGGTTCAAGGCGGCGCCGGAATATAATGGCGTTGTGACCGGACGGAAGGGCTGAGGCAAAATGTTTTTGGTCGTCCCCAGCTGGGTACGAGCCCAGTCGCACACAGATGGGAAAATAAGATGCGGGAAAGCGCGGCATTCAAATGTTGCTTTGAAGTTCGGTGGGCGGACTTGGATGGAAACCGTCATTTACGAAACACGGCCTTTAGCGAATATGCAAGTCATACGCGTTTCCAATTGCTCGCCGTACACGGTTTTTCTCCGGAAAAACTTCAGGCCCTGCGTTTTGGGCCAATCATGCTGCGTGAAGAAATTCGTTACAGGCGCGAGGTCCTCTTCGGCGACACGTTAAACGTCGATGTCAGCTGTGCTGGCTTGTCTGCCGATGGCTCCCATTGGTGCGTGCGCCAGGAAATCCGCCGTTCTGATGGGAAGAGCGCGGCCATTCTTACGGTCCAAGGAGGTTGGATTGATCTCGACAGCCGCACGGCGGGGGCACCCACGGGGGAACTTTCCAGCGTGCTGCAAAGGCTGCCCCGTATGAAGAACTTCGAGGAGCTGCCTTCTCTCATGCGCCGCAAATTCTGAAATTTGGATATCGTTTCGGCTATGGTGGCCAAAGCCCGCCGCAGGCCATGTTAGGCAAACTTTCGCTTGCCACGAAGAGCAGACTGTAGACTGCTGGAGTAGGGGTGTTCGCGAGTAGCATTACGGAACAAAATGCGTTAAATTGGGATTTTTTCAACCAATTTTTTTTCCAAAAAACGTGCTGGGCGCGGCCGAAATAAGCAGCCAGCCGCCCCGTAGCAACGCCTGTTATTTTTTATGCATAAGTGCGGAGCGACCTTGAGCGCTTGTGGCTGCGCATTCAGGCGCTCCGCGGACTCATTTCTTCACACTGATGACTTGAGGCTGGGTCACAGCTTTCAAACCGTCAATTCCAAACTCAACGCCATAGCCTGAGCCCTTAATGCCGCCAAAGGGCACCATGGGATGGATCGCGCCGTGCTGATTGATCCATACCGTGCCCGCCTGAATCTGGCTTGCCACGCGTTTGGCCGCATCAATGTCGGACGACCAAACAGATGCTCCCAAGCCCGCCCTTAAACGATTGGCGCTAGCAATGGCCTCTTCTACTGTGGAGTACTTGATAATAGGCAGCACGGGACCGAACTGTTCCTCGTCAACCAATCTCGCCCCATCCTTGAGGCCCGTCACCAAGGTCAAGGGATAGAAGTAGCCAGGGCCCCCCGTGGCCTGCCCCCCACAGACGATGGTTGCGCCGGCTTGCTTGGCGCTGTCGACGAGAGATACGACCTTATCAAACTGCATTTTGTTCTGAATGGGCCCCATGGCCATGCCATCTTCCATTCCATTCCCCATGGGCATTGCCTGAGCGATCTCCTTGAGCGCTTGGACAGTTGCATCGAAGACGCTCTCGTGAACATACAGCCGCTTGGCACATGCGCAGGTTTGACCCATGTTGATGAAGGCGCCCCAGAACAAACCCATGGCGATGGCCTTGGGATCGGCATCCGGCAAAACGATGGCGGCGTCGTTACCTCCCAGCTCCATGGTGGCCGGCACCATGTTGCGCGCCGCCGCTTCGGCGATCTTCTTACCCGTTGACGCCGACCCGGTGAACATAATTTTATCGACGCCGGGATTGTCCACCAGCCAGGAACCCACGTCACCTGGGCCGCTGACGGAATTTAGCACGCCCTTTGGCAGTATCTCGTTGATAACGCGGATCAGTTCCAGTGTACCGATGGTGGTGTACTCAGACGGCTTGATGACCACGGTATTGCCGGCACGAATCGATGGGATGATCTGCCAGATCGCGATCAGTAGAGGCCAGTTCCATGGCGCGATGGCGGCAATGACGCCGTAAGGCTTGCGCAACACTTCGTCGCGCCGCGTCTCGTCTTCGAATACCACGTCGATTGGCAGATCGAGGCTCGCGGGCACTTGAGTCCACACTTCACAACCCCACAGCTCGAACAGGGCACCTGGCACCTGATCCGGGCCAACGCCGCCAAGCGGCTTTCCTTGCTCTTTTGTAACCCATTCGGCCAAATAACGTGCATTCTTCTTGATTGCTTCGGCGACCTGCATGGTTAGTGCCTTGCGCTCTGCGTCGGGACGCGCTGCCCACCCAGCTTGAGCGGCGCGAGCGGCGGCAATCGCTTCCGTCACTTGCAGCTGGGTCGAGATCGGCGCGCGACCCAGCGTTTCGCCGGTGGCAGGATTGATCGATTCAAAGCTCTTTTCGGAGCCCACCGGTTGACCATTGACAATATTAAAATAAGTTTGCATGGATGAGTCTCCGTTTTTATGTTGATGGAATGCTTCAATTTTTTGCGGTTAATCGCGTGCCAATCAATCTCGCGGGAGTAGGGCCGAACGCGAGTCGAATGCGATTTACCGGGTGAATAAGCCACCACTAAATCGCGGCGATTTTACTTTCGCATTTCTTCTGTGCTCCCCTATGAAGCTCTTTTATTTAGCTTGCCAATATTAATTTTGGCTGGGTTGTGAGAAACCGAACCGTTGGATAATGACATATTAAAATTGATATAGCAACATCAGACCGGGCCGCCGCGCGACGCTTCGAAAATGGCCAAATTTTGGCCGCTGGCGGCGCTATGCCCGACGTGGGCGGATGGGTCCGGGACTTAGATGGGACTGCCAGGGGCGAACTACCTTGGCCACTGGCCACGTAGTGTGGCGCTTGAAAAAATTAAGCGCGCAGGAATAGGGCCGACTGATCCGGCGCGATTCCAGCGCGCCAAGCCAGAAAACGAAAGCGGTTTTTGTGTGCTTTGCGGCGCGAGAGGAGGCTTGGATGGCAGCCCTTTCATGGTAGCCAGCATTTTGAACGCCGGCGCGCCGGTACGCATGGCCCGTTCCATGATTTTCACGGTCGTGGGCCGGTCGTGGGCCCGGTCGTGGCCCATTCGTCGGTGGCGGTCAATTCTTCTGGGATCCCGTCTTTGATGACGCCACCGTCCGAGGCTCAGAAGAAGGTGGATCATCCACGGCGGAGGGTGCGCGACGATGTTGTGCTGAGGGCGCTCATCGCAGGCAGATCTAGTCGCCATACCGGATCTCGAAGTCCAGTTTGAACATTTGAAGGAGGTTCAAGACGGCGACGGCGGGCCGCGTCGGAGAGTTCACAGCGGGATGCAATCGTGGCAAAGGTGTGCGCACAAGGCCTCGATTGCGCGCCCGTTACCTGGGCGCACAAAAAAAGTGCACAAAAAAAAGCCCGCCGTGGCGAGCTTTTTTTACACTAGACGCAGATTGTTAGAACTGGTTCATCGTGTTGTCTTTACCAGATGCCTTCAGAGCAGCTTCGCCGCTGAAGTAATCTTTGTGATCATCACCGATGTCTGAACCGGCCATGTTCTGATGCTTAACACAAGCGATATTTTGCCGGATTTCCTTGCGCTGAACGCCAGCGACATAACCCAACATACCTTGGTCACCGAAGTACTCTTTTGCCAGGTTGTCAGTCGACAATGCAGCCGTGTGGTAAGTTGGCAGGGTAATTAAGTGATGGAAAATACCCGCTTCACGAGCTGAGTCAGCTTGGAAAGTGCGGATTTTTTCATCTGCAGCAATCGCCAATTCAGTGGCGTCGTATTCAAGACTCATCAGTGCGGCGCGATCGTAAGCAGAAACGTCTTTGCCTTCGCTTTTCATGATGTCGAAAATCTGCTGACGGAAGTTCAGCGTCCAGTTAAATGATGGACTGTTGTTGTAGACCAGCTTGGCGTTTGGAATAACTTTACGAATCGCATTGACCATACCGCCGATCTGAGCAATGTGCGGCTTCTCAGTTTCGATCCAAATTAAGTCGGCACCGTTTTGCAAAGAGGTAATGCAATCCAACACGCAACGCTCTTCACCGGTGCCAGCGCGGAACTGGAACAAGTTGCTAGGCAAACGCTTAGGACGAACAAGCTTGCCGTCACGCTTGATGACAACGTCACCGTTGCTCATGGATTCAGCAGAAACTTCTTCAACGTCCAGGAAGGAGTTGTATTGATCGCCCAGATCGCCTGGCTCACGAGTCACCGCGATTTGCTTGGTCAAGCCTGCACCCAATGAGTCGGTACGGGCCACGATTACACCGTCGTCTACACCGAGCTCGAGGAACGCGTAACGTACCGCGCGGATCTTCGCCAGGAAGTCTTCGTGAGGAACAGTTACTTTACCGTCTTGATGGCCGCACTGCTTTTCATCAGAAACTTGGTTTTCGATTTGGATGCAGCATGCACCGGCTTCAATCATTTGCTTAGCCATCAGGTAGGTCGCTTCAGGATTACCGAAACCGGCATCGATATCGGCAATGATGGGCACTACGTGAGTGATGTGGTTGTCAATTTTGTCTTGGATTGCTTGCTTGGCAGCGCCTTGAGCACCGTCCAATTGGCGGAATAATCCGCCCAGCTCGCGTGCATCAGCTTGACGCAAGAAAGTGTAAAGCTCTCTGATCAGATCGGCAATTGCCGTCTTCTCGTGCATGGACTGGTCAGGCAACGGTCCGAACTCAGAGCGCAGCGCAGCAACCATCCAGCCCGACAGGTACAGGTAGCGACGATCGGTGCTATTGAAGTGCTTCTTGATGGAAATCATTTGCTGCTGAGCGATAAAACCATGCCAGCAACCTAGAGACTGGGTGTACTTGGACGAGTCAGCGTCGTAGTTCGCCATGTCATCGCGCATGATCTTGGCGGTAAACCTGGCGATATCCAGACCCGTTTTGAATCTGTTCTGGGCGCGCATACGCGCAGCAGACTCAGGATTAATCGCGTTCCAAGGACTACCTTCTTTGTCTTTCAGGCCGGCAATGGCGGTGATGTCGTCTTGATACTGTGACATGGGCATATCCTAAATAATAAAGCAAAATTGATAAAAACGTATTGAGTGTTGGTAGATCTGTTCACTCTTGTACGAAAAGCAGGGTGGTGAAATCGAAGCAGAACTGCATGGAAGAATGATAGCCAATTTTTGGTATGTCCGCTAGGTCTTATATAAGACATATAACTTAAATTAATCTGTTTATTTTCAATGACTTATATCTTATTTTTTGTTATGTGAAATGTATTTTCAAAAAATGGAAGGATTTCCTGATTTGTTTCGCGCTCATATCTCACAATGTGGCATTAACTTTCCGCATCGTGAGAAAACGGTGGTTCCGGCAAAAAAAGCGGGCCCCCTAAAAACAGATTTCCGGTAACCGAAGTCTGCTGTGAACTATTGAGCTTTGGACTGCGCCAGACAAGGCATGTTGGCGCCGACTTTTTGTGACCAGGCTAACGATTTTCAGTGACCCGCAGAGAACGCCGGCAAAGCCGCGTTTGGGCTGGCTCATTGGCAGGCAAGACTCACTTGTCAAACCTTTGCCTAAGCATGACAGAAGATATAGGGATCGTGCCTTACCTGCCGTTTTTGCTGCACTTTGCCTCGAGTAATGTCATTGCAGGCGCCACCTTGCGGCTCATTGTTGGCGGCGGCTCGCGCCTGCCGCCCGTGATTTTCCAATAGTCGTAATACACCAGCGCTGCCTTTAGCGCGTAATCATAATTGCCCTGCCCGAGCTTCCAGGCCCAGCGCATCAGTTGCAAAGGGCTTTTGCGCAACATATGATGCGGAAAATCGGGATCTGACAACATGATCTTGCTGCGTTCGATCAAGGCACGTTGGCTTGCTGCTTGATGGGCATTCGATGCGGGCGCGTGCCACTGGTCGAGCAGCCCGTTTGGAACCGGGATTGGACATGGGACATGCCCCGGATACGCCTGCCAAGGCACGTCCCGCACTGCCGGTTCGAAAAATGCCAGCCATTTGACGTAAAAAGAGTGGTACAGGCAAGGGTCGACCGCGATCGCCGTCAAGTACTCGAGTAACGCGCTGTCGTAAAACGGCACTTGATATTCAAGGCGGTGCTGGTCGATGGTTTCGAAGTGGTTCGCTAGGTGCCGACGGGGCCCGTTCAGGTTCAGGAAAATATAGAACGCACGCACAGGATCCGGATGGCGGATCGCCGTCAGTTCCTGGTGCAGGCGCTCACGCAGGCGGTTTTGGCATTGCCGTGCAAGGTCGCGATGGAGAATTCTGGTCGGAATAGCCTTGCCCTGTTGACGCAAATAAATATCGATTGCTCCCAACAAATCGTTTTGGCGCAGCCGGCTCACGATCTCGGGGCTGATATAGACATGGCCAAGGCCGACGCTTCCGCCTTCGCCGGTCCAGGCTACGCTGGAATGCTCTGGCGTCCTTTCCTGGCGCCGCCGCGAAGCGCGCCATGCATCGGCCATCAGCGCCGACCATTGTGGCCACGGTTCGGTCGGCAACTCCTGATGCATGGCGCCACTTTTTTTTGCGTACTCCAGGGCAAATCGTTGGTCCTGCGTGTTGGGCAGAGAAAAATTGAAGGTGTAGACCCGGGCCCCTTCGGCACGCAGCGCGGCCACCGTGCAGCGGGAATCAAGCCCTCCGCTTAAATAAGCAAATGTCGTCCGGTCGCCCCGAAGTCGGCGCCGTATGGCAGACTGAAACATCCGGTAAGTCTGTTGCAAGGCCTCCTTTTCTGGCGCGTGCAATGGGGCAATCGCGTCCCACCGAAAGTACCGCGATGATTTGACCTCGCCCCCATGCATGGTCACCACCTCACAAGGCAGAAGCATCTTTACCCCAACATAGGGCGTAGCGGCGCCGAACGGATAGCCAAAACCAATCGTCTCGGCAATGGAGAGCAGATCCATCGCCTTTGGAATTTCCGTGACTGCCTCGAGGATACGTAGCGCGCTGGAGAAATAAACAAAGTCCTTGACCACTGCGTAGTAGAGCGGCCGCAAGCCCAGCTTGTCTGCAACCAGGTACGCAGTGCCTGTTCGAGGATTGTAATATGCCGCACAAAATGTCCCGCTGGCGCTACCTAGGCTCTGGAAATCACCGTCATCCCATTTCGTTTGCAGATACGCCAGGTGCGCATCACGCCCGGCACCGTTAGGCCCATCGCAGGTCAGCAGTGGTTCTCCAGCGAGCATGGCGAACGAACCGGTCGGGGCCACTCGATGCGCCGCGCCGTCGAACGCACCGATGTCGACCTTCACCAGATATGCCCGGGCATCGCGAAATTCAATGGGCTTGTCTTGCCGATCGCGGGAGATGTTTTCTCTTAGCGACGTACAGACGGAATGTGGAATAGACAAACGAGGATGGCGACTAAAGACGCCAGCGAGAATTGTCATCGGTAACTTCCTTTTTAACAGGCTGGCGCGCCTTTGGACTGCCAGCTAACATCATAGCTAAGCCGCGTCATGGCTAATCGGCTGGCGCATGAACTCGACAACCCGGTCCGCCGCCGTGCGGCTGGCGGCATCGACAACAGCGAGCTGCGCAGGGGGAAATGGGGTCAGTACGTAATCGAGCACGGACTGCTGTTTTCCGACTTGGGCCACGCCCATTTTGACGCGACGAAACTTGTCATCCTGGAATGCCTGGAGAATCGACCTGACACCGCGATGTCCGCCGTCGCCCCCGCGCATGCGCGTGCGAACGACCCCGATCGGCAGGTCCAGGTCGTCGTGAACCAGAACACATTGACTCGCATCGAAAGAAAAATCCCGCGCAAGCTGGACCAGGGCGGGCCCGATGTCATTCATCGGAGCCAAAGGCTTGATCAGGCAGATCGGCAAGCCATGCAAGCGGCCGCGCGCCACCATGGCCAAGTCGCCCGCGGCCACCCACTCCTGGGCCAAGCGTTGTGCCAGGACGTCCAGGGCCAGGTAACCGACGTTGTGGGGCGTATTGACGCGGCCGGCCTCCGGGTTGCCGAGCCCGATGACGATGAGGGGCGATTGGTCGGCGCCGGTTGGCCTGGAAGCGACGGCTAGCGACGCCAGATCAGCCGGCATATTTGTGCCAGCCTCGTGCGCAGTTGGTCCATGCAAGGGCACATGAAGCAGCGGGCACGCGTCACAGGACTGGAGGCGAGCGCAGTGCGAGCGCGTGCACTGGATGGCGCTCATTCGAGCCAGAATCAGGCGCTGCAGGTGATCGGCGCGGTGCGAGCCCTTCAGCAAAACGAGGTCGCCCGGCGCCAGAAAAGCCGCGAGGAAGGATGTCGCCTCGGCCAGCGAGTGGAATGCCCACAACTGGTCGTGCCCATCGCGTTTGGCGCGCAAGGCCGCCGATGCCCAGCGCCCGACAAATAGAACACAGTCCGCCACCGCTAGCGCGCGCCGTCCGATCTGGACGTAGCGCCGGGCAGAGTCGCCCGGGTAGTCTGAGATGGTGCCAATCACGATCACCTTGCGGGGCGCGCGCGCCTGCCGCATGAACTCGAAGGCCGGTTCCACAGTCGAGAGCGGCGCCTTCCAATCATCGCGGATAAATGTGATGCCGTCCACCGTCACCGGGGCCATGCGTCCTTCGAACGGCGGCTCGTTGGCAATCGCCTTTGCCGCTACGGCGAGCGGAACGCCCAAAGCGACGCCGGTTGCCAGCGCAGCTAGCACCGCCGAGGCCCAATGCGTGCCACAAAGCTGTGTTTGAACATGAGTCGATTCACCTTTCCAGGTGGCGGTCAGAGAAAAACGCTCTGGCCAGACCGACGCGATTGCTCCCCCCTGCAGCATGGCGTCGGCCGCCAATCCGTAAGTGATGATGCGCCCCGGGAACTGCGAGCGCATGGCCAGCACCCAGGGATCGTCAGCGTTCAGGATGGCGACGCCGTCCGCAGGCAGCGAGCTGATAAGTTTGCTCTTTTCTTGTGCAATAGCGCCGATGCTTTTGAACGCCGAAAAATGGTCGGCGCCGACATTGGTCACCACGCCCACGCTGGGCCGAACCAGCGCCAGAGGCAAATCCATTTCCCCAGGACCATGAGCCGACATCTCGGTCACGCAATAGGCGTCCGAGCGCCCCGTGCCCAGCACCACGCGGACCATATCCTCGGGCCAATTCAAGGAGCCAGGATTTTTTTGTCCCGTCGATAGGTGGCGCTGCAAGATGCTGGCAATAAGATCCTTGGTCGTGGTCTTGCCGGCGCTTCCCGTGACACCGACAAACACGGTGTCGCGCAATCGTCGGCGATGCCGGCACGTAAGCCAATACAAGCCGCGATTGTAGAGATGGCGCAAGCGCCACCGCAAGCCTTGTGCAACCTTATCGAAAGGCTTTAGCAGCAACGCCTTGGCGACACTGCCCCATGCTCTAGTCAGATGCACCGTTCATCCCTCCGTTTGAAGATCAACCAGCGAGGTCTTGCCAGATCCCATCGCGTCCTTGACGCTCACGTCGATTCAGGTCGTTTGGCCCGCGCGAGACCCCGCAAAGTCTCGGTGACTGCGCGCGCCCCCTTGCCGTTCGGTCCGAACGCCAAGGCACTATAGGTAATGACACCGATTAACACCATCACACACAGACGAAGCAAGCCTCCTTGTTCGGCGCCAATCAAAAGGCGCGTGACTGTTATCGCAGCGTACATGGCAAGACTGGCTCCGGCCGCAGGCAGCATGACTGCGAGCAACTGGCCCAGGCGCACGCCGAGTACCGGCAAACCGCGCATGACTCCTTGCAAGAAAACGAGGGGCGACACCACCAGCCACGCCATGCTCATCCCAAGCAGCCCGCCCCCAGTGGCGCCGATGACAAATGCGACGGGTGCGATCAGCGCGCCCCACATGGCGTTGCGCAACACGATGTCACAGCGCCCCGTCGCTTGAATGGCAACTTGCACGAAGTTGCCGATCATGCGAAGCGGAATGATTATTGCTATTAACTGCAGTGGCAGTACCGAAGGAGTCCATTTTGGACCGAGCATGACCTCGACGATTTCCGGGGCGATGCTAGACATGCCCCACAAAATGGGAAAGGCGAAGAAGCTCAAGATCTGGGCACCCAGCAGCATGTTGACGCCGACTTTATGGACCTCGCTTTGCATGCGCGAAAAAGTTGGAAACGCCACTTGGTTGACGAGGCCCGAAATGCGCTGGCTGGGCAACGAGGCCAGGTGCATGGCAAGCGAATAGAAGCCTAGCACCTCGTTGCCCAGGAACTTGGCGCAAATGAGAATATCAATCTGAGAAAAGAACATCCAGAACAACTGGGCAGCGCTGAGGTGTCCCCCGAAGCGCAACAATGATCGCATCCCTTGCACCGAAAAATCAGGCCAGTGCATGAAAGGAGACAGCCAGTTGATGCCGATGGTTTTCCAGATTTGGCTAAACAGGGAGCCCATGACGAGGGCCCAGACGCCCGCGCCAGCGAAGGCCATGGCCAACGTGGTGACGCTGGCAATGATCGCACTTGACAAGTCCAGCAGCGAGCGGTTGCGGAACTCAATTCGTCGTTGTAGCTGCGCGTCCGGGATGACTGCAAACCCGGCAAACACGAATTGCAGAGAAAGTACACGTATCACCGGCAACACCCGCGGCTCGGCGTAAAAGCTCGCGATGAACGGTGCAGCAAGCGCCAACAGGGACGCCAACAAAAAATGGATCAGCAGAATCACCCCGAAAACCCGCCGCAACAGGCGTTGATCGATGTCGGCTTGCTGCACGACTGCCGCGCCCAGACCCATTTCAGAAAACATTGAAATAAAGGAAACAAAGACCATGGCCATGGCCAGTAGCCCGTAGTCGGCAGGTGTTAGCAGACGAACCACGAGCAGCGTGATCGACCAGGTGATTACCTGGCTCATTAGCCTCACACTGGCGCTCCAGCGAAAGCCGGACAGGGCTTGCGATCGAAGGCTCATCTGGCGGTCAAGCATTGAAGTTGACGGTGACATCGCCACGCACGCCTGAAACAACGTGGCGCCAGGGTGCGGCGCCATACAGGCGAAGCCATCACGTCGCTGCGGTTAGGCGGGGACACCTAGCGCGGTTCTTGGCTCGTTCATGAAGAAAAGGAAATAACAGACTCGACACCAGCGGCGGGTATGGGTCAGATCTTGTTGTGGCGTCCAGTTTCACTTTGCCTCCACTATGCTTGTCTACGCTAGATTTTTCATCCAGCGCGGCAAACCCCATCCACGGGGGGCCACTGGGCCCAAGCCGGCTTGCTGATCCGTGTGCGATGAGCAAGGCCATTACGCAAAGCAAGAATAACATCGGGAGCGGCAAGTAGGTCTTGCGCGGAAACAAGCAAGTCGGCGCTTTCAATGTTCGCCAAGTTCGCCCTCGCCTTTGCAATCTCGTTCTCCGGCGCAACTGAGCGTCAATCGGCTTGAGTTGGGCGAGCAATTGCGTCAACCAAGTGCGGATAATCCTATAAGCAGCTTTGAATTTAGGAACAGCATTCGCGGAATGCGTGCTGAGCGGAGTTGCCATTGGCTATCTTGATGAAAATAGCGCATGGGTTCCTGTTGAATTTCTCCCACCGAAAGGCCGAGCCTCAGTAAGGGCGGCGCATAAGAAGCCAGAACGAGCGGGTCCCGGCAAAATTTTGCCAAAGACTACCGGCGGCAACGGCTACTCGCGCGATTTTTAGTTCATGGCCAAACGTCTAGCGGTAGGTAAGGCCAAGACCGTTGCCGGGGGCAGCGTGCGGCCGGCGGCCATTGCCAATCGGGCTCCAGCAGCGGGCGTGTCGTCGATTTTGAACACGCTGACCACTTGAGCTAGATTACTGGCCTGGTCTTGCAAGGACTCGGCGGCGGCGGCAGCTTCTTCCACCAGTGACGCGTTTTGTTGCGTCACCTCGTCCATTTGCATGATGGCCACGCTGATCTGTTCTATGCCAGCTGTTTGCTCCTTGCTGGCAGCCGTAATTTCGCCCATGATTCCTGTGACCCGCTTGACGCCCGCGACAATCTCGTCCATGGTGGTGCCGGCCTGGTCGACTAGCTTCGCGCCCCGCTCGACGTTTTCTACCGAATCGCCGATCAATGCCTTGATTTCTTTGGCGGCAGCGGCCGAGCGTTGCGCCAAGTTGCGCACCTCGCTTGCCACGACCGCAAAGCCGCGCCCCTGTTCGCCGGCGCGCGCCGCTTCCACCGCCGCATTCAACGCCAGAATATTGGTCTGGAAGGCGATGCCGTCGATCACAGCGATGATATCGACGATTTTCTTCGCGGAAGTATTGATCGACCCCATGGTATTAACTACCTGGGATACGATGGCGCCACCCCGGACCGCGACCTCAGCTGCCGATAAGGCGAGGTCGTTGGCTTGGTGCGCATTGTCGGCGTTTTGTTTAACGGTACTGGTTAGTTCTTGCATTGAGGACGCGGTTTCTTCGAGCGAACTGGCTTGCTGTTCAGTGCGCGAGGACAAGTCGAGATTGCCGGCCGCGATTTGGCTCGAGGCGGTGGCAATCGTGTCGGTGCCGGCGCGCACTTCGCCGACGATTTTGACCAGACTGTCGTTCATGTCCTTTAGCGCCTGCAGCATCTGCCCCGTCTCGTCCGTGGATGTCACTTCAATGCGGCTGGTCAAATCGCCGATCGCCACCGTGCGGGCCACCTGCACGGCGCGCTGGAGCGGCACGGTAATGCTGCGCGTAGTCCAGTAGGCAAAACCACAGGCCAGCAAGGTGGCCAGCGCAGCTAGCCCGAGCATCAGTTCGCAGCCACTGTGGAAATTGTTGGCCGCTTCCTCGCCGCTCTTATCCATGAGTACTCCGCCCAGCTTGACGAGGTGTTTCACTTCGTTGAAATAGGCCAGCTGATCACGGATTACGCTCGATAACAACAAGGTGCTCGCTTCTTGTTTTTTGCCTTCCCCGACCAATTGTAAGAATTTGCCTTGCACCAACATATATTTGGCGCGCGCCTCGATGATCGCAGCGTAAATCTGGCGGCCCTTTTCCGTTGCGAGCATCTTGTCGAGCTTGCCAAGGTTTTCGTTCTCATTTTTATTGGCCACTAACAAATTGGCGAGCTCTTGTTTGATTTTCGCGGCATCGTCCATAATGAGCATGTTGCGCATCAGGGTCGCGCTATCGCTGATGTCGCTTAACATATCGTTTGACAGAGCGACTTTCGGATACCGATCGTTTACGATCAGGCTGGTGCTGTCATTGAGCGAGCCAAGGCGTGTAATTCCAAACAATGTGATGCTCATCATTAGCAGGACGACGAGGCCAAACCCAAGCGCCAAACGGGTTCCGACTTTCAAATTCATTTGCATCATGTTTTCTCCCGTATTTTTGATTTTATGTTTTGCATCAGTACGATTTTCGCGAATCGCAGGTCATGTCAGCTGCTCACGCTGCCGGGGCCAGGGTCATCTTGCAAACGCGACTGGACACCGCGCTCCCCTAGCCGATATCGGGATTTGTTTCTGCAAATGGGGACGCAAGGATCGGTCGCCAGGTAAATTTGGGATGGGTCGGGATCCAGATTGAAAGTAGTCACCCCCGGTTCTTTCGGGCGCGAAGCCGAGCGCAGTCCGAAACGGTGGCGCCGGCGGATGGCGATGCCACCGCTCCCACGCCGCAGCTGGCGGATGTTTGCATGTTCACTCTTAGGCCGTACGCTGTGGCGTTCATAATTTTGCTTGTGGCCGATTTCAGTCTGGTGTCGGATCGTTCGTTGTCTGTCATAGTTTAAAACATGCACTGTAGTACATGCGTCCAGCGGACGCTGGCATTATAGTGCTTACTGGAAATTCTATATGGGCTGAGTTGGGATGTCAACGCTAACAAAATATTTTTCCAGCGTTACCTTGCTAAGTGTGCGAAATGATGATTTTAATAAGTGGCGACAATCCCACACACGCTTGGAGCGTTGCAGCCGCAGGCTTCAAGATGGCTGTTTAAGCGGCAATCGGGAGGGGGCGAATGTCGTTCATGGAAACACGAGGAAATTGTTGAACCCGAACGGGCCCAACAAGGGGCACGCGCGGGAAACCATTAGCGCTGCCTTCTTCGTTGCAGTTTTGAAGGAAATAACGGTGGGCTAGAAGCTGCCGCTTGTGGCCAAATCCGGATACCTTAGCCCCCCGCAACATCGGTTGGAGGGGCTTTCAATCATCCCAAAAAGTCGTTAGCAACGCCTTATTGGAACAGCTCGCAGTTAGTGCGGGCATTTTTTAGCGCGTGGCAGTTTTTAGTTGCCGATCTTCCTGCTCACGGCATTTTCCTGTTGGTTAAGAACCGCCTTCTCCCCTTTCGTGATATGGCCGCCATTTTGGCTTGCCATGGCGCGTTCTTCCTGGCGGATTTTTCGATCATCTGCGTGCAGCGCTGCCGCCTTCGATTTCGACATGTCGCCGGCCTTCACTTGGGCCTGAATCCGCTTGTTTTGATTTGCCAAGCGATGGTTGACCTGCTCGCGCCTTGGGTGATTTTTTTGCCATTGGGTATCGCTTGCAAATGCGCTGCCGGTGGCGCCAACAATCAGGGCAACCAGGGCGCTCAGTACGACTGCTCTTCCAACGGTCTTTGCATTCTTCATTTTCGTTCTCCAGTTTGCCAAGTTGATCAAATGATCTGTCTTATGCTCAAGTAACGGCCGAATTAGCAAATTGAGCGACGCAGATTCTGTATCAAGTGTAAGCAAATGTTCTGCGCTCATGATCAACCGAAATGGTGTTCACGCGCCTCTGAAACACCTCCGCATCGTACTTTGCTCAAAAAAGCGGCCGTGAACGAACGGAATTTTGGCGTAAGCAGGCCGAACGAAGATTGAATCGCAAAAGCACGCGCCGGATCCCGTTACTTTCAGTCGCGTGTGCTCGTTGCGCCCACGACTTCTTTGCAGCGATTGGCCCTTGCTCAGGATTCACGATTTCTGATTAAGAATCGGCGCAGGGTAGGTGATGCGCAAGCCATCGACCTGCGCCCAGGACGTTAGCAAATGCCGTTTGCGCCCTGTCGCGCCGATGATATCTTCCACCCGTACGCCGCGCAAGACTAGCGCATCGGCGAGCAAGGATCGATGGCAGCGCCAGGGCACCGCTTCCGCGCACATCAATGCGCAGCGATCGTTTGCAGCTAGCAAGACGACCTGTTCGACGTTGCTGGCAAACTCAGGCGTTTGCATGTAGTCGGCGTATCCGCGGAACGCTGTGTTGCGCCAACCGCCGTTGAGCGAGTCCGGGCGTGAATGACGCAAACCGCCAAGGCCTGGCAAATGGGTGTAATGGATGCCGGCCATTTCCAGTGATGCTGGCAAGTTGTCGATGCCAAACTGCGGATTACGGCGCGAGCGCGGCATGGCGCGCACATCGAGCAGATGGGTAACATGATTGGTCTTAAGCAAGCTGATGAATTCGTTCAGCGATCGCGTGGAATGCCCGATTGTGCAAATCAAGGGTTCCGTCATGACAGGGTCTAGCGCCATTTTTGGTCTGCGCATTAGCGTCGAGTTCGGATGATGACAGCTCTTCAGATTCGCGCCTAAGGTGTGTTCCCGCGGCGCTGGCAACTCGATTTTGCCACAAAGGCCTGTTGCTGGCCTGTCTCTGTGAGTGAGCAGTATTTTCCTTTAAAAAACTGATCTACAGTGCGGGCTCCGGCCGGCATTGTGCAATTGGGCGGGGCGGCGCCAGCGCTCCCGGACTCTGAAGGGGGGCGCACTTTTGGATCGCTTGAAAAGCGAGGGCGTGAGCGAAAAAAAACCGACGGCGTCGGTTTTTTTTCTGTTTCTCAGGCTTTAAAAGCAGATCAAATGCGTTCGAAAATCACCGCAATCCCTTGGCCGCCACCGATGCACATGGTGACCAGAGCGTACCTGCCGCCCGTGCGTTGCAGTTCATATACCGCCTTGGTCGCGATGAAGGCCCCGGAGCAGCCAACTGGGTGACCGAGGGCGATCGCGCCGCCGTTCGGGTTGGTCTTCGCCGGGTCGAGGCCGAGCCCCTTATTGACGGCAATCGCCTGCGCCGCGAACGCTTCGTTCGCCTCGATAACGTCCATCTGATCGAGGGTTAGCCCGGCTTTCTTGAGCGCTAACTTGGTGGCGGGAATCGGACCTTCACCCATGAGTTCGTTTGGCACGCCGGCGACGGCATAGGAAACGAGACGGGCAATCGGCTTCTGGCCAGCCTTGGCCGCGACATCGGCGGCGGCTAGCACGAAAAAGGCGGCGCCATCGTTGATGCCTGAGGCGTTGCCGGCGGTGACCGTGCCGTCCTTCTTGAAGGCCGGCTTCATCTTGGCCAGCGATTCCATCGTGGTATTCGCTTTGCCGTGCTCGTCGGTATCGAAAATGACGTCGCCTTTGCGCGTTTGTTGAACGATGGGCACGATTTGCGACTTGAAGCGGCCTTCGGCGATGGCGAACGCTGCCCGGCGCTGCGATTCAAGGGCGAAAGCATCCTGCTCCTGGCGGGAAATATCCCACTTGCTGGCCAGGTTTTCAGCCGTCAGTCCCATGTGGCCGACGCCAAACGGGTCGGTCAGCACGGCGACCATCATGTCGATGGCCTTGGTGTCGCCCATGCGGGCGCCAGTGCGCAAGGCCGGCAACAGGTAGCCGCCGCGCGACATGACTTCGACGCCGCCGCCGATGCCGTAGTCAAAGTCGCCGAGCATGATGTTCTGCGCCGCGCTGACGATGCCTTGCAAGCCTGACGAACAAAGACGGCTAACTTGCATGGCGATGGAATCCATCGGCAGACCGGCCTGGATAGAGGCAACGCGCGACACATAGGCGTAGCGCGAATCAGTCGGGATACAGTTGCCGACGACAGCGTTGCCGATCCGTTGCGGATCGACGCCGGAGCGGGCGATGGCTTCCTTCATCACGATGCCTGCCAGTTCCGCTGGCTCCATATTGGCAAGCGAACCACCAAACGCGCCGATAGCGGAGCGCACTGCACTGAGAACAACGACTTCTTTACTCATGGAAAAACTCCTTTTGATAATCGATCAAGGGCTCGCCACATTGACGGGCCCTGACAAAAGCTACAACCAGAGCACTAACTCGCTAGCGTCAGCACTTCTGATGGAAATCTAATACACGCTTAGCGCCGCAGGTTCGGTGCGCGGCCCTGTCGGGGCCGGCACAGATCCGGTAACCCCAGCTGTCGTGGAGGGCGGAAAAACACACCACAGTATCATGCATCTGAATCGCATCGCAAACTTCTCCACTGTGGCCGATCGGCGTGCGCCTCTTTTCTTAGACACCGGCTCTGTGCTTAACTGCCGACGCGGCTGCAAAAAAACAATCAGCGACTGTGCCCGTAGCGCGACTTGCAGTTGGCGTTTGCGTTCTTTGAAGCAGGAGGACGGTCCCTTAGAACATGTGCTGGCCGCCGTTGAT
>PKWL01000110.1 GCA_003133225.1 Janthinobacterium sp.
GGGAATCATCGTCCGTCCATTATCGCGCTACTATATGAACCCACTAACTGGCCGTCGCGGCTTGATGCTGGGCTATGCCAGCGTTCCCAGCGAACAGATCGGCCCCACCTTTGATAGGCTGGCAAAAATCATCAAAGCATACTGGCCCGTGACCTAAGGGGGACAGGTTGAAATGGATGATGCGCCATGCGCACTCAAGCGTCGCGGCGTGACGCAACATTAGATTGAATGATTCGAACCATGCCAGGCATACGGGCGGCTTGCCTGCGGAGGCAACGGAGTTGATTTTGAGGCGGCGCTAATTTCGTTCCCGGCGCAATTAATTCATGGCGGGGCCCGGGTAATGTCGTGCTCGATTTAGTCGCGGGCCGTAGACCGGCGTCAGGTTTTCCCGCAGCGTCAAATTCCGTTCCATTACACAGCATGGCCCGGTGCGCCATCGGTTCGAGTGCGTCGTCCCTGGCGGTGTTGAGGCGGGCCGAAACCTGCCCGGCTTTACGTCAATCAAGTCTCGGTAAGCGCCACGCCATGTTTGGCGGGTGAAATGTTCGGTGTTTTTTCCGAATGAATGGCTATTCGTCTCCTTGCAGTAGATGAGTGGCCATTCATCAACGAGTGCGCTATACGCACAAGCTCGTGCAGAATATTCGTTTGTCGTGTGCCGCCATAGGCATTATATTGCTTTTAGTTAATGTTGCATGGCCGACTCATAACTAACGTGTGCAAAATAAGAATAAATAAGAATATTCTGGACGGTCTCCTGTGCGAATCGTACTCTTATAACAAAAGGTCCGACAGGTGCGACAGAGGCCTCAAATTGATCTATCCGGAGAGAAATACATGCGATTCCCCAATACCAAATCCGAAGTCAACTCGTGCGGTGCAGATGCGCCACATGGTCAACCTGGAGCGGCGGTCAATACCTGCGAAGGAACGCACGACATCCACGCCCTGATCCTGGGCCGCGCCCAAACCGGCATCCAGGCATTTTTCTAAATCACACCACCCAAGGAATCCATCATGGCCGGAGCGCTGTCTCACATTCGCGTACTCGATCTGTCGCGCATCCTGGCCGGCCCGTGGGCCGGCCAGATCCTCGGCGATCTTGGCGCCGAGGTGATCAAGGTCGAACGCCCCGTCGTCGGCGATGACACCCGCGCCTGGGGGCCGCCATATCTGAGGGACGCGCACGGCGAAAATACAGCGGAGGCGGCCTATTATTTGTGCGCCAATCGCAACAAGAAGTCAGTCACGATTGACTTCACGCAAGCCGAAGGGCAAGCCCTGGTGCGCGAGCTGGCGGCCCGCTCCGATGTCGTGATCGAGAATTTCAAGGTGGGCGGCCTGCAGCAGTATGGGCTCGATTACGATTCGCTGAAAGCCGTCAACCCCGGCCTCATCTATTGTTCGATCACTGGCTTCGGCCAGGATGGCCCCTATGCGACCCGTGCCGGATACGACTTCCTGATCCAGGGACTGGGTGGGTTGATGAGCCTCACCGGACGCAAGGAAAGCGAGGCTGGGGCCGGGCCGACGAAAGTCGGGGTGGCGCTGACCGATATATTAACCGGCCTCTACGCGAGCACCTCGATACTGGCGGCGCTCGCGCATCGGGATCTGACAGGAATCGGTCAAAATATTGATCTCGCCTTGCTCGATGTTCAGGTGGCTTGTCTAGCCAACCAGGCCATGAATTTCCTAACTACAGGAGTGCCCCCTAAGCGTTTGGGCAACGCGCATCCGAACATCGTGCCTTATCAGGATTTCCCGACCTCCGACGGCGACATGATCCTGGCAGTCGGCAACGACAGCCAGTTTGCCAAATTTTGCGCAGTGGCCGGTCGGACGGAATGGGCTCAAGATGCGCGCTTCGCAAAAAATGCTGCCCGAGTGACGCATCGCGAGATACTAGTGCCGCTAATTCGCCAGGCGAGCGTCATGCGCACGACACGAGAATGGATTTCTCTACTGGAACAAGCCGGCGTGCCGTGCGGACCGATCAACGATCTAGCGAACGTATTCGATGATGCGCAAGTGCAGGCACGCGGCATCAAAATTGAGCTGTCGCATCCGACGGCCGGTACCGTGCCGCTGGTCGCCAGCCCGATCCGTATGTCGGAAACGCCGGTTGAATATCGCAATGCACCGCCATTGCTGGGCCAGCATACGCACGATGTGCTTGCGGCAGTGCTGGGGCTAGACTCCATGGAAATCGAGCGTCTTGCCAAAATCGGTGTGATCGGAACATGAAAAAAGATGGCATCAAGATCGGTCCTAGCGCCTTTCCGTTGCGGCTGAATCAACTTGCGTTCGCAAAGTCAGTGACACCGCCAATGCTTGGTCTAATGTCCTGCGGAAGCATTTCGGCGCCCAATACCTAGAGACATGACGATTTTCACGCGGCGCGCATGCCATCAAGCTCTTTGCACTTAGGATGGCGTGGACTCGGGTGCACACGCGCCGATGCCCGGAACGTGCCGCGCCAGGCGGGCCCTTGCCTGCGGACGAAAAAAAACCCAGCATTTCTGCTGGGTTTTTTAAAATAACAAGCCTGACGATAACCTACTTTCACACTGGTTGCAGCACTATCATCGGCGCAGAGTTGTTTCACGGTCCTGTTCGGGATGGGAAGGGGTGGTACCAACTTGCTATGGTCATCAGGCATAACT
>PKWL01000151.1 GCA_003133225.1 Janthinobacterium sp.
AACGCAGTTGGCGACAAGCAAGCTTCAGGCTGGCCCAAGGCATGCGAGGCTCTTTTAAATCAAGAAAGGGGGGCAGTGTGGCTATTGAGCATTGCTGCGATACGACAGGTCGGGCATGTCGCTGCCGAGCCCGGGAGGCGAGCGGCCGGTGAACGAAGTCGCGGCGACCAACTCAGATGGCGGCCACTGCAAGAACGATGTGCGCCATGCGCTGCGTTTGCCGCCCCGATTCACGTTCGCGAGTAACAGGAACGGCGCTGGACATCCGTCCTGTTAGCACACACAATTGACGGCAAGCTGCCGCACGATCGTTACGGCAGAAATTCATTTTACGAAATGGAGGCCAAAATGGCGGCGATTGACAAGGAAAAGGTGATTGACAAGGAAAAGGTGGTTGCAGCGCTCAACCAGATTCTCGAGTCCGAACTGGCTGGCGTCGTTCGATATACCCATTACTCGTTTTTGGTGTTTGGCTTCGCTCGGATCCCTATCGTTTCATGGCTGCGCCAGCAGGCCGCCGAATCGCTGCTGCACGCGCATCAGGCCGGCGAGTGGATCACCACCCTGGGCGCCTATCCTTCGTTGAAGATAGGCTCGCTGCTCGATACCCACACCTGCGACATTGCCGCCATCTTGCGTGAATCGCTGGCATTTGAGAAAGCCGCCCTCAACCAATACCGCGATTTGCTGATGCTGGTGAGAGATCGTTCCATTGCGTTGGAGGAATACGCGCGCCAGATGATCCATGCTGAAGAGTTGCACGCTGGAGAAGTGGATAAAATGCTGCGTCGCCCTGGCGTCATGGAAAACGCGTCGGACGAAGGTGCCAAGCCGCTCTGAGGGGGCCAAACTTCGATTAATGGTCTGCAAACGCCTTAAAGCTGAGGCGCTTGCTGCTCGCTACCGGTTAAAACGAGCGCGCGAATAGAAGAGCGGCCAAGCTGGCACCAATCACGATGGAGCCCATTAGCGTGCGGCTGATGCGTTCTTGCCAAGCGAGCCGATGGGTGAGGAAGATTCGCCGCGGCGGTATGGCGGAGGGGTAAGGAATCGACGGGAAGCGCTGGGCGGCCCATTTGTGAATGCAATACGCAAGAGGTATTTTCATGCGGGGCCTTTCAAATTTGTCTAGGAGGGTCGAGCACACAGCCTAGGTTACAGGTTTTAGAAAAAACCATATGTGCGGGCCGGCGCGTTCTTGCGCTATATCAAGGCTTGTCGCTTCTAGGCGCCGCGGCAAGACCGGCTTTGGTGCTGGAGCGACGCGCCGTCGGTTGTCTTCTCAGGGCAATTTTGTCGCCGCCGGCGCCGCCCATCTTGGATACGAAAATATTGGCGTTTTTAAAGTGATTGATTGTAAGCAATCATTATTGCTTTAGCTGTGACTTTGTCGTAGAGTCGCGCGCGCAAAGGCGGCGACGTAGTATGATGTTTTATTGCCGTGTGTCTAGTCCCGCGCAATGTACCCCAGGCGATGGGATGGGGCGAAGTGCATGCAATGACGGCAATAGCGAGTTCGTTTGAGTGATGCGGCAGAACCCAGAAAGAGGATCTATGCAAACCAGTACAATCCGTTCTCGACTTGTCCTGGTTGGGCTCCGATTCTGTCTTTTTCGCCTGCACGCCCATGTCTAAAGCCCCGTTCGCCACGGGTGACGCGGACGCCGCAGGCAAGGCCGGTCGCGACTTAGTGCCAGGGTCCGCCAGTTACCGCGGCGCGCACGCCCCCCATGCCGAAGCCAAATCCTCTAGCAACGAGACGCCGAGCTTGCTGGCTGACGATGGCCTCCTAGGCCTGTTGGAAACGATCCAAATGCCGGTGCGGCGCTCCCATAACGGCACTGTCCACGATATCGACCTGCTCGCCCGAATTGAAGGCGAGCTTAGGAAAAACAACGCTTTTCAAGAGGCGTTGTTGGAAGCCATGCCGCTGCCGGTGTTCTACAAGGATACTTTGGGACGCTATACCGGGTGCAATAGCGCATTTACCAAGTTTCTCGGCAAGGAAAAAAAAGACATCGTTGGAAAGTCCGTATTTGAAGTATCGCCTCAGAGTTTTGCCCATATTTACCGGGACAAGGATCTGGACCTGCTCGATAACCCATTGGGCTTTCAAGTGTACGAAAGCCGCGTGGTGTACGCCGATGGTACGACGCACAATGTGATATTTCACAAGGCGCGCATGGTAGACGACGAAGGTCAGCCGACGGGAATCATCGGCGTCATCACAGACATCACCATGATCAAGCAAGCCGAGGTCAATTTGCGTATCGCCGCAACTGCATTTGAATCGCATGAGGCCATGAGCGTCACGGATGGCCAAGGCGTGATTCTGCGGATCAATCGTGCCTTCACTTGCCTTACCGGGTACACGATCGAGGAAGCGGTCGGTCAAACACCGCGCCTACTCAATTCCGGTCGTCATGACGGGGATTTTTACCGCGAAATGTGGGAGACAATCCACCGTACGGGCGGTTGGAGGGGTGAAATTTGGAATCGGCGCAAGAACGGCGAAGTGTATCCGCAATGGCTCACCATCGCTGCGGTAAAAAGCGATGAGGGCATCGTCACCCATTATGTGGGTACGCATTGCGATATCACCGAACGTAAAATTGCTGAAGAAAAAATTAAGGAATTGGCGTTCTTTGACCCCCTCACCGGCTTGCCCAACCGGGCCTTGTTGTTGGATCGATTGAAGCAGGCGGTCACGCTCAGCGGGCGCAGCGAAACCTTCGGCGCCTTACTTTTCATTGACCTCGATCATTTCAAAACGCTGAACGACACCTTAGGCCACGCCAAAGGTGACCTGCTGCTGCAGCAGGTGGGGCAACGCCTGGCTGGCGGCTTAAGGGAAGGCGATACGGAGGCGCGGGTCGGCGGCGATGAATTTGTGGTGGTGCTGGGAGCCTTGCACGAAAGCGCGCTAGAGGCAGCCAATCAAACCGAGGCCATCGGAGAAAAGATACTTGCCGCACTAGGCAGTACGTATTTGTTGGGCGACATCGAATACCGAGGCACAGCGAGCATAGGCGCGACTTTGTTCCGGGGGCATCAAACCGCGATCGACGATCTGCTAAAGCAGGCTGACCTCGCGATGTGCACGGCCAAGAAAATGGGCCGCAATGCTTTGCGTTTCTTTGATCCGGCCATGCAAACCGTGGTCGTGGAGCGAGCTGCTCTGGAAGCTGATCTGCGCAAGGCCATCGAGGAAAATCAGTTTGTGCTGTATTACCAGGCCCAGGTATTAAATGGCGATGTCACCGGCGCCGAGGCGCTGGTGCGCTGGGAGCACCCGCAACGGGGCATGGTGGCGCCGTCCGAGTTCATTTATTTGGCGGAGGAAACTGGCTTGATTCTGTCTTTGGGGCGCTGGGTGTTGGATACCGCGTGCACCCAATTGGCACTATGGGCGCGCCGACCAGAGTTGGCCCATCTCACGCTTGCGGTCAACGTGAGCGCACACCAATTTAGACAATCGCAGTTCGTGGACCAGGTGCTGCTGGTGCTCAAAAATACCGGTGCCAATCCGCAGCGACTGAAGCTGGAATTAACGGAGAGTTTGCTGGTGGACAATGTGCAGGACGTTATCGAAAAAATGTCCGCGTTGAAGGCCAAGGGCGTGGGATTCTCGCTAGACGACTTCGGCACTGGCTATTCTTCATTGTCCTACCTGAAGCGGCTGCCGCTCGATCAACTGAAGATCGACCAATCTTTTGTGCGCGATGTCCTGACCGACCCGAACGATGCGGCGATCGCCAAGACGGTGGTCGCGCTTGCCCAGAGTCTGGGTTTGGGCGTGATCGCAGAAGGCGTTGAAACGGAAGCACAACGCGAATTTTTGGCCAGTTCGGGCTGCCACGCCTACCAGGGTTATTTCTTCAGCCGGCCTGTGCCCATCGCTGCCTTCGAGAGGCTGGTGTTGCACCTCTAGATTTTCGAACACGGGCAGGTGTTGGAAACGCAGCTCGCGGCGCCCACGTGGTGGCTACCTCATTATCGGGTCGCTTTTGTCGCGCCCGAGCGCGAAGTCGCTGAGTGCGTTTTTGGCACCCCGAGTCAACCAGGCAACATCCGAATGCAAAGAGATTAAGGAAAAGCCGCGCGCTCGGTACTGCGCCGCCTCGTCGCCACTGGTTGCAAAAATCCCGGCCGCCTTGCCTGCTATCTTACAGACATTCAAGATATGCTCTATGGCCTCCAACACGACAGGATGTTTCGATTGCCCAAGATAGCCGAGACTGGCGCTGAGATCGGCCGGGCCGATGAACAGGCAGTCCGCCCCCGGAAGCGCGGCAATGCCTTCCACGTTGTTCAGGCCCATGGCCGTTTCGATCTGCAATACGGCGCATGCTTCCAAGTTGGCATTGCTAACGTACTCTGGGTCGAGCCCGTATCGGCCGGCCCTAACCAAACCGGCGACTCCGCGCAGTCCGCCATTGCCATGGTCAGGGAAGCGCGTCGAGGCAATCGCGATTCTTGCCTCTTCTACGCTTTCGATGGTCGGAAGGAAGATGGTTTGCGCTCCACAATCCATGGCCCGCTTGACCAGGGCAACCTCATTCGACCTGACTCGTACGGCAGCATCGACCTCGGCCCCATGCGCGCGCGCCGCGTCAATCGCGCGCAGTTGCGCTGCGACGTCGCCAGTGTCGTTCGGCCCATGTTCTGCGTCAATTAATAGCCACTCAAAGCCACAGTGGGACAAGGCTTCCGCCACAGAAGGACTAGCCAACGTCAGCCAACAGCCAACGGACGGTTTGCTGGCATGGAGGTTACGTTTTATCTGATTTTGCCGCATAAACAGCTCCCCCGTTTATTTGGCCAAGTGCCATCGAATCATTATAGCCAAATCGACAGTGGGCAGGAACTTTCCTGATGCGCCTTGTCTTGCCGAGGCCCGCGCCATTATCCATGGCGCCTCTATCGGACGAATTGAGCCACTCAAAAGAGACGCCATTTCACTCCTGTTGCCGCGGCGGCCGATTAAACCATTGGTTCGCTGTCATTTCATCTTTGATTGCTATAGTATGCAGTAAATTCAATTGTCATCAGTTTTTGAGATTTTCTTATTTAATCGATGACAGCGCAGTATTTTTGACCAAGGATGATCGCCCATGGCATTAAAGCCGCTACCCCCGGTCCGCTCCCGCATCACGATTCAGGGACTAGCGCGTATCGCTGAGCGCGCGCAAGTGACGCTCTCCAATTTGCGCGACGACCTCTTGGAGCCTTGGCCGCGAAAGATGGCGCCAGAAATAACGAGTGGCCGCCTGGCCAAACTCCTTCAAATCGATCGCACCCAGTTAAATTACCTGTGCACGCGCGGTGACAAGGGGACCTATCCGGTGGGTACGCTGTCCGGGACCAAGCGTAGCCGGGTGTTCACCTTGGCGGAAGCGCAAGAAATCATGCGCGTGCTTGGCCCGTATAAGCGGCGGCCAGCGAACGCGAAGGCCATCGTCGTTAGCGTAGGAAATTTCAAAGGCGGAGTGGGAAAGACGACGCAAACGGTCGCCATCGCCCAGGGCTTAACGCTGCACGGCCACAAAGTTCTGCTCGTGGACCTCGACCCACAAGCGAGCTCCACTACGTTGATGGGCTATGTGCCGGATGCGGAGGTAACCGAGGAAATGACTGTGATGCCGGTTGTCTATGGTGAAAAGACCAGCCTAAGCTATGCCGCTATACCGAGCTACTGGGACGGCCTAGACCTGATCCCGTCCTGCCCGGCGTTGTTCGGAGCGGACTACTATTTGCCAAATAGGCAAGCCACCGATCCCCATTTTGAATTTTGGAAGATTCTCGATAATGCCTTGGAGCCCCTGCGCGACATTTACGATGTGATCATGATCGACACCCCGCCCACGCTCTCCTATCTGGCCATTGGCTCTTTTATGGCGACGGACGGACTGATCATACCATTGCCTCCGGAAACGCTCGATTACGCGTCATCCACCCAATTTTTCAGGCAGTTTGCGGATTTGTTCAAATCCCTCAACCACAGCAAATCAATCGAAAAAGAATTTGAATTTATCAAAATCGTGCTGTCGAAGGTGAAGCCGTCGGCGGCGACAACGCCCGTTGTCAAGGCGTGGATCAAGCAGACCTACCATGAACTTCTGGGCTCGGCCGAGATCCTCGAAACGGATATTGTGATGAACGCATCCGCTGAGTTTAAGACGCTGTATGACTTGAGCAGCTACGAGGGTAGCGTGAAAACATTCAACCGTGCGCTCGATGCCTTCGATGCCGTGGTCGATGAAATCGAGGCCGATATCCAAAACGCTTGGCATCACCGCATGCTGGAAAGTGAGCAAGAAAATGGCGACTAAATTGCAACAGCGCTTGGCGAAAAAAACAGCCGACATTGAACGTCCGGCTGATGAGACTGCCCGTGAAAAACCAGGGGAAGCGACCTCGATGACGATGCCGGGGCAGCTCGGCGCATTTCGTCTGGAAGCGCAGCGCTATCAAGACACCATTAATACGTTGATGGAGCGCGTCAATTTGGCGGAAAACGCGGCAAAGACCACTGAAGCTGAGCTCCCGCTTGAGCTCATCGATGATAGCCCGTTTCAGCCACGCATCGAGTACAACCCCGAGGAAATTGATGAGCTAGCTCACACAATGGAGTCGGCCGGACAGGCCGACCCGATTAAGGTGCGTCGAGTTGGCAGCCGCTTCGAATTGATCAGTGGCCACCGCAGAACACGTGCCGCGAAATCGCTTGGCTGGACCAGTATCGATGCGACCGTCGAACTGCGAACCGACAAAGAAGCTGAAATTGAAGCAATGCTGCTTCTTGTCGCCAACGTTGGCCTGTCGGATTTTGAATTTGCGAAAATGTGCAATCGCGCTTTTTCGCAGGGATACATAAAAACTCAGACCGATGCCGCGCGTTTCTTTGGGTGTAAGCAATCAAAGGTGTCGGGGTGCCTGGATCTGTTGAAGTTGCCGGCGCCGATCCTTGACATGCTAGAGCGCAAACCAAGCATGTTTGGTGTTACTTGTGGAAAATGGATCAAGGACATGGTGGCTGAGAGTCCGGAACATTTGGGCCTCATCATTAAGGGCGTTCAGAGGCTAAACGACGGCATGGCGCAAATATCCATCAGGCCCTGGGTGGCACAAGCGATTGCGCAAATTGGCAGGCAAACCCATAAAAATAGTAATCAAAAAGCGATCACGACCGGACTGCGGACCATTTATGTGACCAAAGTGGAGCAAAGGAAGGTTACGGTTAGCTTGAAATCGCTGGATATGACAATGGAATACTTCGAAGAGCGACTTAATGCATGGCTGGAACAGGAGGCGAGCACCTTTGTGTCTGGCGGTTGCAGCGCACATAAAATTTAGAATGTCTTTTTTAATCAATGGCTTAGGAATTATCAAACTTGGATAATTCAAGCTTACAGAAAAAATGGCGAAAAACTTGGATGGTTGGGGCTTATCGGCCAGCTGGCTTTTGAGATGCGAGAAGCTGCGAACGTTAAACGTCTTGGGCGGCGGATGGGGCGACATACCCGCGATGCAAAATATATCCCCCCCCCCTGAACAACGCCGAAGTGGGCGGGGAAACAGCGGTTACGGGGGCCGCAGGTTCGCCCCGCTTAATGGACGATATAGTCTAAGAATTTGTCTGGGCCCAGCGCTGCTTAGTGCTAGGCAGCCATGCCGCGCCAGGTCCCCGCTGAAGCTCACCATGGCAAAGTAGGAGATCGCTTGCGCGATTCGCGCTCAGAGAAACCTCGATCTTTAGACGCTGTCAATGCTGCAAACGTTACCTAACGGAAACTAAATATTGCTACCGGTAAGCTACACAACCGTCCTAAAAAAAAAGAAGCGACCTTTAGCTTCGTCAGTCTTGACGACACCCATATTGGCTTGCGCGCAAAAGGACGAATATGGCCGAGATGGCCACATCGAAAAAGCGGATCCTCATTAATGAAGCAATTTCGCGCGACGCATGCAATGGAAAGCCTGCCGCTCGGGTAGGGGCCAGCGTGATGTGAAATGGTCGCTATCAGGCGGTTGGAAGATGACCGTGGTAGCGGCGGGGCGTAGTTTTTCCCCGTTTGAAGATAATTTTTGAGTTTGGCTTAGCCGCATATGTGCTAACATTTGGCAAATTTTTGTCTTGCATTCCAAGGTATGCTAGCCGAATTTACACATTGAGGTTTGCGGATGGTCGGGCGGCTGACGTTGCGCTTCCGCTTTGCAACCCGGCCCTAGCCGACGTAGGCTCATGATAGGTACTGACATTTTCCCGGTGTGCTGTGAACGGGGTCGCTTCCAGGTCTGGGGCAGGTAGTTTATGCTGGCGGCCCTTATGAGGTCGGTTTTCAATGATTCGATGCCCCCCCTTATTGACTAAAAAACCGTTTGCGCCACTGGGGTGCTGCTGCTGGTCGCGCATGCGCACCTATTTGCCCAAGCTGCTAGCGATTCAGTTTCGGACGGATTGGTATTTCGTCCAAAAAAATAATCTGGGGCAAAACCCGTCATGAATTTGATCCCATCAAGTTTGGTATCCAAATTATTGATCAGCCACATCGGCATGAGCGAAAACGGCGTCGCTGTACAAGATGCCGACGATATATTTTTGTATCACAACGACGCGTTTGCCCACATGTTCGGTTTTTCCGGTTGGTCTATGGTGGGGCAAAGGTTTGATGACCTGTTGGCTTGGATGTTTGCGCACCAACGGGGCGTCAACATCGATTGGCCGAGTATGGAGTCGTGGAAATCGTACGTCCATAGTCGGCGTCGATCGGCTCCGCTGCGTCGCTTTGAGGTGGATCTCATTGATGGCAGATGGCTATTGATGACCGAGCAGATTGTGCCAGGCGGAGGGATGATTATGTTGTGTTCAGACATTACACATCAAAAGGCGGTCGAGTACGCCTTAAGGCAGGCGCAGACCGATCTGCAAAGTTTGGCTCTAACGGATGAACTGACGGGCGCTCCCAATCGGCGCCACCTCCTGCAACAGTTTGAGAAGGAGCGGAAGCGCTGTGGGCGTTACCAGCAGCCCCTATGCTTTGCCATGCTTGATCTCGATCATTTCAAGAGCGTGAACGATCGCTTCGGCCATCCCGCCGGTGACGCTGTCTTGAAGCATTTTGCCACCTTTTTGCGCCAACATCTTAGAACCACCGACGTCATTGGCCGTATCGGAGGGGAGGAATTCGCAATTGTATTGCCCAATACGGAGCTCGAGGAGGCACTGCTGGTGCTGAGACGAATCTTGGCGGCGCTCAACGGCGAACGTTTGCATCTGTTCGTTCCGGATTTTGGCTATACTTTTTCGTGTGGCGTGGTGCAGCGGCCAAACGATACCGCCGCCGATTGCCAGTGGATGCTAAGCTGCGCAGATCGCGCCTTGTACCAGGCCAAAGCGGCGGGCAGAAATAGCGTGGTACCTTATTCGCATCGTTCTTGAAAAGGTTTGCGGGTCCGTCGGTGACCGACGACCGGGACCATCCAACGTGACTTGTGCTACATCAATCTCGAAGTTCCACGCTGCCTTATCGTGGAAATAGCCCCCCTTCAAATGCAAGCGGGCGAAACTGCCGAAAGGGTTTCAGCACGCCAGGATCTTGCCGGGAATATTTGCGCTCGGCGCGTGGCTTTTTGCACACTGGGGCGAGTACAACTCAAACTCACTATCCGTCCACATTCGGCGACCGTGGACGGATCGCCTAGCCGGAGAGATATCGTGACCTACGCAACCTTGATGGTGCATTTGGAAATTGGACGATCGAACGGGGCTTTGCTACAGATCGCAGGCAATCTCGCGCAGCGCTTCCATGCTGGCGTGATCGGGATTGCGGCGTGTCAGCCCTTACAGATAGTCTATGGCGACGGCTTTATCACGGGAGACCTAATCGAGGAGGATCGCAATGAAATGGCCAGGGAGCTGCAAAAGGCTGAGGCAGATTTTCGAAGCGCACTAGAGGCGCGTGCCGCGAGCATCGAGTGGCGCTCCACAGTGTTGTTGGCGGCGCTCTCTGACTATCTGGCGCGCGAAGCGCGCGGCGCCGACCTGGTCATCACCGGTGTCGCCTCCGGTAATGTTTTGGACGCGCCGCGGGCGGCGAATACGAGCGATCTCGTCATGCAGGTGGGGCGGCCCGTTCTTATAGTGCCGGGCAGCACCGACAATGTGGAACTCAACCGAGTCGTCGTGGGCTGGAAGGACACGCGCGAGACGCGGCGCGCGGTCTACGACGCCTTGCCTGTGCTGAAAATGGCAACGCATGTGGCCGTCGTTGAGATCTGCGACGAGGAAGACCTGGCGCCAGCCCGTATGCGTCTGAACGATGTCGTCGCCTGGCTCGGGCGCCATGGCGTCGTCGCGCAGTTGTTCGCTTTGCCCTCGAGCGGCACCGACACTGCCCAGCTGTACGCCATCGCGGAGGAACAAAATGCCGACGTCATCGTTGCGGGCGCCTATGGCCACAGCCGCCTGCGTGAATGGGTGCTCGGAGGCGTGACCCGCGATCTTCTTCTCAATGCGCGTCGCTGCTCGTTCGTATCCCACTAAGGTAGGCGAACGAGCATCTCACCGCTGGCGTTTTCTTGCCGACCCGAACACCACCTCATACGTCGCCGGCAACACGCCATCGTCATCACGCAGCGCTTCATAACGATCTTGCGCGGCTTGCCATGCAGTTTTTCCCATCATGCCGCGGCGCCGGTTGCCGCCGATCTGGTTGGCACCGATGCCGCGGATGGAGGCGAGCAGTGCCTTGAAACTGTTGTGTCCGGTAATCCAGTTTTTGCATTCTAATTCGATGGGCTCGAAACCGGCGGTGGCCAGTTCCGCTTCGAGTTCGCGCGTCGTGGCAAACGGTAGCACGCGGCGGTGTCCGTCGATACCGGCGAAAGAGGTGTCCAGCTCATGCAGCGTGCCTTGACCTAAGGTGCTAAACACCAGGAGGCCGCCGGGGGCGATTACACGCTGCAGTTCGGGGAAGGCGAGCGCGGGCGAGCACCATTGCAGCGCCAGGCTGGACCAGGCCAATTCGAAGCTGGCGTCGGCAAAGGGCAGGCGTTCCATATCGCCGCAGACGGTGGCGATGCCACGCGTCATGGTCTTACGCGCCATTTCCGGCGCCAAGTCGCAGCCAACGACTAAGGCTTCGGGCCAACGCAAGCGCAGCAGGCTGGCGCCATAACCGGTGCCGCAGCCCCCGTCCAGAATACGTGCCGGCGCCGTGTCAGGTAGAGTTGCTGCCAACTGCTCGCACACGCGATGCTGAAATTGTGCCATCGTATCGTATGCATCGGCCGCGCGATTAAAGGCGGCGCTGACCTTCTTCTTGTCGATATTAGGCATGGATGAAATCCTCCATCAGTTTGGCGCAGCAGGCCGGGGCCGATAAAAAAGGCACGTGGGCGGCGTCGGGAAATACCTCGAGCCGCGCTTGCGGCAGCGTGCTTGCCAGCCAGGTGGCGGCCGCGAGCGGCATCAGGGGGTCGTGCCCGCCGTGCAGCAGCAGGGTCGGTTGGGCGATCTTTGGCACCAGTTCCCGCAAGTCGGTATCGCGCAACAGCGCCAGACCGGCAGACAGTACGGCCGAACACGGCAGCTCGGACCCGGTCAAGGCGCGGCCTATCGAGCGGCTGTTCACGTCGTTTTGGTTAAACAGCGCGATGAAGCGCTTCAGTGCGCTTTTCGGATCGCTGTCGACCGCCTTGGAAAATTCCACCAGCGCCTGCGTCGTGATGCCATGCGGCCAGCCGGGGCGCTGCACAAAGCTTGGAGTGGCGCCAATGAGAATCAGGCGCCCAATTTTTTTGGGGTGGCGCTGGGCCCCATACATGGCCAGCATGGCGCCCAGCGACCAGCCGCACAGAGTGATGGGGGCAGGCAGATCGGCCAACAGGGTGTCGACCAAGGCATCAATCGTATACGGGGCCGCTGGCGCTGTGCCGGCGTAGCCGGGCAGGGCCGGTGCCCGCGCCCCGATGCCGCGTGGGGTGAGCAGCGCAGCAAGGTCGTTCCAGGCGCTCGGATGCATACCCCAGCCATGCCATAAGTGCAGCAAGCTCATTGCACTTGCCGCAATGCTGCCAGTAACCGATCGACCTGTTCGAGGTGGTGCGCGGCCGAGAGCGTGATGCGTAGCCGCGCCGTGCCTTTTGGCACCGTGGGCGGGCGGATCGCCGCCACCCAGATTCCCTGTTCGGCCAATGCCGCCGCGCATTGTAGCGTCGCCTCATTGTCGCCGATGATGATGGGTTGGATTGCGGTCCGAGATGGCATGAGTTGCCAGCGAGTACTTTTAAGGCCATCTTGTAGATGGTTGATCAGGACCCCTAAATGGGTTCGGCGCGCGTCGCCCTCTTCGATCAGCTCCAAGCTCTTGATCAGCGTGGCAGCGACAATCGGGCTTGCCGCGGTGGTGAAAATATAGGTGCGCGCACGCTGCATCAGCCATTCGATGATATTGGCGGCACCGGCCACGAAGGCGCCGGAGACGCCGGCCGCCTTGCCCAGGGTGCCGATATACAGCAGGCGCGGGTGGGCGCCAAGGTCGATGCCGGCGTGGGCCAGCGTGCCTCGTCCCTTGGGACCGAGCACGCCGAAGCCGTGCGCATCGTCGACCACCAGCCATGCATCGAAGCGCTGAGCTAGCTCCAGCAGTTGCGGCAATAAGGCGAGGTCGCCATCCATGCTGAACACGGCGTCCGTCACGATCAGCTTGCGGGTGGCGCTACTGGCCGCCAGTTGTCGCTCCAGAGTGGCCAAATCATTGTGTGGATAGCGAATATGGTCGGCGCGCGAGAGTTGAGCCGCATCGATAAGCGAGGCATGGTTAAGGCGGTCGGCGAATACCGCATCGCCGCGCCCGACCAGCGTTGGTACGACACCGAGGTTGGCCATGTAACCGGTACTGAAATACAGTGCACGCGCGCTGCCGACGAAAGCGGCCAGGCGCTGTTCTAGAACGTCGTGCGGCGCCAGGTGGCCGCCTACCAGGTGCGATGAGCCCGAGCCCACGCCCCAGCGGGAGGCCGCGCTACGCGCGGCCTCAATGAGTGCCGGCTCCGTGGCAAGGCCAAGATAGTCATTGCTGCAAAAAGACAGCAGCGAGCGGCCATCCACGTTGACCTCGATGCCCGCGGGCGAGTCCAGCACGCGCCGCACGCGCTGTAAGCCCTGCGCCGCCATGTCGGCCAGCTCGGCATCGAGTTGATCCCAAATCATGCGGCGTTCGCGGCAAATGAGAGCAGGCAATCGAGTACGGTATCAGGATGCTCCGCCATCAGATTATGTCCACACTGGTCAAGTTGCACCACTTGACTGTGCCGGATCGCCTGAATCAGGCTGGCACTCGACTTGATCGGGGTCATGATGTCGCCCTTGGCGAGCAGAAGCAGGGTCGGGCATCGCACGGCGTGGGCCGCAATGTCGCCATTGGCATACGCATTGCACGCAAAAAGGTCAGTGTAAAAAACATGTTCCGGATTAATTTTTGAGATGCGCTGCATCAGGCGCTGGTTGCCACCCATGACGAAAAAACCGGGGCCGGGGCTCGAAGGCTTTTGCGCCACTGACGTGTGGGACCAGATATTGACCATGTCGATGGCACTTTGTTCGTCGTTTTTCGCCGCGTCAAGAAGAATTTCCGACACTTTCATCGGATAAGCGATGCCGATCAGTGCCAGTTTGCTGACGCGATTCGGTGCTTGGTGGGCCGCCTCTAGAGCGATCAATGAGCCCATGCTGTGGCCAACCAACATCGCTGTCTGCACGCCAATGGCATCGAGCAAGGCCAGCAGCCATTGCGCCATTGCTTCGACCGTGGTCAAGGCCGATCCTGTGCTGCGGCCGTGCCCGGGCAGGTCGATCGCCAGGACGTTAAAGCCGTGGTGCGCAAAATAACGGGTCTGCAATATCCAGATCGAATGGTCGTTTTGCGCGCCATGGACGAAGACGATAGTTGGCTGTGCCGGATTGAACGGTTTTCCGCCCGTGTAGGAATAGGCATCGAAGTTGTGAATGTGGGTGAGCATGGTAAGCGCCTTTCTTGGTGCTGGGCT
The DNA here is from genome assembly GCA_003133225.1 of Janthinobacterium sp. GTDB lineage: Bacteria > Pseudomonadota > Gammaproteobacteria > Burkholderiales > Burkholderiaceae_D > Janthinobacterium. The sequence continues at coordinate 14,053 of PKWL01000151.1, forward strand.
GGGATGTCTTCAGTCGCGCCAGGTCAGGGACCAGAGGCTCTGTCGCATTAACTGGTCATGTCATGATGAGTGAATCTCGTCGAGGCGAGCGGCCGGATTTTCCCCAAATCTCGCCGCAGCGTAAGACATTGTAGGGCTTGACCGCGGCAGGCGTCAAACCAGGCAATGGCTCACACTGCAGTCGCTTACTGTTTTCATGGATATTTGGCACACGGCTGCTATTCGTTTCAGACGCCTGTGCCGATCATTTTTTTGCCGATGTGGTGAAGCGAGATTTACGTCTTCGGATGGACCTTCACGGGCGGGCGCAAGAGTGCGCCCTACCGGACTGCGCAACGGGAGCGAGCGCTCACTTTCGACATGAACGGGCGCTTACGCTTTCGAATCGTAAAAGCGAATCATGTTCCCTCCATCCTCCTTGGCTTGATACATCGCCGCATCCGCCCATTTCAAGATGTCGTCTTGACTTCCCTCGTGGTCGATAAAAACAATAATGCCAATACTGGTGGTGCAGTGATGCTCGACGTTGCTTTCCGCCTTGCCCTCTTGCTTGATTTTGAGCACATACGGTTTTTCTAGAACGGAGCGTAGTTTTTCGGCGACGAGGCTTGACTGCGCAGTGGATTTGGCTTTGTCCAGATCGAGTTCACTTAGTATGACCACGAACTCATCGCCACCAAAGCGCGCAACGACGTCCACCTCGCGCACGCAATCGGTAATGCGGCGCGCCACTTCAATGAGCAGCAAATCGCCCACGTAATGCCCTTGGGTATCATTGAGTGCTTTGAAATTATCCAAATCTAGGAACATTAATGCACTGTAACGACGACTGCGTTGGCTGAACGCCATTGTTTGGCCCAATTGCTCGTTTAATAAACGGCGATTGGGCAGTCGCGTCAATGAGTCATGTAAAGCCAGATCGAGGATCTGCTTTTCAGCGAGCTTACGCTCAGTGATGTCACGCGCGGCAGCGAACACGCCTTGCAGTCTCCGGTCCCGGTCGTAGAAGGTGGTCGCGTTATAGGACACCACTGTTTCTTTACCGTCCCGGTCGCGTAAAGTGAGCTCGTAGTTGGTGACCTTCTTTTTGGTCAGCACCAGTTTGATCGAGTCCTCGGCCCGTTCCGGATCCGTGAAGTAATTTTTGAAGGGCGCGCCGATTAACTCGTCGCGCGTACAGCATGTGAGCGATTCCATCTGTTTGTTAACGTCAGTGATGATGCCGGACGGATCCGTCGTCATCAGAGCGTCGATGTTCGATTCGAACAGGGAGCGCGTGTAGAACTGATGATCGCGCAGGCGCTGGCCCAGCAGCTTTTGATCCGCCTCGATTTGCTTACGCGCCGTGTTGTCGGTGCCGATCAGCAAATAGCCGATGATGGTATTTTGCGCGTCGCGCAGCGCCGTCACCGACACCACGGCCGGGAAGCGACTGCCATCTTTCCTGATGTAGGTCAGTTCGTAAATGTCCTCGATGCCGCGCGANNAAATTGGCGCTGTTGAAGATCGCGCTTTGCAAGGCGCCCGCCTTCAAGAGTGCCTCTTCGGCCTGCTTGCGCGCCGTATTGTCGGTACCGATCAGCAAATAGCCGATGATGGTGTTTTGCGCATCGCGTAGCGCCGTGACCGACACCACGGCCGGAAAGTGGCTGCCGTCTTTGCGGATGTAGGTCAGCTCGTAAATGTCCTCGATGCCGCGCGACGCCTTGAACACCAAGGCTTCGAAGCCGGGCGCAATCGGGGTCTCGAGTTCGACGCTAAGCGCCTTCGCGCGCGCGATCACTTCATGCGGATCGGAAATGTCGGCCGGCGTGATCTTGTTCATCACTTCGGCCGCGGCGTAACCGAGCATGCGCTCGGCGCCGAC
>PKWL01000052.1 GCA_003133225.1 Janthinobacterium sp.
GCTGCAAGACCAAGCCGGCAATTTGGCGCAAGTCGTTAGCGTATTCAAGCTCGATGGCAGCAACACTATGGCGCGGCCCAAGCCTAGCACGCTGGGGCGGCAGGTGCCGGCGGTGGCCCTTGCCGGCAAAGCGCGCCCGTCGCCAGCTTCGCCCGCCCGCAGCGCTGTTGCGGCTAGGCAATTGGCGGTCGCGCCTGCAGCAGCTAGCACCGAATGGGAAGAATTTTAGGGCCCGCATCGGCAAAGTCCGACACCATGGGCGGCCTTCGGCTTAAAATCCCGGCGTCGTTGGCCCATGAATGCGCTCAATGCTGCACGTTTCCGCCAAGGGCCGCGAGTTGTTCGCGCCGTCCCCAAGGTGCTTTTGGCGGCGCCCAGGTCCAGCAATTTGGCGCAGTCCATTAGCGACCGAGCGCCAAATAAAACATGTTTTATTTTTATAATACGGCGTGCGCGATTTCCAGTAATCTCGATGATCGGACTAACAACAAGAACCTGGAAAAGAGTGTTTCAAGCGGGGGAAACAAACATCGTTGACCACCCGTCTCGCAAGCGGCCCTTGCTCTTGGTTGGCGGTTTATTCCGACGTCGCCCGGCGCCCTCCGTATGCCGACCTATTCTCGCAACTGCGAATGTCACAAAAGGGGCTCGCTCCTAAATTAAATGAGCAGCCAGTATTCGAGCGATGCCGGCAGCCAAGGTGGCGCCCCTCTCACGGTGGAATCGGCGCAGTTTGAACGGAAAGCGTTGCTTTGCCCCGTGGCTTGGCAGGCGCAATTCATCGACGTCGGCTGGCACGCAGCGCCGCAACATGAATTGTTCGCCCCGATTGCCCCCTGTAAGCACCTTTGGGCAGGCACCTTTTCCCCGCCAGTATTTTTATTTAACGATTAGTCCTATGACAATACGCCGAATCCTACAGCTGTATTCAGCAATTGCTGATATCAATCAACGCTCTCAAGTTGGCATACTGAAAACAAGCGATCAGGTTGCTATTTCGCCGCACAAGAATTGAACTACATGTTATCCGAATTGTCGTTCAACTCTGACAGCAGCGCATCGTAGAATCTGACTGCCGGGTTTTCATCTGTCCATATTTGATGTGAAACACCTGATACCAGGAGATGAGCATGCTGCATACGCAAACGACTGAATCTCGTTCCCCCTCCCAGACAGTGCCATCTTCAATGGAAGCGGGGCGCCAACGACAAGGCATCCTCTGGTCGAATTTGAAAGAAATGTGTGCTCTGTTGCAGATTCCGACGGCATGCTCGATCGAAGCCGACGAATTATTGTTCCAGCATGTCCAGTTTAAAACAGGGCAGCGCGTCCACACCATAGGCCAGCCGTTTGACACGCTCTACATCGTTAACTCAGGTTTCTTGAAGACCGTGTTAATTGATGAATTCGGCAGGGAGCAAGTGTTGAGTTTCCCTATGAAGGGTGACTTGCTGGGCGTCGATGGCATCCATACCAGGCATTATTCGACGGAAGCGGTGGCGTTGTCTGATTGCGATTTGATCTTGCTGCCTTTTAAAAAATTGACGGCGCTGGGACGCGTCCATCTGGAACTGGAAAATGTGATGTATGGCGTGATGAGCCGCGAACTGGTGCGCGAACAGGCCATGATCGGCATGCTGGGCGCTCTTAGCGCGGAAGCGCGCGTGGCGCGCTTTCTCGTTTCGTTAGCCGAGCGTTTCGCGCAGATTGGTTACTCCAACAAACTGTTTAATCTGCGCATGACACGCCACGAGATCGGCAGCTATTTGGGCTTGACCTTGGAAACGGTGAGCCGCACCCTGTCGGCATTCAATGAAATCGGCTTGATCAGCGTTGATCAGCGCATGATCGGCATCAAGGACCCGGAGGCTTTGAAAACCTTGCGCCGCCTGCCGCCTTCGCGCGCGCGCGCCAAGCAAATTGGAGCCGCTAAACTCAAGGCCGGTGTCGAATTGGACCCGGAAGCGAAACTGGCCACCCTCTAAGGGGGCTCCCGAGGCCCGCCGCAGCCATTCTTGGCGCGGCCGGAAAAAAGATAGCTTCCGTTCGACGGTTGAGTGGCGGCTCTTATAGGCGCTAGGCTTCGGCTCGGCTGGATGCACCAAGGGTGCCGCTGGAATATCCCCGCCCCTCTCCTGGCTCATTCGTGAGCTTGGGGCATGGGGGCGCCGGTGTCTTGCGGCGCACGCAGAGGAACGCTCATGCGGGAGCCAGCCGGCGTGGTCACGCCAAGATCAGTGCGTTCGAGCGGCAGTTGGACAAGGTGTCTCGATTAGTGACTTACTCGGTTGTGAAGCGAGATTGACACGGGGGCGCATGCAAGGCGGCAGCCACGGCGACGAATTTGGCACACATCGCGCGCAGCTGACGCCTTGCCAATAAGAGCACCGTTGCTCGCCGCTGGCGCTTTTGCTGGCTCGAAATCAGCTTCCCGCATCGGGCCCATCGGTGCCCGCGGCGAATCCGGAACTGCAAATCAAAGCCATCACGCCACCTCGCTTTGACCGCCCCCAGGAGACTTCGAAGATTTATCCGCGTCGCAAAATTGGCAGTCGTTAGGCGCGTCCGATGCGTGCACCGATTCATTTCATGAACAGGTTTCCTTCATTTAAATCGGATTTTCTCATCCCGGCCACAACGCCTTTGTAGGCGCCAAACTCGAAAAATAGGAGAATGATCGCGGAGAAAACGAACAGGCCTAATATGCTGACAACCTGCAATAAGCTCTGATTGCTAATGGGCGTCGGCGGAAATGGAAAACCCGTGGTTTGAAGGTAGAAAATTACAAATACGGTGACCGTGACTATAACACCCCAAATGGCCCCTGGTTTCACGCCACCTAGAACCAGCGCGATCATCGGGCAAAGAAGAAACCAGGGCAGTGTGGGTGCCTCGATGCCCCCCAGATAGAAAGCCAAGCACAGCTTAAACGCATAAAAAGAACAAATAAAGACTTCGCGCGCAAAAGCAATGCGGCCGCTGAATTTCAGCGCAAATGGCGAGCACAACATCGCGGCACCGCCTAAGATTACAATCACGCCGGCTTTGTCAAAATTAAGGAAGTGATAAAGCCAGGCAAAAAAGGGAGTCGATACCGAAGCGAGTAATGCCAGAGTCACCGTATCGCGTGCGATCATCAAGTTCCATTGATCATTTTGCAAATCGATTGGAATGAACCAACGAGCTATGGACAAGTATTTGTCAATCACAAATTTGCGATACGATTTCATATAATTTTTCCTGATGCTAATAACTGAGTTAGTTTGGGAAACTTAAAATAAAATATGACGAAACCATCCAGGATCACGCTCGCATCGCGCCCGACGCGGAAACCGTCGAGATCAAGGCTAACGTTACTACACTTCGAACGTTACTGTGCAAAAAATTTAAGCCTATTGTGAAATTAATTCTGCAATGAATTCCCTATTTTGATGCGCCGCGCCATTGATGAAGAATTCTCGTCAATGTAGCTTGCCAGGCGCCCGATGGTCGGATAATCCTGCACAATATCGGGACTGATTACTAGTCCCAATCGACGTTCAAGTTCGAGGATCAACATAATTGCTCCAAGAGAGTCCATGCCCAATGAAGCGAAGGAGGCTTCTTCATCTAGGGTATCGACCACACGTCTTTTCTCCGAGCGCAACCAATTAATCACGCTATCACGAATAATTTCTCGCGTGGGCGATGTCGGCACGGCGCAACACTCAGCCTCGGACAGGTTATGCGTCGCTTCGAAGGCGCTGCCAGCCGGGTGAAAACTGTCGCCCGATCGGTTCGCCCCCAATACTTGCGACTCGCCCGTGGCCAAGTGTTGCCCACCTCGCACCAGTGCCGCCGCAGGAAAAGCGGACCGGCCACAGTCGAGCGCCGTGCCCGCGCCGTGTTCGCTGCCCATGCATGGGCCCGGCATGTCTGCAGCGCGCCCCGGCCCCGCATCGCCAATCGCTCTCTCGTAGCGGGCCACTATCGCTAACAAAGTTGGCGATGCCAACTGTTGGCGGGTGGCGCTAAACGACGCGATGATTTCCTGATGAAGTTCGACCAAACGCCGCGTCGCCCAATCGATGGCATGGGTAGAGTCTGGCCCCTCATCAAGAGCAGCTCTTTTTTTTGCTGCCGCCAACAAGACAGCGGAACAAGCCAAGCGCCCGACCTGGAAATTTGTCGAGCGCGCATCAGCATGTTCGTCGCCAAAGCGCGCGTCGCGCCGCGCCGCACAGGCTTTAACTTCAGAAATTGCTTGCACAAGTTGGTCTGCAACGTGCGCCGAATTGAAGGTCTTCGACAGCAGGGTGACAATGGATTCGCCCTGTCGCAAGACGGCGGCGCCCAGATGCATGATGAGCTCTTCCGTCGGCTCTTCCAGCATGCTCAAAATGTCGGCATCGCGGATTATTTGCGTGAGGCCGATATAGCCTGGACCGTCAAGCAGGTGAACCAGGCTGGCGCCCGCTTCACCTAATAGGGCGGGCGCAGCGGTTTTGCACACCATGTATGCTTGATCTGGAACCGCAATGCCCTGATCGGCCAGGTTCGCAATTTCAAGAATTAATGATTCGACGGCAAAGATGGATGACGTCAACGCTTCTAGCGTGGCCAAGGCACGCGCATTATCGAGCGGGAGTCCTGCTCCAAACTCGCCATTTTTCCCATGACGCACAGTTAGCTGGGCGCACCGTTTCATCGCTCCGACACACATAGCGCCAACGCCAAGGCGACCAGACATCAAGACTTCCTGGCTAAGGCTCATCGATTCACGGGATCCAAGTAGCGCGCTGTCGGGCACGAACACATCCTGGATGGACACGGTATTTTGCACAATGCCCCGCATATCGATTGTCATTGAATCGGGGCCCGGTAAACATCCAGGTGTGTCCTCGGCCATCATCAGAGCGACTTCCCCGAGGGCAAGCCCATTCGCATCGATCGCTTTCGCGTACACGGTGAGTACGCCAGTCGATGAACCAATTCCTATCCATTGCTTGCGCGCGTTAATGCGCCAGCCGCCGCCCGTTTTCATGGCAGTCGCTTGCATCGGCTCGGTTTTGCCGCCCGGCTCCGTCAGCGCGGAACTCGCGAGGCGCCGGCCCGCCGCCAGATCGGGCAAAACGCGCTGCTGGGTCGCGGCGTCGGCAAAACGTAAAATGGGATACAGACCCCATGTATTGTGAGCGTTGATCAGAACTGCCAGCGCCAAGTCCACTCCGGCTATCTGCTCCAACACGCGCAACATATCTGTCGTCGTCAGTTCGCATCCGCCGAGGCGACGGGGAACTTGCAGCCCGAAGAATCCCTTATTTCCCAAATCTAAAACGACAAACGCGGGCAGCGTGCGACTCTCATCAAGGCGCCGAAATTTCATGCGATGCTCGGCATAGGTCCGGAACCACGCGATCATCTCATCTGCTGTTTGCTGGCTCTGCAACAGATCGGTTTCCGCAGCTATCGCCTTTGCCATCAAAGGGGCTGGTGTCTTTTGCGCAATTGCATCGGACTGCGTCAGTGCCGTGCGAAACAAAGCCGCCGAATCGTGTGCCTGTCTGCGGTCGAATATGCTGTCGGGCATAACATAAGCAATATCCAACTGGCCTTCCAAGGCCATTTGCTTGCACAGCAACCTTTGCACTTTGCCGCTCGATGTTCTTGGAAATGTCCCGGGTTTGACAAATGCGATTGACGAAACAGTGATATCAAATTGTTCAGCAATTACCGTGCAAATGTGGCTGGCCAGCAATTCCAATTTCACTAGATACTCGTTTTTTTTTGTGCTTCCGTGCGCCGCGCCCTCGGCCTCTCGTTGTTCGAGTTGCGCCGCGCGCATCAAGCTCCGGTTGGCTTCGGCGACAATAGCTAGGGTCTCCCGGTTGTCCCTATCCAACGAAAAAGCGGCGCACATGTTTGGTTCGACGAAATCGATCGAGCGCTCGATCACTTGCTCAATATCTTGTGGATAGATATTTCTGCCATTAATGACGATAAGATCCTTCGAGCGCCCGGTGATGAACAGCTCTCCATCCTGAATAAATCCCAGGTCGCCCGACCTTAAAAACGGGCCCTTTCCTGAATCTGCCAAATAGGCTTGGAAAATCCTTTTTGTTTCCTCTGGCCGGCGCCAGTACCCTTTGGCCACACTGCCCCCCGCAATCCAAATTTCACCGATTCGCAGTGCCGAGCAAGGCAAGAATGTCTCGGGATCGACCACCACTACCGTGAGGTCTTCCGCCACATGTCCGCAACTCACGATTTGACGCGAGTCTTCGCTTTCAGGATTTTTACTTCTGATCTGGTTGCCCTCCAGCGCCGTTTTGCTAACGTGCAGTACGATCGGCGCGTTTTTAATCGGCCCCCCTGAAACGAAAAGAGTGGACTCTGCCATGCCATAGCAAGGAAAGAGCGCTTCCTTCCTGAATCCGCAGCACGAAAATGATTCATAAAACCGCTGCAGCGTACTACCGCGCACGGGTTCGGATCCATTGTAGGCAACTTCCAGACTACTGAGATCAAGTTCTTTTTTCTTGTCTTCGGATATTCTCGCAACACAGTAGTCCCAGCCGAAATTTGGCGATCCGGCACAGGTCCCGCGATACGTCGAAATTGCGCGCAGCCAGTCCAGGGGGTTTTTCAGAAAGACATTGGGCGACATCAGTACGCTTTTCGAACCAACATAAATTGGCGCTAATACATTTGCAATCAAGCCCATATCATGGAAAAGCGGCAACCACCCCACATTGACGCTGTTCTGTGATAAGCCGAGCGCAGTCGCAATCGCTTTGACATTACTGATGATATTATTGTGCGTGACTTCCACGCCGTTTGGCGTTCCCGTCGAGCCGGAAGTGTATTGAAGAAAGGCGGTTAAATCGGAGCCTGTTTGCAAAATATCTTGATGGATGGGATCCACCTCGAGAGCATCCGTTGCAAGGCAATGACATTTTGCATGGTCGCCCGTCAGGCAGAGCGTGGCCACCATCTGATGGCAACTGGCGGTGGTCAAGATGAGTGACGGCGTGGCGTCGCGGAGTATGGCCGTCAATCTTTTCGATGAGCGCTCCTTGCGCGGCATGGACGAAGGTACCGCGATGATTCCCGCATAAAGACAGGCAAGGAATGCCTTGATGAACTCCAATCCAGACGGGTATACCAAGAGAGCTCTGGATCCGCTTTCCGTATGCTTCAATAATTCCGTCGCCAGTGCGCGGGCGTCGTTGTACAGATCGAGAAATGTAATGACGTCAACCTTGCCATCGTCGCGCAGAAACGTAAACGCTTCCTTTTGCGGCAGGCATTCGGAGTGAACGCGTAGACGTTCAATGATCGTGATATTCAAGTTTGTAGTCAACATTGATTTTCCGCTTTCAAGTCGTCGTGTGCGTCGCTTGCATTCAAGATGTGCTGTGCCTGGTCAATCGCATCCTTGATCACTCCGGCTGCGTGTTTTATTTGTTGCAGGTTATGGTTTGCCATCACTTGCAAGCGTAAGCGTGAGGCGCCAATGGGGACGCCAGGAAATTCCACCTGGTTCGCCAAGACGGAGTGATTAAAAGTGAGGCAACCGGCGAGGCGCGAGACTTTTTCGCTTCCAATGAGGACAGGAACAATCGGGGATGGCTCGCCCAGACAGCGCATGTTGTATGACGTAAACTCGCTTCTCAATGCCAGGACATTTCGCATCAGGTCGGCCCGTAAGCTTTCTCCTTCGGGAGCGCGGACGATGCCTATGCACTCCGTGACAATGGCAGCCTGAAGCGGCGACAGCGCATTTGAAAACATATGGGGCCCACCAAACATCTTTACGTATTGTTTGACTGCATGAGAATTGGTGGCCAGGAAGCCGCCATTTGAGGCAAGCGATTTCGAAAAAGCGCCCATGACAAGGTCAACCTTTCCGAGCATATGTTGCATTCCAATGCGTCCGGTTCCGCCAGGACCCATGGCACCCAGATCATGGGCGACGTCCACGAATAAGATGGCACCGTACTCCGAGCACACCGACTGCAACCTTTCTGTATCGGGCATGTCGGAGTCCATGCTGAACAAGCCTTCCGTAATCACCAGAATCCCATTTTCCGTGTCGCGCCGACGGATGTCTGCTAGGGTCTGACGGACATGGTCGACATCGAGGTGCCTGGTCGTCCATATATTCTGAGTTGCCGCCGTTGCGCCTTGACGTAACGAGGCATGCGCCAACTGGTCGATTACAACATGGTCGTCCGGCCTCACCAGTGCTGCAATGGCTCCAAACGCCGCGCCCCATCCGGTCGGAAACAAAACCACATGCTCCATGTGCAGAAGTTCGGCGAGCGCTGCCTCCAGCTTAAGCGACGGTTTTGTATTCCCGAGCAGTACGGCTGAACCGGCGCTGTGTGGTCCAAAGTCGCGCAAGGCCCTAGTTGCCGCTTCGTGAATGGCCGGATGAGATGCCAGCGATAAGTAGTCCTGAGAAGCGAAATTGACTCCTCTGGTCCGCGCGCCGCTTTCATCGCAGACGGTGGCGATGGGATGTGGGGGCCCTTCCAACGAGCGCGCATACTGCCACACGCCATATCTGGTCCTCGTTTCGCGCCACTCGTTGAGTGCTTCCGTGCGCGTTAGCAGGTTCGCGCCTTTGGGCTGCGAAAACTCAGCAAATGTACCGCTCAAGGCGCCGCTGTGCAAAATTCCCGCCCGCTGCGCCTCGAGCGAAGAAGCGACACCTTGTTTAGCTTCATCCGAATTGGCGATGACGCACTGATTTATTAGCTTGCTATCTGCGTTGCCCATATACATCCTTACGCCGTACGTGAAATCGGACTTCAAATAAGGCATCGGCACAAAATCATGACGATGCGGCCGGTCGTTTCATCAAAAGGTGCAGTTGAACTGCAATGCGACTATGTCGGCAAGACTCGTATAGTTCCCTTGCAGCGTTCCCTGCAAGGGACTGCTGAGGCTAACGCTGCCGTTGGGAATGAATAGGTGTGAATAGGCGATATCGAGTGAGCCACTCTTGGATAATTTGTAATTGGCGCCGATGGCAAGGCTATTACGGGTGCCGTCAGGAATGGCCGGCGTACGCCGCCCCTCCGGGATGGGGCCTTGATCATGAGCGAGTCCTAGCCGCCACATCAGGCTGGAACTGGCTTGGTAATTGGCCCCTAGCGAGTAACGCCAACTATCTTTCCATTCTTCCATGGTGATATCGTCGCCGGACGGCGGCGGGTTGGCGAAGCTTATCTTGAGCTCGTTAAATCTGCTCCAGCGGGTCCAGCTCGCATCGCCCAGGAGCGTCAACGCCGGCGTCAGCGCATGCATGCCCGACAAAGAGACCATTTCGGGCAAGGTGATCTCGGTGCGCGCCCCGGTCGTTTGAAATCCCGCCGCCATCAAGCTTGGCACATTCGAGAACGTCGCCGTGGCGTCCATGTTATGGCTCACTTTGGAGCGGTAGAGTAAGCCAACGCGTGTATCTGCAGTGAGCTCATGCTGGATGCCAAGGTGGTAGCCAACAGCCCAGTCGTGCCCGCTGACGTTCGCCGTCCCGTCTGCTTGCTGCGGCACAAGCCCCTGGCTGCTGCAGATAGCGGCAGGGGCGTTAGCCAAGCAAAGGCTGCCAAAATCAATGGCTTTCGACAGTTTGGCGTGCGCGTATTGAATATCGAGTGCCACACCGACTGATGTGGCGGGGCCGAGTCGACTGGCAAGGGCCGGCGAGAAATTGATGACTGCTAGGGATGAGCCCGTACTGTAGTAGCGCCCGACCCAGTTCGTATCATACTTAATCTGCACGCCGGCCGGGGCCGTGACCGCAAACCCATATTTCAAGCCGCTGCCCAAGGAGTCCACATAATAAAAATTCGGGATCAAACTTTTCGAGGCGGCGCTGCCGCCATTATCGCCCGTCATCGGCGTGCCCACGACGGACGTCGAGACGCCGTTGTTGAACTCCACCTTGGGCAAAAAAACCAGTCCACTCACGCTCACCTGGCGGCCCTCGAGGTAGGTCATGCCGGCGGGATTGAAGAAAATGACGCTGGCGTCGTCGGACTCGGCAGCTCCACCAGCATAGGCGTTGCCTAATCTGCTCGCATTTTGTTCCACCAAAGCAAAGCCAGCGGCCTGCACGAGCATCGGTGCGGCCACCAATAAAGTTGCCAGGACGGCGAATTTACTTAAATTTGACACCAGACAATCTCCTAAACGCTATGCAAGAAAAAATAATCAATGATTCCGCCGCCACGCGCTGATCTCTATCCCGCCTCGCTTATTTGTTGCCACGCTTGTTCCGACTTCACATTTTGACTTGCCAGCATTTTCGCTATTTCCGAAGCAGGCACCGGCCGGCTATACAGGTAGCCTTGGATTTGATCACATTGCATGTTGCGCAAGCATGCCAGCTGCTCCTCAGTTTCAACCACTTCGGCGATCACTTTTAAATTCATGCTGTGGGCCATGAAAATGATCGAGTTGGCAATCGCGTAAGAGTTCTCTCCGAGCGATTCCTTGTCTAGTCGCTTCACGAAGGAACCATCCAACTTCAATATATCAAGAGGCAGCTCGCTTAAGTAATTGAGGCTGGAATATCCCATTCCGAAGTCGTCAATCGATATGTTTATCCCAAAATCTCTCAATTTTGAAAATACATCCTTGCCCCGCTCCAGGTTGTAAATTAGAATTCCTTCGGTAATTTCTAGTTCCAGCTTGGTGGGGTCGGCGCCGGTCTCGTCGATGATTCCACGAACCCGCTCGACGAGTTCCGGATCTCTCAGTTGTGACGCCGAAAGATTAACCGCAATCTTTATCGGCGCTAATCCGGACTCGCGCCATTGCCTGGTTTGAATACATGCCGTCTTCAATACCCATTCCCCTATGTTAATGATCATTCCGGTTTCTTCCGCGATTGGAATAAACTGGTTTGGCATAATCAATCCAAATTGAGGATGGCGCCACCGTATCAACGCCTCGACGCCAATTATGGTGTTGCTGACGAGATCGACTTGTGGTTGGTAATGCAAAAAAAGCTCATTGCGTGCGAGGGCGTGCCGCAACTCGCTTTTCAGCGTCAGCGGATCAATCAAGACGGTGCTCAGATCGGACGAATAAAACCGGTAAATATTTTGACCCGCGGCTTTGGCACAGAGCATAGCGGCATCGGCTTTTTTAATTAAGCCGTCGATCTCGTCGCCATGGTCGGGAAACAAGGCGACGCCAATGCTGACGCTTAGAAAATATTCAGTGCCATCTAACACCAGTGGATCGCAGAACTCGTCGATCAGTTTCTGGGCAACCCCGTGCACCCCATTTTCGTCGACCACGTCCTCCAAAATGATGCTAAATTCATCGCCGTCCCAGCGCGATACGGTATCGCATTCGCGCAGGCACAGTTTGATGCGTTCCGCCACATTGACAATGGCCTGATCTCCTTTTTCATACCCTAAAGCATTGTTAACTTCCTTGAATTTGTTGATGTCTATAGCCAAAATTGCGATGGTTAAATTATGGCGGGTCGCACGCTGCATTGCTTGTGACAGACGGTCCCGAAAAATATGCCGGTTGGGCAGGCCTGTCATGGGGTCGTAGTACTCCAAACAAGCCTGCCGCCACTGCGTGACGTCCCCGTCAATCGCGCCGACGCCGCTCATCAGAAAGACGTTTTCGTTGGCCGACGTTTGTCTTTGCGTATTTTCGATTTTGTCCGATCTTCCGATCTCGAGCAGGTCGTCGGCTGGCTGCGCAAACAGGTGCGCTTCTTCGCCTTTCACATCCAGGACATCATGTTCACACACCACGATGCGGTTGCGCCCGCTGTATTTCGCTTCATACAAAGCGTGATCCGCCCGATTAATGGTCTGTATGATATTTTCGCACGGTTGATATTTCGCGATGCCAATTGAAACAGTCACCGTGAGAGCGCTCGAGACATCATCAAAAGTGAGTTGTTCAATTTTGATACGGACTCTTTCGGCGAGAGCCGTGGCTTGCTCAAGATCGGTTTGCGGAAACATGAGAAGAAACTCCTCTCCGCCATAACGCCCGAAAGAATCGATGTTTCTAATATTGCTGGTGACCGTCTTGGCAACTGTCGTTAGGACGCTGTCGCCGACCGAGTGGCCATAGGCATCATTGATCCGTTTGAAATGGTCAATGTCGAGCAGGCAGATGCAGAAAGGCGCGGGCAAGCGCTGAATCCGCTCCCTTTCGTCGTCCATAATTTTTAGAATATGCCGCCGGTTGTGAATGCCGGTCAATTCGTCTCGAATGGCAAGCTCCTGAATGATTTTCAATGCCTGTTCAAGTTTAATAAAGCCCTGGGTCTTGGTCAGTTCAAAAAACAATACCAAATTGATTACCACAATAAACAAGCCAAGGCCGCATGCAAATCGCAGCAGCGACACATCGAGGATCGGGCTCAATGGTAAGGGAACGTTGTAAACCTGAAGCAAATAGATTCCGGCAATGGCAGCGCAACTCATTGCCAGCCAAAATATTCCGGTGAACACGCCGCCGAGCAAGATCGCCACGACTGGACAAATGATGAGCCAGTCCGCGGTCGGAGCGCTCACGCCACCCAAATGATAAGTGAGCCAGCAAAAGTTGTAGAATACGGCGCACAGAAACGCTTGTTCAGCAATTTTTATGCGTCCCGTTAATTTAAGAATAAAAGGGGCGCTTACCATAAACACGCCGCAAATAAGAATTACCGGGGTCGCCGATTTGAATCCGAGCAGATAATACAACAACGCGTAAAAGGGATCGGAAATTCCGGCGATGGCTGCTGCGCTAACCACATTCTGCGAGCGCGACAATGCCAGCGGGTTGTTTTGTAAGCGCTCGGGGATGAACCAATGCACGACCGATAGGTATCGCTTGATCGCTGCTTCGAGACGAGTACGCATTTAGGATCCAATCGATGTTCGATGCACTTCTGTTGACTGGTGGGAGAGAGAAAAAGTTTTCTTATAGTAACGCTAAATATTTACCGAAAGCATTTTCCAGCGACGCCAATAATTGATCCAACTCAAGTTCTTTGCTCATTCCTGGCGTGCGTGCAATATTGTTACTATGAGCGCTACCCTATTCATTTCTGGCGCACACGAAGGCAACGCCAACAGAGTGAGAGCGCCAGCCAAGCTGGCCGACAGACGCATCGTTTAAGGCGTGCGGACGGTGTCGTCGCGCCCGTCGCTGCGTTCGGCAGAAGCAAAAGTGGATGATCGGCTTGGTCTGAAATTTTGGACGGCCGTTCTCGGGGCGCCGGCGTGGAGCATAGTCTTGCAATCTTGCCGCCGCCGGTCTTGCGCGGCGCCATCGGCGCCGCTTGTGGCGCGCCTTCGCTAACGATGGATGACCGGTATCTTGCTAAGAAAGGATGGGTTGTTGTATCTTAGACACTGTAGCAAACGCGAAGCATACCCACGTCGTGCGTGTAAGCGCATTCAGCCAGTACTGGCGGATGGCGCTTCACCAATGATCCGAAATGAGCGGCTCACTGCACCAAAAAATACCCTGACGCTGGGTTTGCATCGCCCGTTCATGCTGGCCAAAGTCACAGGCGCTGGCGGGGGCAACGGTCTCAAATCAAAATGAGCTCGACGTTCTAGTTGCATGGGTTGACCGTGGTTCGTGCGACAATGCAAAATCGAATTTATTCCATCTCCCCAAATATGAAAAAACTATTTTGCATCGCTGCCTTGATTCTTGGCATCAGTCCCGTTGCTATGGCGCAAGTCTATTTTGCCCCCGGTAGTGCGCGTCCAATTAATCCAGAGGCGGCAAGCCGTGATCTTGATCGTCAACACGCGCAACCTCGCACCAAGACGCGTCACAATCAGGTCCGCTGCAGTGACGGATCTAAACATGTCGCGCGTGTGTGCAAACGGCATGGGGGCGTTGCGGGGCGATAAGGGCCGATGCGTAAATGAGCGCTTCCTGAGCCTGGAAGACGTGGCGATCGCTCAGTCTCTTGGGCACCGTCGCGTCGGATATGCATGGTGGGCGACCGAAGCGTCAAGGGCGCAGCATGCGCCAGGTCCCCGTAAAGGCTCTCCTTGTCCCCGTAAAAGCTCACCATCAAGGATGGGCCAGCACATGGTGCCGCACCGGCGCCCTAAGACAATTGGATTGTCGGCAGCCGCGAGTGGTCACGATCGGCGCAGCGAATAAAACGGCATCCCTGCATGTCGTCCGCCAAGAAGGCAAGGCGGGCCGATGGCGTCGCGCTATGTCAGCGGCGGGCGCGGCCGACTCATTATATGGATGGCCACGCGCCTTCGTCGCTCACTCTTTCAAACCGGAATCTAGCCGGCCAACCCAGTTTACTTGCTGAGCCCGCCAGGTTTATTCGAACGAGCGTCAGGGGCGGGAGTTTTTGCGTTAAATCAGACCATTTGGATATTCGAGAATTTATTGATTAGATGCACTAATAAATACTGTAAATTAATATTTTAAGGCCCTGGGATTCAGTTATCAAACATAGATTGGCCTGCGATAAAAGGGAACTATCAAAAATTATTTTTCTTTTTAGCCCTCTCTGCTAGAGTGCCACGCCCATTTTCAAGGGTCTCCCTTGGACGAAAGAGTCGCCATGTTTGATACGACGGAAGACATCAACAGCCCGCAACTTTTCACGCACTTTGGCACAAGGCGCCCTTTTTGGAGACTGGCGGCGGACAGCGACGCCTTGGAGATGTCGGGAGAAAAAGGGCTTACCACTGTTGCTCTCGAACTCACGCC
>PKWL01000086.1 GCA_003133225.1 Janthinobacterium sp.
GTCGCCACCTGGTAACCAAGTGCTGTCAGCTTCATGCACACCGCCTCGCCCAAGCCGCCCATACCACCCGTTACCAATGCAATTCTTTTCATGCGATTCTCCCCCTATTGTCAGGTGGATAATAATAATGGCAATGGATTTTCCGGGTTTGATATTTCTCAACCTATGCCTTGATTGTTCACAAACTCGAGCTTGAATAATAAACTGCAAGCCCGACTGCTAAGGCGGGCCCAGCCCAACCTTGGTTCGATTTTTGCTTATATTCCTATACTAATTTGTGCATGGGGCTGCCGATGGCATCGATGCGCTGTCGAGGCCGTGCTGCTACTTAAACGGGATTTGAATGCAGACATGATATCGAGATCCACCGTGACACCGGCCCTGGGCCAATTGCGTATCGTCGTCGTCAATACCGTTGTGTGTCCCGACGGCGAAGGCGACACGACGCCAATTGACCAAACGAGGCGCGCTCATGCCTTGCGCAGCGGTCTGCTGGAATGCGGCCATGACATTGTTGCGTCCCTGCCGGCTGATATGTATTTGCCGCAGCGCATTGCGCAATTGCAGCCGGACATGATCATCATCGATGCCGAATCGGATGCGCGCGACGTGCTCGAACATATCGTGATCGCCAGCCGCGACGAGCGCCGTCCGATCGTGCTATTTACCGAAGATGAGAACACGTCCAGCATGGATGCGGCGATGGCGGCCGGCGTCTCGGCGTATATCGTTGCGGGCTTGCAGGCAGAGCGCATTAAGCCGGTCCTCAATGTCGCGATGGCGCGTTTTCGGCAAGAACAAAAGTTGCGCACTGAATTATTGGAGACCAAGCACAAGTTAGCCGAACGCAAGGTAATCGAGCGCGCCAAAGGGCTATTAATGGCGCATCACCAGTTGTCGGAGGAGCAAGCGTATCAAAAACTGCGCAGCATGGCGATGAACAAGCATTTGAAGCTGTCCGAAATCGCCCAGCGCGTGCTCGACGTAGAAGATTTACTGGGATAGTTGGGCTCGACTGAGCCTGAACCGCGGTCACCAAAATGGTGCAAGCACGCTGATGGTGCGCTTTTCCCCCAAGTGGCGCTGTGCAAGGGACGCTTCTCGCACAGTTGGTGCGCCCCAGTGATCGCGTGAGCCGAAGCAGGGAGCCGCTTCATGGCACGCTCCTTGCTGAAACAGCAATGCGGGTTCCAGCCAACGGCGGTTGGGCCACAAGACAATGGCGGCTGTCAGCATGATCGATTCGTGCATGAGAGAGGCTTTTTTTATTTTCCGCATGGGGGCTGTATGGGAGGACTATCTTGCGCGGGTGCCTGGGTGGCCGGTTCCGACAAGCCGGAAAAGGACAGCGTCAGGATTGGCTTTTTGCCGCTGACGGACTGTGCTTCGGTCGTGATGGCCGCGGAGCTCGGCTTTGATCAGAAATATGGCATCAAAATTGTGCTCAGCAAGGAAGCATCTTGGGCCGGCGTACGCGATAAGCTGATCATCGGCGAACTGGACGCGGCGCATGTGCTTTGCGGCTTGATCTACGGCGTGCAGTTGGGTATCGGTGGCCGGAAAAAAGACATGGCAGTCCTGATGAACTTGAACCATAACGGCCAAGGTATCACGCTGTCGAGGCGGTTGGCGGAGCAAGGCGCGCTGGACGGCGCCTCGCTCGCCAGGCTGATGCAGGCCGGCAAGCGCGAATATACCTTCGCGCAAACCTTCCCGACCGGAAATCACGCGATGTGCTTGTACTATTGGTTGGCGGCGCACGGCGTTGATCCGTTTCAAGATGCCAAGGTGATTACCATTCCGCCGCCGCAAATGGTGGCCAATTTACGGGCCGGTCATGTGGACGGTTTCTGCGCCGGCGAACCGTGGGGGCATCAGGCCATCATGGACAGCGCCGGCATCACTGCCGCCACCACACGGGAGATCTGGCCCGACCATCCGGAAAAGGTGCTCGGTACCTCGGCCGAATTCGCCACGGCCTACCCAAATACCTGCCGTGCGATGGTGGCGGCGGTCCTCGATGCGGGCAGATGGATCGATGCTTCTCTCGCCAACCGACAGAAAATGGCGGAAGTGATTGCCGCCGCGCCCTATGTCAACATGGGCAAGGACGTCATTTTGCAGCGCGCGGGCCCCTACAGTAACGGCCTGGGCCAAACCGGGGACGAGCGCAATGATCTGAAATTCTATGGCGGGGGCGCGGTCAATTTTCCCTTTCTGTCGGACGGCATGTGGTTCATGACACAGCACCGCCGCTGGGGCTTGCTAAAGGAAGATCCGGATTATCTGGCGGTGGCGCAAAAAGTCAACCAGATCGACTTGTATCGGGAAGCGGCATTGCTGACCCGGACATCGGTGCCAGACGGCCTTTTGCGCCGCTCGACGTTGATGGACGGTTCAATCTGGGACGGCACGCAGCCGAAAGCGTATGCAGCGTCGTTCAAGATCCGCGCCTTGCAGTAATTAAAGCGCCCGCGCCTCTGATGCGGAAGCGCGAGCCCCTATCGACCATCGAAGCGCAGGTCAAGCTGGGTTGCCCGCATCGTGGCTTGGACCGGGCGAGCGCGGCATTTAAATTTTTGAAAGAGAGGGATCATGATGAAGCAAGGGTGCGTCACACTGGTCGGGGCCGGCCCCGGCGATCCTGAATTACTGACGCTAAAGGCGCTCAAGGCAATTGAGCAGGCCGATGTGCTGCTGATCGATGACCTGGTCAACCCTGAAATTTTAGCCTATAAGGCCGCGTCGGCGCGCGTGATCCGGGTCGGCAAGCGCGGTGCTTGTCCGTCGACGCCGCAGGACTTCATCGAACGCCTGATGATTGCGGAAGCGCGCGCCGGTCGCAACGTGGTGCGCCTGAAGGGCGGCGACCCTTATTTGTTCGGACGCGGTGGCGAAGAACGCGCCCATTTGCGCGCGCACGGCATCACGGTCGGCGTCGTGCCGGGAATTAGCAGTGGCCTGGCGGCGCCGGCCAGTCTGGGCGTGCCGCTGACCCATCGCCATTGGAGCCAGGGCGCGGTCTTTGTGACCGGTCATGGCAAGGACGCGGCATCGGAACCGAATTGGGCGGCGCTGGCGCAGTGCAAGCTGACGCTGGTGATCTACATGGGCGTGGCGCGTTGTGACGCGATCCAGGCCAGCTTGCTGGCGGGCGGCGCGGCCGCCTCGACGCCAGTCGCGGTGGTGCAGTCAGCGAGCCGGGTCGGGCAGCGTCAGTTGCTCACCACGCTCGGTGAATTGCCCGCCGCCCTGCGACGAAGCGGCCTTTGCAGCCCCAGCATCATTGTGATCGGCGACGTCGTGCGCTGCGCGGATGACTGGCGCGAGTTATCTGACCTGGCTCAGGCCCCCGCCGCTGGCGGCGCTTGAACGCACGGTCTTGAAGGCAGCGCTCGCGGGTTGCGCCGCGGTCGTTTTTTTCGGCGGCGTCGCCCAGCTTGTGGTGGCTCTCACGGCTGTGCTAACCCGGT
Source organism: Janthinobacterium sp. (assembly GCA_003133225.1). Taxonomy (GTDB): domain Bacteria; phylum Pseudomonadota; class Gammaproteobacteria; order Burkholderiales; family Burkholderiaceae_D; genus Janthinobacterium. Next base: position 3,474 of record PKWL01000086.1, read on the forward strand.
CATCTTAGTCTTGCTGCCGCTCCAGCTCGATCAAGCCCGTCCTGGCCGAACGCATTTAGTGTGCCTGTTGAGCGTGGTTTGGGCCCTGCAATCGGGCTCGCCGAAATCAGCCAGAACCATCTAACCATGACTTGAAAGCATCATGAACACATCAGTCCCGGTATTGACGATCCGCCCCGCCCGGGCATCGGACGTCGTCGCCATATTTGGCATGGTCCATGAATTGGCCGTGTTCGAAAACCTCGAACATCTGGTGGTGGCCAATGCCGCGATGTTGCGCGAGGCCTTGTTCGGCGCCAACCCTAGTTGCGAAGCACTGGTGGGTACCGCAAATGGGGAGGCGGTGACGTTCGCCCTTTTTTTTCACAATTTCTCCACTTTCCTTTGCCAAAAAGGCTTGTATCTGGAAGACCTGTATGTGAAGCAGGATGCGCGCTGCAAGGGTTACGGTAAGCAGATGCTAGTTGCCGTGGCGCAGCTGGCAGTCGAACGCCATTGCGGGCGGTTTGAATGGTCGGTGCTGGACTGGAATGCCAATGCAATTGACTTTTATGAGAGCGTAGGCGCCGTCGTGATGCCCGACTGGCGCATATGCCGCGTCGCCGGCACCGCCTTGCACCATCTATCATGCATGCAAACCGTGAAAACAAACAAACCGGCGCGTTTGGGGTAGGTGTAACGAAAGGACGAGGAAAATTGACCCACCATACCCGGCGGGAGTTTATTCCGTCCAGAAGAGCCTGAACCGGGTCCAAAACGATCGTGCGCCGCACCATTTTCGGGCAAAGGCGCACCGCAATGGCTCATGCACGTGGCGCGGCCGCGCCCGCAACTCGCCTAGCGGCCTCGAGACGCGCTACCACCTGTCTTCCCCTCTGTTGGCATGCCTCTTGCGAGAGTAGGAACTATAGGATCAATGGCGATCCCCTAATACACCGGTCCAACGAGGGACCGACCGGACAACGGCGTCCGCCCAGCTTGGTATTTCATCAAGTAGGGCGGACGTTTTTTTGTTTTTGACGGGATGAAAAATGGCCAAAGCTAACCGCATCACACTCTTTTCCATCGGCTCGCCGCAAATGCGCGCGTTTCATCTGAGCTGGATGGCTTTTTTTGTCTGTTTCTTCGCCTGGTTCGCCTGTGCCCCCTTGATGCCGGTCATCAAGGGCGAGTTCGGCCTGACGATCACGCAGATTGCCAATATCAATATCGCCGCAGTGGCCGTTACGATCTTGGTGCGTCTCCTCGTCGGGCCCATGTGCGATCGCTTCGGTCCGCGCCTTACCTATACGGGCTTGCTGCTCCTGGGGGCGATCCCCGTTCTCGGCGTGGCCTTCGCGCACAGCTATGACAGCTTCCTGCTCTGTCGCCTGGGCATAGGCGCGGTCGGCGCGAGCTTTGTGATTACGCAGTACCACACTTCGGTCATGTTCGCCCCCAATGTCGTTGGCACGGCCAATGCGGCGGCGGCTGGCTGGGGCAATACGGGCGGCGGCGCGGCGCAGGCGCTGATGCCTTTGCTGCTGGGCGCTCTAGTCATGCTGGGCGTGAGCGAGAGCATGGGCTGGCGCATTGCGCTGCTGGTGCCGGGCCTGCTGATGCTGCTGATGGCCGCCTTGTACTGGCGCTTTACGCAGGACTGCCCGGAAGGTAATTATGCGCAGTTGCGCGCCGCCGGTAGGGCGCCCGAGGGCGGCAGGAAAGGCGGCTGGGACAGCTTTCGCTGTGCCAGCATGAACTACCGCGTGTGGCTGCTGTTTGTCACTTACGGCGCCTGTTTTGGCATCGAGATTTTCATCCATAATGTGGCCGCCGTGTATTACGTTGAGCATTTCGGGCTGTCTTTGAAGGGGGCCGGTCTGGCCGCCGCCAGTTTCGGCCTTTTGGCCCTGTTTGCCCGGGCCCTGGGCGGCAAGCTGTCGGACCACCTGGCACTGCGCGGCAATCTAAATAGCCGCGTCACCTTGCTGTTCGTGATGATGATAGGCGAGGGCTGCGCCTTGGCGTGGTTCGCACATGCCGACACTGTCACCTTGGCCGTGAGCGCGATGTTGTGCTTCGGCCTGTTTACCCATATGGCTTGCGGGGCGACCTATGCGCTGGTGCCCTTCATCGATGCCCGTGCGCTGGGCGGCGTGGCCGGCATCATCGGCGCTGGCGGCAATGTCGGCGCGGTGCTGGCCGGTTTTCTGATGAAGGGGACTGGCAATGTCCAGCAAACCTTGAGTATTTTGAGCCTGTTGGTGCTCTTTTGCGCGCTGTGCGCGATCGCGGCCCGCTTCGGTCGCACCGGCGCCGCGTCCGCGCCTGCGGCCACCGCCGCTTAGGGAGAAACCGATCATGAGAATTATCGTCACTGACCATGGCATGGTTGGCCACAAATTCCTCGCCAGCCTGGTCGGCCGTGGCGCCCCTGCTCGCGCCGCCTATGCTGCCCGCATCAGTGGCGGCAAGGTCCGGGTCGGCGTATGACAGGCGCCGCCAAACCGGCGCTGGTGATCGTGGGCAACGGCATGGCCGGCATGCGCACGGTCGAGGAGCTGCTAAAACTAGCGCCGGATCTGTATGACATCACCGTCTTCGGCGCCGAGCCGCACGGCAACTACAATCGCATCTTGCTCTCGCCCCTATTGGCCGGAGAGAGCAGCGTGGACGACATCATGCTCAACACCCGCGCATGGTACGTGCAGCATGGCATCACCTTGCACGCCGGCGACCCGGTCGAACAAATCGACCGCTGCCGCCGCACCGTGCGCGCCCGCTCCGGCCTGGAAGTGCGCTATGACCGTCTGCTCCTGGCAACCGGTTCCACGCCATTCGTTTTGCCCGTGCCCGGTCATCAGTTACCCGGCGTGATAGCGTTCCGCGCCATCCAGGACGTGCAAACCATGCTGGAGGCGGCGCGCCGAAAGCGCCACGCGCTCGTGATCGGCGGCGGCTTGTTGGGGCTGGAGGCAGCCCACGGTTTGCTGCGCCAAGGCATGCAGGTCACCGTGCTGCACGTGACCGACAGCCTGATGAACCAGCAATTGGACAAGTCCGCAGCGCTCCTCTTGAAGCAGGCACTCGAGCTGCGTGGCCTGCGCTTTTTGTTAAATGCCCATACCGCCGAGATCGTCGGCCCGCAGCGCGTGACGGCGGTGCGCTTCAAGGATGGCGCCGGGCAGCGCCGCGAAATACGGGCCGATCTGGTCGTGATGGCTGCCGGCGTGCGCCCCAACACGGCGCTGGCGCAACAGGCAGGCCTTTATTGCCAGCGTGCGATCGTGGTGGACGATACCTTGCAAACCTTTGACCCGCGCATTTACGCGGTCGGCGAATGTGTGCAGCACCGCAACGCCACCTTCGGCCTGGTGGCGCCGATCTGGGACCAGGCCCGCGTCTGCGCCGCCCATCTGGCCGGTGCCGGGCATCGCCGCTACGTGCAGCAGGCCACGCCCACCAAGCTGAAGGTGACCGGCATCGAGCTCTACTCAGTGGGCGACTTCCTTGGCGGCCCCGGCAGCGAGGACCTGGTCTTGCGCGATCCGCGCCGCGGTATCTACAAGCGCTTGACATTAAAAGGCAATACGGTGGCGGGCGCCGTCTTGTATGGTGACGTAGGGGACGGCCCTTGGTATTTCGACCTGATCCAGAACCGCACCGATATTGGCCCTATGCGCAACCATTTGTTATTCGGCAAGGCGCTGTGTGCCCAAGCCGCTTGAGCAGGAGCTTATCGTGAATTTTCCACCTATCCCTGTTGCGGTCCAGACCACCTGCCCTTATTGCGGCGTCGGCTGCGGCGTGCGCGCGACCTTACTCGGCGATGGCGGCGTCGCCATCGCCGGCGATGCCAGCCATGCCGCCAACTTGGGACGGCTGTGCGTAAAGGGGGCGGCCTTGGGCGAGACTCTCGGCTTGGACGGCCGCCTGCTGCATCCGAAAGTGCGCACCCAGACGGGCTTGCGGCAAGTGTCGTGGGACGAGGCGCTCGCTAAGGTGGCCGGCACCTGGCGCGCCATCATCGCCGAGCATGGGCCCGATGCCGTGGCGCTGTACGTGTCGGGCCAGATGCTAACCGAGGATTATTATGTGGCCAATAAGCTGATGAAGGGCTATATCGGCAGCGCCAACATCGATACCAATTCGCGTCTTTGCATGTCGTCGGCGGTGGCCGGCCACCAGCGTGCGTTCGGCGAAGACCTGGTGCCTGGCTGTTATGAAGACCTGGATCTGGCCGATATGGTGGTCCTGGTGGGCTCCAACACGGCCTGGTGCCACCCGATTCTGTTTCAGCGCATGCTAAAGGCCAAGGCCGCGCGCCCGCAGATGAGACTGGTCGTGATCGACCCGCGCCGCACCGCCACCTGTGAATTGGCCGACTTGCATTTGCCGGTCAAGCCCGGCACTGATGTCTGGCTATTTAATGGCTTGCTCTGTTACCTGGCGCAACACGGCGCTGTCGACGAGAGCTTTATCCTAGCCCACACCAATGGCCTCGACGAAGCTCTAGCGACGGCCGAACTCGATTGCGCCGATCCCTTCGCGGTAGCTCAGATCTGCCGCGTCGATCCCGTCGCCCTGCTCGATTTTTACCAAATGTTCGCTGCCACCGGCAAGGTGGTCACGGCCTTCTCGCAAGGGGTGAACCAGTCATCGGCCGGCACCGACAAGGTCAACAGCATCATCAACTGCCACTTGAGCACGGGCCGTATCGGCCAGCCGGGCATGGGGCCGTTCTCGCTCACGGGCCAGCCGAATGCGATGGGCGGACGCGAGGTGGGCGCAATGGCCACCATGCTGGCCGCGCATATGGACCTAGATAATCCCGTGCACCGGGAAACCGTGCAGACGTTTTGGGACTCGCCGCACATTGCCAAGCAGGCGGGGCTGAAGGCGGTCGACCTGTTTCAAGCCATCGAACAGGGGCGCGTCAAGGCGGTCTGGATCATCGCCACCAATCCGGTAGTGAGCATGCCCGACGCCAGCCAGGTCCAGCGCGCGCTGGAAAAATGCGAGCTGGTGGTGGTCTCGGACATCACCGAGAACACCGACACCAATGCCTTTGCCCATGTGCTGCTGCCGGCGCTCGGCTGGGGCGAAAAGGAGGGCACCGTGACCAATTCCGAGCGCTGTATTTCGCGCCAGCGCGCCTTTCTGCCGGTGCCAGGCGAAGCGCGTCCCGACTGGAAGATTTTGTGCCAGGTCGCTCAGCGCATGGGATTTTCCGGTTTTGATTTTGGCGGCGTGCATGAAGTTTTCGATGAGCATGCAAGGCTGAGTGCTTATCGCAATGGCCCGGCTGGTGCTGCCGGCAACACGCCGCGCGTCTTCAATCTCGCCGGGCTAGCGGACCTGAGCCAGCATCAGTTCGAGCACATGGAAGCGCTGCCATGGCCGCTGCTGCGCCAGCCATCGGGCCAAATTCAAGGCAGCGTCCGCCTGTTTGGCGACCGCCGTTTTGCCCATGCCGACGGCAGGGCGCGCTTGATCGCCACGCCGCCGAGAGCGCCGCTCCATCTGCCGGACCAGACCTATCCGCTCGTCCTTAACACCGGCCGCGTGCGTGACCAATGGCATACCATGACGCGCACGGGCAAATCGGCCAAGCTGGCCGATCACGTGGCGGAACCGTTTGTCGATATCCACCCCCAAGACGCCTTGCTGTATGGCGTGCAAGCAGGCCAACTGGCCCGCGTATCGACGCCGTGGGGTGCGCTGGTCGCGCGCGTGCAGCATGGCGGCGGGATTGCCCGCGGCAGCATTTTCGTGCCCATTCACTGGAGTAATCAATCAGCGTCCGATGCTCGCGTCGGCACCTTGGTCAATCCGGTGGTCGATCCCGTTTCAGGCGAGCCGGAATTTAAGCATACGCGCGCGCGCGTCGAGCAATTTGGCGTGGCATGGCATGCTTTTATTCTGAGTCGCCGGGAACTGGCCTTGGGCGGCGTTACGCATTGGACCCGCATTCAAGGACGCGCGTTTGCCCGTTACGAACTGGCTGGGCGCACGCCGATCGCAGGCTTTAATGCCTGGGCGCGCCAATTGCTCGAGCTCGAAGATGGGCAAGCCGACTGGCTCGAATACGAAGACGGCAGCGCCGGCGTGTATCGTGCGGTGCACCTGGTCGATGAGCGCATCGAGCAGTGCGTGTTCGTGTCGCCGCGCCCCGATTTGCCCGCGCGCGCATGGCTGGCCGGTCTGTTTGGCATGGCTCAGCTAGCGCCGGCCGCCCGGGTCGGCCTGTTGCTCGGTCGGCCAATCGAGAAGGGGGCCGATGGCGGCGCCACCGTCTGTTCTTGCTTCGGTGTTGGCATGACGACGATTTGCGAGGCGATCCGTAGCCAGGGCATGCAGAGCGTGGCCGAAGTGACTGCCTGCCTGAAAGCGGGTGGCAATTGCGGTTCCTGCGTGCCGGAAATTAAAAAATTGTTGCTTGAAACGGGAGCGGCGCAAGCTGCGTAGCACAAAGGGGCGCAGCTGCGCCGCCCAGGCCCGGCCCGCCCGCCAGGCGCGGGCGGGCCACGCTGGGCCTGGGCGCTAAGTCAGGAGCTGATCGCGGTCCTGATTTCAGCGAAAGTGGGACCGGTGTCCGGCGGGCTGGGCGCAATCTCGAGTTGGCGCGCGATTTGTGTCGCAGAAAAAATACCGCGTACCATTTGGCGCCCGCCAGGCGCCTGGTCAACCACCAAGGCATGCTGGCGCCGAGAGCGCTTCAAGGTTTCGAGGACGTCACCGACCCTGGCAGTTAACACGGCTTGCAAATCGATGACCTCCAGCCGATTCGCCGGCGTCATGACATCATGCACGAGGATTTCGGCATGGTGGATGCCGCGTGCGTGCGTGATCTGCATCGGCTTTTCGCCCAAGATGTCGGTGGAGGTGACGATGCCGATGACGTGGCGTTGGTCATCGATGACCATCAGCGTACGTACGCCGTGGGCGATCATTTTCTGGTTGGCATCCTCGATGAGGGAATCGAAAGCGATCGTCACGACGGCAATGCGGCGCAGATCGGTCATGACTTCCACGGCCGGCGTGCTGGCGTTTACCGGCGGCGTCACGCTCGGATCGGGCAAATGGTAAGCGGTCTCGGCCTTTAGCTTGGACTGCGGCAACGATTGATAGTGTCGGCCCTCCATTACAGTCTCCTTTGAAAAAAGTGAAAATGTGGTGCATCTGCACCAATGTAATGCGTTGCTCGCGCAAGCCGTGGCCACTTTTTAAATGCGGCAAAAGCGCGCTGTCAAGCGCTCATGGCAACAGCATAGAAAATGCCACATCGCTTGCCATGACACCCAGTGCTATAGCAATCTGCATGCCCGCTGCCAGACACGTGGCGCACGACGCCATCAATCAATATTGGCCAATCAATTTCATTATGCTGCAAACCGACAGGCCGCGTCATCTGCTATCGGGTGAAATGGGTGCGAATATTTTTCAAGCCCGAGCGGGGGCCAAAATCATTGACAATTAGTCGACCAGTCGACAAAATCGAGGCATGAAAAAATTGCCCGAACAAAAAATTGCGTCGCGCGCCGGCGCCCAACTGGGCGGCGAAACCCAAATCATCGGCTTTCGTTTACCCAAAGATCTGGCGCGTGAGGTAAAAGTGGAGGCAACTCAGCGCGGGATCTCATTAAAGAAGCTGTTTGCCGAACTATGGGATCAGTACAAGAATTTGCAGAAGTCATGATACAGACACGACGTGACTTGATTTCGGCTTGCCTCGCATTGATCAATGACGCGCGTGGGCTGACGTCAGCCGAAAAAAAATTGGCGAAAACCGCTGCACCAAGTATCCTCACGGCGGCCCAGTTAGGCGTCCTGCGTGCGGCCATTGGACATGGTCAAGACCCGTTGGGGGATGCCTTCATTGCCATTCATACGTCAGCTGAGCGGCGTTTGGAAGGAGCCGTCTACACGCCACTGCCGCTCGTTTTCTCCATGCTGGGCTGGGTGCAAAGCGCCGCTGCGCCAAGTCGCATCGTCGATCCGGGCGCCGGCTCTGGCCGCTACATCATGGCTGCCGGCAAAATGTTCCCCAACGCCATGCTGGTCGCCGTCGAACTCGATCCCGTCGCCGCCCTCATGCTGCGGGCGAACGTGCATGCGGCCGGCTTAGCCGACCGGACCCAGATCATGGTCGCTGACTATCGCGCTATCAGCCTGAAAAAAATTAAAGGAGTGACCGCTTTCATCGGCAATCCGCCGTACGTGCGCCATCACGCCATTGATGACGCCTGGAAAGAATGGTACGTGCGCGGATTTGCCAAGCTGGGAATTCGTGCCAGTGCCTTGGCAGGCTTACACCTTCATTTTTTTTTGCAAACGCGGCTGCTGGCGAACCCGGGCGACGTCGGCGCCTACATTACCTCGGCCGAATGGATGGATGTGAACTACGGGTCGGCGCTGCGAAATTTGCTTGTTGGCGGCCTCGGCGGAGTGGCGCTGCACGTCCTCGAGCCAACCATCGAGGCGTTCCCCGGCACGCAGACGACGGCGGCCATCACCTGCTTTCGCGTGGGCGAAACGGAAATGCCGCTGCGCGTGCGCTCGGTTAGCACGCTGCCCAAACTAAATGGTTTGTCAAAGGGAACCGATATTCCAAGAGCCACCTTGTGGGCGGCGCCCAAATGGTCGATCATCGTCAGGCCGAGCCAAGTGGCCAATGGTGGAGAAGTCGAACTCGGGGAATTTTTCCGGGTGCATCGCGGGCAAGTGACGGGCGCCAACAGAATCTGGATTGCGGGAGAGCAGGCGCTGCGACTGCCCGAATTGGTCAAAATGGCCTGTGTGACCAAAGCGCGAGAATTAATTGAAGCGGGCGCGCAGCTACAAAGCGCCACCCTATTGCGCCGGATCGTGGATATCCCGGTCGAGCTTGACGCCTTCTCACGGGGGGAGCGCCAGCGCATTGCCAGTTTCTTGAAGTGGGCGCGCGAGCAGGGCGGCGACCAAAGTTATGTAGCCCAGCACCGCAAAGCGTGGTGGTCAGTCGGACTAAAGGAGCCGGCCCCCATTCTTTGCACCTATATGGCACGGCGCGCGCCGCAGTTTACGGTGAACGCCTGTGGGGCGCGCAATATCAATATCGCGCATGGGCTGTATCCGCGCGCCCCGATCGCGCCCGACGTGATCTTGCGCCTGGTTGACTGGCTAAATAAAAATATTAACGTCGAGGCCGGACGCACCTATGCCGGCGGGCTGACCAAGTTCGAACCGAAAGAGATGGAGCGTCTGCTCATTCCCCACTTGCACACCTTCGCGCCATGAGCAGTCATCCACCTCGCTGGAGCGCAGAACAGTTGAGCCAGGAAGCCGATATCTCCTCGGAAAATTTTCGGGTCGCACGCCTGTCGCCAACCCAAGCATGGTCGGGACATTATGTGGAGGCGCGCAGGAAATTCGATGCGCTTTTCCATCTGCTCCATGATCTCGACCCGGTCCACGTAACCAACGCTAACCTCGCGCAGTCCTATAGGGATAATCTCGGGGAGGCATTGCGTTACCTGGCGGGGCCGCCTATTTCTGAGGACGACTTGAAGGTCCTGGCAGGGGTGAGTTCCTTGGCGCCGAGCGTTCTATCGTCTGACTTGCATGCGCTAGGCAAGGTGTTTGCCGTCATCGAGCAAGTCATCGATCCCTTTCGTTTTCCTTGGGTCGTGGCGCATAGGGCTCCCATGCAGCAAGAAAGAGAGGCTGCCTTGCTCGCCTCTTCCGTCTTGCTCGCGGCGCAGCGTATCGCGACCGAACGACGAAGCAGCGGCAAGAATGACCAAGAATCGATGGTCAAGGATTATCTGCGCACGCTGGGCTTTTCGGAGGTTCCGACGACGACGATTACGACGATCGTGAAGGGGCCTCAGGCGAATCAGTTTTGTGCCGAATGCCTGCTTGGCGATCGTAAGGCGGACGTGGTCTTGCGCCTTCACGATACGCGTTTGATGGCGCTCGAGTGCAAGGTGTCGAACAGTTCGACCAACAGCGTGAAGCGCGTCAACAACGATGCGGCCGTCAAAGCCACCTACTGGAACAGGGAATTCGGCTTGTCCCAAGTGGTGCCCTCGGCGATGCTCTCGGGCGTGTTCAAAACGCTCAATTTGATACAGGCGCAAAAAAACGGGCTAACCATCTTCTGGGCCCATGACCTGGGTCGGCTCGGCCAATTCATCGAGTCCAGCCGTTGAGCGCCCGGCGCCACCTGGCCCGGCGCCACCTTTATTTCGGCCAACAATCGCCACGGGGCCAAAGCGCTGCGCCCATCCGCCGCAGCTGCTGGGTGCGCCGAGCACAAGCTGGCGTCAAGCGGAGCTTGGAAAAACGGGTGGCAGGACTTCAAAGTGCTTGCCCTTAAAGCCGTTTAGCAAGTAGTAGGGCGGGGCCGCCGCGCGAATTATTTTTTTTGATCACTTGAAATTGACAACATGAATCGCACATTGAGACCAGATAATCGAGTGTGAAAAAAACATGACGAAGGCAAAACTTCAAAATCGTAACTCCTTGGCGGCGTCAGGCGCTGCTGCCGACTGCTTGTATATCGTTGAGCCAGGTTTAACGCCGACGGCGGTGCTAAGCTTGGTGTCGGGGACCGTGCGCCGCATCGAGAACATGCGTAAGCTCATTGGCGAACTATCGACGCGTGAAATGCGCGCTGACGAGATCGCCAGATTCTTGAAATATTCCTCGTCCGGTGCCCACAAGTACATTCGCAATCTGCGCGATGCTGGCGTCATCGAACTGGACCGGTATATGGATGGCACGGCGACGTATATCGGCAAGGCGGTCTATAAATTGTCGTTCGACTCGGAACGCGTACGGGTTTTTCTGTCGGCACTCGTCGCGCCAAAGCGTGGCCGCATCCTCGCGCCAAAAAAACATGGGGCCCTGCCAGACCAAAGCACGTCGGAAAGCGGGCGCCACTTTCACATCTTAGCCGACGACACCAATTACGCCATCCGCGTCAATCATACGCCGGCGCAGCGAGACCCCTTGGTAGCGGCATTTTTCGGTTCTGCCACGCGCCGGGGAAAACGCTAGGCGACCAGGTCGGACCATTTTCCGACGCGGGCTAGGGTCGGCCGTGCTGCGCCGCATACGCTGCCACGCAGCGCACCGTCCGCTGGGATTGGACTCGGATCAGGTCGCGCTTGATGCGCAAGCCGACAACCCGGCCTTAAGTGACGCGAGGCTTGCCGCAGATGCGGACGGGAACGGCTTGCTCTGGACCCAGGCAGCCCAGCTCGCTGCCTGCCTCCCCGGCGCACGTGAGAGAACTCTTTGATGCGGCGGTAACGAATCTGCTCTTGTAGAAAAGTCACGAAAAAGATGGCATCCGGTTTATACTTGCCAGATACTTAATGCCTGGACGCAATTTAGGGCGGACGAATGTCCTCGCGAATGGTGTTGATGGCAGCGCGACAGTGCCGTAATTTTGCATGCGCTTGGCTGCGGTCGGTTTGGTAGCGCCATTGAGGCGGCCCCTTGGAACGGCCTCAACATAACACCGTCAGGGCACGGGCATTTCGGACCTCTCATGAAACCAATCAAACGTTTTATTCAAAATTGCCAACATGAGTGGGCCAAGCTAAGTCTTTTATCCGGTTCATGGCACCTTGTGCTCATTTGGCCGCTCCTGGGCACGGTACTAGCTGGGGTTTTGTGGGGGGTTGCCCTCAATCGCTTGAACACGGAACAATCTGACATCCTCAAAACAGCCAATGCCGATGCCGCTATCTTGGCCATGGATTATGCCAATCAGGTCGAGCAGTCCCTAGAATCAGTCGATGCCCTAAGCAGCTACGTGCGCAATGAGTGGCAGCGTTCTGGTGGCACGCTGCGCCTCGAAGCCTTGCAAGAAGAAGGGCTGTTCGGCGCGACCTGCATCGACACCTGCCTCATTATCGGTCCCAATGGGGATGTGTTGGCCACTACAGTGCCGCACCAAAAAACCGTTTCATTCGTCGACCGTGACTACTTTATATTCCATAAACATAGCCGCAGCGCGCTGTTGCGGGTGAGCACCCCGGGCATGGGAAAAATTTCTGGAAAAAGCGTCATCAACCTGAGCCGCCGCATAGAAAACCCGGATGGCTCCTTTGCCGGCGTGCTCGTCATGTCGGTGCTGCCCGACTTTTTTGCCCCCGCGTCGAGTGCCTCCTTGTTTGGAAAATCCGAAATCGCCATTTTAATTGGCGATGACTTGCAAACGCGGGTTAGTCGCCTCGGTATCGTCAGCGAGAGGCCCCAAGTGACGATGCTCAAGACGCCAGACTTTGTCTACAAGACGTCGGCCAAGGCAGCATTGGCGCACACGCTAGATGGAACGTGGTTTTCGGATGGACGTCCACGCATCGTGGCCGCGGAAAAACTGAGCGCTTACCCATTTCGTGTGCTAGTTGGTCTGGCCCAGGAAGATGTCCTGAGTCTTTACTTGAAAACCAGTTCTGAGGTTATTACCGCCGGCTACGCCGGCTCGGCCGTCCTCGCCTTTTTCGTTCTGGCGGCGGTGCGCCAGTCGATCCGCCTATTTATGCGCAAAGCGGGAGAAACAGAATTACATCAAGCCTATCGAATCGCAACGGAAGGAGGTAACGAAGGGTTTTTTCTGTGGAAAGCCCTGCGCGACCCAGGCGGATTTATCAATGATTTCGAGGTCGTGGACTGTAATGAACGGGGTGCCGAACTGTATGGCATGGAAAAGGCGGAGCTGACGGGTAAATCGTACAGGAGCCTTTACGCCGAGCCGTTTGCGAGCTTGGTAGTCGATTTGCATCGCGATGCCTTTGATCGCGGGTTCTATGAAGATTATTATAAAGTTCCCAGCAGCAGCCGGCTGACGACCGTGTGGGTTTATCGGAAAATCGTTCGCACTCGTGCCGGATTGGCAATTACCCTGCGCGACGTGAGCCAGATGCGCGCGAACGAAGACGAGATGACCAGGAGGGCCACCAAGGATACGTTGACGGGCCTGCCCAACCGCTATTGGCTAACGAAAAATCTGCCGGAAAAACTCAAACACGCTGATAAAAACGGCGCTTCCTTGGCACTTCTATTCCTGGATTTGGACGACTTCAAAAACGTTAACGATTCGCTTGGGCACTCCGCCGGCGATGACTTGCTGAAGGCGGCGGCCGCTCGCCTCCGTTCCCTCGTGCGCCCGTCCGACATCGCGGTCCGCCTGGGCGGCGATGAGTTCACGATTATTATTGATCCGGTTGAAAGCCCTGAGCAGGTTGAACAGGTCGCTTCCCGCATTGTCCAGGCCTTTAAGAAGCCCTTCGTTCTGAAACATGGAAGTAATTATGTGGGAGCGTCGATTGGCATCGGGCTCTATCCGCAGGACGGCCAAGATGCCGAAACGCTGACGCAGCACGCGGATATTGCCATGTATTCGGCAAAAACCAATAAAGGCCGTTTTTGCTTTTATGAAAGTATTATGTCAGAACGCATCATCCAACGCCTGGGCACGGAGCAAGAGCTCCTGCAAGCTCTGGAAAAAGACCAATTCGTCGTGTATTACCAGCCGCGGGGTGATACGGCAACGGGAAAGGTGGTGGGCCTGGAAGCCTTGGTACGCTGGAATCACCCGATTCGAGGCTTGGTGATGCCTGACGAGTTTATCCCCGTGGCGGAGTCCACCGGACTCATTTTGCAGCTGGGCGCTGTCGTCATGCGCAAGGTTTGCGCGCAAATTGCTGCCTGGAGGGAACAAAAAATACCCGTGGTGCCGGTCTCCGTGAATGTGTCGGCGCGCCAGTTCAATCAAGGTGACGTCAAGAAACTGATTTCCCACTGCCTCCTGGAGTTCCAATTGGAAGCGACTTTGATTGAAGTGGAGCTGACGGAATCCGTCATGATCAACGAATGCGCGCAAACCTTGACGGCCTTGGCCGACATTTCGGCAATGGGCGTCAAGCTCCACGTCGACGACTTCGGCACGGGATACTCGTCCCTTTCGTTACTTCAAAGCTTGAATCTGGATGTGCTGAAGGTCGATCGCGCATTTACTTCAACGCTGGGCACCTCGAGCGAAAGCGAAATTTTCTTTCGCGCCATCGTGTCGATGGCTCATGCGCTAGGGATGAGCGTGGTCGCGGAAGGCGTCGAAACCAAGGCCCAGTTGCGGGTGCTGCAAAGACTGCAATGCGATGAGGTCCAGGGCTATTACCTGTCGCGGCCGGTGCCGGCATGTGAGATTCCCGCCCTAATGCGACAGCGCACGCTTTTTCCAGGCTCGCCGCAACTGGTGCTCGGCAACGAGGAATTGCGCGACGCTTCCGATTTTTTCGCATAAAGTGGGCCCCGGCGTTGCCACGGGCGCGCCCGCTTTGGCCACGCCCACAGGGTCGCCAGGGGCGACCCCGGTAACGGGGTACCCAAGGCTAAAGACCGCGCTCGCGGGCCGACCTGAGTCGCGCTGTTTCCGGGTGGTTTATCGCGCCATGAAGTTCGCCAAGCAGGCGCTGTTTATCCGCGCCGAGGTTGCCTTTAAGTAGCAGCCAGTTCGACGCATGATCGCTACGAAAGACGGTGCGCCTTAGTTCAAGAGCGCAGATGAAACGCTCCATTTCGACCAACAATCCATGCTGGTCAAGCTCTTGCCATTCGGGGAAATTGGCGCGGAAGCGTTCCTCGCCTTGGGGAAAACTGACGGTGAGTGTCGCCAGATAGTCGGGTTGGACGGCGTTGGCAAGGCGCGCGGAATTGTCTGCATGCTGCGCCGATAGAGCCGATCCGCCGAGACCATTTAGGATCATCATGGACCGTTTGATGCCGGCTTCCTTGAGTTTATTTAACGCCTCGCAGATCGAGGCAAAAGATTCCCCTTTGTTGACTTTTTCCAGCACCAGGTCATCACCGGATTCGGCGCCCACATACACCATGCTAAGACCGGCATCCGCCAATTCCTTGAGTTCGGCGACGGATTTTTTTCGCAAGTTACGCGGCAAACAGTAGCTCGAGACTCGGCGCACTGCCGGTAACTGTTCGCCGATCGCCCCTAGGATTTCGAGCAGACGCCGGGTCGGTAGCACCATGGCATCGCCATCGGCCAAAAACACGCGTTTGATGTCGTTGCCGAAACGCTCGCCGCAGCGGCGAAGACTTTCCATTGTTTCCGCCCCATCACGCGCGCGGAACTTCTTTTGCGGCGAGCTGTACATCTCACAAAACGTGCATTTGTTCCATGAGCAGCCATCGGTCACCGGCAAAATCAAGGATTCTGCTTCGCTGGGCGGACGAAATACGGGCTCAACATAGCGAATGGGAATGTTGCGGCTCATACGGCTCTGGATCTTGTTCGCTGCAAGGCATTAAGAGGACGCACTGTCCCCGCATTTTCGCTGCCTAAGCGGATCTTGATGAGCCAGCCAATCGGGCGCAACATGGCGTCAGTTCTCATCAGGAAAGTCGGCGCTCAGGGTGACGTCGCGCCACTTCTCCATTTCTGCGGTGAATGTCTTGAACTTTTCAGCCGTTAAGTCGAATGCGGGCCGTCCGAGCAGCAAATGAAGTGGCGGTTTTGGAGACTCGACGGCGTGGATGATCGCTTCTGCCGCGCGCACCGGGTCGCCAGGCTGGGCCCCGCTATACCCTTGGATCGCAGCCTGCCGTGCACCGGCCGACGGCGCATAGTCGGCAATGGGGGTTTTCGCTGTCTTTAGCGAGCGGCCGGCCCACTCCGTACGAAACGGTCCAGGCTCGACAATGGTGACGGTGATGCCTAGCGCCGCAGTTTCCTTGGCCAGCGCTTCTGACAAGCCCTCTACTGCAAACTTGCTGGCATTGTAATAGCCGACGCCGGGCGACCCAATTAAGCCTCCCATGGAGGAGATGTTGACGATTTGGCCTCGACGACGTCTCCTCATGCCGGAAAGAACGGCCTTGGTCATGTTCATCACACCGAACACATTTGTTTCGAACATGGCCCGCACTTCGTCGTCCTCACCTTCTTCGACGGCGCAAAGGTAACCGTAGCCCGCGTTATTCACCAACACATCGATGTGCCCGAAGCGGATCTCGGCTTGCTGGACTACCTCAGCAATATGCAAGGGCACTGTCACGTCCAAGGCTGCGACCAGTGCGTTTTCGTCCGCGGCAAATTCATCTAGGAGCCTGTCGGACTTTG
>PKWL01000116.1 GCA_003133225.1 Janthinobacterium sp.
GGGCAAGGTACATAATCAGGAACTCTCTTGTGACGAGAGACCATAAGGACGTCTGCCCACTTTCGTGTGAGGTGATATCTCAACCCCTATTCGCGCCATTACAGTGCGACGTTCGCTTTTTCCTCGTTCCTATTCCCGCACCGCCATAGGCAGACCTTACGGCCTGCTGTCCCCTAAGGGAGCGATACGAGGTTTCCACGTTCCACTTGCAAAAGTATATCGGGTTAGGCACCTGCTTTTGGCCGGGAAGCATGTGGGTCACGACTGCGCAATGTTAAGGCGCAAGTCCCCGCTTCCATACTTTTTAGTGCAAGCGTAAAAGCCACTTCCGCTTGTTTCAATTGACGACCTTTATCGCAAATTCACATGTGTTTGCCGTACCGACTATCTCGCACTATTCCGACTTATGGCTGCCAGAAGGATATGCCTCTCACGATTTATACCCTGCACCTCGCGATGCTTCGTTACTTTGTCCGGCTCGCTCTTTATTCAGGGCCGTAGATTCAACCAGTGACATGGCTGGTTCCTTCCTAATGAAGTAGGAACAACTTCTACAAGCGACCTCGTGTCGCAGTAACATGAATTGACCTGTCGGACTCGAGCAACGCGGATTATGCTTGAAGTTCTTAAAATCAACAGGCGCAGAGCCGCAATCGAGAGGACAGGTCATGAAGGAGTTTACCAAATTTATCGGAATGGATGTGCACAAGGCGACGATTGCGGTGTCGGTGGCGGAAGGAAACGGCGGCGAGCTGCGCTATGTTGGGGAGTTTCCCAATACGTCCGAAGCGATCGTGAAACTGCTCAAGCAGCTGAGGAAGAACGACGCCCAGCTGTCCTTCTGCTACGAGGCGGGGCCGTGCGGCTACGGGATTCATCGGCAGCTCACCGAGCTTGGCTGGGATTGCATGGTGGTCGCGCCATCGTTGATTCCAAAGAAGCCAGGTGACCGGGTCAAGACCGACCGGCGTGACAGCATGTCGCTGGCGCGTCTGCTTCGTGCGGGGGAGCTGACTGCGGTCTGGGTTCCGGACGACGCCCAGGAGGCGTTGCGCGATCTGACCCGGGCGCGTGAGGATATGAAGCATCTGCAACGGCAGGCCAAACAACGCTTGTTGGCATTCCTGCTGCGCTATGGCAAAACTTATGCAGGAAAAAGCAACTGGACGCAGGCGCACTTCCGCTGGCTTGAAGAGCAAAAGTTTGGCCAACCGGTGCAGCAGATCGTGTTTCAGGAATATGTGGAAGTCGTGAAACTGCTGAGTAAGCGCGTTGATGGAATCGACAAGACGATCGAAGGTGCAGCGTCCGAATCGGTCTTCTGGCAGATGATCGAAGGCTTGATGGCGCTGCGTGGCGTGAGTCTGTTGACTGCGACGACGATCGTGGCCGAGATCGGTGACTTGCGGCGTTTTGTCGCCGCGCCGCAGCTGATGGCCTATCTGGGCCTGGTGCCAAGCGAAAGCTCAAGCGGCCCGACCAAGTCGCGCGGCGGCATCACGAAGACCGGCAACGGTCACGTGCGCCGCGTGTTGGTCGAGGCGGCCTGGACATACCGTTTTCCAGCCCGGAAAACGGCGCACCTGCAGCGCCGCGCTGAGCGCACGTCGGACGCAGTGCAGGAGATCGCCTGGAACGCTCAGAAGCGCTTGTGCGGGCGTTACAAGCTGATGGGGGACAAAGGTAAATTGAAGGTCCAGGCATGCACGGCGGTAGCGCGGGAACTCGCCGGCTTCATCTGGGCAATCGGGCAGGCATTGCCGCAACCAGCGGCCAAGGCGTAAGGAGTGAACATTATGAAGTACATACAGTGTGTCGGTAGCAGAATGGGCAACGGTGGGAGAACCCTCGAAAATCCTATGAGGCATCCGGCAACGGAATGATCCTCGAATACAGAACGAGGCAGCTCCCCGACGAATCGGTTGTCATGCGGTACCCAACCCGCGCATATCAGACTGATCAACCGTCGGTATATCCGCCCGTTCTGCTACCCGCACATTGTGTGAGATTTGAAGGAAATATGAGCGATCACTCACGGGAAAAAAGCGGTTTTGTATGGCGCGGATCAGTGCGCCGTATATGAGCCGCTGGCGGCCGGCGTGCACCATGGGGGAGCGCAGCTTTAGTGCGCGAAAAATCTTTTTTTTAGTAGTACCTTGACAGGTCAATACATATCAGGCTTATATTTTTATGACAACCAGGTGTGTGATATCGCGGCCAGCATTTCGCCTTCCGCCCGCGGCGAACTGGAAATTACCAGTGTGAACCAGCGCCACCTGGAGCTGGGACAGTTGAATGTGGAGATTCTGGGCCGCGGTTTCGCATGGTTAGATACCGGCACCCATGATTCCCTATTGGACGCCGCCCAGTTTATCGCGACCCTGCAAAAACGGCAGGGACTCATGGTTGCTTGTCCTGAGGAGATTGCCTACCGCCAGGAGTGGATTACGGCTGAGCAGGTTGAACGCCTGGCTGACCCGCTCAGCAAGAACGGCTATGGGCAGTATCTGCTCGATATCGTGCGAGATAAGCGATAGCCGCCGGTGCTCAAGCGTGTAAGCTGATCAACCTGATTTTATAAGAAACTCATGCCCTATACAGTAACTCCCACCGCGCTAGAAGACGTCCTGATCCTCGAGCCACGTGTCTTTGGCGACGATCGGGGCTTTTTTTACGAAAGTTTCAATGCCCGCGATTTCAATGAAGCCACTGGATTGTCGTGCACGTTTGTGCAGGACAATCATTCCAGATCAGTGCAAGGCGTCCTGCGCGGACTGCATTATCAGATATTGCATCCACAGGGCAAACTGGTGCGTGTGGTCGCCGGCGAAGTGTTCGACGTCGTCGTTGACGTTCGAAGAAATTTCCCCGATTTTGGCAAGTGGGTCGGAATACACCTTTCCGCCGAGAACAAACACCAGTTGTGGATTCCGGAGGGTTTTGCGCATGGGTTTGTCGTGCTGTCGGAGTCAGCCGAATTTCTCTATAAAACGACGGATTACTGGTACCCGGAACATGAGCGCAGCATTCTTTGGAATGATCCGGCCATAGGCATTGATTGGCAGTACAAAGGTACGCCGGCATTATCCAAGAAAGATGCTGCCGCAGTGCTGCTGCGCGATGCAGTTGTGTTCGACGATGCTGGGCTTTAACTTGATGTGCGGTGGCTAGATTTATTTTCACGGACGTATATATCGGAATCGAGTTGAATGGGCGCGAAAAACTCGATTCCATTGGGCGGCAACTTTTCGGTCCCTTCAGGATCCGCGTACTTTGGTCAGTTTAATAAATTAAGTTGGAAGATGGATTGGTTGAGCCCGAAACCAAGGAGGAGAGCCGTCTTAATTTTCCGGCACACTGGGCTCGGCTGGAGCTCGAAATGGAAGAAATTCATTACTCTGGCAGTGCGCTCGATTATTTTGAAGAACTTTTTGACGCGCAAACTTTTTACCAAGGCTTTTGCGGATTTATGGCCGGCGCGCAAAAGAAATCGTATTGGGACGCGTACTGGCACCGGAACCGCGACAAGATGGCGGCGGCTTTCCGGGCTATTCGTGGCCAAAAAGTGCTCGGCGAATGGGACCTTGATTGCTCCCACCGGTATAACACCATGCTCGATAACGAGTTTAGCAAGGTATTCAAGGAGTTCAGGGAAATGCGTGCATGGCGCCTTTCCAATCTCGAAATGGTCAATGTAGTCGTCGAGGATGTTCCGGGTCGTAAAAAATGAGACGATACCGGCCGCCTATCCCGTCTTGGCTAGTGATCTGCGCCCGCCTCATCTGTCTGAGTTTACATGAAACTGGTGTCCGACAGCTCGACATAACGCGCCACCGTCTCCGGCTTTTTCCAGCCGCCGCGGTGCATGATTTGCGCCAGACTGCTACCCCGGTTGAGCATGTCTTGCGCCGCGCCCACGCGCCCGGAATGCCCTGAGATCGTATCTATGATGGTTTGCGGCAATCCCGCCTGACGGGCAAGCGCTTTATAAATTCTGGGCACGCTGCCATCGTCGAGCTTATTACCAATATGGCCGAAGCGCGACACCTTCCTCAGGATGGGGCCGGACCTTTCCGGCAGATGTCCAAGCCAGGCCTGACAAACCTGCATTGTCTCTTTCGAAATGGCCAGTTTCCTGCCTTGCCCTTCCTGATCGGTTTTTGAAAATCGAAGCAAGATGACGCCCGAACCATCCGCCCTGGCTTCAAGGTCCTCGATTAGCAGGTGGATTAGTTCGGAGCACCGCCGCATCGTGTCGTACGCCAGTCGGAGCAGAACCCGGTCACGCAATCCTTTCGGATCATCTCCTGTGGCAGCCAGTATTTGATCCCTTAGGTTCGCTGTCATGCCGAGCGCCTGCTTTTGGCGCCGCCCTTTTTGCCGGTGCATGCGGCGCATGGCAAGTACCACTTCTTCACTCTTGGTCGGGTCCGGATGGCGACAGAGCCGGTGAATGCGGCCGATTGATCCGATGCGGCGCCGCAAAGTAGCCGATTGCGAATTGACCGCATCCGCGAGTATGAATGCGGCGACCGCGTCAGGAGAAGCGGGCAGGGCAGTCTCCTTGACAGAATGGCACCATGCGATGAAGATCTCGAAGTCGGCGCGATAGGCTCGCAAGGTATTTTCCGCGTAGGCACCCTCAAGGCGCTTCAAGGAAGCGGCCAGAACCTGCAAAGTAGAGTTGCTGCAGTCGACCGTTGATCTCACTTCGGGCATTGCGTTGATATAGTTCATAATGAAAGCTCCTCACTAAAAACATAACATCTATAGTGTCTCATTTAAATTTAAAAGTGTCAATATAAATTCATAAAATGTCAATAATCACCGGGATGCAAATAAGGGCTGCCAAGGCAATGCTGCGCTGGTCGGGGGAGGAATTATCGGAAAAATCCGGCGTAAGCTTATCGTCGATCCGGCGTATCGAGTCCCACGATGGGGTGCCTAGCGGGAATATCCGGACGCTTGAGTCGATTCAAAGGACTCTGGAAGAAGGAGGAGTGGAGTTCATCGGTGCGCCGGATGATGGGCCAGGCGTGCGGCTGCGCATCGGTGGATAGTCCAATGTGGAAAATCCGCCGGAATCGCCGTAGCGGGCAAGTGATGGGGTATCGTTTTCAGAATTGTTTACCATGTCACTAACAGTTCGCAGTTGGTAATGGTGTCAGTCGCGGTTTGCTGGCTACCGTAGACCCCCGGGCCCTGGCCTTGGCAATGCCATCATGTCTTCATGCCTGACCGCCGCAAATTGTGAGGTCCATTGTCCCCACGAACTAGACGCCGCGGATTCCCGCAGCGGGCCTTGGCGATGTGCCCTTGGTTGCCCGGCCCATTGGTCACCATCCCTCAACGCATTGCACGTCACAAAGCCGAATGCTAGCCCGCTCATGCCTGAAAAGCGATTGACATGTCTAAATTAAGTCTTTATAGTGACTTGCATACTAACCGCTGCCTGGAGCACGCCATGCGACTATCAGAGCAAATTAAGCCGATCAGCTATTTCAAGGATAATGCGGCCAGGGTTATTACTGAACTGGCCGAAACGCGCGAACCACTCATCATCACCCAAAATGGTGAGGCAACGTGTGTGATACAGGACATCAAGAGCTATGAGGACGGCCAGAATACATTGGCGCTACTCAAGATATTGGCAATGGGGCGTCAACAAATTGAAGACGGCAAATTTAAACCTGCCCGGGAAGTATTCGCCAAAATGGACAAAGAAATTTTAGGATGAGCTTCACGGTACTGATTCTGAACGACGCGGAGCAGGACCTGCGGAATATTCATGCATACATCCAAAACCAATTTTCTGAATCAGTAGCAAACGATATCTACCGAGAGATAAGGGATAAAATTCTGTTGCTGGAAAACAATCCCAACTTTGGAACAATGGTCCCTCAGCTTGCGGCACTTGGAATGACCAATTTCAGGCACATGGTGGTCATGAAAAAGAACAGAGTTGTCTACGAGATTGATATGAAAAATGATCTCGTTTATATCTATCTCATCTGCACCGGACGGCAAGATTACGATACGGTAATTCGGGATAGGATTTTGCGACACTAAAATAACAAACATAATGGAATGGACGTCCCCTATTTTTTTGATAATGAACGTCACATTTTGGAACCTATCCGCACACCGGGGAAAAGGCGCGTCTTTTTCCATTTTTGGATGGATGTCAACTTGCTTGTCTAAATTCCATTGCGAAAAATTAAGCTAGTGCACGCATAAAATTCGCCGGGAATCCCTTCTTGCAGACTGGGATTTGGCTGTGAATAAAGAACCGCCTTTTCCTAGGGCCCTGTACGGGCACTGGACGATTTTGATCTTGAGCTGGACTTTAGCACCGGAGAAAAAGGCGTTTTTGATGCACACCTTATCTGGATAAAGGCGTGTTCGCGCGCTTGCGTGACATCACGCTGTTCAAGCAGGCTTATATCGCATTCGACACGGTATGCTGGCGGAGGCCTCTATATTTCACCTGAAACGCTTTATGATCGCTCCCAAATGATAACGAAGCGTGGCTAGGTTGATGGAATGAAAATTTGATTGCCACCAATATCCTCGGCGCCCTGTTACTGCCTCCCCTCAACTGTATTGTTTTATGCGCGATCGGCCTGGTTCTGCGCGCTCGGCACCCGCGCCTTGGACCAACGCTCAGTATGGCGGCGCTCGTGACGCTGGTGATTCTCAGCACGGTGGCGGGTTCCCAATTGCTCGTGGCGCCGCTCGAAATGCGCACGCACGCGCTGGGTTCCGTAAAAAATACGCGGGCGCAAGCGATCGTTGTGCTGGGGGGCGGCCGCATTGCCGATGCACCCGAATATGGAAATAAGGACAGGCCGAGCGAACATACCCTTGCGCGTATCGTCTATGCGGCCCGGCTGCATCGCCAAACCGGCCTGCCAATACTGATGACGGGCGGGGCGCCCGACGGCGCTCCGGAAGCCGAAGCTGCAACCATGGCGCGCGCCATGCTTGATGATTTTGCGATACCGGTCAGATGGCTGGAACAACAGTCGAACACGACTGCTGAAAATGCGGCAATGACGGCGACAATTTTGCGAGCTGCCGGCATTGAGCGAATTTTGCTCGTCACCGAGGCGATGCATATGCCGCGCGCCAAAGCGATCTTCGAGCACAGCGGCCTTGACGTGGTTGCCGCGCCGACCGTGTTTCTAAGTGGCGAAAGGCTCACCTTTTTCAGTTTTTTACCGGGTGGTGAAGGGCTGCAACGCTCGCATTTTGCTCTGCACGAATGGCTCGGCTTTTGCTGGTATCGCCTGCGCTACGGCAGCGCTTCCCAATCTCCCGTTTGACCTGGCCAGCTGCCATGCTGGTGGACTTTGCGCGCTTTATCATAGCTGGGCCCATTTTTCGGTGGCGTATCAGGCGAGGGCAGCTCGAGGCGTTGATCGCTTGCGCCACGTAGCGTTTGATGTTGAGGCGTACTTTACGCACCCTGTGTGGCGGCTGGGGCAATTTTCATGGACGCAGGTATCGAAAGTCGATTCAATCGGCGTAGCGCCGTTTCGAACCCAGTGAGGGCCAGTCAAATCCAATAGAGGTT
>PKWL01000091.1 GCA_003133225.1 Janthinobacterium sp.
CGTCCAAGGAACCGAGCCAGACTCTGATCAAGGATGCGACCTGGCTGCTGTCGGCGGCGGGGGCGCTTGCGTTAACCAGATCAAGCGTCTGGGTACGCAAATCTTGTGGCATTTGTTTCATCTTGCTTCTCCAATGCGGTAGTAAATCCGATTGCTGTTGCTCCGGCTTGTGGCCGAGCGTCGGCAATTTATATAAGACGAGGGGTGCCCGTCCAAATGACCTCCCGTTGCCAGAAGGTGTACCAAAACATGAATCCATCATCCACGCCACGAGCCGTACCAGGGACGCGGACTACAACCAAAATTGTCAGGTCAGCGGGACCGGAATTCGCTCCCTCCAGTGCGCCGTACCGTATTAGAACAGCAAATTGCGGAGTAATCAAATGGCCCATGTCCGAGGGCAATAAGTTCAAATAACCCAGGTAAGCAAGATCGCTTTCGGGGCGCAGCCATCATGATCGGGCGTCTGTATTGTCTTGTCCGCGCGTGATGGCGTGAAATATAAGCTCAAGGAGGCGGACGCGGCACCACCGTCGTGCTAGAGACATCGATCATCGAGGGAAAGCGAGCTCGCCTAATGAAGCGCGAACCCGAGGTAACGGAGGCGCCATCGGGCAAAGCCGTGCATGGGAAAGGCCGGCATGTGCCGACGATTCCGGGAAGGGAAGTACGGGAAAAGGGAAGCGCTAAAATTAAACTGAAATTTACGACACTAGAGATCGGTTCGAGGACGGGCAGACAGAAAAGTGCTAAACGCTCACTCGCTATCCGCCTACTCTCCACAATTTTGATTCCAATCCAAGGCCAATCACACGACGACGGACGTACACCTCATCCCAATTGGCACCGACGTCGGTTAACAGCGAACCCCAACACTCCCAGTCCAAGCAGTGCCAGCGTGGGTGGCTCAGGGGCGGGGGTGAAATTGCTAAATCCACTGCTCCCGAAGTCGTTGCGCTCGCTGCCAAAGTTAGCACTGCTACAATTGTTGGAGATGGTATTCGTATCCATGGTCACCGCACCGTTTAGCGCAATGGCTCTGCCGCACAAAATTTCCGCGGTGGTGTTTAAAGTGATGCTTTGATCCGCCAGTATATTGCCTGCGAACATCGTGCTTGTACCCAAGGTCGCGGAAGTGCCGACCTGCCAAAACACGCCGTCGCCAGGAGCGCCATTGATCACGTCAACTTCCGAAGCGCTTGCAGTCGTGAGTGCACTGCCTATCTGGAAAATGAAGAGTGCGTTGGGATCATTTTCGGCATTGAGCGTAAGCGTTCCCGTCAATTGAGCCGAGGATGAAAAGAAATAAACGCCTGGAGTGAGAACGAGTCCACCCAGATCATCACCAGTCAGGTTTTGCGTGGGCGCCTGACCTGCGAGAATATTATATGCGTTAAGGGCATCGGCCTGAGCCTGCTGCGCGACGCCGTCGGTTTGGTGCACCGATCCCGTGATGGTGATCGTCCCGCTGCCCGTGATGGAAGTGCCGGGGTAGATGCCCAGATCGCCAAAAAGAGTAGTCGCACCCGTATTGGTCACGGCCGAGGCGCCCAATACGGCGAAGCTCTGCGCCTCGCCCAGAAATGGTGCGGCGCACACGGGAGACAAGGCGCAAACCATGGCAATCACTGCCGATGTCAAAATTGAAAACGATTTCAGAGAACAGCTTGTAATCGTATTTCTTGCATTGTTGGAAATTATGTTCATCGCGGATTCCCTATGGAGTCGAATCAAGATAATCAAGTTTGGCGCATGACAAACCATTGCTGAGCTTTGGAGGCAATAATTTCCAGAGCAATATTTGTGCCAAAACTAAAATATGTCTATTTATCAATCCATTAGGTAGGCTCGATTTATGGACATGGCCACATTTGTAAAAAATCCCGACATAAAAAATCAAATTTACTTGTTTGCTGCATCTAATCGATTACCGATGGCAAGTTTTTTACGTCAAAAATTTTCTAAAGCCTCATGTGCGCCACTCGCTGCCGGGTTTTGTTCCTTTGGCTTTACCATCAACAGGGGAATTTGGCAGGAGTTTGCTGTCTTATAAGTGGTGACTCCGTGGTTTACGGGTGTACAAAGGCGCGCGCGATATGATCAGATGACGGGCATCAGGGTGGTTAATGCGCGCCAATTGCGATTTCTCGATTTTGTTAAGCCGAGCACTTCAGCTTGGATTGATAAAATCCCTAAGGATTTCTTCGCAAGTTGAGCGAAACTGTACGCACAGATTCGCCCGCGGAACAGCGCAGCGTCTGCTGCTCGTCTTGGGCCAGGGTGATCTTGCCGCCATCGGGTCGTGCGGGCGAAACAATGACACGAAAATCGTTTAAGACGGTGTTCGAGATCAGGTACGGCTCGGGCAGCGAAAGCGCGGCATCGGCGCTCACTTCGCACATGAGCTCAGTGCCTGCCGCTACGGCGATCTTGGCCAGCGTACTGTCGCGCAAGGCTCGCAGTTCGCAAACCCGCGCCTGCAGCACTGGGCCGGCGTCAAAAATGTCGACATAGCCTTCAAAATGCAACCCTTCCTGCTCGAGCAGACGGCGCGCCGGTGCGGTGCTCAAATGGACCTTCCCGATCACTTCCTGTGCCGCTTTCGGCAAATAGGCAACGTACAAGGGCTGGCGCGGCATGAGTTCGGCGATGAAGGCTTTTTTCCCAAGGCTGGTCAGATCGTCCACGATGTCGAAGTCCATCTTGAAAAAATGACGCCCCAGGCCCTCGTAAAAAGGAGAGCTACCGTCCGCCGTCTGATAGCCGCGCATCTCGGCGATTAGTTTTTCGGTGAACAAATGCGGAAATTGCGCAATGAACAGGAAGCGGCTCTTCGAGAGCAGCTTCCCATTCGTGCCAATGCGGTAGTCGGGGTGCAGGAACAGCGAGCACAATTCCGTGCTGCCGGTCAGGTCGTTCGACAGGTACAGCGTCTCCATTTGGGTGAAGACGCCGAGCTCGCGGCTCGAATGCACCAAAGTGCCGATGCGATAGTTATAAAACGGCTCGTCCAGGCCGACCGCGCCCTTGATAGCGCAAACTCCCGCCAGCCGGCCCGAGCTGGTGTCTTCCATCACGAACATGTAGTCGCGCTGGGCCAGCGCGATAGTTTCGTCAAACGAGGCACAGGCGATTTCCAGCCGCGCGCCCAGCATTTTCATATCGGGCTTGAGCGTGGTCATCCCCGTGCCCACCTGGCTCGCTAAATCATATAAAGCGCCCAGATCGGCAGCGTTGATTGCGCGTACGACTAGCATAGGGTTCCCGCCGTTAGGTTCGGATGCAGATACCTTGATCCGGTGCGGCTTACCTTTGCAGCGCCTGCAGCAGGCCGTATCCGACGTCCGTATCGAAAGCCGCGTCCGCCAACAAATTATATGCCGGTTCACGCCCTGGCTGAATATGTCCGATCGCCAGGGCGGCCCGCCGCCGATGCCGGCCTGTCCGGCGCAAATTGACGGCAATGCAGACCGTTCCGGCTCATTAACTAGGGCGATTGCCACACCCAGTATCCCGCGTTCCCAGTAATTTAAAGTCCGGTGCAGCAAAAGAATCTCTTCCCTTTACCGGACGCACAACACTCCTAAAAGTGCTTGCTGGCACAAGCCTGCGGCGCCACCGGCGCCCCATGCATTTATGCAACCTTGATCAGACGGTCGACGGCGATGCGCAGCAATCGGCCCGCTTCGGCGATCTGCTCGTCGGAGACGATCAGCGCCGGTGCCAGGCGCACCACATCGGGACCTGCGATCAGCAGCATCAAGCCTTCCGCCTCGGCAGCCTTCTGGATGTCTTTTGAACGGCCCTTGAACGCGTCGGCAAGCACGAGGCCGAGCAACAAGCCGCTGCCCCGGACAAGGGAAAATACTTGCGGGTAGTCTGCCACCATCTGCTGCAGCATTGCCACGACCTTGGCGCCGGCCTCTTTCACCCGCGCCAAGAAGGCCGGCGTATTGATTAGCTCAAGCACCTTCAGGGCCACCGTCGCGGCCAGCGGGTTGCCGCCGAACGTGGTGCCATGGGTGCCGACGCTCAGGGCGATGGCCAACTCGTTGGTGGTTAGCATCGCGCCAATAGGGTAGCCGTTGCCCAGCGCCTTGGCGCAGGTCAGGATGTCCGGCGCCACTTTATAATTCATGTAGGAAAACAACGCGCCGGTTCGGCCCATGCCGCACTGGACTTCATCAAAAATGAGCAAGGCACCCGTCTTGTCGCACAAGACACGCAGCTCATCTAGATAGGCCTGATCGGCTGGGACCACGCCTCCTTCGCCCTGTACCGGCTCGACCACCACCGCGCAAACGTCGTCCCGGATGGCCGCACGCGCCGCCTCAATGTCGTTGTACGGGATGTGGTCGATTTGCGGCGGGAGAGGCTCGAAGCCTTCAGTATATTTGGTCTGGCCGCCAACCGTTACCGTGAACAGGGTACGGCCGTGGAAAGAGTTTAAACAGGAGATGATGCGCGACTTAGCCGGACCGAATTTGGCGTGGGCATATTTGCGCGCCAGCTTGAACGCCGCCTCGTTGGCTTCGGCGCCGGAATTGCAAAAAAAGGCACGATCGGCGAAGGTCGCGTCAGTTAGCGCCAACGCCAGGCGCAGCACGGGCTCGTTGGTATAGCCGTTGCCGACGTGCCACAGGGTATTCATTTGTCTGGTTAGCGCTTCAACTAGCACCGGATGAGCGTGACCGAGGCTGGTGACGGCGATGCCGGAAGTGAAATCGAGGTAATGCTTGTCATTTTGGTCCCACAGGTCAAGACCGGAGGCGCGCACCGGCACCATCGCTGCTGGCGCGTACGTCGGCACCAGCACTGCGTCGAAGGTCTGTCTGCTTACCGGGCGGGTAGTCACGGTCGAATCAAGCTTGGCGTTCATGGCGTTCCTATCAAAGTTAGGCACATTCGCGGCAATGGCAGCTGCGCGTGTACCGTATTAAAGCGGGATACTAAAACTCTTTTGAATCTGCGACAAGGATTTTTATATTTGGAAGGGCGCGAAGGCGCGCCCCTTCGATTGAATCGCCGTACGGCAGCGCCGGCTGCATCTCTTTGATGCACCGCGCGAGAATTTCAGGACCTGGCCGCCAGCCGTGCTTCTCAAAATTTGCCCATCGATCTCGACCAGGCGCGGACTCAGGATAGTGCGATCTGCTGTCAAATCAGAGCCGCCGCCAAACCTCCTCCTTGAACAGTGAAACAATACCACGCCGAGCGGTCCGCCTTGGATGGAGCCACCAACTGATGCTTATCGCTCCGCCGTGCGAACGAGCCATTCCAAAATGCTGCTGCGGAACTCGCGTGTCATGGCGGTGTCTGACGCGAATAATCAGTGGATCGCGACGTTTGCTGCGGCGATGGGCAATCGGTGCGCCACAAAACGTGAACCTCTTGTTGCGTTGTTTCTTTTTTGCACGCGTGGTTGCTGCCGAGCGCGGCTCGGCGAAAAGGCGTGGACGGCTATAATCATGGTCTATGATTATTCATTGAGTGTGCACGGTCCGCATGCAGGCAAAGTTCGATCGCTTTTCGGTTGCCCCGAGCAGCTCGCTAGACACGCTATTCGAATATGGCGGACAAGGAGCTGGCAAAGCGCGCATCGAGCAAAAAGGAGGGGCTTGAGGCGCGCCGAGTTTGATGAAACTGCTCTGCACCTGCCTAACGTCAGACGAAGCGTAGTTCTATTGCGCTCCCCCAAATGCGACGTGGATTTCACGGTTCTGGAAGCAGCTTTATCCAGACTGAAGAAATTGATCATCGACGGCTATGGAAAAGTGGGCCACGAACCCGATTCATTTATATGCCACAACCCATCCACCTAAAACCGAAGGAAATAATTTGAAAACGACACTACTGGAAGGCAAAAAGCCGGCGAAATTTGACAAACACATCATCGGCAATCTGCTACTTACCGTCAGCACTCCTGACGTAGTGCGCCAGGAGAAGCTCATTATCGGCATCCGCAATGAGGCAGGCGAAATCTATCGCCTGATCGGAGCGACCAAGCACAACAGTTTTATGAACGCGATCGAAGAATTATTCGATCTGGGACTAGCTGACGAGCTGCAAGACACCAACGCGACCCAGGATGGTTGTGACGCCATTTTTAGCGAAGCGTAAGCATACCAACGGCACTCAAGATCGCTTCCCATACAAAGTCCCGCTAGCGTTTCCCGCAAGGGAGCAATCGCAAGCCGGGCTGAGCCTTCCGTGCCCGACGTCGGCCTGGCATCCAACAAGAATCATTACCATTGAGAATTTTCCAAAAAAAATTCTTTCCAGAAATATAGCGGGTATAATTTTTCGATGAACAGACTCGACGCCTTCCAAAGCATAGCCGCTCAAGCGAGCCGAGGAGAGCTGACATTTCCAACCAATGTCAATGCCTCCATCAAGCTGCAACAGGCGCTAAACGATCCCAACTGTCATATCGACGCGGCCGCCAGGTTGCTGCAAGCCGACCCGCTCATGGCCGCGCGTGCCGTGGCACTTGCCAATTCGGTCGCTTACAACCGCTCTGGCAGCCAGATAACCAGCGTCCGCTCAGCCGTGCAGCGCTTGGGCATACGCACAATACAATCGCTGGCCGCGGCACTGATCGTGCGCCAACTGGGCAGTACCATCACCGATCCCGTCACCAAGGCCAAGGCTGCGCAACTGTGGGCACACACGGCGCATGTGGCCGCACTGTCGCAAGTGATTGCGCGCCGCGTCACCAAAGTCGACCCTGAGACGGCGCTGTTTGCCGGGATCGTGCATGAAGTGGGCGGCTTCTACATGCTGTCGCGCGCCAGCGAATATCCCGCCATCCTCGATGGCGAAGCCGAGGACTGGGTCGAGCATGGCGAAGTGGCGATTGGTCGTGGCGTATTGGCCAAGCTCGATGTCCCGGTTGCCGTCAGACAGGCCATCGAGGCGGTCTGGGTCGGCCTGCGCGCCTTGCCGCCCGAAACCTTGGGTGATACCTTGCTGCTGGCAAACGACCTGTCGCCTGTTGCCTCGCCCCTGCACGAACGCCGGGGCGCCACCACGGTGCAAGCGGCACGCACCATTGACTTCGTCACCAGCGACGGCACGCTCAATAGCATTTTGTCGGAGTCAGCCGAGGAAGTCACCTCGCTGCTGGCCGTCTTGATGCTCTAAATTGTAAGCGCCAGTCACCTCGCTGATAAAAGATGGGACCACCCGACACCTTGAGGTTCCGCCCTAATGTAAGCGCCCACTCCACGCCAAAGCACGCCACCTTTGAATTTTGTCCGTTGGCGCCGCCGACGGCGACGCGTAGGCTGAGTCGTCCAACTGGGTGCTGACAGGCGCCCGCTAGCCAATGGCAATTCCTGCTTGCTGGCAAAATGAATGCCTCCCCGCCCTGGCATTAGCCGCCCGGGGCTGCCTGCGATCTGGCTTCGACGCTCGAAAAAAAATGCAGACGCTCGGTCGAGCGAAGTGGAGGCATGGCACACCGATGGTGGTCGTCAGGCAAATTACGCTAGGCATGTCGACCTAAAGGCGAGCAAGGGGCAGATCATCGAGAGGACGGCAAACTAAGGAAGATGAACATCAGCCGGCTCGGCCATCCGCATTGAACGAGCCGCGTAAGATTGCCGGGCCGGAGAAACCGACTCGATTGTAGAAAACATTCGTTAGAGGGGTGCGGCAATACCCGTGGAATTGGGACCCCGGCCGAGGACAACATCGAGCAGCTTGCGCTGCCCCATGTTGGAAGGCATTGTCGTTTTAGACCACCGCGCCATCCGTTTCGTTTTTTTCTTTGATCGGCTTGATCAAGTCCTCGCGTTTCACACCGAGCCACATTGCCACGGCAGCGGCCACAAACACGGACGAGTAAATGCCGAAGCAAATACCGATCGTCAGTGCAACGGCGAAGTAGTGCAGCGTTGGGCCGCCGAAAAACAACATCGACAGCACCATCATTTGCGTACAGCCATGGGTGATGATGGTGCGCGAAATGGTGCTGGTGATCGCGCTGTCAATCACTTCAGGCACGGGCGCCTTGCGCTGCTTGCGGAAGTTTTCGCGGATCCGATCGAAGATCACCACCGACTCATTAACCGAGTAACCAAGTACAGCCAAGACTGCAGCCAGTACCGTTAGCGAGAATTCCCATTGGAAGAAGGCGAAAAAACCGAGAATGATAACCACGTCATGCAAATTGGCAATGATCGCAGCGACGGCAAATTTCCATTCAAAGCGGATGGCCAGGTAGAGCATCACTCCAATCACCACCATCACCAGCGCGTTCAGGCCGTTCTGTGCCAGCTCGTCGCCCACTTGCGGGCCGACGAATTCAACGCGCTGCTGGGCAACCAGTTCCGCGCCGGCCGTATCAACGCAAGCGTCCTTGACGATGTGTTCGCCTTTGGCGGTAACGCTGTCGATTTGCTTGATTGAACCGTTTTCGCCCTTGCACAAGGCGCCAAATACCACTTGCGAGCTATTCGCGCCGCTCACCGACTTGATGACTGGCAAGCGGATCATCACGTCCCTAGCGGTACCAAAGCCAGTCACTTCCGGCTGTTCGTAGCCGACGGCTTCAAGAGTATGGCGAATCGCCTCAAGGTTGGCCGCCTTCGGGTATTTCACCTCCATCACCGTGCCACCCTTGAACTCGACCGAAAAGTGCAGTCCTTTGTGCACCAGAAAGAACACGGCGGCGACGAAGGTAAGGGCCGAGATCACGTTGAAAATCAACGCATGGCGCATGAAGGGAATGTCTTTTTTAATTCGGAAAAATTCCATGGAATCCTCTTTTTTGTTGTCGCGCGCGGGCCGCTGTCGCGGACCGCGCGCCGGACTATTTGTGCGCCAGGCCAGGAACCCAGACCGTGCCGATGGCAAGCGAGCTCAGCTTTTTCTTGCGGCCATACCAGAGGTTGACCACGCCGCGCGAGACAAACACGGCCGAGAACATGGAGGTCATAATACCCAGGCAGTGCACCACCGCGAAACCGCGCACCGCGCCCGAACCGAACATCAGCAACGCCAGACCTACGATCAAGGTGGTCACATTCGAGTCGAGAATGGTGGCCCAGGCGCGCTCGAAGCCGACTGAAATGGCCACTTGCGGCGTGGCGCCGCCGCGCAGTTCTTCGCGGATACGCTCGTTGATCAGCACATTGGCATCAATTGCCATCCCTAGTGCCAGCGCGATCGCGGCGATCCCCGGCAAGGTCAAGGTCGCTTGAAGCATCGACAATAGCGCAATTAGTAGCAACAAGTTGCATGCCAGCGCCAGCACGCTAAAGAAACCGAACAGCATGTAGTACAGCATCATGAAAATGGCGATTCCCACGAAACCGTACACCATCGACAATTGACCTTTCTCGATATTTTCGGCGCCTAAAGCCGGACCGATGGTGCGTTCTTCGATCACGTTCATCGGCGCATACAGTGCCCCCGAGCGCAACAGCAACGCCAGCTCATTCGCGTTTTCCGCATTGCCCATGCCGGTGATCTGAAAGTGGGTGCCCAGTTCGCTCTGGATGGTCGCCACCGACAACACTTCAGGCTTGCCCCTTTCAAACAGCACGATGGACATGCGTTTGCCGACATGGTCGCGGGTGGCGTCGCGCATCTTGCGCCCGCCGTCGCCATTGAGGTCGATCGACACGGCCGGTTGGTGATTCTGATCGAAATTAGCGGTGGCGCTAGAAATGTACTCCCCCGACAAGATCACGTCTTTCGACAGCACGACCGGAACGTTCTTGCCGACTGTAAACAATTCGGAATTGAACGGCACGGCGGAAGTCAATTCGGTGCCAGGAGTGACCGTTTCATCAACCATGCGTACTTCCAGGGTCGCGGTGCGGCCGATGATGGCCTTGGCACGGGCAACGTCTTGCACACCCGGCAACTGCACCACGATGCGGTCTAGACCTTGCTGCTGGATGATCGGTTCGGCCACGCCCAGCTCATTGACGCGCTTGGACAGCGTCGCGATGTTTTGCTTGACCCCATCATCGATGGCTTGCGTGAGCGCGGCCGGCTTCAGGCTGGCAATCAGCTTCAGGTCGGCGCCCTCGGCCGTCTCGGCAAATGCCAGATCCGGCATTTGCGCCGACAATTCCTCTTTCGCCTTTTGGCGCGTTGCGGCATCGCGGAACTTGATCTCGATGCCGTCACCGACCCGTTCGATGCCGGCATGGCGCACATTCTTGTCGCGCAACAGGCTGCGCGCTCCGGCCTGGACTCCTTTCATGCGGGTGGCCAAAGCCGCCTTGGTGTCCACTTGCATCAGGAAAAACACGCCTCCGCGCAAGTCCAGCCCCAGGTACATCGGCAGCGCATGGATACTTTGCAGCCATTTGGGCGTATTGGGCTGCAGGTTGACCGACACCAGGTAGGTCGGGTCGGCCGGATCCCCATTGAGATCCTTTTCCAGCATTAATTTTGCCTTGAACTGGGTATCGGGGTCAGCAAACCGGGCGCGCACCGAGGCATGAGTGCCGACGCCGTCGAAGCTGATGCCTTCCGACTTGATGTTTTCTTTGGCCAACACGGCTTCGACTTGAGCCTCGGTCGCACTCGTCACTTTGACGGTCGATTTACCGCTCGTTATTTGCAACGCCGGCGATTCACCGAAATAGTTGGGCGCCGTGTACAGTGCGCCTAGCAACAGGGCGACGGCGATAAGGATGTATTTCCAAGCAGGATAACGGTTCATATTGGTTCAGCGTTTAAAGTTGAGCGTCGGATGCGGAGCGGTCGATGGCCGCCCCGCTCCAATCTTACAGCGACTTCAGGGTGCCCTTTGGCAACAGCATCGTGATTGAGCTCTTCTGGACGACGACTTCGATGCCAGTCGCCACTTCAATAGTGATGTAGGCGTCAGTCACCTTGACCACCTTGCCCAAGATACCACCGGCCGTTAGCACTTCGTCGCCTTTGGCGAGCGCATCCATCATTGCTTTTTGTTCCTTGGCGCGTTTTTGCTGGGGGCGGATCATCAGGAAATACATCACCACGAACATCAGAACCAGGGGCAAGAAGGTGGTCAAATTACCGCTCAGACCGAGACCGTCGAGGGGGGATTGCGCGTAAGCGTTGGAAATAAACACAGAGACTCCGGTTTTATGTAGTTTTAAAAATAGCGCTGTATTCTAGCACTGGCCTGGCGAAACGAGTCATCCAGCCTGATCCTGCGACCATAAAATGTTACAAGACCATGATGGCGTCAGATCCCGCGCATGCGCTCGGCATGAAATTGTAGCGTGAAAGCATGAAAACGGTCATTGTCAAGTGCCTCGCGCATCTGGCGCATCAGGTCCAAATAATAGTGAAGATTATGGATGGTGTTCAAGCGCGCCCCCAAAATTTCCCGGGAACGGTGCAAATGGTGCAGGTAGGCGCGCGAAAAATTGCGGCAAGAGTAACATGCGCACGATTCGTCCAGCGCCGCCTTGTCGTCCTTATAGCGCGCATTCTTGATCTTGATGTCGCCGAAGCGGGTAAATAACCATCCGTTGCGCGCGTTGCGGGTCGGCATCACGCAATCGAACATGTCGATGCCGAGCGACACGCTCGCAACCAAGTCTTCGGGCGTGCCCACACCCATCAGATAGCGCGGCTTGTTTTCGGGCAGACGCGGGCCCACGTGCGCCAGCATGCGCATCATATCCTCCTTTGGCTCGCCCACCGAGAGCCCGCCAATGGCGATGCCGGGGAAACCGATCTCCTCCAGCCCGGCCAGCGACTCGTCGCGCAAGGTTTCAAACATGCCGCCCTGGACGATGCCAAACAGCGCGTTCGAGTTTTCGCCCGCCGTAAATTCATCATTCGAGCGCCGCGCCCAGCGCAACGACATGCGCATCGATTTTTCCGCTTCAGCGAAAGTCGCCGGGCGACCGTCAATTTCATACGGCGTGCATTCGTCGAATTGCATGACGATGTCGGAATTTAAGACGCGCTGGATCTGCATCGAAATTTCCGGCGACAAGAACAGTTTGTCGCCATTGATGGGGGAAGAAAAATGGACGCCCTCTTCCGTGATCTTGCGCATCGAGCCCAGCGAAAACACTTGAAATCCGCCGGAATCGGTCAGGATCGGTTTGTCCCAGCCCATAAAGTCGTGCAAGCCGCCGAATTTGGCGATGACATCGTTGCCGGGGCGTAGCCAGAGGTGGAAAGTGTTGCCCAAAATGATCTGGGCCTCGACTTCCTTTAACTCCAGCGGCGACATCGCCTTGACCGAGCCGTACGTGCCAACCGGCATGAAGATCGGCGTTTCGACGACCCCGTGGTTTACCGTCATGCGGCCCCGGCGCGCCCGGGTCAGGCCGCTCTGATCGGACTTAAGCAATTCGAATTCCAACATGTGTGAATCTTTCGCTAAACGGCTTGCTTTGATTGAGTAGTCAGCAACATGGCATCGCCATAACTGAAAAAACGATATTGTTGCGCAATGGCGTGGGCGTAGGCCGCGCGGATTTTATCGTATCCGACAAAGGCGGAAACGAGCATGAGCAAGGTTGACTTAGGCAGATGGAAATTGGTGATAAGGCGGGACACGGTCTTGAACTGGTAGCCGGGCGTGATGAACAGGGCCGTATCGGCGCTAATTGCGACCAACTCCCCGGACTGCGATGCCGATTCCAGCGCGCGCAAGCTGGTGGTGCCAACGGCCACCACGTCGCGACCAGCTAGTTTGGCCGCGCGCACCGCATCGACGGTCGACTGCGGCATCGTGTACCACTCGCTATGCATCTTGTGCTCGGCCAGCACTTCGGTTCGCACCGGCTGGAAAGTCCCGGCGCCAACGTGCAAGGTCACGTAGGCAAAGTGCACGCCTTTGGCCGTCAACCGGTCGAGTAGCGCTTGGTCGAAATGCAGGCCGGCGGTCGGGGCCGCCACGGCACCCGGCACCTTGTTGAAGACGGTTTGGTAACGGTTTTCATCAAAGGCGTCAGCGCTGCGCTCGATATAGGGCGGCAGCGGCAGGCTGCCGTGCGCTTCAATCAGCGCAAACACGTCGGCTTCGAACTTGAGCACGAAAAATTCATTGGAGCGCTCGAGGACGGTAACGTCAAAGGCCTCGGCCAGGCGCATCCGGCAGCCCCGCTGCGGCGACTTCGACGCGCGCACCTGCGCTAGCACCGTCCGGTTGTCGAGCACGCGTTCGATCAGCACTTCGATCTTTCCACCGCTCTCCTTGACGCCGAAGAAACGCGCCTTGAGCACGCGGGTGTCGTTCATGACAAGCAAATCGCCTGCCTGCAGCAAGTCGACGATGTCGCTAAAGGTGCGATCGATGATCGTATCGCCGTGCAAGTGCAACAGCCGCGACGCACTGCGCTCGGCCAACGGAATTTGCGCAATACGTTCTTGCGGCAGATTAAAATCGAAATCGGAAAGCGAGTACATGGTTTAATTCAAGAATGGATAGGGGTAAACGCGGCCGGCGCGACAATGATGGATAATCACTATACTGTGACAGATCGTACAATACCGGCATCGCCTCGATGCGAGGCGATGCGTCGGCCAACCCTCTATCTTACGCTAGTGGCTCAAAATCCCACCGATATGCCTGCACCGAAACAAAAGACTGCAAAAAAAGCGAGCACCACCGAAAGCCGCCTGGCCAAACTGGGCCTCAATACGGATATGGATCTGGTGTTACATCTGCCTTTGCGCTACGAGGACGAGACTCGCTTGATATCGATACGCGACGCCACACTGCGCGGCGGCGAGCAGGCGCAGGTCGAAGGCCTTGTCACCAAGTGCGAGATCGCCTACAAGCCAAGACGCCAGCTGTTGGTGACCATTGCCGACGAGAGCGGCGAACTGTTGTTGCGTTTCATGAATTTTTACGGCAGCCAGGTCAAACAATTGTCAGTTGGCATCCGCGTGCGCGCCCGCGGCGAGTTAAAACATGGCTTCTTCGGCCCCGAGATGGTGCATCCTGCCTATAAGGTCATCCACCAAGGGGCTGCGCTGCCGGCCTCGCTAACTCCCGTCTACCCATCCGCCGAGGGCTTGTCCCAGCCGGCACTGCGACGCGCCATTGAGGACGCCATGAATCGCATCGACTGGCGTGACACACTGCCGCCATCGTTAGTCGATCGCATGCGCCTGACCCACTTCGAGACAGCCGTGCGCCTGCTACACCACCCGCCGCAACAGGTGGATGAATGCGCGCTCGCCGACCGCTCCCATCCGGCCTGGGTGCGCATGAAATTTGACGAACTGCTAGCGCAACAGCTGTCCTTGAAGCGTGCGCAGCGCTCGCGCCGTTCCAAGGGCGCTTCCGCGCTGCCGGTCGCGGGCGCGCTGTGCGACGCCCTCCTCGCCATGCTACCGTTTAGTCTGACTGGCGCGCAGCAGCGCGTGTTGCAAGACATTAGGAGCGACCTGCGCCAAGCCTATCCAATGCAGCGCCTGCTACAGGGCGACGTCGGCAGTGGCAAGACAGTGGTGGCGGCACTGGCGGCCACGCAGGCGATCGACAGTGGCTTTCAGGCCGCGCTAATGGCACCGACGGAGATTTTGGCGGACCAGCATTTTCGCAAAATCGCGGCCTGGATCGAACCACTCGGCGTGACCGTGGTTTGGCTCACGGGCAGCCTTAAAAAGAAAGATAAGCTAGCCACGCAAGCGCTGATCGGATCGGGCCAGGCGCAACTGGTGATCGGCACTCATGCGCTGCTCCAGGACGCGGTACAGTTTTCCAAACTGGGGCTGGTGATCGTCGACGAGCAGCACCGCTTCGGCGTCGGTCAGCGCCTGACCTTGCGCAATAAGGGTGATACCGATGCCCTGCCACATCAGTTGATGATGTCGGCCACGCCGATCCCGCGCACTTTGGCAATGACCTATTACGCCGACCTCGAGGTGTCCGTAATCGACGAACTGCCGCCGGGGCGCAGCCCGATCGTGACGCGCTGCATCGACCAGAGCCGGCGCGACGAAGTGATCGAGCGCATCCATGTGGCCGCGTTCGAAGGGCGCCAGGTGTACTGGGTCTGCCCGCTGATCGAAGAATCGGAAGCGCTGCAGTTGCAAACGGCAACGGACACCCATGCGATGCTGGTCGATGCGCTGCCCAATCTACACGTCGGCCTCGTGCACGGCCGCCTAAAAACGGTCGAAAAACAAAAAATGATGGACGCATTTTCCACGGGCCAAATCCACGTTCTGGTCGCCACCACCGTCATCGAGGTTGGCGTCGATGTCCCGAATGCCTCGCTGATGGTGATCGAACATGCCGAGCGTTTCGGCTTATCACAATTGCATCAACTGCGCGGCCGGGTCGGCCGCGGAGCAAACGCGGCGGCCTGTCTTTTGCTATACCAAGGGCCGCTCGGCGGAGTAGCACGGCAGCGCTTGATGACAATGCGCGCGACCACCGACGGCTTTGAGATCGCGCGCAAGGATCTGGAAATCCGCGGGCCGGGAGAGTTCCTCGGCGCGCGCCAATCGGGCCAGGCGATGCTGCGTTTTGCCGACCTGGAAACCGACCAGTGGCTGGTTGATCAGGCGCGCGACGTGGCACACTCCCTGTTGCAGGCGACATCCGACGACAGCGCCGCCACGGTCGAAGCCCATTTAGCGCGCTGGCTCGGCCGCAGGGAAGAATTTCTGAAAGTTTAAGGGCCGGCCTCGGCGTGCCTGAGGGAACCGAGCGAGTGCGCGGCCAAAACGCGTCAATGCTGAGAATGCCCATGCGCGTGCGTGCCGTCAGCCTTGACCGACATTGCGCTTCGGGCGAAACACCATGGCGTCGGCGTAAAATGCTTGATCCTGCCCTTCCCACCAGCCTGGCACGCCGAGCACGGGCAAAGGCGTGAAGGAGGCCGCGCTCAAACCGTTTGTGGCTAGGTCCTGTGCCATTGTGGTGTCTATCCAGACCCGGCGCGCGTCGGATGACAGGGTAAAAAAAGCATCCGCGGCCAGCAAAAACCGCGTATGCGCTGTGATCGCCTTATACGGTGCCACCAGCTTTTCCATCAAGGCATGGCCGAACAGCCAAACCTCGGCGTCGGCGCCGAAGCTGGCGCGCTGGGCGACGAACGCTGCGCGCCAATCTTGCGCGCGCAGCGCTTCCATGAGCGACCATCCGGCGCGCGATTCGCGTACCACCAGTAAGGCCGCGTTTTCATCGAAGAGCGTGGCGCCGTCACGCACCGCGCCACGCGCATTCCCGACACCGGCCAGCGCGATTTGCGCCGCCTGCAGCGTATTTAATTGCTGCTTGATGCGGGGAAAACTGAGCCAAACTAAACCGTTAAAGAAATCGTGCAAATTCTCGCGCGTGGGCACCGTGCCGGTGGCGCTGATGAACGACTCGTAGGCGACGCCATCGGGCAGTGCGCCGTGCGCTACAAACGATCGCGGCGAACCGCGCGCCTGCGCATTCAGCGCCTCGATGACGCTAGCGCCAGGAGCTAGCCCGTCGGCGGCGGCACGCACCGACGCATACCAGGGGCGCGACCAGTCTATCGCAACTCGCGTTGCGCTCAGAGCAGTTTCCAGTTGATGCGTTCGCCGCCACCGAGCGGAACGACGTGCGTATCGCCCAGCGCCAGCTGTTCGGGCACAATCCATGGCTCGCGGCGCAAGGTCACGCTGCCCGTATTGCGCGGCAAGCCGTAAAAGGCCGGGCCGTGAAAGCTGGCAAAGGACTCGAGCTTGTCGAGCGCGCCGGCACGCTCGAAAGCTTCCGCGTACAACTCGAGCGCATGCAGGCCCGTATAGCAGCCAGCGCAGCCGCAAGCGGTTTCCTTCGCGCCCCGCGCGTGTGGCGCTGAATCGGTGCCGAGAAAAAAACGCTTGTCACCGCAGCTAGCGGCAGTCACCAGCGCGCGCCGATGCTCTTCGCGCTTTAGCACTGGCAGGCAATAGTAATGGGGACGGATCCCACCCGTGAATATGGCGTTGCGGTTGTAGAGCAGATGGTGCGCTGTGATAGTGGCGGCGATCGGGCCTTCGGCCTCGGCGACGTACTGCACCGCATCCTTGGTAGTGATGTGCTCGAAGACGATGCGTAGCTCCGGGAAATCGTGCCGTAGCGGACGCATCACTCGCTCGATGAAAACCGCTTCCCGGTCGAATATGTCGATTTCCGCATCGGTGACTTCACCGTGCACGACGAAGGGCATGCCCTCCTCCTGCATCGCTTCCAGCGTTTTGTAGCAGTTCTTCAGGTCGGTGACCCCGGCATCAGAATTAGTCGTCGCGCCGGCCGGATACAGTTTCACTGCGTACACAACGCCGCTGTCGTGCGCGCGCCGGATCTCATCGGGCGCCGTATTGTCGGTCAGGTACAAGGTCATCAACGGATCGAAACTCATTCCCGCAGGCAGGGCGGCCAGGATACGACTGCGGTAGGCTTGCGCGTCGGCGGTGGTGGTCACCGGCGGATTCAGGTTCGGCATCACAATGGCGCGGCCGAACTGGCGGGCGCTGTGCGGCAACACACTAGCTAGCGTTGCGCCATCACGCAAATGCAAGTGCCAGTCGTCGGGACGGGTGATGGTCAAACTTTGCGGAGCGGCGGGAGTGGACATGGCAGCTTTCGAATATCGGATGGTGTCATTTTACCCGTTGCCTGCGGCGAACGGGGGCACCGGCAGCGGTAACGCCGCCGCCAGGCAGCCCTAGGACGCCCATTTTGGGGAGCGTGGCCAGCCATGTAGCTTTAGTGAATAATCTTGGCCAGGAAATCGCGCGCGCGAACCGAACGCGGCGTGCCGAAGAACTCGTCCTTGGTGCAATCTTCGATGATCTTGCCCTGATCCATGAACACGATGTGGTCGGCCACGCGCTTGGCGAAACCCATTTCATGCGTTACGACCATCATCGTCATGCCTTCCTGTGCCAGAGCGACCATCACGTCGAGCACGTCGTTGATCATCTCCGGGTCAAGCGCCGAAGTCGGCTCGTCGAACAGCATCGCGATCGGATCCATCGAAAGCGCGCGCGCGATCGCCACGCGCTGCTGTTGGCCACCCGACAACTGGGCCGGGAATTTGTCCTGTTGCTCGATGAGGCCGACCCGGTCCAGGTATTTCAAGCCCTTCGCATTGGCTTCATCGGCACTCCGCCCCAGTACCTTAATCTGGCCGATGGTCAGGTTTTCGCGAATCGACAAATGGGGAAATAACTCGAAATTTTGGAACACCATGCCGATACATGCGCGCAACTTTGGCAAATTCGTTTTCGGATCGCCCACTGACACGCCGTTGACCCTGATCTCACCTTGCTGAAATGGCTCCAGGCCGTTGACGGTCTTGATCAAGGTCGACTTTCCGGAACCGGACGGGCCGCAGATGACCGTCACGCTGCCCTTGGAAACGTGGGTGGTACAGTCGGTCAGCACTTGAAACTTGCCATACCATTTATTGACTTGTTTAATTTCTATCATCGTTATTCCCATTGTGGCATGCGTTGCCATCGTCGCCGGCGCTCAGCGTTGGCCGAAATCGCTCGCCCAAAGTGGCCCGTGACGCCACCGATCGCAGCGACGTCAGCGTCAGAAACTGCGCCGCGATGGCTTGGAGCGGCGCACGCGCCATGGTCCGCGGCAGGCCGAACTCGGCTGTGGCAAACTGTCATGCCAGTTACGCCGCCTCGGCCCCGATCAGATCCTCGTCCTGGCGCACTTGCTGGCGCTGCCACATCTGCGCGTAGAGGCCGCCAGCGGCCAGCAACGTCGGGTGGGTGCCGCGCTCGACGATGCGACCGTGATCGAGCACTAGAATTTGCTGGGCATCGGCCACCGTTGACAGGCGGTGCGCGATGACCAAGGTGGTGCGGCTCCTCGAGATTTCCTTTAATTGTGACTGAATTGCCTGCTCGGCCTTGGAGTCAAGCGCCGAGGTCGCTTCATCGAAAATAAGGATGGCCGGGTTTTTCAGCAAGGTACGCGCGATTGCTACGCGCTGTTTCTCGCCGCCCGACAGTTTCAAGCCGCGCTCGCCAACCATCGAGGCGTAGCCATCAGGCAAGCTTTCAATGAAGTCATGGATCGAGGCGGCCCTGGCCGCCGCGACGATTTCGCTCTTGCTCGCTCCCGGTTTGCCGTAACCGATGTTGTATTCGATGGTATCGTTGAACAGCACCGTGTCTTGCGGCACGATACCGATCGCGCCCCGCAGCGACTCCTGGCTGATGTCGCGCAAGTCCTGATTGTCGATGGTGATGCAACCGTCATTGACTTCATAAAAACGGAACAGTAAGCGCGACATGGTCGATTTACCCGAACCGCTGTGGCCAACCACGGCGGTCGTCGTGCCGGCCGCAATGGTAAAATCGACGTCGAACAGAATCTGGCGCTTCGTTTCGTAGCTGAAACTGA
Organism: Janthinobacterium sp.; assembly: GCA_003133225.1. Lineage (GTDB taxonomy): Bacteria > Pseudomonadota > Gammaproteobacteria > Burkholderiales > Burkholderiaceae_D > Janthinobacterium. Next base: position 19,313 of record PKWL01000091.1, read on the forward strand.
CGTGCGAGAAGCGCACTTGCGCGCCCTGCGTGACTAACGGCATGGCATCGGGCTTGTCGGCGATTTCGCGATTCTGTTCCAGCAAAGCAAACAGGCGCTCCATGTCCGCCAAGCTCTGTTTGATTTCACGATAGATCACGCCCAAGAAATTGAGCGGAATGTAGAGCTGGATCATGAAGGCGTTCACCAGCACCAGGTCGCCCAGGGTCATTTTTCGGTCGATCACGCCCTGCGTCGCGCGCCACAAAATCAAGGTAACGGCGCTGGCGATGATGATCGACTGCACTGTGTTTAGCAGCGACAGCGAAATTTGCGATTTCACGGCCGCCGTCTCGAATCGCCTCAAGCCGTCGTCATAACGGCGCGCTTCATAGTCCTCGTTGCCGAAATATTTGACGGTCTCGTAATTAATCAGTGAGTCGATCGCCTTCGTATTGGCTTTCGAATCGAGCTCGTTCATGGTGCGCCGGAAATGGGTGCGCCAGTCGGTGATGAAAACCGTGCAGCCGATATACAGTACCAGAGCGACCCCGGTGATGACACTGAACCAGATGTCATAATGAGTTACCAGATAACCGAGCACCAGCGTAATCTCGACTAGGGTCGGCAAGATGTTAAATAACGTATACGAGATCAGCGAGCCGACGCCGCGCGTACCGCGCTCGATGTCGCGCGTCATGCCCCCCGTCTGGCGATTCAGGTGAAAACGCAAGGACAGGGCATGCAGGTGGCGAAATACTCTAAGCGCGATGGTGCGCACGGCGCGCTGGGTCACCCGGGCGAACAAGAATTCGCGCAGCTCGGTAAACAGCGTAGTTGACAGCCGCAGCGCACCGTAGGCCGCGAGAATACCCAGCGGCAGCACAAGCATCGCTTGTGGATGGCTGGGCGTGATACTCATCTGGTCTACCAACTTTTTTAGTACCAGAGGTACGCCGACATTGGCCATTTTGGCGCCGACCAGGCACAGCAACGCCAGAATGACGCGCCACTTGTAGACCCACAGATAGGGCAACAGGGTTTTCAAGGTCGCAAGGTCGGTGCGCGGGGCTAACTTGGGGCTTTCGTTGGGACTAATTTTGAAATCGGGCACAGGGGAGGTCGGATAACGGCGCATGGCGAAGGTCAGCTTTTTATGGTTCAATCTAGACAATTGTAGCCTTTCATGAGAATCAACGATGAGCCCCCAAAAAATTCTACCCGACAACTTCATCAAATCCAGCCTGCCGGCTGGGAAAATGCCGGAAATTCGAATGATGCCGGCGCCTTCCGACGCCAACATCTACGGCGACGTGTTCGGCGGCTGGATCATGGCCCAGGTCGATATTGCCGGTTCCCTGCCCGCGACGCGGCGCGCCAACGGCCGCGTCGCCACCATCGCCGTCAACTCCTTCCTGTTCAAACATCCCGTGTTCATTGGCGACTTGTTGTCGTTCTATGCTGAAATCGTCAAGGTCGGCAATACTTCGATCACCGTCTACGTTGAAGTCTACGCCGAGCGCAACCGCCTGCAGGCATGCACCGTCAAGGTCACCGAAGCCACTTTGACCTATGTGGCGACGGGCGACGACCGCAAGCCGCGCCAATTGCCGCTGCTGGAAAGCTTGCTGTCCTAATCGGCAATCCTAAGGAACCCAGGGCAACGCATCCGTGTTCGCCCCCGCCGCAGGCGTCCGAAGGCGTGGCTGCCAGCCGGACGCGGCGCTGCTGTCGATCCCGCATCCGGCGGCCCCTTCCAGGCGATGCAACGCTTACGCGGCTTTTTTTTGATCCCGCAACTGGCGCCGCAAAATCTTGCCAACATTCGTCTTCGGCAATTCATCGCGAAATTCGATGTATTTCGGCTTTTTGTATGCGGTTAGTTCGTGCTTACAGTATTCCAATAACTGTTCGGCCGTCAGAGCCGGGTTTTTGCGCACGACAAATAGCTTGACCGCTTCGCCCGAATGGGCATCCGGCACGCCGACACAAGCGCATTCCAGTACGCCCGGATGGGCCGCGATGACACCTTCAATCTCGTTCGGGTACACGTTAAAGCCGGAAACCAAGATCATGTCTTTTTTGCGATCGACGATGCGGATGTAGCCGTCCTCATCCATGATGCCGATGTCGCCCGTTTTAAAAAAGCCATCGGGCGTCATCACGCTGAGGGTCTCGTTTTCGCGGCGCCAATAACCAGGCATGACCTGCGGGCCGCGAATAGCGATTTCGCCGCGCGCGCCAATCGCCACTGGCCTGCCGTCGTCGTTCAAAATCTGGATCTCGGTCGATGGCAACGGCAAGCCTATGGTGCCGCTAAATTCCCTGATGTCGCAGCGGTTGGCCGTTGCCACCGGCGACGTTTCGGACAAGCCGTAACCCTCGACAATCGGACATTTGGTCAGCTCCAGCCAGCGCTCGGCGACGGCTTTTTGCACCGCCATGCCGCCGCCGTTACATACCTTGTAGCTTGAAAAATCGAGCTTCTGAAACTCGGCATTGTTGAGCAAGGCGTTATACAGGGTGTTGACCGCCGGGAAAATGTTGACCTTGTACTTGGCCAGCTCCTTGACGAAGCGGGCCATATCGCGCGGGTTCGGCACCAAGATATTCAATCCGCCCAGTCGCATCCCCATCAGCGAACTGATCGTCAAGGAGTAAATGTGGTACAGCGGCAAAGCGCATACGAACACGAGCTGATCAACCTGCGGCCGGTTCGCTAACGCCGGCTGCAGCCAGGCTTCGTTTTGTAAGATATTGGCGATCACGTTACGGTGCAATAGCACCGCGCCTTTGGACACGCCCGTGGTACCGCCCGTGTATTGCAAAAAAGCGATTTCGTCTTGCCCCAGCTTGACCGGCTTGAGTGGCAGGCGCGCGCCGTCGGCCAACACCGTCTGCAACCGAACGGCGCCCGGCAGCGTATACGCGGGCACCAGCTTCTTGACCCTACGCACCACAAAATTGACGACTATTTTTTTGATGCCGCCCAGCAAGTCGCCCATCGCCGTCACGATCACGTGCTTGACTTCGGTCTTGTCGATCACCTGTGCCACGGTGCTGGCGAAATTGTCCAGCACAATGATCGCCGCGGCGCCTGAATCGATCAGCTGATGCTGCAATTCGCGTGGCGTGTATAGGGGATTGACATTGACCACCGTATAACCGGCGCGCAAGATGGCCGCTAGCGCGACCGGATACTGCAGCACGTTCGGCAGCATGATGGCGACGCGCGCGCCGGGCCCGAGCCCCAGGCTTTGCAGCCATGCTCCCATGCGCTGCGACATTTGGTCGAGCTCACCGTAAGTGAGGAAGGTGTTCATGCAGACATAGGCATTGCGATCGGCATAGGTGCGAAAAGCCTCTTCCAATAAATGCCGCAGAGAGAGATATTGGGTGCAGTCAATGTCTGCAGGAACGCCTTCGGGATAGGATTTTAGCCAAATCTTGTCCATCTGTTGCCTCCACTGTTGAGGGCTGCGACAGCGCGTTCATCCGCCCGCTTGGCGCTTGGAAAATTGTCCGGTCGAGGGCGTTTTAGGCGGCCTTTTTCTCGTCGCGCAGCATGCGGCGTAGAATTTTCCCGACATTGGTCTTCGGTAACTGATCGCGAAATTCGATGTATTTCGGCCTTTTATAAGGAGCAAACTGCTCCTGGCAATAAACCATCAACTGCTCTGCCGTCAAGCTCGGGTTTTTGCGCACGACGAAGGCCTTCACTGCCTCGCCCGAATGCTGGTCCGGCACACCGATGACAGCGCATTCGAGCACGCCCGGATGGGACGCAATGACGCCTTCTAGTTCGTTCGGATAAACGTTAAAGCCCGACACCAGAATCATGTCTTTTTTGCGGTCGACGATCGTGACATAACCGCCCTCGTTCATGACCCCGACATCGCCCGATTTGAAAAAGCCATCGGCCGTCATCACCTTCTCGGTCTCGTCGGGCCGATTCCAGTATCCGCCCATCACTTGCGGCCCCCGAATAGCGATCTCTCCCCGTACACCTAGCGCCACGGGCTGGCCATCGTCGTCGAGAATCACGATGTCAGTCGACGGCAAAGGCAGGCCGATGGTGGCGGAAAATAGGACGCTGTCGGCCCGGTTGCAGGTGGCGACCGGCGACGTCTCGGATAAGCCGTACCCTTCGATGATGGGCACGCCGGTCGCTTTCAGCCAGCGGTCGTTGACCACTTGCTGCACGGCCATGCCGCCGCTGTTGACGATCTTCAGGTATGAAAAATCGAGGCTGGCAAAATCGGGATGGTTGAGCAGCGCGTTGTACAGTGTATTGACGGCCGGCAGCATGTTGATCTTGTATTTGCCCAGCACCTTGATGAAGCCGCCGGTGTCGCGCGGATTCGGGATCAGGATATTGAGCGCGCCTAGCCGCATGCCCCACATGGCGCAGGCCGTGAGCGCGAAGATATGGTACAGCGGCAGCGCGCAGACGATCGTGAGGGGCGCCACCACAGGTTCCTTAAGCAAGGCCGGCTGCGACCAAGCCTCGATTTGCAGCACGTTAGCGATAATATTGCGGTGCGTCAGGGTCGCCCCCTTGGACACGCCGGTTGTGCCACCCGTGTATTGCAGGAAGGCGACATCAGAGGGCACCAATTCAACCGGAGTCAGTTTCATGCCGCCGCCATACGCTAGCGCTTGCTTGAAGCGCATCGCGTTCGGCAGCGAAAATGGCGGCACCATCTTTTTGACGTTGCGCACCACGAAATTAACGAGCATGCCCTTGGCGCCGCCCACCATCTCGCCCATGCTGGCAACGACGATATGCTTGATGCTGGTCTTGCCCAGCACGTGTTCGAGCGTGCTGGCGAAGTTTTCCAAGACAATGATGGCTTCGCTGCCCGAATCGTTGAGCTGATGCTCCAGCTCGCGCGGCGTATACAGCGGATTGACGTTGACCACGATGAACCCGGCGCGCAGGATGGCGGCGACGGCGATCGGATATTGCAGCACGTTGGGTAGCATGACGGCCACGCGCGCGCCTTTTTTCAGGCTGCGGCTTTGCAACCATCGCCCCAGGTGTTGGGAATACGTGTCGAGTTCGGCGTAGGTGAGAAATTTGTCCATGCAGACATACGCATTACGCTCGGCATATTGGTGAAACGCTTCTTCTAACAAGTGCACCAAAGACCGGTATTGATCAGGGTTGATTTCGCTTGGGACGCCGGGCGGATATGATTTCAGCCAAATTTTCTGCATCCTGTGCCTCTCGTGTCAAATATATCCGGTGCCGCCGGGAATAAATCTCTGTTTCGATGGAGCGAACGCTGCTCTGCGATGCTATCGGGCAGCGCGTTGCGATGCAAGCGCTTTTGCCAAAAATCGAACAAGTCTTTACCCTGCGCAATGGTGCAAAGCAACATCAGTGCGGGCCGATGAGCCGCGGCGCTCAAGGGGTGGAGCGTGGCGCCAGAATTTGGTGGCGCTGGCTGCGCTCGGCCTTCGCCAGTATTTTCACCGCGGCATAAAATTTGGGGAAGGTTTCCTCCTGCAGCAGCAAGGCTCGGAAGGCTGGCAGGAAATCATTATAGGTGGCCAACGAAGCCAGGTGGGCATTGGACAGCGGCTCGGCAAACCAGCGATCGTATCCGGCGTAGCCGCCCCAGCCCGCTTTAAGTGCTTGGTAATCCTCCTTCAACGCGGCGAAAATGCGCGCTTTTTCCGCACGTTTGAGCCCGTCTGGAATATCTTGCGCGTAGGTTGCCTGCAGAGCGTTACGATGCTTGAGCAGGAGCGCTAGGAAATCCGCACGCCGCGCCGAGTAACGCCGATAATTCTCGCGCATCAAAGGGTCGCCGAACGTGTTTAGCCATCGCTGCACGCCGGCCTCCTCCACGGCCACGGCAAATCCCTCATTAAATTGCGAATCGCCGGGGACATAGACCACCTGATGGGCCAGTTCGTGGAAGATCATGCGCGCCAACTCGGCGTCGGAATAATGGATGAAAGTTGACAGCAAGGGATCGTCGAACCAGCCCAAAGTGGAATAGGCGGGCACCCCGCCCACTTGCACGTCGTCGCCTTTGGCCCGTAACTCGTCGGCGTAGCCCTCGGCGTCGCTCTTGCTGTAATAGCCGCGATAGGTAACGCAACCGGCAATCGGGAAGCACCATTGCAGCGGCGTTAGCGACAGCTCCGGTGTGGCCACCACGTTCCACAGCACAAACGGACGTTTAAGGGCGGCATAGTTCTTGTAACTGCCATTGTTGGGCAGACCCAGCTCGCGCACAGCAAAGCTGCGTATCAATTGTGCCTTTTGTAGGCGTTCCTTGAGTCTAGCATCGGTGGCGGGATTGCCCAGCCAGTCCTCAATCGGGCGCGCGTCGGACCAAAGCGAATACTGACCCTGAGCTGCCTGCGCGTAGTACTTGATCTGGGCGCACCCGCTAAGCGACAAAACCAGCACTGCCAGCATAGCGGCAACGGGGGCCTTTTCATTGATGATCGCACTCATTGATCGTCCTTCAGGCGGCCAGTGTCTCAACCTGGACTAGCGTATCATAAAAAGTCGGCGCGCGGCCCATGTCGGTCAGGCGCTGGCTCGTCACTTCGTTGGCGTTCTTGCCATCACGCGCTAGTTTTTTCCACCAAACGGACAATCCAATCACCACGCCGACGCGTGCCTTCGACGTGAGTCGCGCCTTGGCAACAAAGGAGCCGCGGTCATTAAAAATGCGCACCATGGCGCCGTCCACGATACCGCGTGCGGCGCCGTCATCCGGATGCATGTCGAGCTGCGGCTCGCCTTCGAGCGAGCGTAGGCTCTTGACATTGACAAAGGTCGAATTGAGAAAGTTGCGCGCCGGCGGCGAGAGCATTGCCAGCGGGTATTTTGCAGCCAGCATCGGATTGCTGGCGAGCGATTCATAAGGCGCGATATGGGTCGGCAACGGATCGAGTCCATCCTCGGCCATCGCCGCCGAGTAAAATTCACATTTACCCGACGCCGTGGGAAAACCGCCCTCGGCAAACGGGGCGTCCACCACGCGCAATTTTTGCCATCCTTTTTGCTTTAGTGCTTCCCAGTCGAGGTGGATGGCGCGCGCATCCCTTGCGTTGAAGGCTTGGGCGGCCAGGGCCTCGTCACTTTCCTTGAAACAGGGATTGTCAAACCCCATACGTTCGGCCAGCAGCCGGAACACTTCGGTATTGGCTTTCGCTTCGCCCATGGGCGCGATGGCAGCGTTGTTGGCCATCATGTACAGGTGACCATATGCGGCGTGGGCATCGACATGCTCCAACTGGGTGGTTGCCGGCAGCACGATATCGGCGTAATCGACGGTATCGGTCTGAAAATGCTCGAGCACCACGGTAAACAGGTCTTCGCGCGCAAAGCCGCGCGCGACCTTGGCCGAGTCGGGCGCAATCGCCAGTGGATTGGAGTTGTAGACGATGACCGCTTCCACCTTCGGCCCGAATGCAGGTGAGCTGTCGCGCAGCAAGTCATCGCCAATGGTGCTCATGTTGATGGTGCGCGGCTGGCGCATCCGCAAATCGGGTCGCTGCAGCGCGCCATGGTTGATCGGGAATGAGCCGGAGGAAGAGAGCAAGATGCCGCCCGCAGGATGGCGCCAGGCGCCAATTAGTGCCGGCAGGCAGGCAATTGTGCGTACCGCCATGCCGCCGCCGCGCACGCGTTGCACGCCATAGTTGGTACGGATCGACACCGGGTGCCCGTCTTTGGCCGTGTGGCCAAAGACACACGCCAGATCGACCACTTCGGTCACCGAGATGCCGCAGAGGTCGGCCGCGCGCTCGGGCGGCCATTCCGCGGCTCGCTGTTTCAACGCTTCGAAGCCCAAGCTATACCGGGCGATGTAGTCATGATCGACCAAGTCCTCTGCGATGAGCACATGCATCATGCCCAAGGCCAGCGCCGCGTCCGTTCCCGGCAGCAGCGCGATGTGCTGATGACACTTCTCGGCGGTCAGCGAGCGGTAGGGATCGATGGCGATCAGCCTGGCGCCGCGCCGCTTTGCCTCTTGGGCCCGAGTCCAGAAATGCAAGTTGGAGGCGATCGGGTTAGCGCCCCAGATCAGGATCAGTTTCGAGTTCTGGAATTGTTCGAGGTCGGTCCCGACCGACGCGCCGATCGTGTATCGATAACCGGTTGCGCCGGCGCTGGCGCAGATCGTCCGGTCCAGCAGTGACGCGCCGAGTTGATGAAAAAAGCGCGACGACATCGACTCGCCCTGCACCAGTCCCATGGTGCCGCAATAGCTATACGGCAAAATGGCTTCCGGCGCGCGGCTGGAGATGCATTTCAAACGGGTCGCGATGGCCGTCAAGGCGTCGTCCCAGCTGATGCGCTCGAACTTGCCTTCCCCTTTTTTGCCCACCCGCCGCAGCGGATACAGCAGTCGCTCAGGGTGGTAGGTACGTTCCAGATAACGCGCCACCTTGGTGCACAAGACGCCGCCCGTGGGTGGGTGCTCAGGGTCGCCTTTAATCTCGGTGGCCACACCATCTTGCACGGTCACCAACAAAGCGCACGTATCGGGACAGTCATGCGGGCAGACCGCGCGAACTTGTGTGCTTTTCATCAAATCGATCCGCAAATAGGTACAATCAAGCTTACACTTTATACGATTTTTGCGAGCCGGATGCACTGCTCGCTTGCGCGCCAGATTGGGCCGCCGAACAAGGACTACAATGGCTGCGATCGGAGCTCCAGCAGGGCTTGGGCTCGCGCCGCACTGGTGTCTAAGGGGGGAGACTGCATTCAAGCCAGCGAAAAAGTGAAAAAGTGAAAAACTGTTTCAAGATCACTGAACCCTAACATGATCCAAATAGACTAAATTAATGACGGTGCGGTTGGCGCGACCAACAGAAAAGGAATGACATATGCTGGCACAGAAAGAAGACAAGGAGGCGATAGCTGCTGCCTCCTGCCCGCCCCTTTTGCACGGAGTTTCTCGGAGCACCACCGGATGAAACTAGATGATTCCACCTTCGCCGAGTTGCGCCAGATTCGGCGCGATCTGCACGCCCATCCCGAGCTTTGTTATGAAGAACAGCGCACCTCGGACATCATCGCGGCCAAGCTGACAGAATGGGGCATTCCCGTGCTGCGCGGACTCGGGCTAACGGGAGTGGTTGGCGTCATAAAAAACGGTAGGTCCACGCGCGCCATCGGACTGCGCGCGGACATGGATGCGCTACCGATGCAGGAAATCAATGCCTTTTCCCATGCATCGCGCCACCCCGGCAAGATGCATGCGTGCGGGCATGACGGCCACACTGCGATGCTGCTGGGCGCGGCGCAACAATTGGCGCAGCGGCGCGACTTTGACGGCACAATCTATGTCATTTTTCAACCGGCGGAAGAAGGCGGGGCCGGCGCCCGCCGCATGATCGCAGACGGTTTGTTCGAGCAATGTCCAATGGAGGCGATCTATGGCATGCACAACTGGCCGGGGACGGCCGTCGGCACCATGAGCGTGGCGCCAGGACCGATGATGGCCTCCAGCAATGAATTTCAGGTGGTGGTCAAGGGCAAAGGCGCCCACGCAGCGCAGCCCCACAAGGGCATCGATCCGGTCATGATCGCGGTGCAGATCGCGCAAAGCTGGCAAGCCATCATCACGCGCGAAAAAAGCCCGCTTGACACGGCGGTGCTATCCATCACGCAGATCCATGCCGGCAGCGCCACCAACGTCATTCCCGACGAAGCGACGCTAGTTGGCACGGTGCGCACCTTCACCACCCCGGTGCTCGACCTGATCGAAAGCCGAATGCGCGCCGTGGCCGAGCATACGGCGGCTGGCTTCGGCGCGGAAGTCCAATTCGAGTTCAAGCGCAACTATCCGCCCCTGGTCAATCATGCGCAGGAAACCGCATTTGCGGTGGCTGTGATGAAAACCGTGGTTGGCGCCGACAAGGTTGACGCCAATGTCGAGCCAACCATGGGCGCCGAAGACTTTGCTTTTTTCCTGCAGGAAAAGGCCGGCTGCTACGTCTTTATCGGCAATGGCGAAGGCGAGCATCGCGATGGCGGGCACGGCCTCGGCCCGTGTGTGCTGCACAACGCGAGCTATGATTTCAACGACAATTTATTGCCCATAGGCACTAGCTTTTGGGTATGTCTGGCCAAAATGGGTCTGCCCCTGCACCCTTGACCTCTGGCAATTGATCCGGATCATCGCCCAGCCGAAGGCCAGGATTCAGGCGCTCCATGGCGAGCAGGATGGCGCTCTGGTCGGCGTTCGGATACAGGCTTGCGATCGATTGGAAACGCAAGGTCACCATTTGCGCCAACGGCAAGCTGACACCGGCCGACGCCGCGGTGGCCAGAATGTTGTGCATGTCCTTGAGCTGGCTCTTGACCTGCCCGCCAGGAATGAAATTGCGCTGCAACATGCGCTCGCCGTGGACCTCCAGAATCCGGCTCTCGGCAAATCCGCCCCGGAGCGCATGGCGCACGGCGGCCGGATCGGCCCCTGCCGCCTGAGCTAGCAGCAAGGCCTCGGCCACGACGTTGAGCGTGCCCCCGACGATCAACTGATTGCATAACTTGGCAACCTGTCCGCTGCCCGCCGGCCCGACTAGGGTCGGGTGCCCCATCACGCTGAGCAAAACTTCGGCCCGCGCGAAATCGGCCGTGCCGGCGCCGACCATGACGGCCAAGGTGCCGGCCTGCGCGCCCGCCACACCACCCGACACCGGTGCGTCCATAAAACGGCACCCTCGTCCCTGCAGCAGCGCATGAAAATCCAAGGCCTCGGACTGGCCCGTTGAGCTCATGTCTATCCATAGCGTATCGGGTGCCAGATCATCCAGCGCTGCTTGCATCACGGCGCCGACGCTAGGGCCGGCGTCCAACATGGAAATAACGGTACTGGCGCCACGCACGGCTTCGCCAACCGATGCCACCGCCCGTCCGCCCATGTCATTGAGCCTGTCCGCCTTGCTGCGCGTGCGATTCCAACTCGTTAACGGATAGCCGGCCAGCAGCAGGCGGCGCGCCATCGGCTCTCCCATCAAACCGACACCGAGGAAAGCAATTTTTTTTAAATTTGGCACCTGGAGCTGTTCCCTAAGAGGTATTCAAAGCTGCTTATAGGATTTTCCCGCACTTGGTTGACGCCATTGCTCGCCCAACCCAAACCGATTGACTCAGTTGCGCCGGAGAAACGAGATTACAAAGATGAGCGCACAGTCCTGTCTTGATCGATATCGAAGGCGTTTGGCTCAGCAATTTCATTCGGCAGTACAGTATTGGAGCACCTTGGTAACATCCTCGTTTCGCGATGAAATTGGTCGTCAAAAATCTGTCTTGCGATGGATTGTTGATCGAGTTCATTGGCGACGTATAGGGTCAAAAATCCGTCAATGCTAAAAATGAGAGCACGAGCAAAAAAAATAGTTCCGGCGCCTGGTGAGTGTTTGATCAAAATAAGCACCTATGCGCCACTTTGAAAAGAAATCAAGCATCACATCCTATCAAATGGCACCTGCCGCTCAGTACTGCATGAGTGGTAGCGCACTCGCAGTTAGCGAGCGCCTGCCGCTGCGTTCCTATGCATGGGCCGGCTTTTGGGGGAAACCAATAACAGAACACATTTCTTCGCCATTAACGTTAGAAATATTGATTGCTTTACAAAACATTGATTGTAAACGACTTTTGTTGCTTTAGCCGTGCTTGCAATACCAGCTGCTCGGTACAATACATGCTGGTCTCATCGACATTTCGTACAAGAAAGCGCTTATGTTTCCCATAAATAATTTAATGAAATTTATGATGGCAGCGGGCTCGCTTCTGGCGGCGCAATCGGGCATCGGCGCCGAAGACAAATTGATCGACGCAGTCTACGGCGAGTTCGCCACAGGCACGAGGACGCAGATGGTGCGGGCCGGTCTTGAATCAGACTGGAGCAAACGCTGGTTCCAATCTAATGGCACCCACCTGAGCGGCTACTGGGACGCGAGCTTTGGCGCATGGCGCGCCAACGAATTCCAACATGTCGCCGGCCAAACACAGCACCTGACCGACGTCGGCATCACCCCGGTTTTCCGTTTCGAACGGGATGACAGAATTGGTCTGTACGCCGAGGGCGGAATTGGCGCCCATTATTTATCGCAACGATACGACAACGACGGCTACCGCCTTTCCACCAACTTCCAGTTTGGCGACCATCTCGGTCTCGGCTACGTCTTTGCCAACAAGTGGGAATTCGGTGCGAAGATCCAGCACTTCTCAAACGGCGGCTACAGGAAGCCAAATAGCGGCGTCAATTTCCTCGTCCTGAAAGCGAGCTACCGATTCTGACATCATTCGCAGCCAAGCGGGCGCCGGCCCAATCCTAAACACGCTGGACGAAAAAAAAACCCAGCATTTCTGCTGGGTTTTTTAAAATAACAAGCCTGACGATAACCTACTTTCACACTGGTTGCAGCACTATCATCGGCGCAGAGTTGTTTCACGGTCCTGTTCGGGATGGGAAGGGGTGGTACCAACTTGCTATGGTCATCAGGCATAACTTGTATTGCCATGGGCTCCCAA
>PKWL01000083.1 GCA_003133225.1 Janthinobacterium sp.
ATAATTGACGATACGAATGCGGCAAATCCCGGCGGCGCCCATCCGCTCTCGGTCGAGCGCTCGGTGTGAATAAAATCGAGGCCGTAGAACGGATGCGCCTTATTTTCGATGCGGCCATACATGTGGACGCCGCACGCTTTACAAGCATGCCGTTGAATTGTGGCTTGGGGATCGACTACCTGCAGCTTGTCGGCATGGGCGACGAGGCTCACGTTATCACGCGATACCACCGCCACTTGCGAGAACAATGCCCCTTCCGGTTTCCAGCACTTGGTACAACCGCAGACGTGATTGTGCGCGCACTGTCCTTTGATCGCCACTTTAACCTGGTCCGTCTGGCAGGCGCAGGAAAGCGTCCCGCCAGAAAAGTTTGCAGAGGCGGGCTTTAGCCCATGATCCACCGCGGGATGGATCTTGACGTTGCTGTTCATAAAAAGTTCTCCTTTATGGTTTTTGGTTTTAAAACGGGCTTTTGAATGGGACAACTTTTAGCCAGCGGCCCCATTTAGGGTTCGATGGTGAAATCGAATATGGTCTTCGACATACGTCGAAATGAAGTAATAACCGTGATCGTATTCAGCGTGGCGGCGAAGTTCCAGCGGCTGCCGGGCTTTTTGGCAAGCTGCTTCGAACCGGTGCGGCGATAATTGATCGGCCAAAAATTGATCGCCCAAGCCTTGATCAATCAGGATGCCGGCGGGAAACGGCGTGCTTCTTTGTTGCATCAGGGCACTGGCATCGTATTCTTGCCAGTCCTCTTCGTTGCGGCCCAGATAGGCGGTGAATGCCTTGACGCCCCACGGACCTTGGCTCGGCGCGCAGATGGGCGCGAATGCCGATACGCTCTTAAAAAGAGCCGGATTGCGTAGCGCCATAACGAGCGCCCCATGCCCGCCCATGGAATGGCCAGTAATGCCGATCGCGGACGACTGCACCGGAAAATTTTGCACGACCAATTCATACAGCTCAAGCAGATAGCTATACATTCGATAATGCTCGCGCCATGGCGCTTGGGTCGCATCCAGATAGAAACCCGCTCCGACGCCCAAATCCCAACTATCGGCCTCGCCTGCAAGATTGGCTGCGCGCGGACTGGTATCGGGCCCGATCAAAATCAAGCCCAGCTGCGCTGCGACACGCTGGGCGCCCGCCTTGGTCATGAACGTTTCTTCCGTGCAAGTTAGACCGGCCAGGCAATACAGCGCCGGAACCTTCCCTTGCCGCGCCTGCGGCGGCAGAAATATCGAAAACCGCATCGGCAAGCCGATCTCTTTGGAATGATGCCTATAAAATTGCTGCACCCCTCCAAAACAGGCGTGTTCGCTGATCAGCTCTAACATGGCACCCCTTCAATAGAGCACGACGGAACGGATCGATTCTCCACTTTTCATCAACTCAAAGCCTTCGTTGATGCGCTCGAGCGGTAGGGTGTGGGTAATCAAATCATCGATATTTAATTTTCCGTCCATGTACCAGTCGACGATTTTCGGCACATCGGTACGCCCGCGGGCCCCGCCAAAAGCCGATCCTTTCCAGGCCCGGCCGGTTACCAGCTGAAATGGGCGGGTGCTGATTTCCTGCCCGCCCGCGGCCACGCCGATGATGAACGACTGGCCCCAGCCCTTATGGCAGCACTCCAGCGCTTGGCGCATGGTGGCGACGTTGCCTATGCATTCAAAGGAATAATCGGCGCCGCCGTCTGTCAATTGGATGATGTGATCGACGACATTTTCAATTTCTTTCGGATTCACAAAATCCGTCATGCCGAACTTGCGCGCCATCGCGATGCGCCGGGGATTGATGTCCACTCCGATAATCTTGTTGGCACCCACCATCTTCGCGCCTTGCATCACGTTCAGGCCAATACCGCCCAGTCCGAACACGACCACATTCGAGCCAGCTTCCACTTTGGCGGAAAAAACCACGGCGCCCACCCCCGTCGTTACGCCGCAGCCGATGTAGCATGCCTTGTCAAAGGGCGCATCCTCACGGATTTTGGCCAGCGCGATTTCCGGAACGACGATGTAATTGGAAAAGGTCGACGTTCCCATATAGTGAAAAATCGGCTTGCCATCGATCGAAAAACGCGACGTCCCATCTGGCATCAGACCGCGCCCTTGAGTCGAGCGGATGGCTTGACAAAGATTGGTCTTTTGCGACAGGCAAAACTTGCATTGGCGACATTCCGGGGTATAGAGGGGAATGACATGATCGTCTTTTTTAACCGAAGAAACACCGGCGCCAACCTCCAATACAATACCGGCCCCTTCATGCCCCAGGATCGAGGGAAAGATGCCTTCCGGGTCGGCACCAGACAGCGTGTAATAATCAGTGTGGCAAATTCCCGTCGCCTTGATCTCGACTAGCACTTCTCCCGCCTTCGGCCCCTCCAAGTCGACCTCTTCAATCGTGAGCGGTGCATTGGCCTTCCATGCGATTGCAGCTCTGGTTTTCATTAGTTCGCTCCATTATTGTTGTTAAGTCAAAACCAGCTCACCACCTCTTTTCCCAAAGGTATTGTGATGAGTTCGATCACAGCAAGGTATGCATTTAACGTGCCATCCATCTGGCAAAAGGCCGCCCGCAGCCAATGCGTTCATGAGCCTTTCCTGCTGCGCGGCACCATGTTCCGTTCCATGAACAGTCAAGGCACTAATTTGCGCCGCTTTCGTGTCAGGGGCTGCGGGCAAGGCACAATCCGTCGCCATTTTCTATTGAAAGCAGGCCGTGGGCTCACACGCACTGAGGCATCGGAAAATGCGAGCTACGCTCTTTGTTCCTGGCGACAGTTAGGTTGCTTATTGCAGTCATGGCGGAAATTCCAGACAACGCCAGGTCCAGCCAGCGGCGATTTCACTTGGCAGTGATGGGCGAGGATCATGTCAATCAGTTTGCGCATTTCAAGGCGCCAGTGTCTGCGGTATCGCAACCAAACGCGGTGAGCGTTATGTGCTTCTGTCGCCGGGCCAAAAGCCGCGCTTTCCCCGAGCAAATCTGAGAAATCGGTGAAAATGTGGCAGCCCGGAATCATGTGAACGCAACAAAGGATACCGCGCTCCCATAGGGCAGTGCGGATTTGGATCATGCGATGGCGCCTCACTTAAATGCAAGAAAAAAATCTGACAGGCGTTGCCGCAGCGGCGCCGAACACCGTTGTGTTGCGCTTGGCAAGGGACGGGTCCCGTGCGTGGCCGTTTGGTTGCGGGCGGCGGTGCTAACTGCGCATAACGCTCCGCCCCTGCTTTTGGAGGGCGACGGGAAATAAATTCGAAGCTGCCTTCGTAATGAAGCGCGGACGCTGACCCGACATCCATATCCGCTCTCATCTCGACCCAGCCGGTACCAGGACAAATTGGCTGCCAACTATGCAATAGCCTGCGCGCACAGGCGCGCCGCGATTGGGTCGAAACTATGGTGACACTCGGCGCAAAGGCCACTTCCGCGATCAGTCAATTGCGTGCCCAGCGCAATTGAATCGGTTTGACACCCGTTTTAAACGCAGCGGGGCAAATGGAATAATTCGTATTCACGATAAATGGAATAATTCTGCGGAAATGGAATAATTCGCATTCACTGGAAAATTGAGTGGAAATTTCTTTCACTCAAATGCGCGCCATAGCGCGAAAGTTAGGCATTTTTTTGGCGACAATTAAACCAGATTTAATTAAATAAAGGGTGTATAAGCAAGGAGTAATCAAAAAAATAATAACCGGCTAACAGGGGGGATCAACTCCGATGCCGGCACCACAAATTCGACTGAGGAGACACCATGTCGATAATTGCCAAAGAACACATCAAGCACGTAAACTCGGTTGTTCAACGTCGATTGAACCCGGCTGAAATTATTACCGAGAGCCCCATTGTTCGGTCTTGGATCAGATGTCTTGATGAATACAGCTTGTATCCCGACAATTGCGACGAACCATTCATCGTGGACCAGGCCGAATTGCAGGAACGACAACAACGCTTGTCCGATATACAGGAGGTTGCCAAAATAGAAATGGCGAATCTGTATCAGCAGTTGGCCGGTTCGGGATACGCCATCATGCTAACGGATGGCGATGGCGTGCTCCTCAACTATTTTGGCGATCCCAGCTTCACACACGCGGCATCGAAATCAGGTCTCGTGCAAGGGGCCGTTTGGAGCGAGCGTCTGCAAGGCACCAATGGCATGGGCACGTGCCTGATCGAGAAAAGACCGATCATTGTTCATCAGGATGAACACTACCTGATCCGCAATCTTGGTCTCAGTTGCGCCGCCGCGCCCATCTACAATCACCAAGGCGAAGTCATGGCCGTATTGGATGCTTCGGGTGAGTCACGGTTGGCCCAGCAGCACACCTTGGCGCTGGTCAACATGTCCGTGCAGATGATCGAAAATAGAGTGTTTTTGCATCAGTTCCGTCATGAACATATCGTTCGCTTCCACAATCGACCGGAATTTGTAGGCACCCTCAGCGAAGGAGCGATTGCTTTTAGCTGCACGGGCACGGTTCTGGCGGCAACCCGCTGCGCGCAGTTTCAGCTGGGAATTGGCACACCTGCCGACATTTTTGGCCGCAACATCACCGAGCTGTTCAATGTTTCCTTGGCCGGCATGCTCGACAGTAGTCTCAAGAAATCCTTCCATCCGATTCCCATTTTCGAGGTACGCAGTGGCGCCCGCTATTTCGCGCTCATCTACCCTCCCGCCCCCCTTGGTGCCTCGCGGCAGTCGAGGTTGATACCGGCGAACAAACCAGCCGAGATGACCCATACGCCGCTAGACGACCTGCAGTTCGGCGACGCCGTCATGGCCGATAACGTCCGAGCCGCCAAGCGAGTTCTGGAACGTAACGTCTCCATCATGCTGTGCGGTGAAACGGGAACCGGCAAAGAAATGTTCGCCAAGGCCGTGCACCTTTCCGGCAGTCGCGCGCAAAAACCATTTGTCGCCATTAATTGTGCTTCGATTCCGGAGTCGCTCATAGAAAGCGAGCTGTTTGGCTATAAATCCGGTGCTTTCACCGGCGCGAGCAAAGAAGGCCAGCGCGGCAAGATTTTCCAGGCCAACGGCGGCACGCTATTTCTCGATGAAATCGGCGACATGCCAATGACACTGCAAGCGCGACTATTGCGCGTCCTGGAGGAACGTGAAGTTCTGCCGCTCGGTAGCAACACGCCGATCAAGTTGGATATACGCCTGATCAGCGCGACACATTGCAATTTACAAAAAAAGATCGAGCAAAATGAATTTCGCGAGGACCTTTATTATCGATTGCTGGGGCTAACCATCGTCCTGCCTCCGCTTAGGGAGCGCGCGGACCGGCATCAGCTGATCATGCACATTCTGGAAAAAGAATGCGGCGACGACAACGAGATCGACATCGATGACGCGCTATTCATGGTTTTTGACCAACATCGCTGGCCGGGAAACATCCGCCAGTTGCGTCACCTCTTGCGCACGATGATCGCCTTGCGCGAAGGCGATGTGCTGACGATCAAAGACCTGCCGCCAAGCTTCTCTGGCACCCCGCAAGCGCGCCAGTGCGAAGTCGAGGCGGCGCCGCAGACCGGCCTAAATCCCCTGGAAAACGCTGAACGGTGCGCACTGATCCTGGAATTGACCCAACATGATTGGAACATTTCGACCTTGGCGAAGCAACTCAAAATGAGCCGTAACACGCTTTACCGAAAGATGCGTCGCCTAAACATCCAGGATCCGGACAAAAGTCCCATTTAGAAGACGTCGAATGCCGCCACATCGACGCTCACAGCCGAGCGCTTGCATGCTGGCTGGGATAAGCCGTCCAAGCCTTGGAGCAAGCCAAGAACAAGCTGCGCCGGATTGCATCCGGTGGATGCGTGCAGCCCGGCAAACGACGTCGTCATTTGGGGATTAACCTCAAGCACGATGAGCCCCTTCTCGGACAAGATGAAATTGACGCCCACATAACCCCAGAGGCCGGGAATGGCGGCTGCAATCTTTTGCGCGAGTCGATCGAATTGCCCTGTCGAGTCGCTAATGCTATTTACCATGCTTCCCAGAAAATAGAATTGATTGTCGCGTACGGCAATCCGCTGCTTGTTGCAGCTCAACACCCGCGCTAAGCCGCCGCCGCAAACGAGTGACAGGCTACACGGCTGGCCGGCGATAAACGGCTGCAGAACGTAGCTGTCGTTGCCTTCTGTCTTAATCCAGGCCAATGCCTTCCGGGTCCCGCTAAATATCCGCGTATTGAGGCAGCCAGCACCATCGTCGGGCTTGACCACCCACGCCTCAATCTTTCCAGGCAAAGCGTCGTGGCTGCTATAAGTCGCGACCACCGGAATGCCAGCGTTCGCTAATTTGCGCGCCGTCAAGCGCTTGCTCGCGGCGATACGAACGGCACGGGGCCTGCTGCCCAACAAAAAGCGCTTGCTTCTGACAACCAGGCGCGACAGACTCTCCAAAATACCGGCGCACTCCGGGGCCACCAGCCACACCGCATCAGCTGCCTGCACGCAATCATTGAAGTGCGGTGCAAATTTTCCATCGACGGGAATCACCAGCGCCGATGGCGGCAAATCTGACAGGGGCAGGCGCGCATCGTACGTGGTGATAACTTCGACGTCGGGGATGGCCGAAAGATCCGCCAGCAAGGCGGAATGCATCATCATGCCATCGTGCATCAGCGAATGGGATAATTCCCGATCCGTCAGACCGCCACCCGACATATATTCAAATGCAAATATTTTCAAGGCCGACACCGTTTTTTAATTTCATGAAAAATAGCAAAAGCCATGCCACTTCGAACTTCTTTACCCCGGAGTCCACCCCGCCAAGTTGGTGGCTCGGCGATGGAAGCAGCCCGGTCTATCCGTTACTACAAAAACGATATGAACCAAGCGCGCCCAAGCGCCTTTTGCACCTTCACTTCACGCAAGCTGGCGGGCAATATCACGAGGCGACCGAGACGCAGCGCTAGAGCACATCCCGCGCGCCTAAAACGGGGCAGCGCCACCGTTAGCTCTTGCCATCCCGAATCAAGGTCAGCGTTTCGTCCATGACCATTTGCTCTTGCGGCCCGCTGCCGACGCCCGACAGTGAGCTGCGTACTTGGTACACGCTGCCAGGAACCCCGTTACTGATGACAAACACATAGCTCTTGTTCACATATTTTTCGAAGCGCTCGTGCAAAGGATCGTTGCGGTACGGCTGAACACTAACCTCTTGCCCTTCCAACTGCTTGCCGTCGTAGGTGAAGAAGACGCGCCGCACGTGCGCGGCACCGGCCAACGCCAGTCGAATTCGCTTCCGGAAATAGTTTTTTGAGCCATTGGTCAGCCGTTTCATTTCCCCGATATCGCGCTCAAGAAAGCCAAGCAACGCCGGGTTCCCGTGTAAGTTTTCCACCTCAGAAATATCCAATTTTCTGTTTCCAGATAGGAAACGTAGTGACGCGGCCGCCGAGCCATCCTGGTTGATTTTCGTCACGTCGACATGCACCTGATCGTCAAAACCGGGCTCGACGTTGCTAACCTTCTGGTACGCATAGGTCAATACCATGGGCCTATGGATGTTCTGCAAATGTTGGGTTTGAAAAAGCAGTTTCTCGGCCGGCGAGATGGCCGGAGAGATATCTTGAGCCGTGGCCATGTGCGCTGCGATCACGCCGACGCCAACGCCAATCATTTTCCATATACTGCCGCAACGCGCATGTATCATTACACTTCCTATCTAAGAGCTTTCCCGCGGCTTGCCTGGGGCCCTTGCCGGCCGGCCCCATGCATGCCAGCATCTATTTCGACTGCACCAATTCGGCGCGCTCGTCGATCAGCGGCACGCCGTATTCTTCCAAGATGGCCGTGATTTTCTGGCGATTTTGGAGGATCAATTGATCGATGCGCTCTTTGAATTCCTTTTCGCCGAACCGGACCGCCATGGCGATGCTGAAATCGAATTTAATGTCAGCGCGCGACGCTAGCGGAATGGCCACAATGGGGACGGTGGTGGCATTTTTGGCGTAGTAGCCGGCAATGGGGCCCCAAAGGAAGGCGACGTCAATTTTGCCGTTCGCCAAGTCCTTTTCCACCATTTCGCCCGGATACTGATCCGGGTCACCCGTTTGAGTCTGGTACGACACCATCTGCTCCATCAAGCCATTTTTCAACAACCAGTCAGCCACCGGCGAGCGCCCGAATACCCCAAAGCGCAGCGACTTGCGCTTTTGCGGATCGAACTTGAGCAAGTCTTCCAGTGTCTTGACCTCGTCTAGTCCCTTGCCCTTCACATATGCCATCGCATACGTTGAATGGTAGTAAGGTTGCGTGGTTGCGCCCAGGTCGAACCCGACCGCAACGCCGGTCACGAGGTCGCACTTGTAGTTGTCTGAGTCAGGGTTCTTGCCGCGCAGCGTATTGCGAATGAAGCCCATGCGCTGCGGATACCAAGTGTATTCCACGGTCCAGCCCAGCTCTTTGGCGAACAGTGCGGCAATCTTGTTTTCAAAGCCTTTATGGTCGCGGCTGGAAAACGGGAGGTTGTTGGGATCCTGGCACACGCGCAAGACTTTGTCGTGCTCTGGCTCTGCCGCGCGCGCGGGCGAAATGCCCCATGCGGCCGCCATTAAAACCGCGAGGACAGCGCCATCCCAAAAAAGTCTAAGGCGACGCGCCCCCTGTTTGCCGGCAGTGATCGTTAGCAGTTTCATTTCAAAATTTCCTCTAAGCGACCCGTCTTGATGGCGCCGTCAGCACGGCCTTTGAGATAAGCGTACAGGTAGTCGAGATTGTCCACGACTTGCTTGCTGCCATCAAAGTTCGGCATTCCTTTTTCCATCCGGCCATGCAGTACCGTGTTTTTAAACTCGTCCTTTGACAGGACCTTCAGGCTATTGACTAGCGCGGGACCAACCAAGCCTTCCTGATTTGCGCCGTGGCAGCGGTCGCAGGCCATGGCGCGCCAGGTACGCCATCCTTTCAGAGTGTTGGCATCTACCTTGTTACCATCGACTACCGTATAGAGTGTGGCCTCGGCCCCCGCAGTGCCGATTGCGGTGATCAAAAAAATCCCTGCCATTGCTGCCTGTATCGCTCGATTCATTTCATACCTCTCAAATCGGAAGTAATACTGAAACCTTGGCTGGCGCCAGGATTTCAGTATCATTGTCACTCAACAGATTGATGCCACACTCATTTACCCGGCAAAGCGAACACGGTCAAGACGCCGCCCAATTCCGTGTAGCGGGCCAGGTCCTTGTAACCGCCCACTGCGCCCAGACCAGCGGTCTCTTCTTGCAGCCCCGCCGCCAAACCAATGCCGGCCCAGCCGCCAATGCCCGATAGCACGCCGATATACTGCTTGCCCTTATATTCCCAGGTATTGACGTTGCCGATGATGCCCGACGGCGTCTTGAACTTCCACAGTTCCTTGCCGTTCAAATCGACCGCTTTGATGTAGCCTTCCAAGGTGCCGTAGAAAACCACATCGCCCGCCGTTGACAAAGCGCCGCTCCAGACTGAGAATTTCTCCGGTTTGGACCAGACCACCTTGCCCGTTCCCGCATTCCACGCGATGAAATTGCCCATGCCGGCGTGGCCGCCCCCTGCCGGGAACATCGTTAGCGTCGAGCCGATGTACGGCTGACCGGCGGTGTATTCCACCTTGTACGGCTCATAGTTCATGCAGACATGATTGGTCGGCACGTAAAATAGCCCTGTCCTTGGCGAATACGTGGCCGGCTGCTCATCCTTGCTCCCTAGCGCCGATGGGCAAATGCCTTTATTGTTGACGTCCGGTCCGCTCGCGTCCGTGCTGTACTTTGCAACGACTTGCGGCCGGCCTGTCTTCATGTCGACGTGGCTTGCCCAATTGACTTGCGGATCGAATTTTTCTGCAACCAGCAATTCGCCGGTAGCGCGGTCGAGCGTGTAGCCAAATCCATTGCGATCGAAGTGAACCAGCGCCTTGCGCTGCTGCCCTTTGACCTTGATGTTGGCCAGGATCATCTCATTGACGCCGTCGTAATCCCATTCGTCATGCGGTGTCATTTGAAAGACCCATTTGGCCTTGCCCGTATCCAGATCGCGCGCGAAGATCGTCATCGACCATTTGTTATCGCCCGGACGTTGGCTTGGGTTCCAGGTGCTGGGGTTGCCGCTACCATAGTACAAGAGGTTGAGGGCCGGGTCGTAGCTGTACCAACCCCATGTCGTGCCGCCGCCGATCTTCCATTGATCGCCTTGCCACGTCTTGAGTGAGGAGTCCTTGCCCACCGGCGCCATCTTGCCGTCGGTCCAGGTCATGGTCGTCGCTGGATCGATCAGCATTTCGTTGTCCGGTCCGACGCTATACGCCTTCCAGACTTCTTTGCCCGTGTTAATGTCGTACGCTGTCATCCGACCACGCACGCCGAACTCTCCTCCGGCAATTCCAGTTAGGACCAGATTTTTGAACACATGCGGCGCGTTGGTGTTGGTTTCACCCATCTTCGGATCGCCGTTCTTTACTTTCCAGATCTCCTTACCGGTCTTGGCATCTAGCGCCACCAGCATGGTGTCGGCTTGCTGCAGAAATACCTTGCCATCGGCGTAAGCCAAACCGCGATTGACCGTGTCACAACACATGACGGGTATCACGCTCGCGTCTTGCTTAGGCTCGTATTTCCATTTGATCGACTGGTCCGCGAGGCTGATCGCAAATACCTTGTTGGGGAACGGACTGTGGACATACATGGTGTCACCCACCACCAAAGGACCGCCTTCATGGCCACGCAACACGCCGGTAGAGAAGGTCCACGCCACCGTCAGATTCTTAGCGTTGCTTTTGTTGATTTGTTTTAGTTCACTATAGCGCTGACTGGATAATCCGCCGCCTTGAGTTGCCCAGTTGTTGGGATCTTTCGTGAGTTTTTCGACATCCGAATTCGCCGAGGCGAAAGCCGGCGCCGCGATCAGCATCGCGTACGGCCACCAGTGTTTTAAGCTCTTCCTTGATAACATTTCTAATCTCCTTAATATAATTATTGTTGAGTCAGGACCACACTGGACTCACTTGAAACATCTTCCAATTGCGAAGGCGAGTGGAATGGAGTACAAGCACATGGATATCAAGCATTTAGCGTGCCACCAAAGCAATATGTCGATGCCCAGCCGCCCTTCCAATTAGCATTAGCAAGCCGTGCACGGCGAATGTGGCAGCGCCCCTTTTATGGTGCGTGGCACCATGTTCTGTTCCATGAACAGTCGGCTAAATGGTTTGTGCCGCTTTCGTATCAAACGGCAAGTCGGCATCCGAGAACGGGGGGTCGGTGCCACGAATTTTGCTCCGTCGGTAATGTCTTATGCAACTTCAGGCACGCCCGCGGCGGCCGCGAAAATATCAATCATTTTCGAAAAATGTAAAAAGCGCCAAGCGCGGGCGCGCCGGTGCAGGCGCGCCCAGAATCTTGCCCTTGGCCGGCGTATACGCGATGCCCTGAATTTTGCTGGAACCATGCGGGAGCGCCTGCATGGTCTAAATCCGCGCGCCGATGCCACGCCGCAGACTAGAGGAAAGCGCGTAGCAGCTGACGGCTCAACTCGGCACCGCACCGCAAGGTACGAGCCGGGGCGTCTGGCCAGCTTTCCTCCCTCGGCCAGGCTCGCCGGCGCGCCACGCCGCACTCAATTGGCATAGCACTAGCGTGAAATACGCGCCAAGTTGCCGGCGCGCCGACGGGCACGGCACGGTTGCTCGTTCGAGTGGGAAGTCGCGCCGGCACTGGCGACGCTAGCCTTCCCTACGCTCATGCAGTCGCATAGCGCCCGTTGCAAGCAGCACCTAGCCCCGGCCGGAGCAATTTGGGAATTTTTTTCGTGAGACAGAAACGACAGGGCCGGGCCAATCTTAGCGAGAACATCCGCCCATGTTTAGCGCGGCTAGTGGACGCAGCACGGTGGTGGGCCTAGAGCAATGCCGGGCCGATGCGCTTGCTGCAACTGCCATTAACAACCTTCTCGCGTTGCCCGCGCCGTTTAAGGGGGCCCCTGCAACGACCGTGGCGGCCGCATCAAGTCACGGCACATAGCAAGCTTTGTTGGCCCCCGTTTGAATCGCCTTGTATTTTTTTGCCATCGCTTTCACCGCGTCCGGATCGCGAAACTCGGCACCTTTGGGTCCGCCTAGGGTTTGATTGCGTAGCGCCGTCGACGTCTCTACGTACTCGTCGAAAGTAAGTCCTTTGGCGATATTATCGATTGCACAAGAACATTTGTATAAATACTCGTACTTGCCGGCATGATTTTTCATGCATTCAAGTACATACTCGACCCGATCCGCTGTCGGAAAATCATTGGCATGGGCACTAATTGGTGCGCCAACGAGGACCATTAGCAATAAGCGAGCAATCTTCATTTTGTCTCTCCCCATATCTTGTTTATGGACAGGAAATATGCAACTTCCATGCCACGACATGGCCGATCCGGCCGCGAACCGGGCGGGCCGGGCGGGCCCGCCCAAGGTCCCTTCCTCGGCAGCGAGCCCATCCTGGGCGCGAAGCGCTGCGTGGAATGGGACGCGGCGCCGGGGCTCGGCCTAACAGCGGCAGTTCGCGGCCCCCGTTGATGAGGCGCTGCGCGGGCCAGGGCAAGCATTGAGAATTGTTTGGCATCATATGCCGCAGCGCACAAATATGTTTTGACAGGAACGATTCATCGGTGTAACTTCCTATATTGCGGCGCACCATATTTTATCCGCCCGATCTTGACCAATGACCGGCCCCGCCTGTCGGGCGAAACCGCGTTCTTGCTGTCGATTTTGTGACCCTATACCATCCCATGCGGTGCGCATTTGGCGCACGGCATGGGCCCGGCCGAAGCAGATGCTTGGCTGAAGAATGTAACAAGATACAAGGAGAAAATATGTTGAATGTGTTGAAAACGAGTGTATTTCTATCCGCGCTGGCCTGCATGGTTTGGGCTCCAGGACTGGCGCGAGCATCGGAAACGACAAGCGTGATGCGGGCGCATGCACAAAGCGAAGCTTACCCAACTTGGGCCGTGCTGATCGACCGTGAAACGGGCTTCTCATACATAAAGACACCGGGCGGCTTCAAATTCATCCGCAAGCTGTCGTTGGCGCAGACGAGGACAGCGTTAGATGCTCATCCGGAGCAGGAAATTCGCAGGCATAGCGAAGCGTGCCCAACAGTCTGAGACAGATTGGACTGCGCAATTTGGGCGCTCCTTTGCGCCAGTTGGCATCCGGGCGCGCTCCGAGGAGCTCAATTCT
This sequence comes from Janthinobacterium sp., assembly GCA_003133225.1. Taxonomy (GTDB): domain Bacteria; phylum Pseudomonadota; class Gammaproteobacteria; order Burkholderiales; family Burkholderiaceae_D; genus Janthinobacterium. Next base: position 13,232 of record PKWL01000083.1, read on the forward strand.
AGATAGGATGGCCGCGGCGCCGTGCTCTTGCCTTGAAATAACCGGCCCTTCAAAGAATTGACGCACTGTGCTTTTGTAATGCTTCTTGCACTATGCCTGTGAGCTGCGCCCCTCCCCGCCCATCCACGTGCTGCAGCAGCGAGCGGCGCATCCTCGGCTCCCAGTATTTTTTCAAATGCTCTGCGATATCGGCCACGGCCTGTTGCCGGTCGGGCATGGTCTCGAAAAACGAGCCGATCTGATTTGCCATGGTGACGAGATGATCCGCGTTCATTGCAACCTCCTTTTATTCCATCTTACATCGCGCGTCGCAACCACTTGGCGGCGCGTTCCTAGCAGCGCCGCACTGACCGCGCGCCGCTCTTCCGCCCGCTCTTCCACTATTACCGGCAAGCTCTGCGCCGGCGCGCGCATTCATCGGCGCACGGCGGCGGGAACGGTCTGCCCGGCTTGATTGCCGCTCATCAGCTGCAGCTGTTCATCTGAAAAACGGCGGTAGTCCGTTTGCCATTTCGACGCTTGCGCGACCGGCATCACTTGCACCGCCGTGATCTTGTATTCCGGACAGTTGGTGGCCCAATCGGAATTGTTGGTCGTAATCACGTTGGCGCCTGACTCGGGAAAATGAAAAGTCGTATACACCAGCCCCGGTTGGACACGCGTCGTGATGGTTGCCCGCAGCACGGTCTGGCCGGCGCGCGATTCGATGCCGACCCAGTCGCCTTCCGAGATGGTGCGCTCTTTTGCATCGTGCGGATGGATCTCAAGCCTGTCCTCACCGTGCCATTGAACGTTCTCGGTGCGGCGCGTCTGCGCGCCCACGTTGTACTGTGACAGGATGCGCCCGGTGGTCAAGATCAAGGGAAACTTGCGCGTGACTTTCTCATCCGTGGCGATAAACTGGGTGATGATAAACTTGCCTTTGCCCCGCACGAATTGGCTGCTGTGCATGGTCGGGGTTCCGTCCGGTGCGGCGTCGTTGCACGGCCATTGAATACTACCGAGCTTGTCGATCTTGTGATAGCTAACGCCATGAAAAGTTGGCGTCAGAGCGGCGATCTCGGCCATGATTTCGGATGGATGCTGATAGTTCATGGGGTAGCCAAGAGCATTCGACAGGGCCGCCGTCACTTCCCAGTCCGCCTTTCCGGCCTTGGGCGGCATCGCTTTGCGGACGCGGGAAATGCGGCGCTCCCCATTCGTGAAGGTGCCGTCTTTTTCCAGAAACGATGAGCCCGGCAGAAAGACGTGGGCGTACTTGGCGGTTTCATTGAGAAACAGATCTTGCACGACGATGCATTCCATCTTCGACAATGCAGCCGTCACATGTTCCGTGTTTGGATCGGACTGGGCAATGTCTTCGCCCTCGCAATACAAGCCCAGGAAAGTGCCGGCGAGCGCCGCGTCGAACATGTTGGGAATGCGTAGACCCGGTTCCGGATCGAGCGTGCATTGCCAGGCACGCTCGAATTCCGTACGGACGATCGTGTCGGAAACATGGCGGTAACCGGGCAGTTCGTGCGGGAAGGAACCCATGTCGCAAGCGCCTTGCACGTTATTTTGACCGCGCAAGGGGTTGACGCCGACGCCGTCGCGCCCAAAGTTGCCGGTCGCCATGGCCAAATTGGCGATCCCCATCACCATGGTCGAGCCTTGAGTATGTTCGGTGACGCCCAGACCGTAATAAATGGCAGCGTTACCGGCGCCCCCGTACAGGCGCGCCGCGCCCCGCAGATCCGCGGCGGACAAACCCGTGATGGCGGCGATGGCTTCCGGCGAATTTTCCGCTTGCAAGACAAATTGCGTCCAATCGTGAAAGGACTGCTGCTCGCACCGTTCAGCGATAAAAGCGGCGTCGTACAAGCCTTCACTCATGATCACATGGGCTAGCGCCGTGATCACCGCCACGTTCGTACCCGGCTTTAACTTCAAATGGTAATCGGCCAAGATGTGCGGCGATTTGACCATCTCCGTGGTGCGCGGATCAATCACGATCAGTTTCGCGCCAGCCCGCAGACGGCGTTTCATTTGCGACGCGAACACGGGATGGGCGGCGGCCGGATTGGCGCCGATGATCATGATGACGTCCGCTTGCATGACCGAATCGAAGCTCTGGGTTCCGGCCGCTTCACCCAAGGTCTGCTTCAAACCGTAACCAGTGGGCGCATGGCAGACGCGGGCGCAAGTGTCCACGTTGTTATTGCCGAATGCAGCGCGCACCAGCTTTTGGACCAGATAGGTTTCCTCATTGGTGCAACGCGACGAAGTAATGGCGCCGATGGAATTTTTGCCCGATTTGGCCTGGATGCGGCGAAATTCGGACGCCGCGTACCGCAGAGCTTCATCCCAAGTCACTTCGCGCCATGGCTCGCTGATGGCCGCGCGTATCATGGGCTTTAGCCTGCGGTCCTGGTGCGTCGCATAGCCCCAAGCAAAACGGCCCTTGACGCAGGAGTGGCCGTGGTTGGCATGGCCGTCTTTGTGCGGCACCATGCGCACCACTTGATTACCCTTCATCTCGGCCTTGAACGAGCAGCCGACGCCGCAATAGGCGCAAGTGGTGACCTTGCTGTGCTCGGCCTGGCCCATCATGATGACGGTTTTTTCCGTCAGCGTCGCGGTCGGGCAGGCATCCACGCAAGCGCCGCAGGAAACGCATTCGGACTCCATGAATGGCTGATCCTGACCGGCCGAGACGCGCGCGGCGAAGCCGCGCCCGGAAATCGTCAGCGCGAATGCCCCTTGGATTTCCTCGCAAGCGCGCACGCAGCGATTGCATACGATGCACTTCGACGCGTCATACGTGAAATAGGGGTTCGATTCATCTTTTCCCAGCTGCAGATGGTTTTCACCTTCGTAGCCGTAGCGCATCTCGCGCAAGCCGACCATACCGGCCATATTCTGTAATTCGCAGTCGCCATTGGTCGGACAGGTCAGACAGTCGAGCGGATGGTCGGAAATGTACAGCTCCATCATGCCTTTGCGGATTTCGGCCAGTTTCGGCGTCTGGGTCTTGACCTTCATGCCCGACTCGCAAGGCGTCGTGCACGAGGCGGGGTACCCCTTGCGCCCTTCGATTTCGACCAGGCACAAGCGGCACGAGCCGAACGGCTCCAGGCTGTCCGTCGCGCACAATTTGGGCACGTTAATGCCGGCCTCGGTCGCCGCGCGCATCACCGAAGTGCCGGCCGCGACACTCACCTGCACGCCATCGATCTCGATCGATACGGTTTTTTCTGACATGCAAGCGGGCGTGCCGTAATCTAATTCATTTCGTTCTTTCATGACCTTCCTTTGCTCGTTGCCGGCATCGTAGTCGGGGCCGCTGTTTGCGCACTGGCGCCGAAGTCTTCGGGAAAATGATTGAGGGCCGAGAGCACGGGAAAAGGCGTCATGCCGCCCATGGCGCACAGCGAGCCGTTTTGCATCAGATCGCACAAATCGCGCAGCAGGTCGATTTGCTGCGCCCGTTTTTCATTGGCGATGATCTTGTCCAGCGTTTCCACGCCACGCGTCGAACCTATGCGGCACGGCGTACATTTGCCGCACGATTCGGCAGCGCAAAATGCCATCGCATAGCGCGCCTGGGTGGCCATATTGACGCTGTCGTCAAACACGACAATGCCGCCATGTCCGACCGCCGCGCCGATCGCCGCGAACGATTCATAATCCATCGGCGTATCAAACTGCGATTCAGGCAAATACGCGCCCAGCGGGCCGCCGACCTGCACCGCGCGGATCGGGCGCCCGTTGGCGCTGCCGCCGCCGAAATCGACTAGCAACTCACGCAAGGTCAAGCCAAAGGCCTTTTCCACCAGGCCGCCCTGTTTGATATTGCCGGCCAGCTGGAACGGCAAGGTGCCGCGCGAACGGCCCATGCCGTGGTTTTGGTAAAAGGGGGCGCCGCGCGCCATGATGAGCGCCACCGCGGCCAACGTGATGACGTTGTTGATCACGCTCGGCTGGCCGAACAAGCCCGCGATGGCGGGCAGTGGCGGCTTGGCGCGCACGATGCCGCGCTTGCCTTCGAGGCTTTCCAGCATGGCCGTTTCCTCGCCGCAGACATAGGCGCCGGCGCCTTTGCGCACCTCAAGCTCGAAGGCGTGGGCCGAACCGCAGAGTCGAGCTCCCAGATAGCCCGCCATGTAGGCGCTCGCGACGGCCTCGTGCAACACGGCGAATGCATGAGGATACTCGGAGCGGACATAAATGTAGCCGCGCGTGGCGCCAACGGCGATGGCGGCGATGGCCATGCCCTCGATCAGCATGAAGGGATCGTTTTCCATGACCATACGGTCGGAAAATGTGCCTGAATCACCTTCGTCGGCATTGCAGACCACATATTTTTGGGGCGCCGGCGCCTCCAGCACGGTTTTCCACTTGACGCCGGTCGGGAACGCCGCGCCGCCACGCCCGCGCAGGCCCGAGTCGAGCACTTCTTGCACCACCTGCGCCGGTGCCATGCACAAGGCGCGCCGCAGGCCGGCAAAACCGTCATGCGCCAGATAATCGTCGAGCGACACGGGGTCGGTAATGCCCACTCGGGCAAACGTCAGACGTTCCTGATTTTTCAAAAAAGCGATTTCATCGGTCACGCCGCGCAGGAGCGCATGGGGCGCGCCGCTGGCAAAGCCGGCGTCGAACAAGCCTGGCACATCCTCGACGACAACCGGACCATACGCGACGCGGCCGCGCACCGTTGCCACCTCAACTAATGGCTCCAGCCAGAACATGCCGCGCGAACCGTTGCGCACCAGGCGAAGCTCGATGCCGCGCGCCTCAGCCTGCCTTACAATGGCTTTGGCGACCTCATTCGCGCCCAAGGCAAGCGCGCTCGAATCGCGCGGAACATACACGGTGACGGTCATGCGACACCTCGTTTCGCGTCCAGCAAGCGGTTCAATTTTTCGGGTGAAACGCGGGCATGCAGATCGTCGCCTATCATGACGGCAGGGCCGCACGCGCATTGCCCCAGGCAATACACGGCTTCGAGAGTAAACACGCCGTCTCCCGTCGTAGCCTGAAAATCACACCCTAGCGTCGCCTTCGCATGCGCCGCCAAAGCAACTCCGCCCAGTGCTTGGCACGCTTCCGCACGGCACACCTGCACCACATACCGGCCCGCCGGGCTGTGCCGGAAATAGTGGTAATAACTGATGACGCCATGCACCTCCGCCCGCGAAACGTTGAGCCCGCGGGCGATCAGCGGCACCGCCTGGGCCGGGATATAGCCGATTTTTTCCTGGATCGCATGCAAGATGGGCAGCATCGCACCAGGCAGCGCCTTGCGCTGCGCGATGATGGCCTCGACAGAACTCAAGTCAAACGATGGTTGCGTGGTCATGCGGGCCCTCCTTTTTAAGTGCGCCGGCGATTTTCAGGAACGACGTAAAATGCGTAACAAATATGTTCTACGTTTCATAAAGTATGCTGCCTTGGCCAAACGTTATTTGAATATATCACTTGTAAAATAATAGATAAATAGGTTAAATTTTGCATATGTACAAAGTGACCATCACACCCCATTGGAAAATCAAGCGGGCCGCGAATCTTCTGGATACGGCTGTCTTACTCGAATTGTTGCGGGCGATACAGCAGACGGGATCGATCGCGAAGGCCTGCACCTTGGTCGCTCTTTCCTATCGTCATGCCTGGGGCTTGCTGCGCGAAGCGGAAATCCTTTTCGGCGATAGGCTGCTCGACAAGGGCCGCGGGCGCGGGACGACCTTGACGACTTTGGCTGAAAAATTGATCTGGGCCGAGCGCCGCATCGCGGCGCGACTGTCGCCCATACTAGAGAGCTTATCGTCCGAACTGGAACGGGAGCTAAACAAGACGGCGCCCGGAAAGTCGAAGACGATACGCTTGCATGCCAGCCATGGTTTTGCCGTTGCCGCGCTCCTAAAGGAGATCAAGCTGCCAATCGAACTGAGATATCGCAACAGCACGGATGCAGTTGCCGCCTTGTTCCGGCGCGAGTGTGATCTGGCCGGATTCCACGTGCCCTTAGGTGAGTTTGAGCGCCCCGCGGCAGCGCTCTACGCCCAATGGCTGAATCCGAAAACGCACTGCCTGCTTCATCTCGCAGTGCGCCATCAAGGCTTGTTCGTGGCGGCCGGAAATCCGCTGGGCATCACGAGCTTGCACGACTTGACGAGGAGCGGCATGCGATTCGTTAATCGCCAGATCGGTTCGGGCACGCGCATGCTGCTAGAACTGATGCTGGCCGGCGCCAAACTGTCGGCCAACGACGTGAGCGGTTTTGAAAGCGCCGAGTTCACGCATTCCGCCGTGGCCGCCTACATCGCCAGCGGCATGGCCGATGTCGGCCTAGGTGTGCAAACGGCGGCGCAACGTTTCGGCCTCGATTTCATCCCTCTCGTACGCGAAAGATATTTTTTTGCGCTGACGCAAGCAGCGCTCGATGATCCCCTGATCCAGCAGGTAATTGCGATCGTGCAATCGGACGGTTTCCGTGGCACGGTCAACGGGCTGGCCGGATATGATGCGTCAAATACGGGCCAGATAATGTCCCTGCCAGAGGCGTTTCGTATGGGCCAGATGTAAGCTAACTCATTTAACACATGCTCCGTAACGCCGGACCCCCGTTCATCGGCGCTCCTGCGTTTCCTTGCAAGCTGACGCGACACGCGAGCGGGGATAGCGTTCCAATGGCGGCGCCGCCAAAAGCGCCGGGCGCAAGGTAGGCGCATTCCCCGGCCCGCGTTTTTTCGGCGGCGACCAGGCGTTAAAACTTGTAAGTGGCCTTCACTCCCGCTAACCAATTGCGTCCGGGCGCGCTTTCGTAAAACTGGCTGCTGGCCTGATTGACGATGACGGAACCGACATAAGAGCGGTCGAACACGTTATCGACTCGCGCAAACTCCGAGATCGACCACGCCCCCACCTGTTGCCTGCCAATGGCGCGCAGATTCATGATGGCGTAGCCACTCGCATTCGCCATGTTCAAATCATTGGCGGCGATACTGCCGGCTGCTCTGCCTTCAAGCGCGAATTCAAGTGACCTGTCTGACTTGCTCCACATCATTTCGGCAAACAAACTCCCGTCCGGCACGCCCGGTATGCGGTTGCCGCGATTGACTGTATTTTTGGAAGTCACGGCGCCGGCTGTGCTGGTTTCCGTATACGTTTGTTCAATTTTGGCGTCGAGCAAGGTATAGGCGACGCTCATTTGTAATTGATACGGCAATTGCCACTGCGCACTAATTTCCAGTCCTTTGCGACTGGTTTGGGGCGCATTCAAATAGGCGGTCTTGCCGCCATTGCTAGCTGCAATCACGATATCGTCCGTTGTCTTGGCGTCGAACAGGGCCACCTTAAGTTGCGCCGTCCTGGAAATCTCGCTCTTCAAGCCGATCTCCACCTGCTGCGTGCGCGCCGCCCGCAATCCGATGTTGCCGCTATTGGGCAAAGACAGATTCGCCACGCTATTGGGGCTGTAGAGGATCTGGTTCAAGGTGGGGGTATCAAAACCGGAGCCATAGGAAATGTACACATTTGTATTTTCCTGTACATAATATTGCACTGAGGCCATTCCAGTCGTGGCTTGATACGTGTGCGAGCCCAGGGAAGGCAAGGTGTTGTTACTGTTTGCACTCAATGTCGTGTCCGACTGGCGCGCACCGGCAGTGAAAGCGAGACGCTCGCTTGGGCGCAATTCGCCTTGCAGGTAGACGTCGAGATTGCGCGCCTGCATCGCGTAATCCTGGTCAGTTGCAGCCACCTGCTGTTGGCCGCCAGAATTCGTGAAGGTTAAGCGATGGTCCTGGTTCTGGTTGCTATCGATGCCGCCCACCAGCTTTAATGGCATGCCATAGACTTCCCCTGTGTGCAGCCAATTGCTGTTCATGCCGTAAAAATCACGTTCCAGATTCACGACGCCGCTCGGCCCCGAAGCGAGATATTGGATCGTGTGGCGCTCGCCATAATAGGGTGACAAGGTCACGCTATCGTTGGCACCGAAGCGCTGGCTTAGGACCAGGCCGCCCTGAGTCTGGTCTACGCTTTTGCGCGTGTCAAAGATCCCCACGTTGCTGGCGCCGCGAGGATTGGCCTGCAACTGCGCAGCCGTTAAACCGAGCGGATCCAAGGCCGTCAGATCAACGCTATTGGCAACCAGAGTAAGCGAGGTATCCTGGCCAATTTTAAGACGTAACTTGGCATTTTCATTTTGCCGATCCGCCGCACTGTGATCGCGGTAGCCATCGGTATGCAAGGTGCCGCCATCCAACACGTAATTAATGTCATTTTGCTCGCCATCTACCTTGACACCGTACTTGCGCTGGCCATAGGAGCCGAACGAGTAATAAGGCGTCGCCTCCGTGCCCGGCTTTCCATTTTCCGTAAACACACTGATAACCCCGCCGGCCGAGTTGCCATACAGGACGGAAAATGGGCCGCGCATGACTTCGATATGATCGGCAGAGGCGAGATCGATATGTGAAATCTGGCCCTGGCCATCTGCCGCCGTGCCTGGTATGCCGTCGACAAATATCTTGATGCCGCGCGCGCCAAAGGTGGAATTGGCACCAAAGCCGCGCGAGGAAATCAGCAGATCCTGGGCATAGTTCTGTCGATTCAACGCAAAGATGCCGGGCGTGCGCGCCAATGGCTCCGACAGATTTTCTTCCGGCTGGCCATCGTGAATCTGCCGAGAATTGATGACGCTAATTGAAGCGGCGGTATCCATGACACGCTGCTCTGTCCGGCTGGCAGAGACCACCACTTCATCGAGTGCTTGCCCTTTGTCGCTAATTGCGCCCTTGGCCGGTGCCGCGTCGCCCAGTTGCGCCTCCTGTGCGCCGGCGTCGGTCTCAACTAGAGGCAGCAGAACGCACAGGGCGAGCGTCGTGGCCGTAGCGCGCCGGCGCAGTCGGGCGCCCTTTGCTGTCTCAACGTTTTTCTTATTCATAGGGCCAGTTCATGTCATGTGGTTGATCGGGTGGGGGGTTCATCCATTTGCAGGATGACAGCAACTGATTCATCTTGCTTCAGGATTTGCATGAGAATCATCTAGTGATTTTCATGAATTGCACGCTGTTAACTTCACCTGGACAGGCGCGGCGCTAAAAGCGTGCACGGCCATGATACGCGACAATTGTTTCAATAATGACCAGGCGATTTCTGATTCGGAGCAGAGACGACCGTGGGCGGCTGCTGGGCGCGCCTTGAGCTTGGCAGCGCAGCCTGTTGGCGCTGCCTTTCGGCACCCTTCGAAGAACGTTGGTTCGATTCTTGCTTATGATTCTTGCTTATATTCGAAGATAGGACGCCGAGCCGTGTCCGCCATCAAGGGAGGAAAGCCATGCCACCATCTTGCGCCGCATCCGAATCACGCTTTGCGGTGGGCGGGCGGCTGACCTTGCATACCCGTATCAGTTTGCTGCTAACTGCCGTGGTGGCCAGCGCGATACTGGCGCTCGGCGTGCTATGGCTTCACGCTACGCGCGACAGCATTGATGAGGAAATAACGGCGGGCACGCGCGTATGCGAACAATGGCTGCACGTCCTGGTGGGCGAAGAGCTTGCCGCACAGTCCGCCTTTGCGGACGAACGGCTGCTGGCCAACATCAAGGCGGCTGGACGCATCCGCGCCAATGGGCTCGAAGTAGTCGATGCCGCGGGGCGGCGCATTTACCTGTCGCCACAGCCGACCTACAAGGCGGGCAGCTTTTCCCCCGCCTGGTTTGCACGGGTCATTGAACCAAAGTTTGCACGGCGCCGTATTCAGGCCGGAAGCCTGACTCTGATTCTGACCCCCGATCCTTCACGCTCGAGCCTGGACGCCTGGGACAACCTGTTTGTGATGACGGCCTGGGCCTTTACGCTGCTGACGGCCCTGTTCCTCGCTGCACGCTGGGCCTTGAATCGAGCTTTGCATCCGCTCGCTCAAATCAAGGCGGCGCTCGAATGCACGGGCCAGGGACGATTCGATACCCGATTGCCAGTCTATGCTAGTGGCGACTTGAACCGCTTGGCCACGGCCTTTAACGGTATGGCCGATCGCCTGAACGAAGCAGTCAATGAAAATGTCCGCCTTGACAGCGAGCGCGAACTGTCGCGCCTGCTGCAAGAGCGTCTCGAAGCGGAGCGGCGCAGCATCGCCCAGGAACTGCATGATGAATTAGCGCAAGGCATTACCGCCGTGCGCGCCCTAGCGGGGGCGATCGTCCAGCGCACCACCGAGCAACCGGCCTTGCATGGTCACGCACAGAGCATCATCGCCGTCACCAATCAGATTCAGGAAGGCATACGCCACATCCTTTTGCGCCTGCGCCCGCTCGCTAGCGATAGCACCGGCCTTAGCCAGGCGCTGCAACGCTACCTTAACCTTTGGCAACAACATTACCCGGCACTGGCGCTGCAGGTCGATTTATGCAGCGAAACGATCGAAGTTAGCGACGAGTTGGCGCTAACCGTGCTGCGCATTATTCAGGAAGGCTTGACTAACGTGGTGCGCCATGCCGCGGCAGCGCAGGTGCAGTTGACGCTGCATTTCCAGCAACATCTTGACGGCGGGTGGTTGGAGCTGACCTTGGCCGACAACGGGCGCGGCCTGTCCCGTGAAAGCGGCAAGCACACGGGCTTCGGCCTGACCGGCATGCGCGAACGGGTGGCGGCCTTGCAAGGCGAGCTATCGATCGTCAATGCCGACGGCGGCGGCGTCTGCCTGCGGGCGCGCCTACCCGCCAGGCAGACACAGACTCAATAAGTTTTCCCCAAAACACGATTCCAATTTTATGATGGAGCACTTGCCTTGAACACTATTCTAAACAATCTGACGGTACTGCTAGTTGACGATCACCCTCTCGTTCGCATGGGTTTTCGTCTGCTCCTAGAAGGCGCCGGTGTCGCCCAAGTGACTGAAGCGGCTTGCGGTGAGACGGCCCTTAGCTTGTATGACGAGGCACGCCCGGATGTGGTCGTCATGGATATCTCCATGCCCGGCATGGGCGGCTTAGCGGCGCTGGCGCGTTTGCGCGCGCGCCAGCCGGCGGCGCGGGTGCTGGTGCTGTCGGCTTGCCATGACGCCATCATCCCCATGCGGGCACTGAAAGCGGGCGCCTTGGGTTATCTCAGCAAGCGCTGCCAGCCGGACGAGCTGATCAAGGCGGTCCAGCAGGTCGCACGCCAGCAGCGATATCTCGACCCGGAACTGGCACAATCCGTGGCATTGGCGCAACTGACCGGCGATAGCGATCCGGCCGGCACCTTGACGGACAAGGAGCTCATGGTCTTCTTACAATTATCGCAAGGACGCTCGGTGAGTGAAGTGGCGCATGATTTCCACCTGAGCCCGAGCACCATCGGCACTCATTTGACCCACATCAAGCAAAAACTCCATGTGCACAACGCCGCCGAAATGACGATGCTCGCACTGCGCAGCGGGTTTATTGAGTCCTGCTGACCTTGCGATCCACACCCAGATTGCTCGAGACAGTAAGCGGGCTGCGCGTTCAGCAAAGCTCGCCAGCCAGCGGCGCGACCTGTCCGCGCCCAGATTTTCTCTCTCAAGTAGGTGCGCCGTTCAGACTGGCGCACCATCCTTATTTGATGACGACACCCCACGGCAATTTGCCAACGGCCACGTCGCGCAGCTTCACGTTATGGACCGTGTCGATCACGGACACGCTGTTCGAACGGCCGTTGGCGACATACAGTTTCTTGCCGTCGGGCGTGAGCGCCATGTTCCACGGGCGCTGGCCGGCGGGGATGGTGGCGATAATCTGATTGGTCGCCGTATCGATGACCGACACGCTCGCATCGCCTCCATTTGACACATACACCCGGCTGCCGTCAGGGTGCACCGCGATGCCGTTGGAGCGAAGGCCGGCCTTGATGCGGGCGACGATGGCGAAAGTGCGGGTATCGATCACAAACACTTCGTTGCCGTTCTCGGTGGCGACATAGGCGCGGCTGCTGTCGGGCAAAAAGCCGATACCGCGCGGACGCCCGCCCACTGCCACTTGCGCGACTTCCTTGCGGCTTGCGAAATCGATGATATCGACCGCGTCGCCTTCCTCGGCACTGACAAAAATACTGCGTCCGTCCGGGCTGAAGACGGCATGCTCGGGATTCTTGCCCTTGACGGCGATGGAAAACGCCAGCATATTGGTGCCCGTATCGCTGACGGCGACGTCATTTTTTCCCTCGACTGCCGCCACCACCCAGCGCCCATCGCGGGAAATCGATACGCCTTCGGGTGACTCGCCGAGCGCGATCGTGCCGCCCGCCTTGCGCTCGCGCAAGTTAATTAGTTGCAAGCGGTTATTCGGTTGATCGCTGACGTAGAGAAAGTCGCGGCCGGCGGCCGTCCCGCGCGGCTTCTTGCCCGCCGGAATCTCCGCGACCACTTGATCATTGACCGTATCGATCACGCTGACGCTGCCGGAACCCTCGTTCGGGACATACGCGAATGGAGCCGCCAGCGACAGCACGGGCAGCGTGGCGATCACTGCGGCGGCGCAGCATCTGTGAAGTAAACGAGTAGTTGTCATGGTGACTCCATCGAAAAAAAGGGGACCAGCAGGAAAGCCGGGTCAATGGCGCGCGGCCGGCCACATACGCGAAAAAAGAGAGTCATGGTCGATCAAGGCGTGTTTGGCCACTGCCAGCACGTGCAGCGTGAACAAGGCCGCCAGCAGCCAGGCGCAAGCCTGGTGGGTCTGATTGAACAGCGCATACAAGATCTTGTCGTCGCTGCCCCAGGGCGCCCATTTGGAGGCGTTGAAAAAATTGATGCCGTGTTTGCTGAAGTTCGACGCCAGGTAGCCCGACAGCGGCATTAAGAGCATTAAAAAATATAGGGCGAGATGGGTGGCGCGCGCCGTGCGTTGCTGCCAGTACGGCATCGACAACGGCAGGCGCGGCGGCTGATGGCAAAGACGCCAGACGATGCGCAAGAGGATCAGCACGCCGATCAGGATGCCAGTGCTCTTGTGCAAATTGACGTAATAAGCGCGGGCCGGCGTATTGCGCGCAAGGTTGCCGAGCAGCCAGCCAAATGCAAACTGGGCGACTAACAGCAGCCCAATTAGCCAGTGCATCAGGATGGCCGTGCGGGTAAATCGTGCTTGCATAAATTTATTCCGTCTGACTCAATTGCTCAAGGATCGCGGGATTTTCCAGCGTGGATACGTCCTGCGTGATGGTCTCGCCATTGGCCAGCACGCGCAGCAGGCGCCGCATGATTTTACCTGATCGCGTCTTCGGCAGGTTATCTCCAAAACGGATTTCCTTCGGTTTGGCGATCGGCCCGATTTCCTTGGCGACCCAGTTGCGCAATTCCAGCGCCAGCTTCTTGGCATCTTCGCCGGTCGGCCGCGCCTGCTTGAGCACGACGAAGGCGCAGATCGATTCGCCCGTCGTCGGGTCCGGCTTGCCGACCACGGCCGCCTCTGCCACGAGCGGATTGGCCACCAAAGCCG
>PKWL01000068.1 GCA_003133225.1 Janthinobacterium sp.
ACAAAACGGCATAGAGCCGGCGTTGGCGGCTCAATGAAAAATTAAATGAGATAATATTTCCGGAAGAAATTATTATTTAGCGTGAAAATGCCTAAAAAAGCGCCTTCTATGTTCGGGTCCGAACAGACCTTATCTCGAAATTGAGGCATCCTGTTGTTTTGACTAGGAGAATAAACATGAGTTTTCTAGATCTCGACATCGACGCTATCGATCAACCGCATGAAGATGCGAACTTCCATTTATCCAGGCTCGACTTGCTAACCGAACAAAATATCGTTCCGCCGAAGGCCAAACTGGACGCTTTGGAAACAGCTGCCTGGCGCGACATGACAGATGCTGCATGGAATCAAATGTCGGTGGCAGAGTTATTTTATGCGATGGCCGAATAAGATCGGTTACTCCATCTCAAAGGTCCCAAAAAGGAAGGGGGGAAGCGCACCCTTGCACTCGCCTATAGCCTCATTTCGGCTTTCACCAAACACGAAAGCGTTACGGCGACAACCTTGCGGCTGTTGTCTCGCGGAAAATATCGACCTTGTCTGCTGCGCCATGGCGCAATTGAAGATGGTCGAATTTTGCCGGAACGACTAACTTATTTCCCTCTATCTTGAAATTAAAGACAAGTGCGTGCCCCCCGGCATCGATCGAAAAAACGTCAGGCAGCGGCGCCGAATGCTTCATCTCGATCTGAACATCTTCACTTTCCCGTTTCACCTCAAGCGGGTAAAGCGCGCTGTGCGGATCTCCCTTTACGATGTAAGAAATGGCGTTACTGGAGCGCACGGCTTTGTCGCATGCGGGCAATAGCGACAGCATGGCAACAAGAATGATCAGTCTGGTGAAATTGGGCAATGCCATTTACTTGTTTTCCCGCGCATGAAAAGTCTCAGTGTAGCGCAAAGACGTGGATCTGGGGCCGGCCCGTTTTGGCAATCCGCGGCCGACCGGTTCTAACGTTAAAACAGCGCCCCGGACCCTTTGCGAGGCGGAGCCAGCGGCCATTCCCAGCCTTGGGAATGGCCTCGTTTTCAAGATGAAATTTGTCGTCAAAAGTCTGTCTTGCGATGGCTTGTTGATCGAGTTCATTTGCGATGTATACGGTCAAAACTCAGTCAATGCTAAAAACGAGAGCACAGGCAAAAAAAATAGTTCGAGCGCCTGATGAATGTTTAAGCAAAATAAGCACATATGCCACATCAGTTTTAAGCTCCTGCTGGCCGTCGACCAAAGTATGGGGAGTGTGGGCAGTGGCCGCACTAGCGCGGCCACGTGCGCCGCCCTGTGGCGCCGGGGCGCCACGTCACACCGCCAAGGCACCTTCGTTATACAAAAGATTGGCAGGCCCGGCCGGCGCGAAATCAGCCCCACTCTACAGCCTCATGCGTGTGAAGCTTGTCTCAAGGTAGAATCTGGTCGATGGATATCATTATTACCCGCACTATCGGCCTTTTAGGCGTCGCAATTTTGGTGGCGATCATCGCCCGCCGCCTCCATCTTCCCTACACCGTCGGACTCGTGATCACTGGCATCGGTCTCGCGGCGGCACGACTCCAAACGGGGACGATGCTCACCCACGACTTCATTTTTGACCTGATATTGCCCCCGCTCTTATTCGAAGCTGCACTTAGCATGCATTGGAGGCCATTGCGGCGGGACTTGCTGCCCATCCTCACTTTGTCCACCCTCGGCGTTGTCATTTCCACCGCCTTTGTGGCAACGGGAATGGTGCATTTTCTAAATTGGCCGCTTACCCCGGCGCTGGTTTTCAGCGTGCTAATTGCCGCCACCGACCCGATTGCCGTGATTGCCATGTTCAAAGATACGGGGGTCAAAGGGCGGCTCCGCCTGCTAGTTGAGAGTGAAAGCCTGTTTAACGATGGCGTGGCGGCGGTGCTGTTCGCCCTCGTCCTCGCGTGGGGCACCGAGGGCGCCTCAATGACGGCGGCAGCGGCGACGTGCAAATTGGTGTTGATGGCGGGCGGCGGCATCGGCGTCGGCTTGCTGTGTGGCGGGGCCGCCGTCGCGCTAGCGGGGCGGACCTCCGACTATTTGGTTGAAACCATGGTCACCACCGTCGCTGCTTACGGATCATTTCTTGTATCCGAGCACTTTCATTTTTCCGGAGTCTTGGCAACCGTCGCTACCGGGCTGGTGATGGGAAATTTGGGTGTACTAACAGAAACGGAGCTCCTGTCGTCTGGTGGACGCACTTTTGTCGTCGCCTTTTGGGACTTCGCCGCCTTTATCGCCAATTCACTCGTCTTTTTACTGATCGGGCTAGCGGTCGCTAGCGTCTCGTTCGAAGGCCTGGGCGCGGCCGCTCTCGTTTGTATGATTGCTCTGGTGCTGGCCGGACGCGCCTTGACCATCTATCCCCTGTGTCTCCTGTTTCGCCATTCGACATGGGCCATACCGGCAAACGAACAGCACATCTTGTGGTGGGGTGGCTTAAGGGGAGCGCTGGCCCTGGCGCTGGCCTTGGCGCTGCCACCAAACTTGGATCATAGAAACGAAATCCTGATTGCCGCCTTCGGTGTTGTGGTTTTCTCGACTGTCGTGCAAGGACTGACAATGCCTTGGCTCTTACGGCGCTTGAGATTCTTGCCGCTCGCCGAGTAATGATTCGACCATAGCGCCGCGGGGCAGAACGTTTTTTAAACCTTTCCAATTTGTAATCTAAGAGTGCCGCTTGGGACAGACATTTTCCGTTATCATCCTGTCTGGCAACCCGCTCCGTCCCGGGCGCGGCGCCCGAATAATGGTCCAGCGCCTAAGAATGTTGTTCGTCTAAAGTCAACCATCCAAAAAATTGCATCAATTTGATCGATCATGCTAAATCGTAGCGCACCTACTTTGCCGCCCAAAACGCGACTGATCTTGGCCGGTGCTAGCGTGCTTTTTGGCGGCGCCCTTCTGGCCTGGCATTTCATGACGGGCGCGCCACCAGCGCCCGCCGTTGAAGCCCCAGCGGCAGGAACATTTCGTCCAACCAAGGGTCAACTAGACGCTCTCAAGATCGTCCCGGTGCAGGCGATGACGTTTCGCAGCGAACAAGTCACCGACGGCACCATCGCCAATAACGACGATACCACGACCCCCGTCTTTTCCCCCTATTCCGGGCAGGTGGCAAAGCTGTATGCCAAGCTAGGCGATGTCGTGCCAAAGGGCGCGCCTTTGATGGCGGTCGAAGCATCGGAGTTCGTGCAAGGACAAAATGATTTGATGACGGCCGTGTCAAGCCTTAGCACGGCGCGCGCGCAAGTCGCGCTAACCCAGGCGTCAGAACTGCGTCAGCGCGACCTGTTTGAGGCCAAGGCGGGGGCTCAAAAGGACTGGCTGCAAAGTCAAGCCGACTTAAGCGCAGCGCAAAACAATGCCCGCAGTACTGAAATTGCGCTGCGCTCAGCGCGCAATCGTCTGCGCATTCTCGGTAAGTCGGAGGCGGAAATCGTGGCCATAGAGGCCGCACCGAATGACCAGAAAATGAATCCCGAAGCACTGGTGCGCGCGCCGATCGCCGGTACCGTCATCTTGCGCCAAGTGGGGCTTGGCCAGTATATCCAAAGCGCCTCGGGCGGCGCCGCCAACCCCGTGTACTCGATCGGCAATCTATCCAGTGTTTGGCTAATTGCCAACGTGCGCGAGAGCGACGCGCCGCAATTGCGTATTGGACAAGCGCTCGAAGTACAAGTATTGGCTTGGCCCAAGCGGCTATTTAAGGCAAAAATTGCCTGGATCTCCCCGTCCATAGACCCCAACACCCACCGCTTGCCGGTACGCGCGGAAATGGACAATCGTGATGGCGCGTTAAAACCCATGATGTTTGCCCGTTTTCGCATCCTGACCGGCAACGCCGTCACCGCCCCTGGCGTAACCGAGGGCGCAATCGTCTACGATGGATCCAACGCCCATGTTTTTGTCGCGCGCGCAGACGGTACTTTGGCCGTGCGCGCGATCCGCACCGGCCGCGTCAGTGGCGACATGGTCGAGGTCACCGCGGGCTTGACCGCCGGCGAAAAGATCGTCACTAGCGGCGCTTTGTTCATCGATCGTGCAACGGAAGGCAAATAAGATGGATCGTCGCGTCGCATCCACGAAAATTTGCTGCGTGGCGGAATCGGCAAGATGAAGGCGTCGATCCAGAAATTTGGTCTGCCCCGTGCAGCAGCGGCGTCCTGCATCTGGTTGCTAGCCGGTTGTGCTGTCGGTCCCGATTTCGTGCCACCGGCCGCGCCCCGGCAGGCCGGCTACACAGAGCAGCCCTTGGCGGCGCAGACGGCGGCGGCCCCCGTGGCCGGCGGCGAGGCGCAACGTTTCATGCTCGGCCAAGATATCCCGCAACAGTGGTGGACCTTGTTCCACAGTGCGGCACTTAATGCCTTGATCGAGGATGCCTTAAAACACAATCCCAATTTGCAGGCAGCGCAAGCGGCCTTGCGCGTTGCGCAGGAAAACGTCTTGGCCCAGCAAGGGGCTTATTACCCGAGCGTCAATGCCAATTTCACCTCGGCGCGGCAGAAAGAGGCCACCGCCAGCGTCGCCTCGTCGGCCGCCTCCGGAGCGTCCTTGTTCAATTTGCACACGGCTCAGGTGACGGTGTCGTATACGGCCGATGTGTTTGGCGGCAACGGGCGCCAGGTGGAGAGCTTACAGGCCGAATCGGACTCGCAACGTTTCCAATGGGAGGCTGCCAAACTTTCCTTGACGGCGAACGTGGTGGCCGCAGCGGTGCAGGAGGCGTCGTTGCGGGCACAGATCGCAGCGCTTGGGACGATCGTTTTGAGTTTGCAGCAACAGCTATCCTTGCTCCGCCACCAACTTTTCGCGGGCGCGATCGCAGAAGCCAATGTGGTGGGCCAGCAGGCCACCTTAGCGCAGACGAAAGCCTTGTTGCCGCCCCTGAAAAAACAACTGGCTCAGCAGCGCGACTTGCTGGCGGCGCTAGCGGGGCGTTTCCCGAGCGATGCCGGGGCCGAAAAATTTGACCTGTCAATGCTAAATTTGCCGCAAGAGTTGCCTCTCACCTTGCCCTCTAATTTGGTGGCGCAACGCCCGGACGTGCGTGCGGCGGAAGAACAGTTGCACGCGGCCAGTGCCCAGATCGGTGTGGCCAAGGCCAACATGTTGCCTCAATTTACCTTAAGTGGCGGCGGCGGCGGCATGGCGACGGAAATAGGCCAAATATTTAATTCCGGCAACGGATTTTGGAATCTCGCAGCGGGTTTGACGCAACCCGTATTCGCCGGCGGCATGCTGCTGCATCGAAAACGTGCGGCCGAGGCCGCTTATGACGAAGCCGCCGCGCAATATCGCAGCACCGTCATTTCCGCGTTCCAGAACGTGGCGGATACCTTGGAAGCCTTGCAATATGATGCCGACGCTGTGCAAGAGGCCGTGGCGGCCGAGCGCGCCATTGCTCTTAGTTTGGCAATTGCAAAGCGCCAAGTGGAATTGGGCGATAGCAGTAATTTGGCCCTGCTGACGGCCGAACAGGCCTATCAGCAGTCACTCATTATTTTGGTGCAGGCGCAAGCGAGCCGCTACGCTGATACGGCCGCCCTGTTTCAAGCCTTGGGTGGCGGATGGTGGAATCGGGGCGTGGCGGGCGCAGACGAAAACCGCTCCCATTGAAAACCCCGTTGGATAGACGAGACAAGAACGTCGTTGCCTAAATCACCGCCGATTTAAGTAAAACTCAGCGGCCACGCCGCATGCTTGCAAGATGCAGGGAGTTTTTTGGCACCCATTTTATAAGAAAGTTTCGCATGAATCAGGTGGTCGAATTTGCGCTAAGACAGCGGCTACTCATGGTGATCTTGCTCATGGCAATGTTCGGCGTGGGAATAGTGAGTTTTATGAAGCTCAATATCGAAGCTTATCCCGACCCCGTGCCGCCGCTAATCGATATCGTGACCCAGAGTTCCGGTCAGTCCAGCGAGGAAATCGAGCGTTACATAACCATTCCAATTGAAATCGGGATGGCCGGGATTCCGCACGTCTCGGTGGTGCGGACCATATCCATGTTCGGGCTGTCTGACGTCAAGGTCCAGTTCACCTACGATTTTACCTACGAAGAAGCGCAGCAGTGGGTCATCAATCGCTTGTCGCAATTGCCGCCCTTGCCCAATGGGGCGCAGCCGCAGATATCGCCCACCAGTCCGACCGGTGAAATTTACCGTTATCGCGTCGTCGGGCCGCCCGGCTACGGGGTGACGGATCTGAAAACCCTCGAGGACTGGGTACTTGAACGGCGCTTCAAGGCGGTGCCCGGTGTCATTGATGTGACCGGCTGGGGCGGCAAGACGAAGACGTATGACATCGAGATCGATCAAAATCGCCTCGCCAGTTATGGCTTGACGCTGCCTCAAGTGTTGCAGGTTGTAAATGCAAGCAATGCCAATATCGGTGGCCAAACCATTAATATTGGGGCGCAATCTGCAGTGGTGCGCGGGCTCGGCTTGGTCCAGTCGATGAACGATATCCGCAAAATGGTTCTCGTGTCGAATCATGGGGTGCCGGTGCTGCTGTCTGACGTTGCCAACGTCAGCGTTGGGCACCAGCCTCGGCTCGGCATTGCCGGGCATGATGACGAAAACGATATTGTCGAGGGAATCGTGCTCATGCGGCGCGGTGGCGAGAGCATGCCCACCATCCAGAAGGTGGAAGCGGAGGTGGCGAACATCAACCGTTCCGGCATCTTGCCGCCCGGTGTGCGCATCGTGCAAATTTACGATCGAAGCGACTTGATCAATGTCACCACCCATACGGTATTGCACAATATGGTGGTGGGAATTATCTTGATTTTTTTGTTGCAGTGGGCTTTCCTCGGCAATTTGCGCAGCGCCATCATTGTTGCGCTGACGATTCCTTTCGCATTGGCCTTTGCCATCGGTTTGCTCGTGCTGCGTGGCGAATCGGCCAACCTGTTGTCGGTGGGCGCGATTGATTTTGGCCTGGTGGTCGACGCCTCCGTCATCATGGTCGAGAATATATTTCGGCATCTGGCCGAAAGCTCGGCTTCGCGCAGTTCCGGCAGCCCCTTGCTGCACCGGGTGCGCGCCACGCTCGGCCTGCGCGGTAAATTTTCCGTCATTGCCAATGCCGCCACTGAGGTGAACCGTGCCATTTTTTACTCGGCGGCGATCATCATTGCCGGTTTCGTCCCTCTGTTTACGATGAGCGGGATCGAAGGGCATATTTTCGGCCCGATGGCGAAAACCTATGCGTATGCCATTACCGGTGGTTTGATTGCCACCTTCACCGTCTCGCCAGCCTTGAGTGCGCTATTGCTGCCTGACCATTTGAGTGAAGTCGAGACCATTTTCGTGCGCTTGCTGCGACGCCTGTATGAGCCTACGGTCAATTTTGCACTGAGCAACAGAAAACTGACCCTAGCCGGACTCGGCGTCCTGCTCTTGTTGGCCGGTTTGGCCATGCACCCCCTCGGACTGGAATTTTTGCCGAAACTGGAAGAGGGCAATTTGTGGATACGCGCGACCATGCCGCCCTCGATCTCTCTCGAAGAGAGTAATGCCTATGTGAATCAAATGAGAAAGTTACTGAAGAGCTATCCCGAAGTGGAAACCATCGTGTCCCAGCATGGCAGGCCAGATGACGGTACGGACACGTCGGGCTTTTTCAATGCTGAATTTTTCGTCCCCCTCAATTCGTTTGACACCTGGCCTAAAGGAATGGACAAGGAAAAATTGACGGAGCGGATGACGCGCAGGTTGACTGAGCAATTTCCCGGAGTGGAATTTAATTTTTCACAATATATCGAAGACAATGTCGAAGAGGCCGCATCGGGAGTCAAGGGTGAGAATTCGATCAAGATTTTTGGCAATGATCTCGCCATGCTGGAAAAGACGGCCGACCAAATCAAACATGTGATGGAAACCGTGCCGGGAGTCACCGACCTTTCAGTCTTCACGTCGCTTGGTCAGCCGACCGTCAAGATCGACATCGACCGCGATCTTGCGGCCCGCTACGGCCTAGCCTCAGGCGACATCAACGCATCCATTAAAGCGGCGATCGGCGGCCAAGCTGCCGGCAACCTGTATGAGCCGGGCAGCGATCGCAACTTCCCGATGATCGTGCGCCTCGCTCCCGAGTACCGCCAAAGTCTAGCCGCGATGGGGCGCATTACCATCGGTGCGCCCAATCCGAACGGCAATGGCATCGTCCAAATTCCATTAAGCGATCTCGCCTCCGTGAGCTTGGTGTCGGGTGCGTCTTTTATTTATCGCGAGCAAGAGCAGCGTTACATTCCCCTCAAGTTTAGCGTGCGCGGGCGCGATCTTGGGTCGGCAATACTGGAAGCGCAGCGCAAAGTAGCGCAACAAGTTAGCATGCCTGGCGGTTACCGCCTCGAGTGGGTCGGCGAATTCGGCAATTTGCAAGAGGCGATGCAAAGACTCGCCATTGCGGTGCCTCTGAGCATTTTGCTGATCTGCATCCTTTTGTATATGAACTTCGGCTCGATGGTCGATATGCTGCTGGCCGCGAGCGTCATTCCCATGGCGCTCATCGGGGGCATCTTCGCACTCTACTTGACAGCCACGCCATTTAGCGTTTCCGCAGCGATTGGTTTCGTCGCCCTCTTCGGCATCGCCGCCATGGATGGCATCCTCGTGCTTTCCTATTACAATCAACATATCGACTATGGGCTGGATCGGGCCAGCGCCATCACGCGCACCTGCCAGGTGCAGATGCGACCGGTGATCATGACATGCATCGTGGCGTGCGTGGGACTACTCCCCGCGGCATTTTCGGCCGGTATTGGCTCGCAAGTTCAAAAACCTTTGGCGCTGGTGGTCGTTGGCGGCATGTTGCTCGCGCCACTACTGATTCTCATCACGCTGCCAGTGTTAATTGCCATGTTTTCAAAACGCCTGCCTAGCGTTGAAGAGCAGGCCAAGAAGGTGCTTGCTCAAACCAGAGGAGACTGGTTTGAGCAATGAGCAGCCGAGCTCTCAGCTAGTATTATTTGGGGAGGGTGCGAACTGCCGCGCGCCGCTCGCCTTTTTTCACTCTCGGCCACAAGGCCATCGGAGCAGATCTGATGAATTTTGTCGCACAGTTATTCTCGCCTAACGAGGTCTTGCTCGACTTGGAGGTGCTCGACAAGCACGCCTTATTTGAAGTAGTAGGGCGCCTGTGGCAAGAGCAGCACGGCCTGCCCGCAGTCGAAGTGGCCGCGAACCTTTCTGCACGCGAGAAACTAGGTTCGACCGGCCTAGGCCAGGGAGTGGCGATTCCGCACGCGCGCATGCAAGGCTTAACGCTAGCGGTGGCCGCTTTCGTTCGCCCCAAATTGCCGATCGAGTTTGATGCGCCCGATGGAAATCCGGTGGCGTGTTTTTTTCTGCTGCTGGCTCCGGAGTTGGCGACAGAGCAACATCTGCACATCCTGTCCAAGGTGGCAGAGATGCTCTCCAAAGAACAATTTCGCAGCCAGATCGCGCTCGCCACGACTGCGGATGAAATCCATCAATTATTCGCCGCATGCGAAGGGGCGATGGCCGATGGTAACCGCTAGCGAGCGCGTGGCCAGGTCATCTGACGCCGCGCGAGCCCATGTTTAGGCTGCGGGCATCCATCGCCACCCGCCTGATGCTAGCTTGCGGTTGCATGGTGGCCGCTTCCTTCATCGTGGTAGCGGCCGTCTTCTACCTTGGAACCGTTGGCGTGCTAGAGCGTAGTATCGACGGCAAGATTGTGTCAATTTCGAACCGCTTGATGAACACTTTCCGCACCCATTCCATGGCTAGCTTGTCGCGCGAAATTACGCGTGAATTAACGGATGGCATCGATAGCGATACGGAAATTTTTCTGCTCGTCTCGCCTGCCGGATCCGTCCTGGTCGGTAATCTTTCGACCATTCCCGAATTGACCACCCCGCACGAATACTTGGTCACACGAAACGTCATGCGCAGCGGCCGTGCCCATCCAGCGCGCTTACTGATGCGCCCCTTGTCGAATGGCGCCGTCTTAGTCGTCGGCCGCGATTTGAGTGAGCAAGAATCGATTCAAGCCCTGGTGTGGCGTGCGCTGACGACGGGGGCTGCAATTTCCTTATTATTAGGTGTCATCGCCGCGCTCATGTTTCGGCATCAAATCGAGGCGCAAATTGGCTATATTCGACGGACGGCGCTAAAAATTGAGGCGGGCGACCTGACCCAGCGTATCCCCATTTCGAGTGACGACGAATTCGGATTACTCAATCGCGACATCAACCGCATGTTGGACAGAATCGAGCATTTGATGGACGGCATACGCCATGTATCAAATGCGATTGCCCATGATCTGAGAACGCCGCTGAGCCGGATTCGCAGCAAGCTAGACGATGCCGTCCAGCACGAAATGACGGTGGAAATCCTGGCTGGAGCTGCCCAGGGGGCAATTGAAGGGATCGACGAGCTGACCATTATTTTCGAAAAATTATTGCAGATCGCGGAGGCGGAATCGGGAATGCGCGACCAGTTGTTCGAGCCGGTCGATCTAAACATCATCGCGCAAGACATGGTCGATTTGTACGATGCGACGGCCGAAGAACAGAAAGTCGTCCTCAAAACCTCATTCAAGACAGCGGTGTCGGTCTATGGCGACCGGAATCTTCTCGCCAGCGCCGTGGCCAGCTTGATCGACAATGCCATCAAGTACGCCGGGGCAGGGGCGATAGTTGTCGTTAGCATCTGCGCCGATGCGCGCACTGCCACTATCGTGGTGCGCGACAACGGTCCCGGAATACCGGTCGAAGAATTGGCAAAAGTAACAGAACGGTTTTACCGGCTGGACCGAAGCCGTAGTTTGCCTGGAAACGGTCTTGGCCTTTCCATTGTTTGCGCTATTGCGACGCTGCACGGCGGCAAACTGATACTGGAAGATGAGCATGGCCTCATTGCCCGCATCGTTCTTAACCGGACCGAGAAAATAGGCAGTGCGCCTGCCTAGCCCTAGAAGAGTTCCGCGCAACACGGGCCGTGGCGGAGGGCAAGATGGCGGCCGCGGCTGCGCACAGCTCGTCCGCCCTACACGACACCATCTGAAATCGAGGCCCGCTCGTGCCAAGCGGAGTAAAATAAAATAGTAAAATAAAATATCATACTGAGCTCCCCATTCAGGCCCCAACATGCGCCCCCTGCGACCTATTCGCTTGGCCCACAAGCGCGTGCGGTTTTTTCCAGAAGGAGGGGCGCTGCCGCCAAGCGGCGCGCGCCACCTAATTAGTTACCCTGCGCGCTCATGAACATACGACCGCCTTGCCCTCCGTCACATCAGATCGCCCGACAAGATGAAGCGCTGCTCGATCGGCTCGAGCGCGCCGCATTCGATTACTTTTTGCAAGAAGTCAATTTCCAAAACGGATTGGTGGCCGACACTTCGCGCGACAATTCACCCGTCAGCATCGCGGTGGTTGGGTTTGCGCTGTCGGCCTATCCGGTGGCAGTGGAGCGGGGCTGGCTTAAGCGCGCCGATGCGATCGCCCTGACCCTGGCCGCGCTGCGTTTCTTTTGCGACAGCGACCAAAGCGGCAGTCCCACGGCAACCGGCTTCAAGGGCTTCTACTTCCATTTTCTTGATCAACGCACTGGCGCCCGGGTCTGGATCTCCGAACTGTCGATGATCGACACCGCCTTGCTCATTGCCGGAGCGCTGAGCGCGAGCATATTTTTTTCGGCCGCTACAAGCGCCGAAATCGAACTACGTGAGCGCGTCGAATTTCTGTATCGCCGCATCGACTGGCGCTGGGCCCAGGATGGCTACGATACGATCCGGCAAGGCTGGAAACCTGAATGCGGCTTTCTGCACTACGGCTGGGAAGGCTATAGCGAAGCTATTTTGCTGTACGTGCTGGCCATGGGGTCGCCCACATACGCGATCCAAGGCGACTGCTACAAGGCATGGACGGCTACCTACCAGTGGGAAAATCTGTACCACCACGATTATCTATATGCGGGCCCCTTATTTTTGCATCATTTCTCCCACGCATGGATTGATTTTCGCGATATTCGCGACAGCTTCATGGGCGAGAAGCGCTCGGATTATTTCGAAAACAGCCGCCGCGCCGTCTACATCCAGCGCGAATATGCGCAGCGCAACCCGCACGAGTTCGCCGGCTATGATGAAAAGTGCTGGGGTCTGTCTGCCTGTGACGGCCCGAGCAATGCACATCCGAATGCCCCCTATGAAGCGCGGCGCCTGTACGGCTATGCCGCGCGCGGCGTTCCCTTCGGACCGGATGACGGCACCATAGCGCCACCGTCCGTCCTCGCGTCCTTGCCTTTTGCGCCCGAGATTGTCCTTGGCACCGTGCGCAGCATGCTCGAGCGTTATCCGGAGATATTGAGCGCGGATCGCTTAGCTAGCAGTTTCAACCCGACGCTATGCGACGCCGGCGGCCGTGCCTGGGTTTCCGCCGGGCACTTCGGGCTCGATCAAGGCATCGTCTTGATGATGGTCGAAAACCATCGCACCGAGCGCATCTGGCAGTTGATGCGCGCCTGCCCCTACATCAGAGACGGTTTGCACCGTGCCGGATTTCGCGGCGGCTGGCTGCCGCACCCACCCGTCCAGGGAGGTGTTTGATGGCAAAGAACAACACTCTTCCCGATGAGGGCGCTGCCACGTGGAAAAACCCCAAACCGGCCGCGCACTACCACCTGGTGATTGTCGGTGCCGGCCCGGCCGGCTTGGCGGCCGCGCAAATGGCAGCTGCGCTCGGCGCCAAAGTGGCGCTGATTGACCGCAAGTTAATCGGCCGCACGCGTTTGAATTCGGGCTCCGTCATTCCCTCGAAAACCATCATCCGCACCTCCAGACTGTATGCCGAAATGCGGGATGCCAAGCGCTATGGCGCGCTAAGTCCGGACGGCATCCGCGTCGATTTTAGCGCCGTTATGGAACGCGTGCACCGTCTTTGTACCCATATCAGCGGCGGTGATTTGGTGCGGCGCCTCACCAGCGCCGGCGTCGATATGTTTTTCGGCGAAGTACGCTTTACCGGGACGGAAACCTTGACCATCGATGGCGAAACGCTGCGCTTTAAAAAAGCCTTGATCGCGACCGGCGCGCGCCCCGATTCCTCCGCCATTACTGGGCTCGCGGAAGCGGGCTTCCTCACCAACGAGAATGTGTTCGACCTGACGGAACTGCCGCCTCGCCTGCTGGTCATCGGTGGCGGCCCGCTCGGTTGCGAACTGGCCCAAGCATTCTGCCGCCTCGGCGCCAAAACGACCATTGTGCAAGATTTGCCCTTGTTTCTTAGAGGCGAGGAACGCGACGCAGCGCAGATTTTGTCCGATACGTTTGCGCGTGACGGCATCGAGGTGCGCTTAAACACGAGCGCCGTTGCCGTGCGCGTCGAAGGGGGACAGAAACTGGTCGATCTGGTGAGCGATGGCGACAAGCAAACGATCGCAGTCGATGCGATCCTGACGGGCGTGGGCCGCTCGCCCAATGTGCAAGGGCTCAACTTGGAGGCGGCCGGAGTCGAGTACGATGTTGAAAACGGCATCCACGTCAGCGATTTTCTGCGCACTAGCAACCCGCATATCTACGCTGCCGGGGACGTCTGCTTGCAAGACAAGTACACGCATACGGCCACCGCCTCGGCGCGCATCGTGGTAAGGAACGCGCTGTTTAAGAGTTGCGAGCGCTTTAGCGCGCTGGTCATCCCCATGTGCATCTTCACCGACCCGGAAATCGCCCATGTCGGCATGTTTGTGCGGGAAGCGAACCGGCGCGACATCCCAGTTAAGACCTTTACTATCTTGATGCACGAAGTCGATCGCGCCGTGACCGACAGCGAGGAGGTAGGTTTTGTGAAAATTCACGTGAGGGAACGCACGGATCAGATTCTCGGTGCCACCATCGTCGCCAGCCACGCGGGTGACATGATCAATGAGATCACTTTGGCGATGGTGGCCGGTGTCGGCCTGCGCACGCTGGCCCGGGTCATTCACGCCTATCCCACCCAGGCCGAGGCGATCAAGAAGGCGGCGGATGCCTACAACCGCACGCGCTTGACCCCGCGCATCCAAGCAAAGTTGCAGCGCTGGCTCTCATTTACATCTGGGCGGCCGATGCGATAGCATTGGCGCGTCGCCCGCCGGCTCAGTTTACGCGCCCCTCCTTGGTCAAGGCAGAAGTTGGCAAGGATTCGTCGAGGGGGCGCTGGGGACGGACCATCCGTTTGACCCCTTCGTAGCCGCTCACTAACAAAATGCCAGTAAGTACTAACAGGGCTCCTGAAACAAAGTGCGGTTCAAGTGGTTCCTTTAGCAGCCAAACTCCGAAAGTGATGCCGAAGAGCGGAGTCATGAACGAGAGCACCCCGAGTCGGGAAGCGAGGTAGTGGCGCAGCAGCCAAAACCAAACGAGGAAACTGGCGAAGGACACCAAGACGACTTGGAAAATCAAGCTGCTCCAGACTAGCCGTGTGAGCCTAAATGCAGTTTGATCGAGAAGGCAGGCCGCCAGCATCAATAGCACGAAAGCGCCCACCAGTTGATACAGCAATATCCGTGTCGCCGAAGCAGTAGCAAGGCATGAGCTGCGAATGACCAACGTGGTCGTGCCCCAGGCCATGCCGGCGGCCAAGCCGAGAAGGTCTCCCAGCCAAGGTGTTGCGCCGGAACCGATCGGGGCCGGGAGCCGCCCCGTAAAAGCGGTGACAATGCCGGCAAAAGCGATCCCGATACCTATCCATTGCCCCCGCAAAAGACGCTCCGCCGGTAACTTCCACTGCAAGAGCAAAGCGGCAAAGATGGGCGCCGTATACAGAAAAATCACCATGTGGGAGGCGCTCGTGTAGCGTAATCCTTCGCCCACGAAAAGAAACTCTAGCGCAAATAAGAGCCCGACTAGAATGCCCGGGCGCCACGTGCCGTCGCTCAAGGACAAGCGCTCGCCGCGGGCCAGCATCAATAGGCCTACCATCACGGAAGCGGCGCCAGAGCGAAAGGCAACCTGTAAGATGGGGGCAATATCCGGCGCCGCCGCCTTCATGGCGACCTGTTGCAAGCCCCAAATGGCGCACAGGATGAGCATCAGTCCGCTAGCTCGCTTATCGACCGCGTCACGCTTTCCCATGGCCCGCCCTTTCCACTCGATGTGATGAAAGATTATGGCGCTGGCAGTTTTTCTTGATATAGTTCGAATCGGGCAACCCATACCGTTAATCCGCCAAAGGTTGGTCACGAGTGGTGCCTAATGTGCGAGCGATGATTGATAAAAACCTCCCAACACCTGCAAATCCCCCCCTTTAGCGAGGCCCTGCCTGCACCCATCGTGTTCCGCACGGCCTGCATGCCTGCGGCAGCTAGCTATCCTCGCCATCGCCACGCTTGGGGTGAGTTTGTCTATGCATTTAGCGGCGTCATGGAGATCGCGCTCGCGCGTCATCACTATCTCGCTCCGCCTCAGTACGGCATCTGGTTGCCGCCAAATGTAGAGCATGTGGGCTTCAACCGTCACGCGGCAACCCATTGTTCACTGTATCTAGCGCCCGCACTTTGCTCCGTTTTGCCGAGCATCCCGTGCGCCCTGACGGCGGGACCTTTGCTGCGGGCCATCCTTGACGAGCTGCGCTTGCACCCACCCACAGCAACGGTTGAGTATGAAAGGCTGCTGCAGGTCTTGCTCGACCAACTGGCGTGCTCGCCGCACGCGGGCAGCTACCTACCCACCTCGAGCGACCCACTGTTGGGGCCAGTACTCAGAGCATTGAAAGCCGATCCCGGCGATCCTAGATCGTTGCCGCAGTTGGCGCGCATGGCAAATACCAGTGAGCGCACACTGGTGCGTCGCTGCCAACGCGATCTGGGAATGTCATTTGTTGAGTGGAGGCAGCGATTGAAGGTAATCGAAGCCCTCGCGCTACTCGAGAAAGGACAAACAGTGGAAACCATTGCTTTCGATCTTGGCTACAGCAGCGCATCGGCCTTCATCAGTATGTTTCGTAGAATGATGGGCGCGACACCCGTCGAATACCGCAAGGGCAAGCTAACCAAAAATTAAGATGGATGCCCAACCGTCTCAAAGGCGCTGGCGCCAGCTCAGAAAGAGCGCCAACCGGGGCGCAAGCCAACGTCGCTGGCGCCGCCTGCCGCTTTGCCGGCTAGGCACCAAGTTCGAAGCCTGAAAATCTTCGCGCAAATCGGGCCCAAGCTGACCGATGAAGAAGCAGGATGTGGCGCGGCTACTGCCTGCTTCATGCACATAAACATGCGAGGGCGGTATTCGTTTTCGGTGCTGGAGGCCGTGATCAAGAGTGAGCTGCGGCCTTGCGCAATGCGCGCACGACGAGTAGGCCGACAATCTGGGATTAACCGGGTTTTCCGTTCTTATGGGCATCTTCCAATGACAGCAAGCGCAGCCAAGCTTTAAGGCGATGTGTTCGAGCAGGTGACGGGAATTCTGCTTGGCGGGCGAGCGCCGTAGCCAGGCCAGCCACGTCAATTGCCGCCGTCCGCGCGCTCGATGCCATTCATGGCGGACAGGACAATGGTGTGCCGCTCCCGGTTTTGGACCAGGATGTACGCCAGCACAATACCTTGGTCGCTCTGCAAGGCCAGCTCGCTTGACTGTATGGGCCGCCACCCCGGTATCGGACCTGTTTAGGGCGCCCCCCTAGGACTTCGCTTTTTTCGAAGGTTTCGACTTGCCAGAACTGTTGAAGGCGATCGCTTGGAGAACGAGCGCCTTGAAAGCGGACTCGTCAACTTGTTCTCCTTCGTGGATGTCGATCGCGCGGCGGGTGTTTCCGTCGAGACTAGAATTGAAAAGACGGGCCGGATCCTTCACAGACGCGCCCTTGGCGAAGGTAAGCTTCACGACACGCTTATATGACTCGCCAGTGCAGATGATGCCGTCGTGCGACCAAATCGGAGTGCCCATCCACTTCCACTCCTCGACGACGTCCGGGTCTGCTTCCTTGATGAGCTTGCGCATTTTGCTGAGGGTTTCTCCACGCCAGTCCCCAAGCTCGGCGATTTTTTTCGAGATAAGCTCCGATGCCGACTGGTCTTGACTCGCGTCCGACTTTTTCATGTTCTCATCCTAGAAGTTCCAGATATATTTCATTTGCAAGACAGCGACCATGTCTTTCTATTTTTTTCTGCGGAGATCGTGCGTTGGCCGAATCACCGGCTCCGCACCAGGTCAACCTAGTTTAAGGGCATCAAGGTGCTTCGCAACAGGTTGCAATACCCCGGACGGATCAGTTAAGGCATGCACCGTCATGTCACCGTCTCGGCTCAAGCTGGAAAAATTGTAGGCCCGGTTGGATCAGACAACACGTTCAGAACGGCTGTCGGTTCGGCGTGCACGGCAAATTCTCGCCTAGGTGACCTTCGTTTCGATTTCTTCGAAAGTTAGGAACTAATCAATAACCAAATGGTTATTGATTATCAAGGGACTTAGTGTGCTTTATTTTCCATTTTCTGAGACGACGTTATAAAGCGAGCGACCTCATGGCCTAGCGCTTCTGCTTGATCACGGTGCGCAGAATGGCCACAGTGCTCTAGTACAACGATCTTTGCGGAAGGAATTTTTCTTTGAATTCCATACACTTGCTCGAGAGTGCCGTACTCATCGTTATCGCCTTGAATCGCGAGCACCGGGCAGGCGATGGTGGCAAGTTCATTTTCGATATTCCAGGCCCGAAAGTCAGGGTCAAGCCAGACATCGTTCCAGCCCCAAAAGGCCGAGTCAGGATCGGCATGATAGCGTGCGAGCTTACTGCGCAAACCCTGGCTCAGATAGAGTTCGCGCGCGCCGCGGATGCTGTCGATGGTTAAGTCTTCGACGAAGATGTGGGGGGCCGCGGCAACGATCCCGCTCAGCTGCTGGGAAAAACGTGCGCCGTACAGCAGGGCAATCGAGGCCCCATCGCTGTGCCCGAACAGCCACGGGGATGTGATATCCAAGTGCGCGAACAAGGCGGGCAGTACTTGATGGGCTTGCTCATGCATGAAGCTGGTCGGCCAGCGTTCGCCCGCCGCTCGCGGGCTCGACTGGCCATAGCCGTGGCGGGAAAATACCAGTCCGGTGAAGCCATGGGCACGGCAAAAAGACTCAGGAAAATTCTTCCAAAGCGCAATCGAGCCTAGGCCCTCGTGCAAAAACACAATCACCGGGTACTCGGAATGGCTGGTTCCCACCCACTGATATTCCAGCCGTAGGGTCCCATTTCGCCATGCGATATCGGCGAATTGGAGCGCGTGATGTCTATCTGGATTCATCTAGTCTTCCGGTGGGGGGGCAAACGAAAGCGCAGCCAGCGTCCATTGCAGGCGCTCGCCTTGGGCGCGCCAACGCGCATGAAACAAGCATAACTCAATTGGAAGCGAGGGCCCCATTTCTGGCCCAGCCGCCGCCCAAGGCCTTGATCAGAAATACCGAGGTCAGCATTTGCTGGCCGCGAATTCCCACTGCCAGGCGCTGATTGGTCAACAGCGTTTGTTGCGCCGTGATGACGTCAAGATAGGTATCAAGCCCGCCCGTATAGCGATCACTTGCCAGGTCCAGAACGCGCTGCGAGCTGCGCACGCTAGCCGCGGCCTGGCCGCTGGCGCGGGCCAGAACGATCATGCCTTCGATGCCGTCTTGGACTTCCTGCATGGCGACCAAGACGCTCTGTCGGTAATTTGCCACCGCGGCGCCATACGAGGCTTTGGCAATCTCGACAGTGGCCCGGGTTTTACCCGCGTCAAACACGGTTTGCGTGACGGCCGCGCCGAGCGACCAGAGAAGGCTGGGTGCGCTAAACAAATTGCTCATTTGATTACTATTCCACCCGCCGTTGGCTTGCAGCATGACGCTCGGGAAGAAGGCCGCGCGGGCGACGCCCACATTGGCATTGGCAGCGGCCACGGCCCGTTCGGCGGAGGCGACATCGGGACGCCGCTGCAACACGTCGGACGGCAAGCCGGCCGGCACCGCTGGCGGCAACAGTGCCGTAACGAGCTCTGCCAGCTTGAAACCGGGTGCCGGCGTGCCGGTCATGGTGGCCAGCGCGTCGACGAATTGAGCGCGCTGGTATTGTAATAATTCAAGCTGGGTCTTGCTGGCGTCGAGCAAGGCCGATTGTTGCGCCAGATCCAGGCCAGAGGCAATGCCAAGATCGTGGCGCGCCGTCACGAAATCCAAGGCCTTCTCTTGCAGTGCGATCCCTTGGCGCACGACGTCAATTTCGGCATCCCGTTCGCGCAGGTTGAAGTAATCGGCGGCCAGATCCGACAGCAGCAGCAGTCGCGCATTTTCAAAATCCGCAGCGGCCTGTTCGGCCGAGGCGCGCGCACTCTCGACCGTGCTGCGCACGCGACCAAACAAATCAGCTTCATAGTTCACGGCGAAACCGAACTGGTCGTTATTTTGCACGGTCGATTGGTTCGGCATGCTGTACGCTGCCAGAGGCCGATTTGCCGAGCTTTTTTGGCGCGCCACGCCCGTTTGCAACGCCACTTGCGGCAACAAACCGGAAGCGCTCACGGTCACTTGCGCACGGGCCTGGACCAGATGCGCGGCCGCCACGCGCAGCGTTTGATTTTGGAGGAGGGCCTGTTGTTCCAGCGCATTTAGTTGCGCATCGTCGAACAATTCCCACCAGTTGCCTTTGAGTGCGCCGTCATTGGGCACTCCGGCATGAAACAGGGTCGAAAATTGCCAAGCGGGCGGCATGCCAAGCTCGGGCTGCCGGTAGGGCGGGGCACTAGCGCAGCCTGCCAGCAGCATGGCGCAGCCCATTATCGCCAGCGAGCGCGACGTCACGGGGTAACTTTTTTAGCGCGTTCAGCCAGCTTTGGCTGAACCAGCGTCACGACATCGTTGTCGTTGAGGGAATCAGCTGGATTGAGCACCAGATTGTCGGTGACGCCGATGCCGCTCAAGATTTCCAGAGAGTTACCCAGGTCGTGGCCAATTTGCACCGTGTGCAGTTGGATGCGGCCACTGTTGTCGGCCACGGCAATGCGCGTGCCTTCGGGGCGGAACAGGACGACGTTGGACGGCACGAGCAGCGCATCGGAGGTGCCGCTTAGGGGCAGCCCCACCTGCACGTAGGCGCCTGCGAGCAGCTTGTTGTCATGGTTGGGAAGATTGATTTCCATTTGCATGGTACGGGTGGCGGCATCGATGGCACCAGCCGTGCGCGCCACGGTGCCGTGGAAGATCTGTCCCGCCAATTCGCCTTGCGTGATCGCCACCGGATCGCCCACCCGTATCCGCTGGGCATAGGCCTGTGGCACGTAGACATACACCCGCAGCGGATCGACTTGCGCCAGCGTGAACAGGGCGCGCCCGGCGCCGCCGTTGCCGGCATCGATCAAGTCGCCGACCTCGACGTTGCGGCGCGTCACCACGCCGGCGAATGGGGCGACGACTTTCTTGAAGTTTTCCAACTTCTGAAGGCGCCGGACATTGGCGTCGGCGGCGGCAAGATTGGCCTGCGCCTGCGTGTAGGCGCTGCTGCGTTCGTTAAATTCCTGCTGCGTTACGGCATCTTTTTTGCGCAACGCTTCCCAGCGGTCGGCCGAACTCTTGGCCAGATCGAGGCTGGAGGCGGCCTGTTGGCGGGCAGCGACGGCTTGCGACAATTGCTGGTCCACTTCAGGCGTGTCGATTTCTGCCAGCAATTCGCCTTTGCTCACCTGGCTGCCGATGTCTTTCGTCCAGCGTACGACATAGCCGCTGCTGCGGGCGTAAATGGGCGATTCAATGATGCCTTGCAAGGTGCCAGGCAAGGTCAGCGGTTCACTGCTTCGAGCCGCTTGGGCCCGGATCGTTGTCACATACAGCCGGGATTGTTCGCTCGCCGATTTGAGCAGCGCCCGCGCATGCACGGCGCGCAGTGCCAGAGTCACGATGGCACCGAGCAAAAGCAGGGCCAAGAGCGCGGCGCCGACGAATTTGGCCCGTCTCAATATCGGCCCGCGCTGCGGATGCTGCGGCCGTGGCGAGTCGTCATGCGGCTGCGCGCTATGGATACCAAGAGCGGTATGGCGTTGTTCAGACATGGCAGAATTTTCCTTATTCTAGCGTCGGTAACGCGGGATGTGCTGGCGGCGCCGGACGAACGCGCTGGCGGCGCTCGAAATAGCGATGAACGCCGGCAAATACGATGGGAACGAACAAGAGGGTCGACACCGTGGCGAACAACAAGCCACCGATCACGGCGCGCCCAAGAGGCGCGTTTTGCTCGGCCCCTTCGCCGAGGCCGAGCGCCATCGGAATCATGCCGATGATCATGGCCAGCGCCGTCATCAGGACCGGCCTGATGCGCGTCGCGCCCGCTTCCAGCGCCGCCGACAAGGGCGGCAGTCCGTCATTTAAGCGCTGCCGGGCAAACGACACCATCAAGATGCTATTCGCGGTGGCCACTCCCATCGTCATGATGGCCCCGGTCAAGGCCGGCACACTGAGCGTCGTCCCCGTCAAAAACAGCATCCAGGCGATCCCTGCCAGAGCGGCGGGCAGTGCCGTGATGATGATGAAGGCATCGACCCAGGATTGGAAATTGATGACGATGAGCAGGTAGACGAGCACGATCGCCATCCCCAGGCCAATGCTGAGCCCGACAAATGACGATTTCATCGTCTCCACCTGACCGCGCACGACGATGCGGGTGCCGCGCGGCAGATTCGGCCGCAAGGCGCCGACCAGTTTTTCAACTTGATCGGAAACGGCGCCCAGATCGCGCCCTTCCACGCTGGCATACAAATCGATCACCGGCGTTATATTGTAGTGCGACACGTCGGCTAGCTGTTGCGCCGGCCTCACTTTGACCAAACTGCTGAGCAACTGCGACGGGCCCGCCCCGTTGCCGGCATTGGCGGCGCTCGAGCTCGATCCGATCGGCGTGCGCAGCAGTGCGTCGAGATCGTGGATCTGGTACTGCGGAGTTTGCACTGCGATATTGTAGACGACGCCATTGACGGGATTCAGCCAGAACGCGGGGGCCGTCTGGAAGCTGCCCGACAAGGACACCAAAAGGTTCTGCGCAACGTCTACCGGGTTCAAACCGAGCTGCTTGATTTGGCTGCGGTCCATCTCCAAAGCCAGGGTCGGCAAATCGAGTTTTTGCTGGATATGCACGTCGACGGCGCCAGGAATTTGCTTGACCTGCTTCATCAGCTGGCTGGCAAACGCATAGTTGGTGCGCAGATCGGCGCCGGCAATCTGGACGTCGAGCGCTGCCGGCAAGCCAAAATTGAGAATCTGAGTCACGATGTCGGCGGGCTGGAAGAAAAACTCCACGCCCGGAAAACGACGCGGCAATTCGCGCCGCAACAAGTCAACATACAGCGCCGTCGCCCGATGATTGTCGTTGAGCGAAATCTGGATTTCACCATCTAGAGTGCCGATCGTGCCGGCATTGCTATATGAGAGGTTGATGCCGCTGTAGGGCAAGCCTAGATTGTCGAGCACGGTCCCCAGTTCGTCCCTCGGCACCACCTCGCGGATCACTTTTTCCACCTGATCGGCCAGGCGCGCCGTTTCTTCGATGCGGGTACCGGTTGGGGCCCGCATGTGCAAACGGATCTGGCCCGAGTCTACGCTGGGGAAAAAGTCGCGCCCAATCGTCAGCACCAAGGCGCAAGACAACACACAAAACGCGAGGAACAGGCCACCGAACAGTTTGCGCCGCGGCAGCAGGAAAGACAAAATGACGATGTAGCCGCTGCGAAATCTTTCGAAAGCGGCGTCGAAATTGCGGTACACCCTTTGTAGCAAGCTGGGCTTGGCGGCGGGATCGGCATGGGCCCGATCCATCATCAACATCACCATGGTCGGCACCAGAGTACGCGACAAGATATACGAGGCCACCATGGCGAAGACGACCGCTTCGGCTAGCGGCACAAAGAGATAACGGGCGACGCCGGCCAGGAAAAACATGGGAACAAAGACGATGCAGATACACATGGTTGACACCAGGGCGGGCACGGCGATTTCTCCGGCGCCATCCAAAATTGCCTGGTGCAAATCGGACCCTTGATGCAAATGGCGTTCGATGTTTTCTATGGTCACTGTCGCATCGTCGACCAAAATGCCCACTGCCAGCGCCAGTCCGCCCAAGGTCATGATGTTAATCGTCTCGCCCAGACAGTACAGCACAAGAACGGACGCGAGGATCGACAGGGGGATCGACACGGCAATGATGCAGGTGCTGCGCCAATTGCCAAGAAACAGCAAAATTAAGGCGGCGGTAAGGCCGGCGGCGATCAAAGCTTCGCGGATGACGCCGCTGATCGCCGCCTTGACAAACAGCGATTGATCAAATAGCGGCGTAATCTTCAAGTCTTTCGGCAAGGTTTGCGACACGGTGGGCAGCAAGGCGCGCAGCGAACTAATAATGTCGAGCGTCGACGAGCCACCGTTCTTCAACACCGACAGCAACACCCCGCGCGCGCCGTTTTGGCGCACGATATTCGTTTGCGGCGCGAAACCATCGCGCACCCGCGCCACTTCAGACAGATAAGTTGTCGCCCCATTTTTGACCAGCACAGGAATATTGTTCAAGCCGGCAATCGAATCGGGGGAACCGTTCATGTTGACGTTAAATTCCGTGTTGCCGATCTTCGCGGTGCCGGACGGCAAGGCCAGGTTTTGCGCATTCACGGCATTCACCACATCGGTTGGCGTCATGCCTTTAGATAGCAAGGCCTTGGTATCGAGATCGACCGATACCAGGCGCGATTTACCGCCATAAGGAAAAGGCACCGCCGCGCCCGGAATGACGATCAGCTGCGGGCGCAAGAAGTTAAGCGCCGCATCGCTCAAGGCTTGTTCCGTCAGGGTCGGACTAGATAAGCCAAGCTGGATCACGGGGATGCTGGAGGCGGAATATTTGATGATCAAAGGGGGCGTGATGCCAGGCGGGAGTTGGCGTATTTGGGCTTGCTCGATCGCCACCACTTGGGCGATGGCGGTCTGAATATTCGCGTTAGGTTGAAAGAAAATCTTGATAATGGAAATGCCGGCCAGCGATTGAGATTCGATATGCTCAATGTCATTGACAGTCGTCGTCAAGCTGCGCTCGTTGGTAGCTGCGATGCGCTGGCCCATGTCTTGCGCTGAGAGCCCGCTGTAGCTCCAGATGATGCTAATGACGGGGATATTGATATCGGGCAGGATATCGGTCGCCATTTTGGTCAAAACCAAAGGCGTAGAGAGCAGTATCAGGAGCGCCATCACGATGAACGTATACGGGCGCCGCAAGGCAATTTGAACGATCCACATCTTAAATAAATTCCCGCAAGTTGGTGATGCGTCCCGAGATTTTAGGCCAAACTGCCATAGCCAGCTGAAGCTCGCCGACACCGGGTCCGGCCCGGAAAATTGGCAAAGTCAACAGTGACAGGAAAAACTGGCGCTCAGAATTTTCAACGGCCGCTATCGTATCGTAATGGCGATGACTGAGCCAACATTCGAAAAAACGCTTGAACCCACCAATCGCTGCCAATTTGCGCTTGGTCGTTTCAACCGCTCGGCACATTATTTCTCAAGGATGGGAGGCGATTGTACCAAGAACGCGCAATCGCCTCGCCGGCGCCAAGCGCTGCGGCAAGCCAAAAACGGCGAAAATGCGAGGCCAAAAAGAGCAAGCCGCTCTCGGCAATCAGCGTTCAAGACCAAACGGGCAATTGGAACGCGCGTCAAAGCATGCTGGAAGCGTCCTGCAAGTCTTTGATTTTATTGGGTTTTATTTCAATTTATGAGGTTGCGCCGCGAATCAGCAGCGCTCTTGCACCTTGACATGTCGCTGCGTGACTGCGCCCGCAACTACAACAATACGTTACAAAAAATTAATATGCGCCCCTATGATGGGGCTTCCGACGAGCGGCGCTAAAAGCGCCCATGGCGCGGGCGGCGCCGGCTGGTTTGGGAGCGCTGCCAGCCGAGGGCCCCAGCGCGATCAGTTTGCGCCGGGCCCGATACTGGCGAGCTGCGCCGAGGAAGCGGGTCACGTCCGCGTTTCGAATCGACTAGCAAAGAACTAGCAAAGCGGGCCCTGATGGCCCTGACCGGGTCAAGCTTTCTTGGACCATACGCTGCACCAGCCCCTAGCTTGGACCTGCTTGCCCGCAAACAGGGGGCAGGGGCCGCTTACGTCGCCGTACTTGCCTTGATACAAGGCGCATGTGCTGCACTGCTGTCCTGCTGCATAGCGGGGAAACTTCACCTTGTCGGCCCGGCTGCCATCCGTTTTGTAGCCGACCGCCGACGGCTGAGCATCGCTCTCGGCCACCATGGCACCTTGTGCCAGGGCCCCCTTAGACATGGCAAAACCGGCCAAAGCGGCACTACCCATGCTAAGTTGAACAAAAAATTCGCGACGATTGGTCATGCAATTTCTCCAGAATGTTTAGGCATTGCGACTTGGATAGGCATAGCGACGGGCCCGATGGCACTTCAAACCGTCAGTTTTTTAAAACAAGTTATACGGCGGTGGCCATGATTTTTTATTGATGTATATCAAAGTTTTACAAACGAAACTCAGCTGGTGATTGAGATTCGTCGAAATGCAGCGCCAGTTTCTGTGAATATTTAACTTGCGATATGGCGGAACGCCGGAAAACGATGCCAACGGCGATCACCCGCCGCAGCGGTGACAGGAACCACTTGCGCTCTGGCTCCCTCTAAACACCAAGGAAGCCCAAGAGGGGCGCTAACGACCTTGGGACGATGCTCAGGAATGCGCGCGCAAATGGTGAGTGCTGTCACCCAATGAACGGCCAAGGTGTGGCGGTGGCGCTGGGGTGGGCTAAGGTGGTTTGGCCGTCGTGAAGCTGCGCTGCGCGCCGTTGCCAAGCGCGAGCGTGGCGGGTGGATGCCGGCGCCAAGCGTGGCAAGTTGGCATCGGGGTCAGATCGAGAACGAATCGAGATACCGTGCTCAAGGAGATTGACGATGCAGCTCGGCATGGTCGGACTGGGGCGCATGGGCGCCGACATGGTGCGGCGCTTGGTCAAGGGGGGCCACGAGTGTGTCGCCTTTGACAGGCAGGGAGCGGCCGTGACGGCCGTTTTGCAGCCCGGGGTCGTGGCCGCGGCGTCTCTCGACGATTTGGTGGCAGCGCTGGCCAAGCCGCGCACGGTCTGGCTCATGCTGCCAGCAGCGGCCGTGGACGACGCCTTGGCGCTGCTGCTACCACGGCTCGCCGCCGGCGACGTCATCATCGATGGCGGCAACTCCTACTACCGCGACGATATCCGGCGCGCGGCCGCGCTGAAAGCGCAGCAGATCGACTACGTGGACGTCGGTACCAGCGGCGGCGTCGCCGGCTTGGAGCGCGGCTATTGCCTGATGGTGGGCGGCGAAAAAGAGGTTGTTATCCGACTCGCTCCACTCTTTGCCACGCTCGCACCGGGTGTCGGCGCGGGCGCGGCAGCCGGCCAGAGCCCATCCGGGAGCGCACCAGAGGGCTACTTGCACTGCGGTACGCAAGGCGCCGGCCATTTCGTCAAGATGATTCACAACGGCATTGAATACGGCATCATGGCAGCGTACGCGGAAGGCTTGACCATTCTTCGCCGCGCCAACTGCGGTAAGCAAGAGGGCGCAATCGATGCCGAAACGACGCCATTACGCGAGCCCCAATATTATCAATATGAATTCGATTTGGCGCAGATCGCTGAAGTCTGGCGTCACGGCAGCGTGATCGGCTCGTGGCTGCTCGATCTGACCGCCAGCGCGTTGCAAAACGACGCGACGCTAGCCCAGTACGCGGGCCGCGTCTCCGACTCGGGCGAAGGGCGGTGGACGATCATGGCCGCCATCGATGAAGCCGTTCCGGTACCGGTTCTGAGCGGCGCGCTCTTTGAACGCTTCAGTTCGCGCGGAAACGGGGATTTTACGGACAAGGTCATGTCCGCGATGCGCTACGGATTCGGTGGTCATGTGGAAAAAAAACCCCGGCCGGACGGAGATTGAAAATGCGATCCCGATGGGAAAAGGTGGCGCCGGAGGAAAATTTTACGCGCCTTGCCAGGCCCAAGCGGCAACGCGGCGCCCCCGTAGCGGGGCACGAGGCACTAAAGTGAGAAGGGAACTTCGGCCCCTCGGTGCGGACTCGCCAGCAACAGGCGATGTGACTGTGTTCCTGTTTGACTGCGATAACACGCTGCTCGACAACGATCGGGTGCAAGAGGATCTGCAAGCCCACCTGGAACGCGAATTTGGCGCCGCCAACCGGGCTCGCTACTGGCAAATTTTCGAGGCTTTGCGCCGCCAACTGGGCTACGCGGACTACTTGGGCGCACTGCAGCGCTACCGCCTCGGTGCCGGCAACGATCCCCGCTTGCTGCAAATGTCCGCATTTCTAGTCGACTACCCGTTCGCCGAGCGCCTGTACCCGGACGCCCTAAACGTCCTGGCCCGGGTTGGCGCGTGGGGCCCCACGGTGATCCTGTCGGACGGCGATGTCGTCTTTCAGCCGCGAAAAATTGAACGTTCGGGGCTATGGCGCGCCGTCGAAGGTCGCGTTTTAATTTACATTCACAAGGAGAAGATGCTAGCTGACGTCGAACAACGCTACCCGGCCCGCCATTACGTCATGGTCGATGACAAGCTGCGCATCCTGGCGGCGATGAAGACCATTCTCAAAGAGAAACTGACGACCGTCTTTCCCCGTCAGGGGCACTACGCCCACGACCCGCACACCATCGCCACTTATCGGCCCGCCGATCTGACGCTCGATTGCATTGGCGACTTGATCCATGTCGACTTGCCGTTCCTGCTGCATGCGGCCCGCGCCAGTCACCTTAACCATAGGTCGCCATCATGAATGCGAATTTACGTCTGCACGAACTGGGCCAAAGCCTGTGGCTCGACAACATTACGCGCGAGCTGCTGGACTCTGGCACCTTGCGCCGGTACCTTCAAGATTTCGCCGTTACCGGGCTCACCTCGAATCCGACTATTTTTGACCAAGCTTTGCGCAACACCACGGTGTACGACGCGGCCATTCGCGATAAGGCGGCCCAAGGCAAGGCGGGCGAGGCCCTGTTTTTCGAGCTGGCCCTGGAAGACTTGCGCCGCGCCGCCGACCTGTTCCGTCCCATTTACGCTAGCAGCGCCGGCATGGATGGCTGGGTCTCGCTCGAAGTATCGCCGCTGCTAGCGCACGACGCAGCCGGCACGATTCGGGCCGCGGCCCATTTGCATGCACTGGCGCAAAGAGCCAATTTATTCATTAAGATCCCCGGCACGCAAGCGGGCCTGGGCGCCATTGAGGAATCGATTTTCGCGGGGGTTCCTGTTAACGTGACGCTGCTATTTTCTCATGAGCAATATCTGGCAGCGGCGGCGGCGTACATGCGCGGCATTGAACGGCGCCTTGGCGCCGGTCTGGATCCAAGAGTCGGTTCGGTGGCCTCGATTTTCATTTCCCGCTGGGATGTGGCCGTCAAGGACCGAGTTCCGGCCGCCCTATCTAATCGGCTCGGGATTGCCGTCGCGCGCCGCGCCTACCGCGCCTACCGCGAATTATTGGACTCCCCAGCATGGCGCAAATTGGCCGCGGCCGGGGCCATGCAACAACGTCTGCTCTGGGCCAGCACCGGTACCAAAGACCCGCGCGCAGCCGATACGCTGTACGTGGAGGCGCTCGCCGCACCGCAGACCATCAATACCATGCCGGAAAAAACGCTACAAGCGTTCGCCGATCATGGTGTCGTGAGCACCAGCATGGCCCCCGATGGGGGCGATGCGGAACCCATACTGTCCCACTTTGCCCAAGCTGGCATCGACGCTGCGGCCCTAGCGAGCCAGTTGCAGCGTGAGGGCGCCGAATCATTTAGCAAGTCCTGGAATGATTTGCTGGCCGTCATTGCCAGCAAGAGCATCGCGCTCGCACCGGCTGGCGCCAAAGTGCAGGCACCGTCATGAACGGCGCCCACTCGCATGGCCCGGGGCCCGTTGCCGAGCGGCCCGCGTGGCAAGCTTTGGTGGCCCATCACAAATTGATGGGCCACGGCCATTTGCGCGATTTTTTTGCCGCCGACCCGCAGCGGGGCGAGCGCCTCTGTATTCAAGGCGCTGGACTTTACTTCGATTACTCGAAAAATCGGGTAACTGACGAGACCATCGAGTTGCTGCTGCAGTTGGCAAAGGAGAGCGGCTTGGCCGCGCGCATCGAGGGCATGTTCGGCGGCCAGAAGATCAACGCCAGCGAGCAACGCGCGGTGCTCCACGTCGCCTTGCGCGCGCCGGCCGGCGCGCGCATCGAAGTTGAGGGCGTCAACGTAGTGCCCGAAGTGCATGCTGTCCTCGAGCATATGGCCCGTTTTTCCGAAAGCGTGCGCGATAAAAGCTGGTTAGGCTACACCGGTCGGCCGATTCGCAACGTGGTCAATATCGGCATCGGCGGCTCCGATCTCGGCCCCGTCATGGCCTATGAAGCCTTGCGCCATTACAGCTTGCGCGACATGACCTTCCGTTTTATCTCGAATGTCGACGGCACGGACTTTGTGGAAGCCACGCGCGATCTCGATCCCGAAGAGACCTTGTTCATCATCTGTTCGAAGACGTTTATGACGCTCGAAACGCTCACGAATGCGCACACGGCGCGCGCCTGGAGCCTAGCTAAGCTCAAGGACGAAAGGGCGGTGCAGCGCCATTTCGTCGCCGTCTCAACGAATGCCGAGGGCGTGGCGAAATTTGGTATCGACACCGCCAACATGTTCATTTTCTGGGACTGGGTCGGCGGCCGCTATTCGATGGATTCGGCGATCGGCTTGGCCACCATGCTCGCCATCGGGGCTGACAACTTTCGCGCCATGCTGTCCGGTTTTCATGCCATGGACCGGCATTTTCGCAGTGCGCCGTTGGCGCAAAATCTGCCGGTGATGATGGCTTTGCTAGCCGTGTGGAATAATAATTTCCTCGATGCGCAAAGCGTGGCGGTGCTGCCGTATGAACACTACCTGAAGCGCTTGCCCGCCTATTTGCAGCAATTGACCATGGAAAGCAACGGCAAGCACGTCACGCAGCAGGGCCAGCCCGTCGCCGTCGCAACGGGCGCTCTCTACTGGGGTGAGCCAGGTACCAATGGCCAGCATTCCTTCTACCAGCTCATCCACCAAGGAACGCGCCTCGTGGCCTGCGATTTCATCGGCTTCTGCCAGCCTTTGAACGCCGTGGGCCGCCATCACGACTTGTTGCTAGCGAACTTGTTTGGCCAGACCGAGGCGCTCGCTTTTGGCAAGACGCGAGAGCAGCTCGAGGCCGAAAAAACACCATCTTGGCTGGTGCCTCATCGCATTTGCGAGGGCAACCGCCCCAGCAATACTATCCTCGCCGACCGTTTGACCCCGGAAACGCTGGGTCAATTGGTCGCGCTCTACGAACACAGTGTCTTCACGCAAGGGGTGATCTGGTCGATCGACTCGTTCGACCAGTGGGGCGTCGAACTGGGCAAGGAACTGGCGCAACGCATCATCGCCGAAATTGAAAGCAGGGACGAGCCGGCGCTCGGGCACGACAGTTCGACGAACGCGTTGATCCGGCGTTATCGGCGCCTACGCCCGCCCCCACCATGACGCTCTTGGAGCGACGGGCAGCACGGACATTTGCCCGAGGCGGGCCGTGTGTGGCATGATGGGTATTCGAATGCTCGGGCGTTGCGCCCTCAAGGCAAGAATAAAAAAGGCGCTCCCGGCGCGGCAAAAAAGGAGTGACGCATGCAAGCAGAAAAAAAGACAGCGCCCGCAGTAGTTGCCATGGCGGCGCCATGGGCGCCTTCGCGCGCCAGTCTGGCGCCGTCTCGGAGCCGGATCGGATGAACATCAGCCCCCTGGCCGGCCAACCGGCGCCGCCGGCGATGCTAGTTAATGTGCCTCGACTCGTCACCGCCTATTACACGCAGGTACCGGATTTGGCGGTAGCGGGCCAGCAGGTGGCCTTTGGCAC
Organism: Janthinobacterium sp.; assembly: GCA_003133225.1. GTDB lineage: Bacteria > Pseudomonadota > Gammaproteobacteria > Burkholderiales > Burkholderiaceae_D > Janthinobacterium. Next base: position 30,913 of record PKWL01000068.1, read on the forward strand.
GTCAGGCCATCGTGGCAGCGCATTCGAGACCAGCTTTAACGAATGGCATGTGCTCGCCATTAGCCAAGCCATTTGCGAGTACCGTGCCCGGCAAGGCATCACTGGCCCCTTGTTTCTAGGCATCGACACTCATGCGCTGTCGATACCCGCTTGCGCTAGCGCACTCGAAGTGCTGGCAGGAAATGGCGTGGACGTCATGTTGGCGCAGCGCGACGAATACACGCCGACGCCGGCCATTTCGCTTGCCATACTGACCTACAACCGGGGCCGCAGCACGGGCTTGGCCGATGGCATCGTCATTACGCCTTCCCATAATCCGCCCGAGGACGGTGGCTTCAAGTACAACCCGCCCAATGGCGGACCGGCCGATGCTGGCGTGACCGGCTGGATCGAAGCGCGCGCCAACACGTTTTTACAAGGTGGCCTCAAGGGCGTCAATAAAATACCTTACGAAAAGGCACTGCGCGCCGCCACGACCCACCGCTACGACTATCTGGGCGCTTACGTAAACGAACTCGACCAGATGATCGACATGGCGGCCATTCGCGGCACAAAAATTCATCTCGGCGTCGATCCGCTGGGCGGCGCCGGCGTTCATTACTGGGCGCGGATCGGCGAACAGTACGATCTGAACCTGACGCTGATCAACGCCGAAGTCGATCCGACATTCCGCTTCATGTCGCTCGATTGGGACGGCCGCATTCGCATGGACCCCTCTTCCCCATATGCGATGCAGCGCCTGATTGGACGGCAGAAAGACTACGACATCGCCGTTGCCTGTGACACCGACCACGACCGCCACGGGATCGTCACCCCCGATGCCGGATTGTTGCCACCGAATCATTATCTGGCCGTCGCCATCGACTATCTGTTCCAGCACCGCCCAGCTTGGTCTCAGATGGTGGGCGTGGGAAAAACCGTCGTCAGCAGTCAAATCATCGATCGCGTCTGCGCCAGGTTGGGGCGCAAGATGGTGGAAGTGCCGGTGGGCTTCAAGTGGTTTGCCGATGGTCTGTACCATGGCACGCTCGGGTTTTGCGGCGAAGAGAGTGCCGGCGCGTCCTTCTTACGCCGCGACGGCACGGTTTGGACCACGGACAAGGACGGCCTCGCGCCGGCCTTGCTGGCAGCGGAGATCAAGGCGCGCACGGGCCGCGATCCGGGCGAAATCTATCGCGCCCTTGCACACGAGTTTGGTGATCCGGTCGCGGACCGGGTCGAGGCGGGCGCCACTCCGGCGCAGAAAAAAATGCTGGCGAACCTGTCGCCACAGCAAGTGCAATCGACCGAACTGGCCGGCGAAAAAATCCGTAGCGTCCTCACCAAGGCGCCCGGCAACGGTGCCGCGATCGGCGGCTTGAAGGTGATCACGGATGGCGGCTGGTTTGCGGCCCGCCCGTCCGGCACGGAAGACATCTATAAAATTTATGCGGAGAGTTTTCACGGGGAAGATCATTTGCGCCGCATCGTGCACGAAGCGCAAGCGATCGTCGATCTTGCGCTTCATGCCGGTGCAAGCGGCGCCTAGGCGGCGCGCTATACCTTAAGCAAGGCCAGCGCGCGCCGGCAAACGTTCTCCGGTGTAAAACCGAATTCACGCATGACCACCTCGCCGGCGGCCGAGGCGCCGAAATGATCGACACTGAGCACATCGCCGCGCTCGCCTACATAGCGGTGCCAGCCTTGCGCTACCCCGGCCTCGACCGCGAGCTTGGGTATCGCCGGCGGCAAGACTTCGTCCAAGTAGGACTGCGGCTGGTCGTCGAACAATTCCCAGCTCGGCATGGAGACGACGCGCGCCTGAATATGTTGCGCCAGCAGTTGTTCGCGCGCGGCCACGACCAGCGCGACTTCCGAGCCGCTGGCAATCAAGACCAGGTCCGGCTTGCCGTTGGCCGCTTCCACCAGAATGTAGGCGCCGCGGCGCAGCCCGGCGGCCGCGCCAAATGTCGTGCGCTCGAAGGTCGGCACGCTTTGCCGCGTCAGCACCAGTGCCACTGGCCGCTCCCCCGTTTCGATGGCAAAGCGCCAGGCCATGGCTGTTTCATTGGCATCGGCGGGGCGAATGACGACCAGGCGCGGCACAGCACGCAAGCTGGCCAGCTGCTCTACCGGTTGGTGGGTGGAGCCATCTTCGCCTAACGCAATGCTGTCATGCGTAAAGACATACACGACATGCAGGCCCATCAATGCAGCAAGGCGGATCGACGGACGCATGTAATCGGAAAAAACCAAGAATGTCGCGCCAAACGGCAGCGCACCGCCGTGAGCGGCCAAGCCGTTGATGATCGCCCCCATGGCATGCTCGCGCACGCCAAAGTGCAAGTTGCGCCCGGCATAACTCCAGCCGCCTGCGGCCGAGCCTTGGCGCTCGCCGGCGCCGACGCCGGGCGCCTGGAAGTCGCCCAATCCCAGAAGCGCGGTAAAGGTGGACGGGTCCAGATCCGCCGAGCCACCGATCAACGCCGGTAGGTGGGCCGCGATGGCGTTCATGACTTTTCCCGCCGCCGCGCGCGTGGCCATGCCTTTGGCATCCGCCGCAAACTGGGGCATGGCGGCATCCCAGGCAGCGGGCAGGGCGCCTTGGATCAGTTGCTGCAATTCGAGTGCGAGTGCGGGAAAATTTTTTTCATACGCAGAAAATCTGTCGCGCCATTGCAATTCGCTCTGTTGGCCGCGCTCGCCCGCTTCCAGAAAATGCCTGCGTGCCGCTTCCGGGATGAAAAACAGCGGCTGCTCGGGCCAGCCGAGGTTGCGCTTGGTCAGGCGCAGCTCTTCCATGCCGAGCGGCGATCCATGCGCCTCGAACGTGTCTTGTTTATTGGGCGAACCATAACCGAGATGGGTGCGCACCAAAATGAGCGAGGGGCGTTTGCTTTCGCTACGGGCGGCCGCCAGCGCCCGCTCGAGCGCCTCCAGGTCGTTGCCGTCGGCCAGCAATTGGGTGTGCCAGCCATACGCATCGAAGCGGCGCGCCCGGTCTTCGCTTAGGGTCATATCGGTGGCGGCCGACAGCGTCATGTGGTTGTCGTCGTACAAGTAGATCAGTTTGCCCAGTTGCAAATGGCCGGCCAGCGACGCCGCCTCCGAGGCGACGCCTTCCATCAAGTCGCCGTCGCTCACGATGGCGTAGGTGAAATGATCGATGATGTGGTAGCCGTCGCGGTTGTAGCGCGCGGCCAGGTTCGCCTCCGCGATCGCCATCCCGACGCCGTTTCCGAAACCTTGGCCGAGTGGTCCCGTCGTCACCTCGACGCCCGCTGTCAAGCCCCGTTCCGGGTGCCCCGGCGTGCGGCTGCCCCATTGGCGAAAATGCTGCAGTTGCTCGAGCGGCAGGTCGTAGCCGGTCAGGTGGAGCAGGCTGTACAGTAGCGCAGAGCCGTGGCCGGCCGACAGCACGAAGCGATCGCGGTCGAACCAGTGCGGGTTGGCAGGATGGTGCTTGAGCACGCGGGTCCACAGTGCGTAGGCCATCGGCGCGGCGCCCAGCGGCAAGCCGGGATGGCCACTCTTGGCTTGCTGGACGCTATCGGCGGATAAAAAGCGCAGCGTGTTGACGCACAACTCGTCGAGTGCGGCGCGGGAAAGCGGCTCATTCATGGGTGGCGCTCCTATCATTGAACTGGCACAAAAGTGGCGGCCCGCGCCGCCTGTGACGCCGCGGGCATCGGGCCGCTGTCAAGCCTAGGGTCTCACAGGCAAAGCGTGCGCGAAATGCGTAATTCGATCTGTTCGGTAACGCACGAAAAAAGACGCTTCGCCGGCGCTCCGCGCCAGCTGCCCGCAGCGGGCGCAGCATTCACGCCGGCTCGCGCCAAGCTTGGGTCGGCCATCGCCGCAAGCACCGCCACACTAGTGCGCGCCAAGAGTGCCTGACGGCATCTGACAATACGTGTGTCAACGCACAGACGGGGGCAATGGATCGTATTATTTTTATGATTCCGGTTGGTTCCGCGCTAAATCCTGGCGCTCGCAGGGTCTCGTCGGGCGCTTGAAACAAAGACGCGCATTTCACGTTCGTTTTTTGAGTGGGCATCCGTTCATGAGTCATACTCGGCAGTCACGCGTTATCAACAATGCGTTCGCCCCCCTCCCACAGGTCCAGTTGCTCTCGAATGGCCGCTACCACGTCATGCTCACGAGCGCGGGCGGCGGTTACAGCCATTGGAAGAACCTCGCCGTCACCCGCTGGCGCGAGGATGGCGTCTGTGACAACTGGGGCAGCTTTTGCTACCTGCGCGACGCGGCCAGCGCACAAGTGTGGTCGACGGCGCTGCAGCCGACGCTACGGCGCCCGGACTCTTATGAAGCGGTTTTTTCAGCGGGACACGCGCTGTTTCGACGCCGCGACGGGGATTACGAAACGCAAACTGACGTCGTCGTCGCCGGCGACGATGACGTCGAGGTGCGGCGCACGCGCCTGGTCAACTGTTCTGGCGTGCCCAGGATCATCGATTTGACCAGCTACGCGGAAATCGTGCTGGCCCCGCCCGCCATGGATTTGGCCCATTTGGCGTTTAGCAAACTGTTTGTCGAAACGGAGATCGTCGGGCAGTACCAGGCGATCTTATGCCGGCGCCGGGCCCGGGCCCCGGACGAGGCGACGCCGTGGATGTTTCACCTGTTGCGCGCGCATCAAGCGCTAACGGGAGCCGTCTCCTACGAGACAGACCGCATGCAGTTCATTGGCCGCGCTCGCACCACGGCCGACCCGCAAGCAGTGGAAGGCGAGGCGCCCTTGTCGGGCCGCGCCGGCCCCGTGCTCGATCCGGTGGCAGCGATCCGTTGTCGTATCGCGCTATCAGCTGGTGCCACGGCAAGCGTCGATCTGGTTAGCGGCGTTTGCGAAACCCGCTCAGCGTGCATGGCAATGCTTGAGAAATACCGGGCGCGCGACGGCGCCGAGCGTGCCCTCGCCGGCGCGGCGGCGTATCACCAGACGCTGTTGCGCCATCTGCATGCGAGCGCGGCCGAGGCGCGCCTGTATGCAAGGCTTGCCGCTTCTGTCATCTACGCCAACGCTGCGCTGCGCGCCGACGCTAGCATTCTGGGCAAGAATCGACAAGGCCAGTCCGGCTTATGGCGCTTTGCCATTTCGGGCGATGTGCCAATCGTGCTGCTGCAAGTGGCAGACGCGGCAAAAAGCGTTTTGGCGCGCCAAATCATCCAGGCCCATTCGTATTGGGGCCAGCTAGGACTGGCCGCGGACCTGGTCATTGTCAGCGCCCGCCAGGTGGGCGCGAGCGCCTTGCAAGAAGCGCAAGGACGCGCCGGCGCCGCCGATAGCGTTCAAGCCGGTAAAGTCTTCGTGCTCAGCGCCAGTCAAATTTCGGAAGAGGACGATTATCTTTTGCAATCCGTGGCCCGCATCGTGCTCCATGACGGCCACGGCAATTTGGCGCAACAGATCAAGCGGTGCGGGCCAGTGGCGGGCGCGCCGCCGCCAGCGCCGCGCCCGCCGGTGTTGGCGGGCGCGGCCGAACTGGCGCCGCGCCCTCTGCAGTTTAGCAACGGATTGGGCGGATTTGCTGCCGATGGGCGCGAGTATGTCGTGACCCTCGCGCCGGGCCAGACGACGCCTTTGCCGTGGGTGAATATCCTGGCCAATCCCACCTTCGGAACCTTGATTTCCGAAAACGGCAGTGCCACCACCTGGAGCGAAAATGCGCATGAATTTCGCCTCACGCCATGGTCGAACGATCCGGTCGGCGACGCCGGCGGCGAAGCGTATTACGTGCGCGACGAGGAAAGCGGCCGCTTCTGGTCGGCCACGGGCCTGCCGGCAGGCGGTGCCACCGCCTATGTCGCGCGGCATGGCTTCGGCTACAGCGTGTTCGAGCATAGCGAGGACGGCATCGACTCCGAACTGAGCGTGTTTGTGGCGATCGATGCACCGCTCAAGTTCGCCCTGCTAACGCTGCGCAATCGCTCGGGGCGCCCGCGCCGCCTGTCGTCTACCGGCTACCTCGAGTGGGTCTTGGGCGATGAACGCGCGCACACGCACATGCACGTCAATACGTGGCGCGATGGCGACAGCGGCGCCCTTTTTGCGCACAATCCGTACAACACCGATTTTGGCGGGCGGACGGCGTTCTTCGATGCCGACGGCGCGCGCTGTGTGTGCGCCGATCGCCGCCAGTTCCTGGGGCGCAACGGCACGCTGCGCCAGCCGGCGGCGATGGCGCAGCCGGAGCTGTCCGGCCTGGTGGGAGCAGCGCTCGATCCGTGCGCGGCAATCCGGGTGGTCATCGACTTAGCTGATGGGCAGGCGCACGAAGTCGTATTTCGTCTGGGCGCCGCAGCGAGCGCCGACGCTGCCCGCGACCTGTTGCGGCGAACGGGCACGAGCGCGGGCGCCCATGACGCTCTGGCAAAAGTAAAGCAGTATTGGCAACACACCTTGGGCGCCGTGCAAGTAAAAACGCCGGACCGGGCGTTTGACATCCTCACTAACGGCTGGCTCGTCTACCAGGTTCTCGCATGCCGCGTCTGGGCGCGCAACGCATTTTATCAATCAAGCGGCGCCTTCGGCTTTCGCGATCAATTGCAAGACGTCATGGCCTTGGTCCATGCGGTGCCGGGCGTGGTGCGCGCGCACCTGTTGCTGTGTGCGTCGCGCCAGTTTGCCGAGGGCGATGTCCAACACTGGTGGCATCCGCCCATGGGGCGCGGGGTGCGCACCCATTGTTCGGACGACTACCTGTGGCTAGCCTTTGCCAGCTGCCGCTACGTGGTGGCCACGGGCGATGCCGGGGTGCTCGGGGAACCCGTTCATTTTCTCACCGGCCATGCGCCGAAGGAAGGCGCCGAGTCATGCTACGAGCTGCCCGGGGAAGCGGGCGAAGTGGCCACCTTGTATGAACATTGCGTGCGCGCCATCAAGCGCGGCCTGCGTTTCGGCGGGCACGGCTTGCCGCTGATGGGCTCGGGCGATTGGAACGATGGCATGAACCTGGTCGGTGCCGGCGGCAAGGGTGAAAGCGTGTGGCTGGGCTTTTTCCTATACGCGGTTCTGACCCAGTTTAGCGAACTCGCGCAGCGCCATGGCGACGCCGCCTTCGCCGCCGACTGCGTGAGCCAAGCGGCGCGGCTGCGCGATGCGATCGAACACAGCAGTTGGGATGGCGAGTGGTATCGCCGCGCCTGGTTTGACGATGGCACCCCGCTGGGCTCGGCCCAGAACACGGAATGCCGCATCGATTCGATCGCGCAGAGCTGGTCAGTGCTCTCTGCAGGGGGCAACGCGCATCGCGTTCGCTGCGCCATGGACGCGCTCGAGCGACACTTGGTTGTCGCCGATAGCGCCTTGATCTTGTTGCTGGCGCCCCCGTTCGACCGGGCCACACCCAACCCTGGCTACATCAAAGGCTATTTGCGCGGCGTACGCGAGAACGGCGGCCAGTATACCCATGCTGCCGTGTGGGCAGGAATGGCGTTCGCGGCCTTGGGCGACGGCGAACGGGCGTGGAAACTGTGTTCGATGATCAATCCCATCAATCACGGCAATTCGGCCGCATCGATTGCGCTCTATCAGACTGAGCCTTACGTCCTCGCCTCGGACGTCTACGCGCTGGCGCCCCACAGCGGGCGCGGCGGCTGGACCTGGTATACGGGCTCGGCTGGCTGGATGTACCGCTTCGTCCTGGAGTCCTTGTTGGGCCTGCGCCTCACAGGCGAGCAATTGCATTTTTCTCCGTGCGTGCCGGCGGCCTGGAGCGCATTCGAAATAGCCTATCGATATCGGGAAACGCCGTACCACATTCGCGTGCGGCAAATGGGTGGCGCGCTCACACTGAGCTTGGATGGCGCGGCGCAGCCAGAGGCCGCAATTTTTTTGATCAATGATCAACAGCAACATTTAGTGGAGCTCCATATTCCGGCGCCACCGCGTTAGGGAAGGATGCGCACAATATGCAATTGGCCATGCTCGGCTTTCGGCCCGCGACAAAGCGCCAGACGCGAGCTGCGCGGCAGGCGCGCGCGGCTTTGAGCGCCGGACCGGCCCGGACGGGGCGCGAGGGATGGCCGCGTCAGCCTCTTTTTTTCGCCGCCCATGTTTTCCGGAGCCCCATGAAATGAATGAAACCACAAGCAAGGCGCCGTCGGATGCACTGGTGCTGTTTGGCGTGACGGGCGACTTGGTCTATAAAAAGATTTTCCCGGCCCTGCATGCGCTGGTGAAGCGGGGCGTGCTTGACATCCCCATCGTCGGTGTTGCCTCTTCGATTTGGAGCTTGGCGCAACTTCGTCAACGGGCCAAAGACAGCATTAAAACCCATTCGCGGATCAAGGACGAGCTCGCCCTAGAGCATCTGCTGTCGCTGCTGCACTACGTCCACGGCAACTACAACGATCCGGCCACCTTCCAAAGCTTGAAGGCGACGCTAGGCAACGCCAAACATCCAGCCCATTATCTCGCCATTCCGCCCGCGCTCTTTGCGACCGTCATCCAAAGTCTAGGCGCGGCGCGCCTGGCCGACAAGGCGCGCGTCATCGTCGAAAAACCGTTCGGACGCGACCTCGCTTCCGCCCGCAAACTCAACCGAATTGCGCGCGCCGTGTTTCCGGAAGACGCGATCTTTCGCATCGATCATTTCCTGGCCAAGGAAGCGATCATGAACATCCTTTATTTCCGCTTCGCCAATACGTTCCTCGAGCCCATCTGGAACCGCAACTACGTGGCCAGCGTTCAAATCACTCTCGCCGAGGAATTCGGCGTCGAGGGTCGGGGCGCGTTCTACGAAACGGCCGGCTGCCTGCGCGACGTCATCGAAAACCATTTGTTTCAGATCGTGGCGCTGCTTGCCATGGAACCTCCAAGCTACCGCGGCTTTGGCGCCGTCCACGGCGAAACGGCGGATGTCTTTCGTGCCATGCGCCCGCTCAAACCGGACGACGTCGTGCGCGGCCAGTACGCCGGCTACCGTAAGGAAGCGGGCGTGGCGAGCGATTCCGACGTTGAGACATTTTGCGCCGTGCGCCTCTTTATCGACTCCTGGCGTTGGGGCGGGGTGCCATGGTATCTGCGCTCGGGCAAATGCCTGCCTGAGACGGCCGCCGAAGTAGTCGTCTCGCTCAAGCCGCCGCCGCAGCACCTGTTCGCCGACGCCGGGTCCGCGGCCAAGGCGTGCAACTACCTTCGTTTCCGCCTGTCTCCCAACTCTGCTGTCGCGCTCGCTGCGCGCGTGAAGCGGGGCGGCAAGGAGTTCGTCGGTGATCAGCATGAACTGTATCTGGTCGAGCAACGACCGGACGAGGAAGCGCCCTACGAGCGCCTGTTGGAAGACGCCATGGCCGGCAATGGCGCGCTCTTCATCCGCGAGGACGCGGTGGAGGCAGCTTGGGCCGCGGTCGATCCAATTTTGACCAATCATCACGGGGCGAGCCTCTACCAGCGCGGCAGCTGGGGGCCAAAGGAAGCGGCCGCCCTGATGGCTGGTGTCGGCCGCTGGTACAACCCAGAGCCGACCCCGATGGAAGTCGATGCCGGTTCGAACTAGGCTCGGGGAGCCCACATGAGGCAAGCAAAGACGCTGTCACCGCCACTGCTGCTCAAGATGGATGCGTACTGGCGCGCCGCCAATTATCTGTCGACGGGCCAGATTTATCTGTGCGACAATCCCTTGCTCAAGCGCCCGCTAAGGCTCGCCGATGTCAAGCACATGTTGCTCGGGCACTGGGGTACGACGCCTGGACAGAACTTCATTTACGTCCACTTGAACCGGATCATCAAGCAATACGACCTTGACATGATTTACGTCTGCGGTCCCGGACACGGCGCACCCGCCGTCGTGGGCAACACCTATCTCGAAGGCAGCTATAGCGAAATCTATCCGGATATCAGCCGCGATGAGGCAGGGCTAAAGAAGCTCTTTCTCCAGTTTTCCTTTCCTGGCGGGATTCCCAGTCACGCCTCGCCGGAGTGCCCGGGCTCGATCCATGAGGGCGGCGAACTGGGCTATTCGCTCAGCCATGCGTTCGGAGCCGTGTTTGACAATCCCGGCCTCGTCGTGGCCTGCGTCATCGGCGACGGCGAGGCCGAAACGGGCCCGCTCGCCACGGCCTGGCATTCCAATAAGTTGCTCGATCCCGCCACGGATGGCGCCGTGCTGCCCATCTTGCATCTGAACGGCTTCAAGATCTCCAACCCGACGCTGCTAGCGCGCATCAGCCGCCAGGAACTCGAGCAGTTACTGCGCGGCTACGGCTGGACGCCCCTTTTCGTGGAAGGCCACGAAGCGGCCCCGATGCACGAGGCCATGGCGGCGGCACTCGACCAGGCGGTCTTGCAAATCCAACAAATTCAGCACAATGCCCGCGCCAAGGGCAGCGCTGCGCGGCCATTCTGGCCCATGATCGTCCTCATTTCGCCCAAGGGCTGGAGCGGGCCGAAATGGGTCGATGGGCGCCAGATCGAAGGCACCTTCCGCTCGCACCAAGTCCCCATTGCCGTATCGTCCACCACAGCGCCGGCCCACCTCGCCTTGTTGGAAGACTGGCTGCGCAGCTACCGGCCGCAGGAATTATTCGATGCGCAAGGCCGCCTGCAGGGGGAACTGGCCGATCTGGCGCCCAAGGGCAAGCGCCGCATGGGCGCCAATCCGCACGCCAACGGTGGCCTGCTGCTGCGCGAACTGCGCCTGCCCGATTTCCGCGCCTACGCGGCCGACGTGGCAGCGCCAGGGGCGCCCGGCATCGGCGATACGCATGTGCTGGGGCCCTTCTTGCGCGATGTCATCAAGCTAAATGACGCGCAGCGCAATTTTCGCGTATTTGGTCCCGACGAGACTTTGTCAAATGGGATGGAGGCCTTGTTTGAAGCGACAGCGCGCCAGTGGGATGGCGCGCTCGTGCCGGGTGACGAATTTCTCGCCCCCAGCGGGCGCGTCATGGAAATGCTAAGCGAGCACCAATGCGAGGGCTGGCTGGAAGGCTATCTGCTGACCGGGCGCCACGGCTTGTTCAATTGTTACGAAGCCTTCATCCACATCATCGATTCCATGTTCAACCAGCACGCTAAATGGCTCAAGGTTTCCTCCCGGCTGCCGTGGCGGCGCAAGATCGCCTCCCTCAACCTTCTCTTAGCCTCCCATGTCTGGCGTCAGGATCACAACGGTTTCTCGCACCAGGATCCGGGCTTCATCGACCATGTCGTCAACAAGAAGGCCGAGGTGGTGCGGGTGTACCTGCCGCCCGACGCCAATTGCCTGCTCTCGGTGATCGACCATTGCCTGCGCAGCCGCCATTACATCAATGTCGTCATCGCCGGCAAGCATCCGGCGCCGCAATGGCTGACCATGGATGCCGCCGTCTTGCACTGCGCCAAGGGCATCGGCATCTGGCAGTGGGCCAGCAACGACCAAGGCGGGCCCGACCTTGTCATGGCTTGTTGCGGCGATGTGCCCACGCTAGAGTCGCTAGCCGCCGTCTCCATTTTGCGCGCCCATCTGCCCGACCTTAAAATCCGCCTGATTAATGTAGTTGACCTGATGCGGCTGCAGCCGCAAATTGAACATCCGCACGGCTTGGACGATGTCGAGTTCGGTGAACTCTTTACTCTGGACAAACCCATCATCTTCGCCTTTCATGGCTACCCCTGGTTGATCCACCGCCTCACCTACCGCCGCGCCAACCATCACCATATTCACGTACGCGGCTACAAGGAAGAGGGCACGGTCACGACGCCGTTCGACATGACCGTGCTAAACGACCTAGACCGTTTCCATCTCGTGATGGATGCCATCGACCGCTTGCCGCAAGCCGGCGCCAAGGGTGCCTATCTGAAACAGCAGCTAAAGGACAAACTTATCGCACATAAACAATACATCGGCCAGCATGGCCAGGATATGCCGGAAATTCGCAACTGGAAATGGAGCCACAACTCATGAATACGCAAAAGTTGATCGAGACGGCCGCGGCGCTGTTCGCTAACGACAAAGGCTTGCTGGCGATAGATGAAAGTATTCCCACCTGCAACAAACGGTTTGCCCAGTTTGGTATCGCCCAAACCGAGGAGGCGCGCCGCGACTACCGCGAATTGATTGTGACGACGCCCGGACTAGGTGAATCCATTAGCGGCGCCATCCTGTCTGACGAGACGATCCATCAATATCTGACCAATGGCACGCCCTTCGTGAAGGCGATGCAAGATGCGGGAATCATTTCCGGCATCAAGGTTGACGGCGGTGCGAAAGACATGGCCGGCCATACGGCAGAGAAAATCACGGAAGGCTTAGACGGATTGCGCGAACGCCTGGCAGCCTATGGTCAAATAGGCGCCCGTTTCGCCAAGTGGCGTGCCGTGATCGCCATCGGCGATGGCATTCCCAGCCGCAGTTGCATCGAGGCCAACGCGCACGCGCTGGCGCGCTACGCCGCCCTGTGCCAGGAAGCCGGCTTGGTCCCTGTCGTGGAGCCGGAGGTGTTGATGGATGGCGCCCATACCTTGGCGCGCTGCTTCGAAGTCACCGAGGATGTCTTGCGCACGGTTTTCGCCCAGCTTTACCGGCACCAAGTGCTGTTGGAGGGCATGGTTTTAAAGCCCAACATGGTCCTGCCCGGATTGACCTGCCCCCAGCAAGAGATGGAGGATGTCGTCGCCGACGCCACCGTCAAGTGCCTGCTGCGCGCCGTCCCCGGCGCCGTCCCCGGTATTGCGTTTTTGTCGGGCGGGCAAGCCCCGGAACTGGCTTCGGCCCGTTTGAATGCCATGAACGCGAGATTCAAGTCGCGCGTGCCGTGGGCCTTGGCATTTTCCTTCGCCCGCGCCATCCAGCAACCAGCCTTGCAGATTTGGCGCGGCGAGCCGGCCAACGTGGCGGCCGCGCAAAAGGCTCTGTATCACCGCGCCCGCTGCAACTTTGCTGCGCGCCGTGGCGAATATGTATTGACCTCCGACGCGCCCGCGGTCCCGCTCTAAAAAGACACCGCGCCTAGGGTATTGAATTTGCGCAATAAAACTTAAATGCTATTATAATAAACTGGATTATTTTGCCATTGCGACGCTTTAAATGGGGCGCCGCTGCCAAGGACCAGCTAGCGCCAAAGAGATAGGGCGCCGGCACCCGCGGCGGCTTCCTGATCCAAAAAAATGATGAATAAACAGCGTGACAAATCTTGCTTGGCAAACATCGGAACGGTCGTCTCCGTGCGCGGCAGCGTCGTCGAAATCCGCTTCGACCAACAGCTGCCTCCCATCCGCTCGCTGTTGCGCGCGGGCGACGAAGGAGTAGGGCAAATCATCATCGAGGTGCTGGCCCAGCGCGATGCCCATTGTGTGCGCGGGATCGCCTTGACGCCCACGCAAGGTCTGGCCCGTGGCATGCCGGTGACCGATACGGGCGGGCCGTTAATGGCGCCCGTGGGCAAGGAAATTCTCTCGCGCATGTTCGACGTATTTGGCAACACCATCGACCGCGGGGCGCCTTTGTCCCAGGTGGCATGGCGCTCCGTGCACCGGGCGCCGCCGCCGCTGGCGCGCCGCTCGACCCAGTCGGAGATCTTTGAAACGGGGATCAAGGCCATCGATGTGCTGGTGCCGCTAGAGCGCGGCGGCAAGGCCGGACTGTTCGGCGGGGCGGGCGTGGGCAAGACCGTGCTGCTGACCGAAATGATCCACAACATGATCGGGCACCAGGCAGGCGTTAGCATTTTTTGCGGCATCGGCGAGCGTTGCCGCGAAGGCGAGGAACTGTATCGCGAAATGAAAGAAGCGGGCGTGTTGTCGAAGATGGTGATGATTTTTGGCCAGATGAACGAGCCTCCGGGCAGCCGCTTTCGCGTCGGCCATGCCGCCTTGACCATGGCCGAATATTTCCGCGACGACGAGCACCGCGATGTGCTGCTGCTCATCGACAATATCTTCCGCTTTATTCAAGCCGGTTCCGAAGTCTCGGGCTTGATGGGGCAAATGCCGTCGCGTCTTGGCTACCAGCCCACCATGGGCACCGAGTTGTCAAGCTTGGAAGAACGCATCGCCAACACCGACAGCGGCGCCATCACGTCGATCCAGGCGGTCTACGTACCGGCGGACGACTTTACCGATCCGGCCGCCGTGCACACGTTCTCCCATTTGTCAGCCTCGATCGTGCTCTCGCGCAAACGAACCAGCGAAGGTCTTTTCCCGGCCATCGACCCTTTGCAATCGAGCTCGCGCATGGCCGCTCCTGGCATTGTTGGCGAACGCCATTATGGCTTGGCGCAAGACATCCGGCGCACGCTGGCGCAATACGCCGATCTCAAGGACATCATCGCCATGCTCGGTCTCGAGCAGCTGTCGCCGGAAGACCGCAACGTAGTCGCCCGCGCGCGCCGTCTCGAGCGTTTTCTGACCCAACCCTTTTTTACGACCGAGCAATTTACCGGGCTCAAAGGCAAGCTCGTCAGCTTGGCAGATGCGCTCGACGGCTGTGAGCGCATTTTGCGCGATGAATTCAAAAACTACCCGGAGAGCGCCCTTTACATGATCGGGAGCATAGCCGAAGCGCAAGGCACGACGTCCATCGTCGCGCCGGGAGCGCCCGCCCAGGCGGCAACGGTCGTCACGCCGGCGCCCGGGCTCCAGCCCAAAGCGGGGCTCGCGCCGCCACCGGCGGCGGCGCCGAAAGTCGAGGCGGGCGCCCATGAATCTTAAAATTCTTCTGCCGTTTGGCGTCTTTGCCGAAAAAAGCGGGGTCTCGCGCATCGTCGCCCAGACGCGCGAGGGCGCGTTCGGACTCTTGCCACGCCGCCTCGATTGCGTGGCGGCCCTGGAGCCGGGTATTTTGATCTACGAAACCGTGGCCGACGGCGAAGTCTACGTGGCCGTGGATGAAGGCGTGCTGGTCAAGACTGGCCCAGACGTGCTCGTTTCGGTGCGCCGGGCGCAGGGCGGCACGGATCTAGCCCAATTGCGCGATGCCGTGCTGCGTCAGTTTCTGGCAGTCGACGCGCGCGAGCAAAGCGTGCGGGCCGTGGTGACCAAATTGGAAACTGGATTTCTGCGCCGCTTCGCGCGCTTGCAACATGAGTGACGAATCAGAAAAAAACATGCAAAAAGAGCCGGACTTCGCGCGCCAGGTCGGCCTGAAGGCGGAGCGCAAGCTCTTGGCGCGGCGCAACCCCACGCCGGGCGTCTGGTTCGGCCTTGGCATGATGGGGCTGATCGGCTGGTCGGTCGCGGTGCCAACCCTGCTTGGCACCGCGCTCGGCCTGTGGCTCGACCAGCATTATGCAAGCCGCCATTCATGGACGCTGGCCCTGTTGGTGGCAGGGCTCGCGCTCGGTTGTTTTAACGCCTGGCATTGGGTTGTCAAGGAAGACAACGCCATGCATGAGAGAGGGCAGAAAAAGGATGAATGAAACGCTCATTTTAGCGTTGGCGGGCATTGCCGGAAGCGCGCTTGGCGCCTTTTTCTTTGTTGGTCTATGGTGGACGGTGCGTCAAGCCATGGCGTCGAGACAGCCGGCGCTGTGGTGCTTTTGCGCCTTAGTGCTGCGCATGAGCGTGGCCTTGGCCGGATTTTATGTCGTTGCGGGCGGCGCTTGGCAACGCCTTGTGGCATGTCTTTGCGGATTTCTCATCGCGCGCAGCGTCGTGCTAAGGCTGACGCGGCCTGATCGCGAAAATCGAACCCAAGCGGTTGTGGAGGCCAGCCGTGCGCCTTAGCCCCGACGAGATGATCTTCTGGCAATACAGTGTTTTCAAGCTGAATGGCACCATTGTATTTACGTGGGCCTTGATGTTGGTGCTGACGGTCGGCGCCAAACTCGTCTCCCGCAACCTGGCAACGGGCTGGGAGCGCTCGCGCTGGCAACACGTCTTGGAGATCGTCGTTAGCGCCATCGAGAACCAAATCGAGGAGGTCGGACTACACGACCCGCGCACCTACCTCGGGTTTTTGGGCACCTTATTTCTATTCGTTGCCACGGCCAGTCTGGGCACGATCATTCCCGGCTACGAGCCGCCCACAGGCTCACTCTCAACTACGGCGGCACTCGCTTTGTGCGTGTTTGTTGCCGTGCCCTTGTTTGGCATCAAGGACCAAGGCGTGAAGGGCTATCTCCTGTCCTACATGGAGCCGACCATCATCATGCTGCCGTTTAACGTCATCAGTGAAATGTCGCGCACGCTGGCACTGGCAATCCGCCTGTTTGGCAATATGATGAGTGGCGCCATGATCATTGGCATCTTGCTGACCATCACGCCCTTCATTTTTCCGGTCGCCATGACCGTGCTCGGCCTACTGACGGGCATGGTGCAAGCTTACATCTTCTTCATTTTGGCTGCCGTCTACATCGCCGCCGCCACCCGCGTACAAGAGCCCAGACTGGCGCTCTTGTCCAAGACTTAAAACACCGCCACCAAGGACCTATCATGGATAGCATGACTATTATCGCGGTCGCATCAATTGTCATGGCCGGCATCACGACCGGTTTTGGCACGATGGGACCGGCCTTAGCCGAGGGGCGGGCCGTTGCAACGGCGCTCAATGCGCTGGCGCAGCAGCCCGACGCGGCCGCCACCATCACCCGCACCTTGTTTGTCGGCTTAGCCATGATCGAGTCGATGGCGATCTACTGTTTCGTGGTCTCGATGATCCTCATTTTCGCCAACCCGTTCTGGAACCATGTCATCGCGGCCGGAAAGTAGAAGATGCTGATCGATTGGTTCACCGTCGGCGCGCAAACGCTCAACTTTCTCATCCTGGTGTGGCTAATGAAGCGCTTTCTTTATCAGCCCATCCTGGCGGCCATCGACGCCCGCGAGACGCGCATCGCGGCCGAACTGGCGCACGCCAGCGCACAAAAGGCCGCCGCCATCAAGGCCCGCGACGAGTGGCAGGGCAAGAACGAACAGTTCGACCTGCAGCGCGATGCCCTCTTGCGCCTAGCATCGGAGCAGGCCGCCGCCGAACGTGCGCGTCTCTTCGACGAAGCGCATCAGGCCGCCGCCGCTTGGCGCGCCAAAAGCCAGGCAGCGCTGCGACGCGAGCAACAGAACCTCAACGACGAAGTCACCCGCAGGACCCGGGACGAGGTGTTTGCCATCGCCCGCCAGATGCTGACCGATCTCGCGGGGCAGACCTTGGAAGAGTGCATAGTCGAGCTGTTCAAGCGCCGGCTGCGGGACCTCGATGGCGCGGCCAAGGACCGTCTCGGCGCGGCCTTGCAGTCGGCGCCGGCACTCGTGTGCTGCGCCTTCGAGCTCATGCCCTTGCAGCGCGACGCGCTCCAGCGCGCGCTGAATGATACTTTCTCGGCCGCTATCCGGGTCCGTTTCGCCGCGGCGCCGGAGCTCATTTGTGGCATCGAACTGAGCGTTGGCGGGATCAAGCTCGCTTGGAGCATCGCCCATTATCTAGCCTCGCTGGAAAAAAGCGTCAGCGAGCTGCTCCAACAACAAGGCCGGCAAGGCGAACCCGAAAGTGCGGCCCAAGCCAAAGGCGCGCCCGCACCCACGCCCGAGCCATCCCCAAAGTTGGGCGCCGGCGTTATCGATCGGATCCCATGACGCCGCCGGCCCACCCTTTATACGAGGCCTTCGAGTGCGCATTCGCCACCTTGAACCAGGCACGCGACGGCTTCGCGGCGCAGTTATCGGCGCGCGAAGTGGGCACGATCACCAGCGTCGCCACCGGCATCGCCCGGGTTTCCGGCCTTCCCGGCGTGGGTTTTGACGAACTGATCCAATTTCCCGGAGAGGTGTTCGGCATCGCATTTAACCTCGACGAGGATGAGATCGGTGTCGTGCTGCTGGGCGACTATTGGCATTTGCACGCAGGCGACGAAGTCGAGCGCACGGGGCGGGTCATGGACGTGGCCGTGGGCCCCGGCTTGCTGGGACGCGTGATCGACCCCCTCGGTCGGCCTCTCGACGGCAATGGGCCCCTGGCCTCGTGCGCGCGCTTGCCCATCGAGCGCCCGGCGCCGCACATCATGGATCGGGCCCCGGTCACGGTTCCGCTTCAGACCGGCCTCAAAGTCGTCGATGCCCTCATCCCCATCGGACGCGGCCAGCGCGAATTGATTTTGGGTGACCGGGGAACGGGCAAAACCGCCATTGCCATCGATACCATCTTGAACCAGCGCGGCCAAGATGTGGTGTGCGTTTATTGCGCCATTGGCCAGCGTGCTTCGGCGGTGGCGCAGGTCGTGGCCACCTTGCGCGAGAAGGGCGCAATGGAGTATACCGTCGTCGTCGTCTCCGAGGGCAACGACGCGCCGGGCCTAGCCTACATCGCTCCTTACGCCGCGACCAGCATGGCCGAGTATTTTATGGAAAGCGGGCGCGACGTGTTGATCGTCTATGACGACCTGACGCTGCACGCGCGCGCGTATCGCGAGTTATCGCTTCTGCTGCGCCGTCCGCCGGGACGGGAAGCGTTCCCCGGCGACATTTTTTACATTCATTCGCGCTTGCTCGAACGCGCCACCCATTTGCGCGAGGAGCAAGGCGGTGGCTCGCTCACGGCCTTGCCCATCATCGAGACGGAAGCGCAGGACATTTCCGCCTACATTCCGACCAACTTGATTTCCATCACGGATGGCCAAATCTACCTCTCGCCATCGCTCTTCGAATTGGGCGTGCTGCCCGCCGTCGATGTCGGCAAATCCGTCTCGCGCGTGGGCGGCAAGGCGCAACGCGCGGCCTACCGCGCCGTGGCCGGCGACCTTAAACTGGCCTATGCTCAGTTCGAAGAACTAGAAACCTTTGCCCGCTTTGGCGCCCGTCTCGATGAAAATACACGCAATATCATCGAGCACGGGCGCCGGATCCGATTTTGCCTGCAACAGCCAGCATTCGCACCGGTGCCCGTCGCCGCGCAAATCACGGTGCTGCTGGCGCTCACGGCGGCACTCTTTGACGGCGTTGCGCTCGATCAGATGCAAGACGCCGAGCACGCCGTGCGCACGGCAGCGGCGGCCATTCCGGATGCCGTGCGCACGCGCTTCGAGTTGGACCAAAAACTGAGCGACGACGACCGCGCAACGGTCATTCAAATCGCCGCACAGGCGCTATTCGCGTATCAAGCCGGGGCCAGGCCCGAGCCGCTGGCGGCAGCGCCAAGCCAATTTGAGGCGCCCGGAACGCCATGAGCGACGTCCACAGCCTGCGCCGAAAAATCGGCAGCGCCGAAGATCTCCATTCCGTGGTGCGCACGATGAAGGCGATGGCCGCCTCTTGCATCGGACAATACGAGAGCGCCGTGCGCTCCCTCGATGCTTATGACCGGACGGTGCAATTAGGCTTGGTCGCGTCGTTGCGCCAAAATCGCGCACTTGGCATCGAGCCCGACGCCCGCGGCCAGAAGGTCGCTGCGACGGGCGCGATCGTGTTCGGCTCCGACCAGGGGCTCGTGGGCCAATTTAATGACGTCATGGCCGCGTTCGCCGTCGATGCGCTAGCTCAGCTGCCCGGTGAAAAGGCGATCTGGGCCGTCGGCGAGCGCATCGGCTCGCGCCTGGCGGAAAGCGGCCTTATTTTTGGGAAAAGCTTCGCTTTGCCCAATTCCATTAACGCCATCACGCAGTTCGTGGCAGAGATCTTAATTGAAGTCGAAACGCAGCGAGCGAAGGGCGAAATCGGGCCGGTTTTTTTGTTTCATCAGCGCCCCAAGGAAGGCGCGATTTACGCCCCCGTGTGTCAGCGCTTGCTGCCCTTAGATCAAGTCTGGCAACGCGATCTGGCCAGCACGCCCTGGCCCACTGGAAATTTGCCCGAAGTCATGAATGACAAGGAGCAAACGCTGCTCGCGTTGGTACGCGAATATCTGTTTGTCTCGCTGTTTAGGGCATGCGCTGAGTCCCTGGCCAGCGAAAACGCGAGCCGCCTGGCGGCCATGCAACGCGCCGAAAAAAACATCAACGAACTGTTAGACGATCTGAAGCGGACGTTCCACCGTCTGCGCCAAGGTAATATCGATGAGGAATTATTCGATGTCATCTCCGGCTTCGCAGCGCTGAGCGAAGCACCCTTCGGCTCTTGAACCTTGCCGCTGGCCGCAAATGGCAAGGCCAGCTTTTGCCGCCGGGTAACTTCCAGTTTAAACGGTGTAGTATAGATCGCAAGGTCACTACATTGAAAAGGGGGGTAGGCAGATGAATGAAGCAACTGCGTCACTCCAAACCGGCATCGACGGCGAAGGTGCGCTCACAGGGGGGCCGAACGCCGCGGCGGCCTCGCCCATGTATCGGGCGCACCTGCTGACGATCGTCGCTTCCCATCGCCAACGCCCCTGGGCGTCTAGCGCCGGCCCGTGGGCGCAGGTCGATCCTGGCAAGCCGCGCACAGCGGCGCTGCCGATTCATGCATAGCTCGGCGGCGCTCGACGCGAAGACGGCGCCCTGCCTGCTCGTCATCAATGCTGGCTCGTCCAGCATCAAGTTTTCACTGCTCGCCGGCATCGGCCAAGCGACGCTGAACGCCTTCGCCCATGGCAAAATTGAAGACATCGGTAGCGCACCCCATTTTTTTGCCGACGACTGCGATGGTCGGCGCCTTGCCGAGCGCCGCTGGGAGAGGCCCACCTCGCATGAGGATTTGTTGGACCACCTGATCGCCTGGGTCGAAGCGCATCTGGGGCCGAACCGGTTGGCAGGTGCCGGCCATCGGGTCGCGCATGGCGGCCTTTTCCGCACCGCACCGCAGCTGATCACGCCAATTGTATTGGCCCATTTGCGCACTCTGATACCGCTCGCGCCCTTGCACCAGTTGCATAATCTGGCGCCCATCGAAGCACTTGCGGCGCGCCACCCGGGGCTGCCTCAAGTCGCTTGCTACGATACGGCCTTTCACGCGACAAACCCGAAGATCTCCCGCCTCTATGGCTTGCCCCGGGCGCTGACCGACGCCGGACTGTGGCGTTTCGGGTTTCATGGTTTATCGTACGAGTATATCGCCGGGGAATTGCCGAAGCTAGAGCCAAAAGCCCGCCTCGGGCGCGCAATTGTGGCTCACCTGGGCAGCGGTGCTAGCATGTGTGGCTTGGTCGGCGGCAAAAGCGTCGCCTCCACGATGGGCTTTAGCGCGCTCGACGGACTGCCGATGGGCACCCGCTGCGGCGCGCTCGATCCGGGCGTCGTGCTGTACCTGTTGAAGGAAAAAGGGATGAGTGGCGCGGCACTTGAAACCTTGCTCTATCAACAATCTGGCTTACTCGGCGTGTCGACGATCAGCAGCGACATGCGCACGTTGCTGGCAAGCCGCGACACCCGCGCGCAGGAAGCGATCGACCTCTTCGTATACCGCGCCGCGCGCGAAATCGGATCGCTGGCCGCCGCTTGCGGCGGCCTGGACGCTTTGGTATTTACGGCGGGCATTGGCGAACATGCGCCGCAAATCCGAGCCCGAATCTGCCAACAATCGTCCTGGCTTGGGATCGACTTGGATGTTGACGCCAACTTGGCCGGCGCACCGCGCATTAGCACCGCTGCTAGTCCCGTCTCCGTGTGGGTAATCCCCACTAACGAGGAGCTGATGGTGGCCCGTCATACCTTTGCCTTGGCCATTAATCGACCCCCAGAGCGGCCCATGTGCCTGTCGACGAAAGAATCAAAATGAAAATCAATGCAAGCGACTACCGGGTGCTGGAAGGCGGGCCGGTCAAACTTAAGAAATGGCCAACCCGGGTCAATCCCGTCTACCACTCGAAAGAACAATACCAAACGCTGCTAGCAGACCATGTGGCCGAGCTGAGCGGGCTGCAACAACTTCACTACGCAGCCAACCGCTACGCCGTTTTGCTGATTTTTCAAGCCATGGACGCGGCCGGAAAGGATGGTGCGATACGACATGTGATGTCGGGCATCAATCCCCAGGGCTGCCAAGTGTTCAGTTTCAAGCATCCGAGCGCGACGGAATTGGAACACGATTTTTTGTGGCGTACCACCCAATGTTTGCCGGAGCGCGGTCGCATCGGCATTTTCAACCGATCCTACTATGAAGAGGTATTGATCGCGCGGGTCCATCCAGAAATTCTCCTCAGCGAGAAAATTCCCGACAGCCGGGGCGATGACACCATTTGGCAGGAACGCTATCGCTCGATCTTGGACTTGGAAAACCATCTTTACCGTAACGGCACCCGGATCATCAAGTTTTTCCTTCACCTGTCACCGGACGAGCAACGCAAACGCTTTCTCAATCGCATCGACGAGCCCCAAAAAAACTGGAAATTCAGTCTTGCCGACATCGAAGAGAGAGGATTTTGGAAGGAATACATGCAAGCCTATGAGGCATGCTTGACCGCAACGAGTACAAAACATTCACCTTGGTATGTGGTGCCTGCCGACGACAAGGCGAATGCGCGATTGATTATCTCGCGCATTGTCGTCGATACCTTCAAGGCCCTCAAATTGCGCTACCCTGAAACGGATGCTGAGCGGCGTCAGGAATTGAGCGCGATCCGCCAACGTTTGATGGCGGAAGAGCCCATTGGCCGATGATCTCCAGGGGAGAACATCAGGAAGCCGTCAGTTTAACGTCAGCGCCAAATTACAGCTTCAAGACTGATACCAGGTTGTGGAAGAAGATCGATTCAAAAGCGTCCCGTGCCGTGTTGATGAGCGTTTGACTCCCGGTCGTTTTCGCTGTCGGTGGCAACTGCCTTGTAGTCGGCAAGGTGCGATTCCATCATGAAACGCAATACGGCAAGGGCGCGCGACTAAATCATAAGCGGTGGTTATGGATCGTCAAGCCGGTGCAACTACCCGCTGAGTATTGTCCCCTTGCACCAATCGTATCTGCTTAGGCTTGTGATCTCTCATACCATGGTTTTGAAGTATTCACGATGCGCACTACCAACAACATCACCGGCACCTCGATTAGCACCCCGACCACGGTGGCGAGCGCCGCCCCCGAGTGGAAGCCGAACAAACTGATGGCGGCGGCCACCGCCAACTCGAAGAAGTTGGATGCACCAATCAAGGCCGACGGACAGGCGATGTTGTGCTTTTCACCGAAGGCGCGGTTCAGCCAGTAAGCCAAGCCCGAGTTGAAGAACACTTGGATGAGGATCGGTACGGCCAGCAGGGCGATCACCAAAGGCTGCTTCAAGATGGCTTCACCCTGAAAAGCGAAGAGCAGCACGAGCGTCGCCAGCAAGGCGCTAATCGACCACGGTCCGATTCTCGCCATCGCCGCATCGAACGCCGCTTGTCCTGTCCCCAACAGCAGCTTGCGCCACAGCTGGGCCAGGAGCACGGGAATCACGATGTAGAGCAGCACCGACGTCATCAATGTCGCCCACGGCACGGTGATGGCCGAAATGCCGAGCAAAAACGCCACCAGCGGCGCGAAGGCCACGATCATGATGCCGTCGTTGAGCGCCACCTGCGACAAGGTGAAAAGGGGATCACCGCCGGTCAGTCGGCTCCACACGAACACCATTGCCGTACATGGGGCGGCCGCCAACAGGATCAATCCGGCAATATAGCTGTCGAGCTGGTCCGCCGGCAGCAGGGAAGCAAACAGATGGCGGATGAACAGCCAGCCGAGGAAAGCCATTGAGAACGGTTTCACGAGCCAGTTCACGAACAACGTGACGCCGATCCCGCGCACATGCTGACGCACCTCGCGCAAAGCGGAAAAATCGACTTTCATCAGCATCGGGATGATCATGACCCAAATCAAGAGGCCGACCGGCAAATTAACGTGCGCCACTTCCATGCGGCCGATGGCTTGAAAGAAATTAGGCAGAAGCTGGCCCAGGGCAATACCGGCGACGATGCAGAGAAACACCCATAAGGTCAAATAGCGCTCGAATGCGCTCATCGGCACGCTTGCGGATTTTTTAATTGCAATTTCACATTGAGCAGACACAGCATTAACCTCCAGGTGGTTCGTTGCGTAACTGACCCAACCCGCGCAACTTGGTTTGCAGGGAGAGGCGGTCAATCTTGGCGATAGGCAGACTCATGAATAAGCGGATGCGGTTGGCGATCTCGAACTGGACAGTAGTGAAAGCTTTAAGCTGCTTCCCGGTCGCCATCGCCGCGGGATTGGCAAAACTCCAATGCGCGGTGATGGGCTGGCCCGGCCAAACCGGGCAAGTCTCGCCGCCCACCGTGTCGCACACGGTAAAGATGAAATCCATCGACGGCGCCAGGGGCTCAGCAAATTTGGTCCAACGCTTGCTGCGCACGTTGCACACGTCGTAGCCCTGGCTGCTAAGCACTTCCAGCGTCATCGGATGCACTTCGCCGCGCGGATGACTGCCCGCGCTGTAGGCTTGGAAGCGGTCGCGGCCAAGATGGTTCAAGATGACCTCGGCCATGATGCTGCGCGCCGAGTTACCCGTGCACACGAAAAGCACGTTATACATTTTGGCGGCCACGGCAATCTTCATGAATGACGCTCAGCTAGTTCGAGCAGACGCTCAATGCCGACCGGCTCCTCTTTCAACAGGGGAACGACGGCGTAGCGCCGGGCGTGGTGGGTGGCCACGGCATCAATTTCCCGCAACTCGTTGCGGGCCCGTTGGCGCAGCAAAGGCGAGTGCGGCGCAGCTGCGGCCACGCTGCTATTGACAATCCAGGCCCATGGCTCGATGCCGGCGCGGCGCAAATCCGCTTGCAAGATGGCGGCCTCCAGCACGGGTGTCGTTTCCGCCAGGGTCACCAGCAGTACCTTGGTTTGCTGGGGGTCCTGCAGCTGCATCATCGGCGTCAGGAAGTGCCCACCCGTGCGGCCCATCTGGCGCGTCACTTCCCGGTGGTAGGCCCCGGTCGCATCGAGTAGCAGCAAGGTATGGCCGGTGGGCGCCGTGTCCATCACCACGAACTGCTTGCCGGCCTCGCGGATGACGCGCGAAAACGCCTGGAATACGGCGATTTCCTCGGTGCAAGGCGAACGCAAATCCTCTTCCAGCAGAGCGCGCCCTTCAACGTCGAGTTGCGCGCCCTTGGTGGCGAGCACGTGCTGCCGGTAACGTTCGCTCTCTTGGTGCGGGTCGATGCGGCTCACGGTGAGATGAGCGTGCGCGCCATGCAGCGTTGGCGTCAGATGGGCTGCCGGATCGGATGTGGTGAGGTGGACCGGCAGGCCGCGCTGGGCAAGTTCCACGGCCACCGCGGCGGCGAGCGTGGTCTTGCCAACACCGCCTTTGCCCATCAACATCACGAGGCCATGTCCGTCGGCCGCGATGCCATCGACCAAGTCCGCGAGGCTGGGCGCGGCGAGGTTGAGCGGCCGCCACTTTTGATCTGGCGATGGCGCCTCAGTCCCGGACAGCAACTGATGCAAGGCATCTAAGCCCATCAGATTAAAAGGTTTGAGGGGCAACTGATCGCACGGCAAATCCTTGAGTACGTCGGGAATTGCGGACAAGGCCGCTTGCTCGCGCTCGCAGATCGCCGCGGCCAAGTCATCTTGCGCCGCTTCGCTGCAGGGCAAGACGCCGTTGATGACGAGATACTGCTGCGACAGGCCGATGACGGCCAGTTCTTCATGCGTGCGCGCCGCTTCGCGCAAGGTCGCATCTTGCGCGCGCGCGACCAACACTAAGCGCGTGCGCCGGCCATCGGCCAAGGCGTCGACGGCGCCCTGGTATTGGCTGCGCTGTTTTTCCAAACCGGCCAACGGGCCAAGGCAGGACGCGTCGCCCTTGCCCTCGTCTAGGAAGCCGCTCCAGGCGCCGGGCAGTTGCAGCATGCGGATGGTGTGCCCGGTCGGCGCCGTGTCGAAAATGATGTGATCATAGTCAAGAGTGAGGGCCGCGTCGGTCAGAAACGAGGTGAACTCATCAAATGCAGCGATCTCCGTTGTGCAAGCTCCAGACAGCTGTTCCTCGATGCTTTTCACCACAGCATGGGGCAGCAAGCCGCGCACCGGGCCGACGATGCGCTCACGGTAGGCCTGGGCTGCCGCCTGCGGATCAATTTCCAGCGCAGACAAACGGGGAACGGCGACTATGGCGGTGATCCGATTGCCGATGTGGACACCGAATACCTGCCCCACGTTCGAGGCCGGGTCGGTACTAACTAGTAATACTCGCTGACCAGCTTCGGCGAGCAAAACGGCCGTCGCGCAAGCGATCGACGTTTTTCCGACGCCGCCTTTGCCGGTGAAAAAGAGGAAACGCGGAGCCTGTTCGAGAAATTTCACGCTGACGCCCTCCTAAGTTTAACAGCAGCGGCTGCCGGAGCAGCAGGCAGATTTCGATTCGGCGGCAGGCTCCGTGATGCCGGCCCAACGGGCCAACTCCACACGACTGGGATAGCGGCCCGCCAAGGCGACGTCGCCATCGACGAGAATGAGCGGCAGGGCCGCGGCGCCGGAGCGCTCCAGGAAGCTTTTTACAACCGGATTTTCAGCAAAAGTCATTGGTTGCGTGGCCAGATTGAAACGCTCGATGTGCGCCCCATTTTGTTTGGCCCAGGCCACGTCAGCCGAGAAGGTGACCAAAGCCTGATCGACATCGACACCGCACACGCCCGTGCTGCAGCACAGTGAAGGGTCAAACACTAAAATAGCTTTCATTTTGAGGCTCCATCAAACATTAAAATAAAAGTCACGCCAAAAGCGTGCCGATTCGATCCAGCTCCGTTTTCAAGTGTGCGCGGTTGCTCTGCAGCGCGGCCAGCGGCAATGCGAAAAACGCTTCAATACGCGTGCGCAAGGCCTCGTAAGCGGCCATGAAAGCGGCCTCGATTTCCTGATCCGTGCCACTGGCGTGGGCCGGATCTGCCACGCCCCAGTGGCTGCGCAGCACCGGGCCAAGGTAGGCCGGGCAGGCCTCGCCCGCGGCATTGCCGCAAACCGTGATCACGATATCAGGCGTAGCCGGAAGATTTTCCCACGATTTGCTGTGATAGCCCTCGGTCGAAATGCCTTCACGGGCCAGCAGAGCCAGTGAACGGGGGTGCACCTGCCCGGTCGGCTGGCTGCCCGCACTCATGGCGCTCCAGCCAGCGGGGGCGAGGTGGTTGAAGACGGCTTCGGCCAAGATCGAGCGGCAAGAGTTGCCGGTGCAGAGAAAGAGGACGATCATTTCAAGGTTTCACTGGAGTTGGCGCTAGCGCAGGGAGTACCGCAGCCGAGCACGTGGATGCGGCGCGCAGGCCCGCGCACTCTTCCGGGTGGCCGGAGCAGCACTCCTCAGTGAGGTAGGCGATCAAGTCCAGCATCAACGGGATATCGGCCCGATAGCGTTGAAAACGCCCCTCCTGTTGCGCCGTGAGCAAGCGCGCTTGGGTCAGCGCCTTCAGGTGGAACGACAGATTGGTGGGGGGCACGTCGAGGGTTGTCGCAATCTCACCGGCGACCATGCCTTGCGGGCCTGTTTTCACCAGTAAGCGGAACACGTCGAGTCGCGTGCCCGACGAGAGCGCTTCAAAAATGACGGTGGCGGTATTTTTTTCCATAGTACTACTATACAACACATCAACAAATATTAAAACAACAAAGTGGCTAAAGCGGTGTGGAAGCTTTAGTGTCTTGGTGGCAATTGCCAATGGATCGCGATATACGCCCTGATGCCCGCGCACGGCCATCCCCGGCAAGTCGTTCTGGCATCCGGGTCGAGCGCGACTGCGCAACCCGCGCCGAACGCGCCCCCTCAAAAAAAGTCCGCCGGCCTACCTAAATGCTAACTCCAAGGGGAAAAAACTGCGGCGGCGCCCGTTACAGGAGCCCGCCAGTGGCGTGCGCAGCCTATTTTGGACATGCAGATTCAAGATCTGAGCAAATGTCATTATTTAAAAGGCAGGCGTTTTTTTAAATAGATATACGTAATAACTATTTCTCATATCATGAATATGAATTTGACTAATATGCGGCGTTGCAGCATTATGCGTATGTCTCCTCTATTCTCCTCCAAGAAAATAGACTTAGCCCGCTTTAATCAGCGGGCTTTTTTTCGTCCAGCCGCAACATTATTGCGCTGTCCTTGCCCAAATAAATGCAAAAAACTCCATCCAATAAGAACTTGGGACAGACGGGGGGGTAGACAATATGACCCCGACGATTGGCGCGGGCATTTGAGACGGCGCAAGGCCTGTCATGCCTGTGAAAATAAGCAAGCATAACAGTTGGCGCTGCTGCTTTTGCAAAGTTACAGTGATCCAAAATGCCAAGCACAGCCGCGCATTGGATGCGCCGCCGCAACCCGATTCGGCCTGCGCCGGCGCCACTAGCTTGTTTTTTTGATTCCAGAAAATGCCAATTCAGGAACTTAAAAGAGATCGAGCTCTCCAAAAAACATTGCGCGCGCAAGTAATTTAAGCAAGCTCAATAAACCGATGCTGCTCGCGACGGGCCAAGCCCGGAAAAATCTTGCAATGCATTTAACTGGTGGCTTCATAAGCGAAACACCAGTGGTGGTTGTGCTCGGGTCATTGGGTGCCGAAGTTAAAGTCAAGGACGCGACGTCACCTTGGTGTCGGCTGTTAGCGCAAAACTGCAAGGTTCGCCTCACACACTACAACTCGCAGCGAATGGGAAATGCGATGCATGCCATGGTGTTAAAGGAACTTGGGGCGCCTCTTGAATGGATGGAGCTTGCCGATCGGCAACCGGGAGGTGGCGAAATTCGTGTGACGGTGGGAGCCTGTGGCGTTTGCCGCACGGACTTGCATGTCGTCGATGGTGAGTTGCCCGATCCGCAGGTGCCAATCATCCCTGGTCACGAGATCGTGGGCCGGATTGAGGCAATCGGGGCCGGTGTCGAGAGACTAAAGATAGGCGAGCGGGTCGGCATCCCATGGCTCGGCCACACCTGCGGCATCTGTCCTTATTGCACGGGGCAGCAGGAAAATCTTTGCGACCATCCCCTCTTTACCGGATACACGCGCGATGGTGGCTTCGCGACTGCGGCCATCGCTGATGCGCGCTATGCTTTTCCGCTTGGCGAGGTCGGCAACGACGTGGCGCTAGCTCCTTTGCTGTGCGCCGGTCTTATCGGCTGGCGCTCTTTGGTGATCGCAGGCCCTGGCAAAACGCTGGGACTCTACGGCTTTGGCGCTGCAGCCCATATCGTGGCGCAGGTCGCCAGATGGCAACAGCGATCCGTGTTTGCCTTCACGCGTCCTGGTGATGTTGCTTCGCAGTCTTTTGCCAGACGCCTCGGCGCGACATGGGCGGGCGGTTCAGACGAGGCGGCGCCTGAGGCGCTCGATGCCGCGATCATTTATGCGCCGTTTGGCGGTCTCGTGCCGCTGGCGCTGAAAGCGGTGCACAAGGGCGGGCGGGTGGTATGCGCCGGTATTCACATGAGCGCCATTCCGAGCTTCCCTTATCGGCTGCTGTGGGAAGAGCGCCAGATAGTGTCAATTGCCAATCTCAAACGCCAGGATGGAATCGATTTTTTGCGTTTGGCGGCGGAGGTCGGCATCGTTACCGAAACCACGCGCTACCCACTTCGCGACGCCAATCTAGCCCTCGCCGATCTGCGCGCCGGACGCTTCACGGGAGCGGCAGTTCTCGTGCCCTGAAGGTCGCGCGGCGTAGGCGGCGGCGTCGATTGGACGCTGTCGGCCGCAAAAGGGCACAAACTCCTGGCAACCGCCCCGATGGGGCTCCGGCACGCCAGTCGGATTGTAGACCGAATGAGGCTACGCCATTGCCCGCTATTATTCGCGCCCCCTAGCTAGCAAGGAGCACATCGCTACGAGAAATGACGTCGCCTCGATTGCGACGCGCGCTGTTTCCAAAACGCAGGCACAACCGGTGACCGGAGTTATCTCAACTGCACCACCAGGGACTGGCTACGGCCTACAGTCCAAGTCCGTTGTCTTTAAGCTTTTATTTGACTTCATGCCCGATCACGCCGCCAACTGCGGCACCACCGACTGTTCCGGCCGGGCTGCCGCCGGTCAGAACAGCACCGACGACCGCGCCCGCGCCGGCACCGACTGCCGTATGTTGGTCTCGCCTCGACATATCGGAACAAGCCGACAATCCAAACAACAAGATGATAGCGCCCGAATATATGGTTAATTTTTTTGCCGTTTTCATGAATAAACTCCATTAGTTAATTTAAAAAATAGCAATAGCAGAGGGCAAATACTGCCGTCGCTGCCCGCAGCAGCGCACGCTTACCTGAACCTTGTTTATCTCTGATGTCACTCACTATGTTTGCGATTGCATCTTCGATCACATCGATCCCTTCGCCATTACTATGAAGATAGTGCATACGGCTCTACAGTTCTGTACGGTAGCCAACAGAAAGGCCCGGGACATACGCTTTCCGCTTTGCCTGGTTTCCGACGCCAGACTATTCATTATTTCCCCCAGCGCTTTGAAAGCATCGGGCCAGACGCACGATTGGAACGGGGGTTTTGCGCCCTGCGCGGTCACAAACGCGCGCGATAGAAAAAACGGAATCAAATTGCGCCCGGCATCCTTGACTTGATGCCGCGTCGGCCCACTGAGAACG
Source organism: Janthinobacterium sp. (assembly GCA_003133225.1). GTDB lineage: Bacteria > Pseudomonadota > Gammaproteobacteria > Burkholderiales > Burkholderiaceae_D > Janthinobacterium. The sequence goes on from PKWL01000068.1 coordinate 61,263, forward strand.
TCATTTTGACTAGCTTCGTTGCCCACAACGACGCCGATACGCACAGCAGTGCAAGAGCGTCGCATTTGATTTTTGTATCTTGGCTGATGGCCAGCAGGTTCAGACAAGCTGATGCAAATTTTTCGGCGACGATGCCCGCTTGCGAAGTTGATCCGGCCTTATCCGGCTTCAAATTGTTCAGCATCACCACCAACTCGTCGCTGCCGAAGTTAAGGCCCATCGGCGGCGATGCCTGTTGGCAGCCATGCGGCCAACCGTACCTGATGACCAATCTATTTTCAGTTTGATGGCGTGGTCCACCACTTGAGTTGCTTGACCAGATTTGGTAGGTCAACCAAAGCGTGACGGTGGCCTGACCAAGACATTTATCTAAGTCACTTACCTCTTTCCGGGTCCGGAATAGGTGCGTTTTTCTGTGCGCCCTCTAATTCTTTGGCCAGGACCTCTTGCCATTGCGCGTCTGTCAGCCCATGACTGCCGTCACAGTAGTCCCGACGACCACAACCGCATCGACCGATATCTTCTGATTTTTCCCGAACGCGCATTTTGATATCCCAATGAAAAAGCCAGTAATTATGCCTTAACGCGAGCCGTCCAAGCCGGCTACAGCTCATGCGTCGATCGCTATCGACTACTCTGCGCATCGCGTGCGTGCCGCAGGTCCAGACTAGGTCACCTGGCGCCGGCACAATCCTAGCATATGGCCGCGTAGATGCAGGCGGCCCACGAAAACTCTCTCCTCCGAGAACTCCTCTAAACGACTCTACCTGATCTTGTCAAACTTAAACTGTACGGAGTGCTCGATTTTCGTTTGCATGCTCGAGAGGCGACGCGCTTTGCCATGGCAGACATCGGAGCATCTCGCCCATCACGGGCGCCGAGCGTTCTGTCCGGTGGCAGTTAGCACAACCGCATTGGCAATTGGTTTGCGCGCTATCGGCGGCGAGCGGATTCGTTCCCACGATCCGCCTGCGCAGTGTGTCCATGAGTAACTCGTTGACTGGCGAGTCGATTTGCCCGCATCGTCGACCTGCCAACGGGCGGGCATGAGCGGCAACTTGAAAGGCCGCAAGTCCGAGCCAAGCGCGACGAGCGCCCCATGACGGACGACGTACTGAGCCTGGTTCAGGCGGCGACGCCAGCGCCAGTAATGGCGCGCGACCGGTTTGGCAAGCGCGATTTTCTGAAATGCACCAGCCGGCTCGCCGGAATTTTTTTATAAGAGTCATTTTCGTGAAAAACTATAAGCTACTACTCGCCACATTTTCTTTCTTAACCCTCAGCCCGCTGGCTGAAGCGGACGTGACACAAGCGGCGCATGACGTCAAAGAAACGACAGTACATGTCGCCAAGAAAACCGGAGAGGTCGCGCGAAACGCGGGTCATGCCACCGCCCATGCTGCCAAGGCGGCAGCCCATGGCGTAGCGAGTACGGCGCGCAAGGGATATCACGCCAGCAAGCAGGCGGCACATAAGGCGACACGCTAGGCAAAACCCGGAGCTGACCTGCTGGGCCCGAAACACTGCTTGACCACTGGTGAAAGTTTGAGGTGCCGCCGGCAATTGGCTTTCACAAGGAGAGTCCGCTTGCCGTCCGAGCGAGCGCCGCCTCCGGCTTGTGAGCGCCGATGAACGCCGCAAACGTCAGCAAAGGCCCATCGACGTTCATCTATCCGCGCGTTGCGCGCCGGCAATTTTTTCAATTCTCTTTTTTCAATTCTCTTTTTCAATTCCTTGTATGGTCCACCAATATTTCGCCGGCAACATTCGGCGAGTAATGGCAGTTGCCCGGGCGCCAAACACAGGCTTTCGCGCATACCTAATTGACAATAATTTTTTGATGGAAATCAATGCGCAGAATTTCTGAAGTGAAATACTAAGTTGGTCGGGCAATTAGCGATGAATGGCGGCCTCTTCAAAACGCAGACCAGCGAAATCAGGATGGGCCATGTAGTGGGGGGGGGGAACAAAGTAATTTGACGGGCAACCTCGAGCGGCCGCGCCCGGCCTTTTTCCGTATCTTGCAACTGATAATGCGGTCGTGACCGGGGGCGCTTGTGAACGCAACGCGATCCAAAGGTCCCGATCACCTTCTCCACAGCAGTGCATTTTTGCCGCGACCATTTGCAATAAGGCCTTCTGATGCATACCGAACAGCGTCTAAAAATCAAAAAAAAATCAGCTGGGTCGGCTGCAGTGGAATTTGTCTTAATGATGCCCTTACTGCTGTTGTTGGCGCTGCCGATTTTTGATCTGACGCGGATCATACAGGCCAACATGATTTTGGTTAATCTCAGCCGGGAAGGGGCCAATTTGGCCTCCCGATCGTCGCAGGATCCTCAAACAATCATGAATGCGATTGCCCAAACGACGCCACCGTTGACTATGGCCACGAATGGCATGATCTATATCAGTAAAATCATGGGAAATGCTCCTGGCACGCAGGACGTCATTCTCGCCCAGTACCGCTGGACCCAGGGGGCCAGTCAGGCCAATCAGACCAGCAACGTCTGGAGCGCTTGCGGCTCAAACTGGGCAAGCGACGGGTCTGGCCAATGCAACAGCATTCCCGCTACAGGCACCCCCATCAATGATGCGATGTCGGGCACGCTGAGCGACGGCGAAGTAATCTACGTGGTCGAGGTTTTTTACCACGTCGATCTCTTGTTTAGCGCGATGAACCTTGGATTTGGTATAACCACGCCCCAATTTGACCCGGATCTGTACTCTAAAACGATATTTTAACTTCTACGATTTTCCGGAGATCGCATGCGAGCGCTTACGATTGTGAAACAAAAAGGACAAGTCTCCATCATCGTCGCACTGTCATTGGTGGCGCTAATTGGCGCAGTCGGACTTGCTACTGACTCCGGCATCGCGTATTTGATTAAGGCCAAGCTGAACGCGGCGGTCGACTCGGCTGGCCTTGCTGCGGGCAGAGCCGTGAGTCAAGGTGCCAGCGCCAATGACCAAATAGCGAATGCCCAGGCTGCGGCCCAGACGTTTTTTGCGGCCAACTATCCCGCAAACTATATGGGCTCAACCGTGGTCTTTAATAACCCCACGGTAACCCTTAATGGGGGGCAAGCCACCATCGACGCTGCAGCTTCCGTCACCGTGCCGGTGAGTTTGATGGGCGCCGTCGGCTTTAACCTGCTAACGCTCGGTTCGACTTCCGAGACATTGAGAAAGAATCTTGACTTGGCTTTTGTCGTGGATACGACGGGCTCAATGAATGTCGGAAATGTGCCGGCCTTGGTACGGGCCGGCGCCATCTCTTTTCTCAACAAGCTCAGCCAGAATGACGACCGCGTGGCGCTGATTCAATTTGCTTATGGCGCATTGGTCTTAGATCAAATCAACCCGGTGCAAAGGGGCTTTAATCTGGCCAGCTTGACCGCCCATGTCAACGCATTCAATTTTGGCGGCTCCACCAATTCGGCCGAAGGTATCTGGAATGCACGGGATCAGCTCAACAACAAGATTGCCTCGGCAAACCGCTCCAGTCTGCGCGTCATCGTATTTCTTTCCGACGGCTCGCCGAATTCCTTTTCCTCTTTTTTTACGTTCGCAAATCCGGCCGATTGCACACTAGCGGGGACCATTTCGACCAGCGACAGTACTTCTTCCAATGCGCCGTCCGGCTTGCTAAATCCGAATCTGCTAAATACGCCATTGGGCGGGACCTGTTCGCAAGCACAAATTGCCAATAGCGCGTCGGCGCACCATATCAGCCAGCTGCCATTGTGGTACAACGCACATAATATCAATGAGCAAATATTCCCTATTGTTACAAACACGCCACGCGTAGTGACCCAAGATACAAGTACGCAGGCTATTGCGTGGACCAATGTGAACAACGCGTCCCGAAACCTGTTAGAAGCGATGGCCGCCCAGTCGCGCGCGGAAGGGATATATGTCTTTACGCTCGGCCTCGACGGGACGGGATTGAGCACTCCGAGCGGGCCCAACAGTGAAACGGGCGACACCGTGCTCAAATGTATGGCCAACACGGGCGACGCCTTGCCACGCTGCCAGGCAACGGGTATAGGCCAGCCGGTCGGCGTCTATTGCCATGCCATAAATGCAAATGCGCTAATACCCTGTTTCGACCAACTCGCATCGGCAATTTTGCGGATTACGAAATAAGTTTGGGGCTTTTTTTAAATCTGGCCGACCACACGGGCAGCTGCATCCGATCTCTGTCATAGCATGGCCAGATACACTAAAATGACGGGCATATGCAATCGGCATGGGACGCAATTGCATCGTTGCCTTGCTGTTCGAACTTGGAATCAGTGTTCATGGCGATGATGGCTGTCCGGATAATGCGGATGCGCATGGCGCAGCGCCACGTGACGGTGAAGATGCGCATGCGGTTCTGCGCCCGTCCATTTGAAATCATGCGCGTGCTGGTGATGGACGTCATGGCTGTGCTCGTGCGTATGGGATATTGCCTCGTGCCGGTGTTCGTGTTCATGCGTCTCAGTCAAGTGCAGCCAGATGCCAGACCCCATTAGTGCGGCAGCGAGCCAGAAAATCGGGCTGGGAATTTCGCCCAGCATGAATAGCGCAACGACCGCTCCCACAAACGGCGCCGCAGAAAAATAGGCCCCCGTTCGCGCAGTACCGAGATGACGCAGGGCCAATACGAACATGACAAGGCTGAGGCCGTAGCCGCAAAAGCCGACCGCAGCGGCGACGAGGACGCTGCGCATTTCCGGCAGCGAGAACCCCAGTGCCAGCGCAATGGCCAAATTGACCGCACCCGCCACCAGTCCCTTGGCCCCGGCAATTTGGAGCGGATCGCTCGCCGACACCTTGCGCGTCAGGTTGTTATCAACCGCCCAGCACAGGCTGGAGCCGACAATCGCCATGGCGCCCCAAGGCGCCCCAAAGACGGGAATTTGTTCCCACGATAGCAGTCCGCCCGCCACGATAATGAGCAGCATGCCAACAAAAATACGGCGGTCGAAGCCTTCCTTGAAGACGAACCACGCGATCAAGGCCGTCAGTACGCCTTCCATATTGAGCAGTAGGGACGCCGAAGACGCGGGTGTGCGCTTTAGCCCGATCATCAACAATACCGGCCCGGCAATGCCGCCTGCGATGATCGCGCCACCCAGCCACGGCAAATCGCATAGCGTCAGGGCGACCGCCTTGTCCTGCTCGTTGCGATTGAGGATAACGCGCACGACAAAGCAGGCCAGCAAACCAATGCCACTGCCCAGATACAGCATGGCGGCCAACATGATCGGTGCCACGTGCCCAACCAAGATCTTGGAAAATGGCGTACTGGCGCCAAATAGCACCGCCGCTAGCAATGCGTAGAGTACGCCTTTGTGGAGAGCGCGCTTCTCGCTGGAGGTTTGTTCCATTGTTGCGCTTTAAATTGAGGTCACATTAGCCAGATACAAGTCAAGTGTACCTGCTTGGTCCCGATCATGCCTGTCAAACGGTATTGTGCGCTGTCGATGGCTGCCATCAGGGCTGCCAGCTCGGGGGAGAATAATTGGAGTCCTTGGGGCGGACGTGAAAATCGACGCGAAAATTTGTACGCGAGTTGAGATATGTCAAATACGATAAATTTCTTCCAATCAATAATACTGGCACAAGTATACGGCCACAAGTAGAATGACCGGCAAGCTTGAGGCACCGTGCATGGGCCCGAGTGGTCCATGCACGCATTCATCACTCAATAGACCTTCGTCCGCACTTTCGCCCTATGAACGAGTTGCGGGAGCCGCCTTTGAAGATGCCCCGCTCGGCATCGACATGTGGCTATGACAAGGGCCGGCGCGGGGGACGGAAAATCATGGGCGCGGGGGCGCGGGGGCAGGCCGCAAGAGGATAAGAAAGACACCCCGCACTAACGGCGCTGGTAGGCGACGGTTCGCCACCTTGAAACGTACTTGCACCAACTGAGATTGCCAGCCTTTACACCGATGTTACAAGTTACAAAATCCTTGCGCTTGATGCTGATCATGACCGTGCTGGTCGTGAACAGTTTCGTGATTTTGCTACTCGCTTACACCTTGAGCGAGGCCAAGCATCGGGACGAGCGGGAGGTTCGCACGACAACGGAAAATCTATCCCTGTTGCTTGATCACAACGTCACGGCATTAGTCAGCAAGATCGATCTGTCCCTGATCGAAATTGCAGATGAGTTTGAAAAAGAACTGCAATTGAGTGGGCACCTCGACAACGGGAAAATGGGTGATTTGCTGGCCACTCGACGGGTCTGGCTACCTGAGGTCAGTAACTTCCGTGTCACTGTTGTGTCTAGCGATGCCCGGCCGGGGCCGGGCATCGCGGCACGTACGAACTTCACCGACCTCAAATTCTTTAATGCGCGCCGTGGCCCGCACGACAGCGGGCTAATCGTGACCAATTTGATTGCGCGACGGGACTCGCAGAACTGGATAATCGATTTTACCCGCCCCTACAATCATCCTGATGGCAGCTTTGCCGGGGTAATTTCGGCAGCAGTCCCGATCAGCAACTTTGTGCAGCTTCTTTCCGGACTCGACCTCGGGCCCCATGGCGTCGCATTATTGCGCGATGCGGATACCGCCCTGGTCGCACGCTATCCGCCTGTCGCTTTTGCAGCGCAGCCATTAGGCAGCAAGATCCTATCCAAGGAGTTGCAAACTATCATCAGCTCGGGCGCCGCAGTCAGAACCTATCATATCGAGCAGAGCGGGGATCACGTCGAGCGCACCAACACCTATCGCCGCCTGTCAGCGGTGCCGTTCCACCTGGTGGTCGGAATGGCTGCAGATGACTATCTGGCTGACTGGCGTGGTTCTGTCCGGCAGGCCGTCGCCGTCGCCGCTATTTTTCTTATTTTCACTACCGTCTTGGCATGGCTGCTGTGGCGCTCATCGAGCTTGATCGAGAAGACCAGCGAACGCAGTCGCCTGCTGCTTCAACACGCCAGTGACGGCATTCATATCCTCAACCTCCATGGTAACGTCATCGAAGCGAGCGACTCCTTTTGCCGCATGCTCGGCTACACCCGAGCCGAGGTGATCGGCATGAACGTCAATCAATGGGACGCCATGTTCACACCCGATGAGCTGCGCCAAGCCATCGTCCAGCAGTTCGAGCGGCACGCCATCACGACCTTCGAAACGCGCCAGCGGCGCAAGGACGGCAGCATCGTCGAGGTCGAATTGACGGGCTACCCCTTGGAGCTCGATGGCCGACCGGTGCTCTATAACTCATCACGCGACATCACCGAGCGCAAACGAGCCGAAGATGAGCGGCGCATCGCCGCCGTCGCCTTCGAGTCGCGCGAGGGCATCTTGGTGACGGATGCGAACAACATCATTATTCGCGTCAATCGCACCTTTACCGAATTGTCGGGCTATGAAGCGGGCGATGTCGTGGGGCAATCGACTAAACTACTCAGGTCCGGGCGCCATGACGCCGATTTTTATGCAGTGATGTGGCACGCAATACAACAGGAAGGCTTTTGGAGGGGGGAAATCTGGAACCGGCGCAAGAACGGCGAGGTTTACCCGGCCTGGCTCACGATTACCGCCGTCCGCGCCGAGGAGGGAACTGTCACCCATTACGTGGGGATTTTTTCGGATATCACACGGCGCGTCGAGGACGAGCTCGAGATTCGCAATTTGGCATTCTACGATCCCTTGACCGGCCTTGCCAACCGTCGACTGCTCACCGACCGCCTGCGCCATGCATTTGCCAAGAGTTCCCGCAGCCGCAGCCATGGTGCAGTGCTATTTATTGATCTGGACCGTTTCAAGGAACTCAACGATACACTGGGCCATGCGCAGGGTGACCGCTTATTAGAATTGGTGGCGGATCGCCTGGCCGTCAACGTGCGCGAGGAAGATACGGTGGCGCGCTTTGGTGGAGACGAATTCGTCGTCCTCCTTGAAGAATTAGATTGCGACCGAAGTATTGCAGTTGACAAGGCCGTGGCTATCGCCGAAAAGCTGCGCTTCGCCCTTAACCTGCCTTACAAACTTCAGCCCATGCATAGCTGGCATTGCACCCCCAGTATCGGCGTTGCACTATTTCTCGGTCCCGACGAGGAAGTGGAGTCCGTGTTGGCGCGCGCCGACCAGGGACTGTACGCGGCGAAGGAGGGCGGTCGCAATACAGTCCGGTTTGCATAGAGCATTCTGCCCCAGGCCCCCCTAGGAGCCTGTCGGACTTT
>PKWL01000021.1 GCA_003133225.1 Janthinobacterium sp.
CCGGGAGCGTCCATGTACGGCTCTTGGTGGTCGCTCTGTAAACCAACCCGGGTAGCCCTTTTGCGTCAGGTCATTGGTGCTGTAAGTAAATTCGACCGTCGTGCCATTTAACGGACGCACGTCGATAGCCAAGCTTCCTAACTTCCGATCCAGGCTGCTGTCGGTAACAAATGCCTTCCCGTGAGTGTCGAGAAGATTGGCCCGATAGCTAACGACTCCGCCGTCATCAATATTTCCGCCAAGATCAGCGTGAGCTGTGAAAATGTTTGAAGAATCGTAGCTGAGGTTCAGCCGATGCAAATGCTCGCTCGTCGGGCGCTTACTCACGAAGTTGAACATGCCCGCTGGATTGGCAGGGCCGTAAGCGGCAGCCGGCAAACCGCTGAAGACTTCGATCTGCTGAAGCGACTCTATGGGATTTGCTCCCGTCACGAATATCGTCATCCCATCGAGACGCGTATTCTGATAGTTGCTTCCCTGCATGCCGCGGGTCGCGGGTCGAAGTACCTCAGACCCTTGCTGCTCCTGGAACTGCGTCAGCGGAATGTATTTCAGGGTCTCCTTAAGGTTTGTGGCTTGCACATTTTCGATCAAGGCCGCGGGAAGAATAACCATTGAATTTGGCGTATTGAGGAGGTTGGCACTTCCTAACGGGCCCAGTGAATTGACGGATTCGACCCGATAGGCAGCTTCAGCGCTGCCTTGGTCCGTTGGCTTCAAAGCGTCGGCCTTGACCTCCACCCGAGGCAGAGTCAGTTCTTGGCCGTAGGCCATTCCCGCAAGCAAACCTGAAATAACGGTTCCGAAAGAAAGTCTCCATTCCTTAAAAGAATGGAAGGACAGGAGGATTGGAACTGGACAGTTAACAATCAAAACGTGATCGCTGTGCCCGGGTCAGCCACGACGCACGCCTGAATCAATCGGCGATCCGGCACACTGTCGAGAAGTGATGCAGGCATGATATCTATTAGTCGCAACTTCTCCAATATGTAGCTGTGTGCATACCGCTCAACGCGGCGCTGACGATCGCGGGCACTGGCAATAACGACAAAGACGTGCAGGCCGCTCTACAGGAGGCCTATGAGAACGGTCAATTGCGCGGCAACCAATTGATCCAGGCCCGCAAGGTGATAGAAAAGCGCAGGTCGCTTGGGCGTTCCATTGCCAAAGGCGCGCCACGAAAGGTGGCGCTCGTTGATCAGGTGCAACAAGTACGCCTCGACTTCTTGATCGCTGTACTCGGCGGGATCGCGTCGGTAGTGTTTGGCCATAGCGTAAATAGCATCAGCGTAGCTCTCTTGGGTGCGTGCAGCAAAACCGCGCAGCACCATGGCATCGATCATGCGTTGGCGTGAGGGTGTCATGACAAGTTTCCTTCAAAACCGGGGAATATTCCCCAGTCCGAAGGCTTGTCCTCAATGGCCTAAACGCAAGCCACTTGCCAACAAAAACGCGGTGGCGGCCTGTGGAGACCTGCCACCGCGTCAGCGGTTTAGTTCAACGTTGATTCGCTTGAGAATCAATTGTCCAGTCTCATGCAAATACGAACTCAAAAAAATCGCTTGACATAGCAAGAAACCTGATATACAGTAACCTCACTTTAATACAGTATTGACACTGCCAGTCGGCGATGAGAGATTCTTTCAACCGACATAATCACAAGGTGCACTGAGGAGAACAAAATGACCGTAATGCCAATCAAAGGCAACGCCGCCAACGCCCACCTTCCCCTTGCCGGAGTGCGGGTTATCGAAATACCAGACGGAAAAACAGAGATGTGCGGTCGCCTTTTAGCCGACCTTGGTGCAGAGGTGATTCTTGTAGAAGCTCCAAATGGCTCGGCATCGCGGCATCTCGAGCCCGTGGTTGCGGGTGTGAGCCTATATTTCGCTACGCACAATGCAAATAAGCTGTCTGTCGAGCTAGATCTGAACGAACTCGGCGATAAGTTACGCTTCGAGCGGCTAATTAGAACCGCTGATATATTCATTGACACCACTCCGCTTGGAGCTCTGGATAAGCTAGGACTTGGAGTGGCTAAGCTAATGCAGCGAAAGCCGGAACTTGTGGTCCTTTCGATGACAGATTTCGGACAAACCGGCCCATATGCCAAATACGTTGCGACCAACGCTGTTCACATCGCCCTTGGCGGCGTACTGTGCCGCTCGGGGATGCCTGGTTTAGTCCCGCTCTTGCCGCCGGTTAATCTAGCAGTCGAGTCGGCAGCGCTGCAGGCAGTATGGAGTGTTCTCCTTGCGTATTGGCAACGCCTGAATACCGGCGTCGGCGATCATCTTGACTTTTCAATCCATGAAGCAACGGCACAGATACTAGATCCTGGATTGGGTGTTACTGGCAGCGCGGCTGCTGGCGCTTCGGCTCGGTCGTCTGCCGTCAGAGATCGTCCGCTGCCAATCCCACTCTATCCAACCCTTCAATGTGCCGACGGCTATGTTAGAACCTGCATCCTGAATCCACGTCAGTGGGATGCAATGAGCGCATGGATGGGACACTCGCACGAATTCACGGATCCGTCATTCAGAGTAATCTCGAAGCGGTTAGCTGTATTCAAAAAAGTTAATGCCGCAATCGGGGAACTATGCAGCAGACAGGCGGCTGCAGGTCTTGTCGCCGAGGGCCGACGCCGTGGCGTTCCCATTGCAGCCCTTGCTACGCCCGCGACCGTGTTGAAGGACGAGCACTTTGCCGCACGCGGGGCGTTTATTCCCTTTACGGTCGCTCCCGGGGTCGAAGGCAAAGTTCCCGCCGGCTTCATGGAAGTGGATGGCGCGCGCGTTGGCATTCGGCAACCCGCTCCCGCCCTCGGTGCGCACAATGACTTTATATTCGGGGCTGGCGGCGTCGTGGAGAAACATGAGGGAAAGGTTCCTGAGGCGGCAACGAACGTCCGACTGACCGGCCGACGGAGGCCCCTCGAAGGCATGCGAGTAATCGACTTTGGAGTCATCGTCGCTGGTGCGGAACTGGGGCGCTTATTTGCCGACCAGGGAGCGGATGTAATAAAAATCGAGAATCGCGCTTTTCCGGACGGGCTCCGGCAGGCGCTGCATGGCGATGCGCTAATGACGGATTCGTTTGCCGCCGGACACCGTGGTAAGCGAAGCATGGGACTCAACTTGAAAAGCCCAAAGGGCGTAGAACTGCTTAAGCAATTGGTTGTCAAGGCGGACGTCGTCCTTTCAAACTTCAAACCGGGTACGCTTGAGTCCCTCGGGCTCGGCTATGAAGTACTCAAGAATGTCAACCCGCGCATCGTCGTGGCCGATAGTAGTGCGCTCGGGAGCACCGGTCCGCAAAGTCGCAGTTTGGGCTACGGACCTCTGGTGCGGATGATGACCGGTCTTACCGCCTTGTGGTGTTACCCGGAGATCGAGAACAGTTTTTGCGATTGCAATACGATTTATCCGGATCACGTCGCCTCGCGGGTCGTGGCAGTCGGCGCAATTGCGAAAATTATCGACCGTTACCGATCCGGCATAGGCGGTACGGTAAGTGTGTCTCAGGCGGAAATCTTTCTGACTTCATCCTCCGAATATTTTCTACAGGAGTCCATACATCCGGGTTCGTTTATGCCGCACGGCAACGCCTCTGTATATTACGCACCTGAAGGCGTGTTCCCATGCGCAGGCGACGACGAGTGGTGCGTGGTGTCCGTGCACGATGAGCAGCAATGGAAGAATCTGGCGATAGCCATCGGCCAGTCTAGCTGGCTAGATGACATGAGATTGATGAACGCGCGTGGTCGCGTCGAGCATCGGTCAGAGATCGAAGCGACCATCGCGAAGTGGACCAAAACGCGGACAGTCAACGAGGCGATGGAAACATTGCAAAACGCTGGAGTTCCCGCCGGCAAAATGATACGGCTTAGCGAGTACGACGACGATCCGCAACTCAAAGCACGAAATTTCTTTCGCACTCTTAACCAGCCAGGCATTCCAGAACCCATTATTGTCGAAAATGGTCCGACCAAATCGCTGCATATAGCTGAACCAGAAATGCGCCCGGCGCCATATCAGGCCCAGCATACACGCGAGATTGCTTCGCAAATTCTTGGGCTTTCAGAGGCCGAAATAGATGCGCTCATTGAGACCGGCGATCTCGAGGTAATGCCGGTGAAGCAGAAGGACGTATTGTCGTCATGACAATCCGATGAATGCGATCACATGCATCGGCAATGCTGCGTGGCAACAGGTCAAAAACGGAACCTCTTTTCAAGTATGCCTTATTACCACCGCCCAGAAACACGTCTGGCGAGGGGGCCGAATATTCTGCGGTTATGGTCGATCGCAGCGCGTACCGCGATTGAAGGAAGAAGTACGGCGAACCTTTGTTGATACGCACGTAAGAGTTTGTTGAGCGCTTTCTTGTTGATAAACAAGAGCGCGTTCGGCTGTTTGAAATCTATCACTGCCATCGCTCAAATGCAAAAAGTGCTGGCGTGGTTAACAGGAGCGAGAAATGAGTGAACAAGATGATGTGAAAACTGACGAAACAATGAAGAATGAAGCGAGCGAGCTGCCTTCAGACGAAGAGAGACAACTGCTCAGAGACAGCGTGCGAGGATACTTGGAACAGTATTGGCCCGCTGAAAAAGCAGTTGAGCTTGCTAATGACAATGATCAGGTTAGAAGAATTTGGATCGGCCTGGTGGAGCAAGGTCTTGGGGCGCTCGGGATAGAGCCAACTGAAGGAGGACTGCGCGAGATTCTGGTAGTGATGGAAGAGTTGGGGCGGGCAGCGTGCCCGGCACCGATGATCGCTACAGCTTTGGCTAACATAGCGCTACAACGAAAGGTCGGTCCTTCTTCCGATGTGGCGAGCTTACTTGCGGAACTCCATACAGGCCATTCGGTAGTAGCTTTTTCCTTGGGCAAATTTGATGGCGACTTGAATGCTGGCAGCGCGAACTACGCGAACGGAGCAATCAACGGTACGGTTGCATTTGTTGAAGGAGTCGAGATCGCGACACATGCGCTCGTGCTGGTCGATGGATTTGCGCTTGCGATCGTAAAGAAAGACTCAACAGGCGTGAGGGTGACGCCGACGCCGGGGCTTTCAGTTCCGTCATTATCCGAAATCGAATTCAACAATGCGCCTGCAAGCGTTGTCAAGTTGGGGCAGGCGCTATTTGAAGAACTGGGCAGCCTGTCCCGCCTTGCGTTGGTCGCGCGTGCGTTAGGAGCTACAGGGCGTGCATTTGAGATGGTAGTCGAATACGCCAAGGAACGTACACAGTTTGGACAGCCGATCGGAAAATTCCAGGCCGTCCAACACAAGCTTGCGAATTGCCTAACTGGTATAGAGGGTGTGCGACAAACGCTATTGGCCGCGGCAACAAGTTTTGATCACGGATCTCCCGACTGGCGCGTATTTGCGTCAGCTTCGTATGCGTTTGCCGGCCCAGCGCTTCGCCAAGTATCGCTGGAAACACATCACACATTTGGAGCAATTGGTTACTCGGAGGAGCACGAGGCTCCGCGGCACTTCAAACGTGTGCATGGGGACCTTTCGCGCCACGGAGGCGTGAGGCGCGCTCGGGAAGAATTGGCCCACTACTTAATCGATCACGGGAACTCGCTACCTGAATACGATCTGGGCCCAGCAGGTAACGCCTTCCGAGATGAAGTGAATACTTGGCTACGCACATACTGGTCAGGTGAGCGCAAAGCGGTTCACGAAGCCCTACCGTTCGAGAAACGGAAATGGAACACCGAATTTACCAAGGCGGTTGCCGCTAAAGGATGGATAGGAATTTCGTGGCCAATGGAATTTGGCGGCAAGGCCCTGTCCCCAATCCAGCAGGCGGCATTCCACGAAGCTATGACCTTTGCCCACGCTCCGGCAAGGGCTCACTTCTGCGCCGCGTATATGCAAGCGCCTGCAATTATGAAGTTCGGGACCCCTCAGCAAAAGGAAAAGTTCATACCGAAGATTCTTCGCGGGGATCTGTCGTTTTGCCTGGGATATAGTGAACCGGGTTCCGGGTCAGATCTTGCGTCGTTGCGAACGAGTGCTGTTCTTGACGGAGACCAGTGGGTGATCAATGGTCAAAAGCTATGGTGCACGGACGGTGACAAAGCACAGTACATATGGCTTGCAACGCGAACCGACCCAGCCGCCAAGCCGAAGCATGCCGGAATTAGTATGTTTGCTGTACCCCTTAATGCGCCCGGTATCACAGTGCGCCCGTCGAAGGCGTTATATGGGCATACGTTTTGCACGATATTCCTTGACAATGTTCGCGTTCCGGCGGACGCATTGATCGGTGGAGTGAACGGTGGCTGGGCCGTAATTACATCCGCACTTGCCGATGAACGATTGCTGATGGGCGCATCGGTTTCCGAAGCCCGTAGTGCGTTCAATCTTCTGGTTGAACAGGTGCGTTCCAGCCAATCCAGAGACGATGCGGCAGTCCGTGACCGTATCGGTATGTTGGCAGCCGAGCTCGAAGTATCCCGTCGTTTCATGGCACACGGCGTAAGGATGGCGGAGCAGGCACTCGTTCCGGTGGCCGAGGCAGCAATAAGCAAGCACTACACGGGTGAGTTTATGGAGCGTTTAGGGGAGGCGTCTTTGGACATACTCGGCGCTGGGGCCACTTTATCTGAAGGGTCATCCGGGGCACTGAGTAATGGCGCTTTGGAGCAATTGCTTCGCTTCTCACTTATGGTCGTCATAGCTGGTGGAACCGCAGAAATCCAACGCAACCTTATAGCGGTTCGCGGCTTGAACCTACCACGCTGATACGCCCATGATCGAAAAATGGCAGATGGAAGAAAAAGAGGTTGTGGCAACGGAGCGCATTATGCCGAAAGCGGCCCAAGGCAAAGAGGATTGAAACAAGTTTGCATTTGGTGTCCAACATTTGTTCTAGATAATGGGCATTCAGTTGAAATAAGCAAGAAGTGATTCATTGCGCTGCTTGAGTGAGGCGTTATATAAAAGTAGGTTTTGATTGACAAAAGGAGAATTTACGCTATGACTTCCGATACCCAATTACATCAGCACTTTGCCCAGTTGATTGACGGACAGCTTGAAACCGGCAATCAGCTATTCAGTGTTACAAATCCGGCTACCGGGAAACCGTTTGTTGAATGTCCACGTGCGTCCATTGATCAGCTCAATCAAGCAGTAGTGGCAGCGCGTCGCGCATTTCCCACATGGAGCAAGAAATCAATTGCTGAGCGAAGAGATTGCATAAGCCGCTTTGCAGACTTAATGCAGGATAACCTGGAAAAACTTGCCGCCATGCTCACTTTGGAACAGGGCAAGCCGATTGCGTCAGCGAGAGCGGAGATTTCCATCGCCATCGGTACCATTAGACAGCTCATTCGACTGGTCGTCGAGCCCGAGATTCTGCGTGACGACGCGAGCGGCAGGTTTGAGATTTACTATAAGCCGTTGGGCGTTGTTGGCGCCATTACTCCGTGGAACGTGCCGATTATCCTTGCTGCGCAAAAAACTGCTTCGGCGCTTTATACGGGAAACACTATTGTCGTAAAGCCATCCCCATATACTCCCTTAACGACGCTGATGCTTGGCGAAATAGCTCGCGATGTTTTCCCGCCAGGGGTATTAAACATAATTGCTGGTGGAAACGATCTGGGCCAGTGGATGTCGGAACATCCCGGGATTGACATGATAACCTTTACCGGATCGATCGCTACGGGTAAGAAAGTAATGATGAGCGCTGCGTCCAACATGAAGCGCCTCACGCTAGAGCTCGGTGGTAATGACGCCGCGATTGTGCTTGACGACGTAGATCCAAGCGAAATTGCCGACAAGATATTCAAGGCTGCGTTTGCAAATTCCGGACAGGTTTGCCAAGCAATCAAACGCCTGTACGTGCATGAAGATGTGTACGAGACATTGCTTGATGAACTTGTGAAGATCGCGAGAAATGTCAAGGTAGGCGACGGTATGGATGATGGCGTCGAGTTGGGGCCGGTGCAAAACAAGGTACAGTATCAGCACGTACTTGCCATTTTAGAGGACGCTGCACGTCAGCCGGGAGTACGAATTCTCGCTGGCGGCCACTCGATGAACCGCCCAGGATTTTTCATCGAGCCGACCATCGTAGCGGATATCATGGAAGGTACGCGTCTAGTCGATGAAGAGCCATTCGGGCCGGTCCTACCGGTTCTCCGGTTTTCCGACGTGGAAGACGCGATCAGACGCGCAAACGCTACACGCTTCGGGTTGGCCGGCTCGGTATGGACCAATAACATTCAGAAGGGCGCTGCGGTTGCTCGTCAGCTAGAAGCAGGTGTGGTCTGGGTCAATCACCATCTAGGGATCTCCGCAGAATACCCGTTCGGAGGCGTCAAGGAATCCGGAGTCGGCCGGGCAAACGGTGTGCTTGGCCTTAAAGGATACATGGAAGCGCATTTGATTGTGACGCCAGCCACTGGCGCGATGAAGACTAATGCCTGAACGTGGGAAGTTTCTTATCTAATCTGGAAGTTATCCGGTTCGGCGCGAGCTTGATGAGCCTGGCGTGGTCAGGTATCAGATGCTCTGATCAATGACTTGTTGGTCTTTTCTAAGGAAAGTTTCGGAAATTGTTTGAAAAATCTACCTGTGATATGAGAATCCTTAAGAGCAGCAGAAATCAATGGCCTATTGTCACTCTGAGAAAGTCCAAATGTTTGCCTGTGCCTTTTCTCTCAACCTTGGCGGCGCCATGGCAAACAGCGCTGGGCGCCTTGTCAATGCACTTCCTAATTCACACAACACCAGCAATACAAATGGAGAGAATTCATGACAATACTTGTAGCCTATGTGCCGCGTCCTGAGGGTCAAGCCGCTCTGGACAAAGGAATCGAAATTGCGAGACATCGGAAAGAACATCTGATAGTTGTCAACGCCAGTCCCGGTGGAAGCAAGGAAGACCCATCACTCGCCGATGTTCAGGACTACGAGCGAGTACAGCAATTGTTGGTAGATACCGGACTCGGCGCAGAATTTAAACAATATGTTCGAGGCAACAATGCCGTCGCGGAAATTGAAGCATTGGTCGAGTCGTCACAGGCGACCTTGCTTGTCATTGGCCTGAGAAAGCGTTCACCTGTGGGCAAGCTCATCATGGGCAGCATTGCTCAAGAGCTTCTTCTTTCTGTTTCGTGTCCTGTGTTGGCAGTCAAGTCTGTTTGATGATAAGGCTGAACACTTATTCTTGCGGGTTGGCGGGCCAGGTCATGGATCTGGCAATAAGGATTCGTTAAGACTGTAGTTTAAGAGGACCATATTTCATGGAAGCATATTAGCAGCAAGAGTGTGATTGCAGCGCAAGCTTGCGCCTATACCGATACTTCGTTAGCAGCACCAAGTGGTACTTGCAGTCCCAAACGCTGTGACTTCTCGCCTTACAGTCCTTCATCCCGTAATGTTAGACTGGTCGCCTGAAGGCGAAGGGTTTGCGGATCTTCGACGATGGGCTCTAACCCATTGATATTGCAGCACATTTTTTTGCCAAAAATGACATTGTATATTCGGTATCCTGCGACAATAAGCCGACCAAAATTCTTGTTACAACAAATTTAAAGTTAATCATGATAGATAGAATTCCAATAATGGGGAACCCACCAGGTCGCACCCTTTATTTGATCAAGCAGATTGAATCTTTCGCTCGCGCTCGCCTTGATTCCGCTTTGCGAGCAAACAATCTCACCAGTGCGCAGTACACTGTGCTGAGCCTGCTTGTTAGGCCCGATCCGCTGTCCTCTGCTCAAGTAGCTCGCCGATCATTCGTGACGCCACAGGCCGCAAGCGAAATGATCGCAAGCTTGGAAAAGAAAGGCCTGATTGAGCGCTCTGAAGATTCCGAGACACGGCGCATTTTGCGGATAAAGCTGACGAAGTCTGGTCGCCAGCTGCTTGCTCGATGCGAGGAAGTGGTCTGGCAAATTGAGAAGGACATCTTACGCGACATCACACCCCGCAAGGCAGAGGCGCTGGCCAAGTCTCTTGTGACAATCGTCGAAACGGCGCGCGCCGTTTCGGCAAACGGGACCAACGGTATCGGAGATATTGTCAAATTGGCAGCATGAGACCGAATTTACGCTGCAAATTTCAACGTCTGTCCTTACACCGCCGGCATCCTAGCGCAAGTCACCTCATCCCAGGCAGCGAATGCTTGGGCATGTAGTTCCCGTTTTTGTTTTGCATCACGGTTGTAGCGACAGCGCATAAACTGGTTGGCCAACTGATCATGTACCAACAAAAATCGCTGCATATGACAGGCTGATTTGTAGCCGCGCATGACCTTCTCCCGGTAAGCGAGTCGCTTTGGCCACAGGGTTACCTCGATGCGCATTTCAGCGATCGTGGACACCTGTTTCAGGCTGATCGTGGACGGCGTTTCAGCGCCATCGTGGACGCGCAGGGGATGCGCGCAAGCGAGGGGTTAATGTATCTCAAGTTGATTCCTGGGGTGCAGACTTATCCACGGCGGCGGACGGCGCTTGCGACGTACCGGCCGACGCGGTGGGTAAGTCGTGTTTTAGGCTGCGATGGTGGCATTCATTGGTCTTTCTTCTTATCGCGTAGCGTGGCGCCCTTGAGGTCCATGCGGTGACTGCTGTGCACGACACGGTCCAGAATGGCATCGGCCAGGGTCGGATCGTCCAAGTAGGTATGCCAGGCCTTGACCGGCAGTTGACTGGTGATCAGGGTTGACTTGGTCCCGACCCGATCGTCAAGAACTTCGAGCAGATCATTTCGCTCTGACGCTCCCATGGGAGTTATCGCGAAGTCATCGATTACAAGGACATCGAGCTTGGCCAGTTGCGCCAGGCGCCGGGCAAAGCTGCCATCGCCATGGGCTACATGCAGCTCATCAAAGAGCCGTCCGGCACGCACATACAGCACCGAGAAACCAGACCTTGCCGCCTGATGCGCCAATGCGCAGGCCAACCAGGTCTTGCCGCAGCCGGTCGCACCGGTAATGAGCAGGTTGTGCGCGTTGCGGATCCAGTCACCGCCGGCAAGCGTGCTCACCAAAGACCGCTCCAGTGCGCGACTGGGACGCCAATTGATATCTTCCACGCAGGCGGTACTGACCTTGAGCTTGGCCGCTTTGAGCAGGCGCCCAACGCGTTTGTCATCACGCCAGGCCACCTCGGACTGCACCAGCAGGGAGAGGCGCTCATCAAACCCCAGCGCGGCAGCGGTGGTACTGGTGGCCTGCTCTTCGATGGCGCGCACCATGCCGTCCAGACGCAGGTCACGTAATTGGGTCAGAGTGTGTTCGTTCATAAGCTCATGTTTCCTTCAGGGTTGGTTGGGGATTAGTGGCAGCGGGTTCAACTCAATGGAAGTAATCAGGACCACGGATGTTCTCGTGCGCCGGCAATGCACCCGGCTTGGTGCTTGGCAGGCTCTGCTGGCGATCGAGTCCGCTCTTGAGGATGTTGGTCACGCTGCGCAGGTTGGGTGAGCGAATCGCCAGTGCCCGCGTGCAAGCTGCCTCCAGTCGCACGGGCGTGAACTGGCGCGCCAGGCGCTGCATCCCCAGACACGCCCGGTAACCCTGTTCAGGATGCGGGCGGTGCTCCAACTGCCAGCTCACCACGGCAGCGGTGCTGGCGCCAATGCGCAATCCCCAGTCGATAAGCTTTTGCGGTGTCCATTCCAGATGTGCCCGGTGCGAGGCCGGCATGTGATCCGGCGTAGTGGTGTGTTTGCCGCGCTGGGTGCTCAAGACATGGCAGGCCACGCGCTGGTTGGACGAGAAACATTCCACCAGGGTGGCAGTGACCCGCAACTCGACGGTGGTGCGAACCAGGGCGTGCGGCACGCTGTAGTAGTGGCCCTCGAATTCGACGTGGTAGTCAATGTTGACCTTGGCCGACTTCCAGCGAAAGATCTCGAACCGCTTGGCCGGTAGCGCACGCAAGGCTGGAAGGTCAAGTTGCTCAAAGGCGCTGCGTCTGTTACCTGGCAGTTTCTTGAAGGCACGCTGGTTCAGATCGACCAGCAGCAGGGCAATGGCTTGGTTGAGTTCCATCAGGCTGAAGAACTTGCGGTTGCGCAGCCGGGCCAGAATCCAGCGCTCCACCACCAGCACGGCGTTCTCCACCTTGGGCTTGTCTCTGGGATGAGCCGGTCGTGCTGCCAGCAAGGCGCACCCATAGTGGGTGGCAAATTCGTCATACAGCCGGTTGGGCTGGGGGTCATAAGTGTCAGGGTTCTTGATCAGTGCGCGGGCCTGGTCCGGCACGATCAGGCGTGGCACACCGCCGAAGAACTCCAGTGCCAGCACCTGTGCGCCAATCCAGTCGGCGGTGGTCTGGCGTGCGGTGGCACAGGCGTAGGTGTAGTTGGAGGCGCCAAAGGTGGCCACGAAGATCTGTGCCTTGGTGATCTCGCCGGTGCTGGCGTCAATGATGGGGACGGTCTGGCCGGCGTAGTCGACAAACAGTTTCTCCCCGGCATTATGGGTTTGGCGCATGGAGCGCTTCAGACCCATGGCCCACTCTCGGTACTTGATGCAAAAGCTGGTGTACTTGTAGGCCAATGTGTTGTCCTTGGCGTATTCCTCCCACAGAAGCTGTAGGGTCACACCGGCGCGTTTGAGTTCTTGGTGGACGCTGGCGAAGTCGGGCGCCAACTGGTGGCTGCTGCGCGGTAGGGCGGGACGGTACAGCCTGGCTTCAAGCTCTTCGTCAGTGAGGGTTTGGGCTATTGCCCAGTCGACATTGGCGGCGCGGGCCAGTGAGGCGTATTTGGCCGCAGCACTCTTGGATATCTTGAGCGAGCGACCCACCTCGTAAAAGCTCAGTCTTGCGCACAAGTGCAGGCGCAATGTCTCTCGGATTTGACGCATGGTGATTCTGTTCGTTGGCATTGGCTGCTGCTTCGTAAAAAGCGCTGAGCCTATGCCGGGTTCAAGAAGTCACTTACGCGTATCCCCCCAAATCGTCCACGATGGCGCTGAAACAACGTCCACGATCAATTTGAAATGCCGTCCACGATCACGCTGAAATCGCGTCCACGTTCAGCCTGAAACGCCGTCCACCCGAGTTCATCAGCTA
>PKWL01000007.1 GCA_003133225.1 Janthinobacterium sp.
TTTGTGACACGCACTTGACGCGTTTTTGCTGTTCGTTGGTGGCAGGGCACGGTCGATAAACCTTACCTCGTACCTCGTCACCGTTACGTCGACTGTGCTTGCGGCGGGAGAGGTCGTTGGCGCCGGATGGGAAGTATTTTAAGCTTGGCATAACGGGTGTGCCATGCCTGGAATCCTGAACCAAATAAAAAATAACAAGTGAGCGTAGGAAATTTCTGGCCGGATCTGCCGATGGAACACAGGGTGCCGTGCTGGCCGCCAGTGTTTTGATCCCGGCCACCGATGCTGCTGCCGGCCCCAAGCGGCCGCTGGAATAATGGGTTACTTTGCAGAGTGACGGTCCGCAAAGTCGGCGCGCATTGAAGTTCAGATGGCTATTTTTATGCGCATTTCGGTAGATTAAGTCAGCAATGCGCCAAAGATTGCATATTTTCAGGGGCGACCGCCTCCAGACGACGTAGTCCTTTGTTTAGCTAGAGCACGCCGCCGCCAAATATTTCCTACTTGAAATAGTTTCAAATATGAATACAATAGCACAACAGCAATAGCCAGCCGATTCATCGGCGCGACTATGGCGGTACCAGATGATCGCCGACTGATCGCGGCCATCTTTCCATCACCGAAAACGGAGCGGCGATATGAATAAGGAGATTTTTCTGGCGCATGACAATACTGAAAGAAAGAAAAACGCGGAGTGCTTTCCCGCGCAGCCGATAGAAATAGCCGATCTGCTGCTGGCCTATCTGGAACAGATGGAAATCGACTACGTGTTCGGCATTCCTGGCGGTGCCATCGAGCCACTTTTCAATGCCATCGCCAGAAGCAGCCGCAGGGGCGGTGTACGACACATCCTGGCGCGCCACGAGGCAGGAGCCGCCTTCATGGCCGACGGTTATGCGCGCGAAACGGGCAAGATCGGGGTCTGCTGCTCCACCTCCGGGCCCGGCATCACGAATCTGATCACCGGTATCGCCTGCGCTTACGACAACAATATTCCAATGCTGGTCATCACCGGGCAGCCGGCCTTGCCTACCTTCGGCAAGCATCCGCTGCAGGAATCCGCATGCACCGGAATCAATACCCTGGGCATGCTGCAGCACTGCACCCGCTACAATTCGCTGGTATCCCATCCGCAGCAATTTGAACACAAACTCATTACTGCATTGCAACGAGCGACCCGTACCCCCATGGGGCCGGTTCACCTGAGCATTCCGGTGGATGTATTCCGCAGTCCGAATGCCCTGCCGGCGCCTTCCTACGATTTGCGTTCTCTTCTGAAACCATCCTCCTTGGTGGACGACGATGCGCTCGAAACGCTGCGTCACTTGCTGGCCGAGGCTGAAAATGTGGTTTTCCTGATAGGTGTGGATTGCGGCGAGGCCATCGGTTCCATACTCCAGTTCGCCGAACTGAGCGGGGCGATGGTGGTCACCACGCCCGACGGCAAAGGCTTGGTCAACCCGCATCATCCGCTGTTTCGCGGCGTTTTCGGTTTCGGCGGTCACGCCTCGGCAGAAGCCTTGCTGCGCGACAAGTCGGTGGATTTGATCATTGCCGTCGGCACCGGCATGGGTGAATGGAACAGCGGTGGCTGGAGCGACAGCCTGCTGAATGCGCGCCTGGTACATATCGACGAATCGGAAGAGCACCTGAATCGCACGCCGATGGCGCGATTTCACATGCGCGGGCGCATCCTGTCGATCTTCACCCGCCTCGTCTCGCAGTTGCACGAAGCGCGGCAGAGCGGCGGTATCGAGCCTGGACAGCGACGCAGTTCGCGCCAGCAGCCTGACACCCAGGACAACATGCTGGCGGCCCCCGACAAGGCTGAGAGCGACGCCACGCCGATCCTGCCGCAACGGCTGATGCACGAATTGGGCCGCCTGTTCCCTCCCACCACCCGCTTCCTGGCCGATACCGGCAACAGCACCGCCTGGGCCATCCATTACTTGCAGCCCAACATCGATCGGCGCACCAGCGAAAGACGGCAGGCAAGCGGCACCAAGCGCGCGCCCGGCCGCCGCAAGACCGAGGGCGGCTGGCTGCGGGTCACCATGAATTTTGCCCCGATGGGATGGGCCATCGGCGGTGCCATCGGCACCGCCGCCGCCAACCCGGGGGTGCCAGTGGTGTGCATTACCGGCGACGGCAGCTTTCTGATGAATGGCCAGGAAATTTCGGTAGCGGTAGCCGAAAGGCAAAGCGTCATCTTTGTGGTGCTCAACGATCAGTCGCTGGGAATGGTCAAGCACGGCCAGCGCATGGCGCACGCGGAGCAGATCGCCTGCGATCTGCCGCCCACCGATTTCGCCGCCATGGCGCGCGCCATGGGTGCCGCAGCCCATACCATCCATGCGCCTGCCGATCTGCTGAATCTGGATATCGCCGCCATGTGCGCGCGGCGCGGACCGACGCTACTGGACGTACTCATCGATCCCGATGAAGTGCCACCGATGAATGTACGCATGCGCGTGTTGGCCGGCGGTATTTAATCCCTTATGGAATGAAAATGGATAAACTCGAAGGAAAAACGGTACTCATCACCGGTGGCTCGAGCGGAATCGTCTAGTATGCCTACCTTAGGAGACAATATGCGCGACGCAGAAAATCCGAATACCATACACAGCCGTATCTGGCGCGAAGAAGCGGAACCGGACAATTCTTACGCTACCCGGGTCGCTTATTGTCGCGGCTACGATGTCTATGGGGAGATGCTTGGGCAATCCCGTTGGGTGGACATGCTGTACCTGCTGTTCCATGAGGAGGCACCCAGCACAGCACAAGCAGACTTGCTGGAAACGTTGGCAGTGGCGCTGGCCAACCCGGGACCCAGAGATGCATCTGTCCATGCCGCCATGTGCGGCGGCGTCTGCGGTTCGACCGCCGCCTCCAGCCTGATGGCTGCGCTGGCGGTCGGCGCCGGGCAGCTGGCCGGAGGGCGCGAAGTATTCCTGGCGATGGAGGGCTGGGTTGCCTGCGGCACCGACCTTGGCGCCTGGCAGCAGCGACTCGCGACGCCAGGCGCCGCAGCGGGCAGCATCTGGCCGGCGCAGGAACATGCGCCGGGCTTCGACCCGCATGGTATCCGCACCGCCACGCCCGTCAGGCAGACCCTGGCTTGTCTAGCCCGCCTGAGTACGGGATCTTACCTACGCTGGCTGGAAAAAAACCTGGTCACGCTGGAAGCCGCGGCGGCTTGCCCGCTGGCCCTGTCCGGTGTCGCTGCCGCGACTCTCGCCGAGCTCGGATTTACGCCTGAGCAGGGGGAAATGCTCCACCTGCTGCTGCGCCTGCCGGGCGCGGCTGCCCATGCTGTGGAACAGCGCCAGTACGGCTACAAGAAATTTCCCTTCGGTAACATGGAACTGGAAACCGACCCCGTCCAGGAGCCTGTATGAGTACCGAGCTTCAGCGGGAAAACGCCGGGGAATTGAAGAGCCGCATGGGCGCTTTCTTTCCTGGCAGCCATGTGATTTTTCGTGGCCATGATTTGCATACCGAGCTGAAGGACATGGACTGGGTCGAACTGTATGTGTTCGGCATCACCGGCCGCCATTTCACGGCAGAGCAATTACGTCTGATGCATTCGATCTGGACCTACACCAGCTATCCGGATATGCGTTTGTGGAATAACCGGGTCGCCGCTTTGGCCGGCAGCGCCCGCAGCACGGGCAATCTGGGTGTCGCGGCGGCCTTGGCGGTATCGGAAGCCTCGATCTATGGGCGCGGTATCGACATGCGCGCCATCGACTTTCTGTTACGCACGCGAAAACAAGTGGCTGAAGGCGCTACTCTCGCCGATTGCGTGAGCGCCGAACTGGAAGCGCAGCGTAGCATCGCCGGCTATGGCCGGCCTCTTATCAATGGCGATGAGCGCAATCAGCATATGCTGGACTTGGCCAGCCAACTCGGTTTGAATCAAGGACCCTATCTGCAACTTGCTTTTGCCATCGAGGAAGTCTTGCTCAATGGTCGCTGGCGTATGCGCATGAATTACGGCGCTCTGGCCGCCGCGCTGGCCGCCGATCTCGGCCTGTCGCCACGGGAATACTATCTGTTTATGTTCCCGGCGTTCCTGGCAGGAATGCAGCCGTGTTTCATCGAAGCGTCAGAACGCACGGAAGGGACGTCGTATCGGATTTCATGCGCGGATATTGCATACGCAGGGCCACCGCAGCGCTCCTGGCGCCAGGTAAACAGTTGAGGGAAAGGAAAACGTCTTTTCCGCCGGCGCGTCAAAAATCCGCGCGATACTTCCGTATTGCCGTGGTTTTTTCCTGTTTTTTTATAAATAGGTATCTGCGCGACGCACTCCACCAGCGCTGGCCTAGGGCGGCAAACCCTCGGCCGCCATCGCCACCAGCAATCGACAAGTCATTGCCCGCGCCCCCGATGAGAAGATTATTCCGATGCGGGTCCTCAGCCCGCAGCCGATCTTGCCCAAGCCGGTACAAGAATCCGCCTGCAGCGCAATCCATGCGCGTGGCAGCACTAAACCCGCTACGGCGAGCTGGTGTCCCATCCACAGCAGTCTGAACAGCGCTCATTACGCATTGCAACGAGCCGTCCGTGCTCCCATGGGGCCCGTTCAGCCAGGCATTCCGGTGGATGTATGCCGCAGTCCGCATGCACCACCAGCCTTTTCCTACGACTTATGCTCGCTTTTGCACCCCGGCATGCAGCGCGGCAGAGCGAGAACGGTTGCGAGGCAGCTCGTCGGCGGCAGCTGTCTGATGAATGGCCAAGGAATCCCGCCAGCCCTAGCCGAAAGGTAAAGCGTCATCTTTGCGGTGCTCGACGACCAGTCGCTGGGAATGGCCAGGCAGGGCATGGCGCAAGCGGAGCAGATCACAACTGCGATCTGCCGCCCACCGATTTCACCGCCATGTGCGCCCGACGGGGACCGATGCTGCTGGACGTACTCATCGATCCCAACGACGCGCCAACGCCGAATGTACGCATGCGGGTATGGGCCGGGCGGCCGCTAAGCCGTCAAATCGGATTCCATATCATGCCCACTATTGACGCAGCGCAACAAACATGTGAAAACTAATTAATTCAATATGTCTATTTTGCAATTAATTGCAAAACGGACATAAAATTGAGCCTCATTCAAAGTGACGCCAATAAATAAATCGGTGATGACATCAATGAATTATTTCTGCATAGCAAAGTACGAGGATGAATTAATGCATTTCAACATCAAAGGTGCATGCGGCCCACACGTCGCGGACGTTATTTCAGCAAGGCAAGAGGCGACAGCCCACATTTGTTCGGA
Source organism: Janthinobacterium sp. (assembly GCA_003133225.1). Lineage (GTDB taxonomy): Bacteria > Pseudomonadota > Gammaproteobacteria > Burkholderiales > Burkholderiaceae_D > Janthinobacterium. Next base: position 5,279 of record PKWL01000007.1, read on the forward strand.
AAATGAAATGAGAGCGGGCGCTGGCGGCATTGGGATAGCACGATGGATGAATACTCCCTGTTCGCCTTTGGCGCAGGCGCGCCTCGTTGACGCATCAGAGCGCCTTGAAGCCATGCTGTGTCCGATGTACTACGCAGACATTCTGTATGCAGAACTGCCACAGCGCTCCTGGTGCCAGATAAATAGAAGTTAGGGAGAAGTTAAGGGAATATTGGAAAACCATTCATGGAAGTATTGCAACGCCAAGCACTCTGCGTATTTTTAGCTCTTGTATGGGGCGGCAATGCTGCTGCCCAAGCCTCTTCCGAAGAGGACGATCTGGCACTCGCCTACGGCGACAAGTCCTCGGTCAGCATCGCCACCGGCATCCGGCAAGCAATTACCCGCGCACCGGCAGTTGCTACCGTCATCACCGCCCGCGATATCGAGGCCATGGGGGCCACGGATCTGGATCAAGTGCTGGAGAGCGTGCCAGGCCTGCATGTTTCCGTTTCATCGGTGGCGGCCAACCCCATCTACAGCTTCCGCGGCATACACACTGGCTCCAACCCGCAAGTTCTCATGCTGGTGAATGGGATACCGATCACCAGCGTGTTTTTAGGTGATCGCAGCCAGGCGTGGGGCGGAATGCCACTGGAGAATGTGGCCCGTATCGAAGTGATCCGGGGGCCAGGATCGGCACTGTATGGTGCCGATGCGGTCTCAGGCGTGATCAATGTGATTACCAAGACGGCGGCGGACATCAAGGGCACTGAATATGGGCTGCGGGGCGGCAGCTTCAACAGCCGCGACGCGTGGGTACAGCATGGCGGCGAGCTGGGTCCGCTGGAAGCCGCGTTGTATCTGCGTGTCGGCCACACCGATGGCCAGAAGGGCGTCATCCAGCAGGATCTTCAATCTTCGCTGGACAAACTCTTCGGCACCCAGGCTTCCCTTGCCCCCGGGCCTATCAACGCGCTGCGCAATGCCTTGGACGCCCGTGCCGATCTGTCCTACAGCATGTGGCGTTTGCGCGCAGCGTACCAGCAGCGGGAAGTCGGCATAGGCACCGGGCTGGCCGACAGTCTGGACCCCGGTGCCAGCGTTCTTGCATCCAGGCTGTACCTTGACCTTACCTTCCATGACGACAACCTTGTCCCGAACTGGGACGTCTCGAGTGTCATCGGATATTACGACATCAAGGAAAAACCCGGCGATGCGGGTTACATGCTGTTCCCGGCCGGCGCCTTCGGCGGCGCTTTTCCCAATGGAGTGATCGGCAACCCCGGCCATTCCGAGCGCCACACTCACGGCAGCATCTCGGCCTTTTATAGCGGCTTTGAGCAGCATCGACTGCGTATGGGAACAGGGTTTCGAATCGAGGATTTGTATGAGACAACGGAATCAAAGAACTTCAAGTTAGTCGCCGGCCCCGTCTTTATTCCTCTGGGCAGCATCGTCGATGTCAGCGACACGTCAGATGTCTACCTGACGCCGCATAAGCGCAACCTGGCGTACGTGTTCGCCCAGGATGAATGGACTCTCGCAAAGGACTGGACCTTGACGGCTGGCGTGCGCCAAGATCGCTATTCCGACTTCGGCACTACCACCAATCCGCGCCTGGCTCTGGTGTGGGACGCGGCCTACAACGTCGTTGTCAAGGCATTGCACGGCAGCGCTTTCCGGGCCCCTTCCTTCGCCGAGCAGTACAACGTCAACAATCCGGTCACGATTGGCAATCCCAACCTGAAACCAGAAACGATCGCGACCAATGAACTGGCATTCTCCTGGCAGCCCGCCAATACCTTGCAAACTAACCTGAGCCTGTTCCACTATCGTATGCGCGACATTATCCGCTTTGAGCCAAGTGGCAGCGGCTTTACCGCGCAAAATGCCGGCGACCAGACAGGACGGGGTCTGGAGCTGGAAGCGACCTGGGATGCGACGCGCAACTTGCGGCTTGCCGGAAGCGTGTCCCTGCAGCGTTCCACCGATGAGGCCACCGGCCAGGATGCCGGTCTGGCGCCCCACCAACGGCTGTTTGCACGGGCCGACTGGCGCTTCGCCCCGCTGTGGCAGCTTGGCACGACGGTCAACCATGTCGCCGACCGCAAGCGGCAACCGGGCGACAGCCGGCCCCCGATCGCCGATTACACTACGCTGGATCTGAACCTGAGGCGAGAGCATCTAGCCAGCGGCTGGACCGTCAGTGCCATGTTGTTGAACTTGTTCAATCAGGATGCCAGAGAACCGAGCCTAGCCCCGGGGAACATCCCCTTCGATTTGCCGCTTCCCGGCCGCGCCTTGTATGTCCAGTTCCAGCACAAGTTCTGAGCCAGCGCCAGGAATGCACCCTGCCAAAGGAGTGTATTTTGCCTTGTTGCGGCTTGGGATCAGCCTGTTTTTTTCACTGCCCTGGGCGCTGGCGCACGCAACTCCGTTAGTCGATGCCGCCACCATTGCCGTCGTTTACCCGGATCTGGGCGAACCCTTTCGCAGCGTCTTTAACAAGATCATCGAAGGGGTCGAGGAGCAGCTCAACAGGCGCGTCAACACCCATCCGGTCGGACCGAACAGCAATATGGCCGAGCTGAACGGGCAGTTGAAGCACGACGGCACCAGGGTCGTCATCGCCCTCGGACGCCAGGGAGTGAAGATCGCATCCGGGCTCGACCGCGACATAAGCGTCGTCGTGGGCGGTGTACTCTCAGTCCCCGAGGCGGACAGTCACAACTTGACGGGCATTAGTCTGACGCCGGACCCGGCCCTGTTGTTCACGCTCCTGAAAAAATTGTTGCCCAGTATAAAAAGGGTGACCGTCATCTACGACCCGCAAAATAACGCATGGTTAATGAAACTGGCGCAGGATGCGGCCAAGGCCGAGGGCTTGGAACTGGTGGCCCATGAAGCACCGGATCTGGCTACGGCAGCGCGTGGCTACGAAACCGCTTTCGCCGAGGCCGACAGCCGGCTTGATGCGATCTGGCTGCCGCATGACGCCACCACGGTCGACGAGACCACGATTTTGCCGCTGGTCCTCAAGGAGTCCTGGAACCGTGGCGTACCCGTCTTTTCCAGCAGCTTCCTGCACGTCAAGAAGGGCGCCCTGTTCGCCCTGTATCCGAACAACATGGAGCTGGGGCGTGATTTAGCCAAGTTCGCCCTCGGCGTACTGGAGGGAAAACCCCGCAAGCGTGGCGTGGCGCCGCTGCGCGAGGTGTACACGGCAGTCAATCTGCGTAGCGCCAGCCACATTGGCTTGAATATCGACTCCCGGCAACAACGCAGTTTCAATTTTATTTTCCCGGAGCCGTGATGCCTACACTGAATTACTGCCAGCAGCTCAGCCCTTCGTCGCTCACGCATGCAATACGTACGGCGTCTTCCTTTTTTCCAACCTGACAACCTGACGGGCACATCATGTTCCGCGACTATTTCCGCCGCATCGGCTTTCGCCGCCAGCTGACAGTCATTATCACTAGCGCCATCCTGGCTCTGGCGCTGTTTTCCTCGCTGATCAATTCGTGGCAGAGTAGCCGGCACATGCGGGCATATCTCATCGAGCAAGGCCAGCACATCACGGAAAATCTGGCGCACCAGAGCATTCTGGCCCTGCTTTATCACTCTCCCGAGAATGCCCGCGATGTGGTCGCCACGACCCTGGCCTTCCCGGATGTGCGGCAGGTTGAGATCACGGACGCAGCCAATAAAATCTTGATGTCCGAATCCAAGAGCGCCACGATACTCACGCCGTATCAGCGCCCCCCATCCGATGCTTCCCTGAGCCACGCCCAACTGGGGCGGGAAACCGATGATGCATGGCGCTTCGATGCCGCCGTCCTTGATCGTCAGGCCGGCGCCTCGCCTTATGATCTTGCGGAGCGCAAACCCGAGCTACTGGGGTACGTGCATATAGTGCTCAGCAAGGACACAATGAAACGCATGGTGATTTCATTGCTTATAGGAAATCTTGCAATTACGCTCTCCTGCGCCATCATCCTATTGGGCGTCATGCGCCTTTTGACGCGGCACTTGATCCGGCCGTTAAATAACCTGTCTGGCCTGATGGGGCGCGCCGAGGCCGGCGAATCCGGGCTGCGTGCCACCCCGGAAGGCCCGCGCGACATCGTTGAGATGGCATTCGCCTTCAACCAGATGATGGTCGTGCTGGAAGAGCGGGAAGCGGAATTGAAGCAATCGCGGGATCAGGCACTGCACATGGCGCTGATGAAGACGCAATTCGCCGCCACCGTCAGTCATGAAGTACGCACCCCATTGAATGCCGTGATAGGAATGCTCGACGTGCTCAAGGAGATGCCGCTCAAGCCGCCGCAGCATGAATGCGTCGAGGTGGCTTGCAGGTCGGCCCACACGCTGATGGATCTGATCAATAATATCCTCGATTTCTCCAAGATGGAAGCCGGTAAGATGGAACTGGAGGAGATCGACTTCGACCTGCGCAAGCTGCTCGACGAGGTGATCGAGTTGCTTGCCGCTCAGGTGCAACAAAAAGGCCTGGAGCTTGGCTGCCTGCTGTCTTGCGGCGTGCCCGATTTGATCAACGGTGATTCGCTACGCTTGCGTCAGGTGTTGCTAAATCTGATGAGCAACGCAGTCAAATTCACCGGGCATGGCGAGGTGGCGGTGCGTATCTCTTGCACAGAAGACGGCCTTGATCGCATCAGGCTGCGTTTCGAGGTGAGCGACACCGGCATCGGCATGGACCAGGACACGGCGCGCCATGTGTTCGAATCCTTCACCCAGGCCGACCACACCATCACCGGCAAATACGGCGGTACCGGCCTCGGCCTGACCATCAGCAAGCAGCTGGTGGAATTCATGGGCGGCGAGATCGGAGTCGTCAGCGAGCCCGGACAGGGCAGCACGTTCTGGTTCACGATTCCGTGCAAACCTGGCGCGCCGCAGCCATTCATCCCCGCACAGCAAGCCCTGCCCGGACTGCGGGTGCTGGTGGTTGCAGAAAGCGGGATTGTGCGCGGCTTCCTGACGCAGAGCCTGGTGCATCACGGCATGTCTTGCCATGCACTAGGCAGCGCCGCCGAGGCGCTGCTGGAACTGGGACGCGCAAAACAGAAGCAAACACCCTATTTTCTGATGATCATGGACCTTAGCGCCGGCGACCGGCAAGGCGCGGACCTGGCTCGCCAACTCCGTTCCGATCCAGCACTATCGGCGACACGTTTATTGCTGCTCGATCGCTATGCCGCGCCACAGAGTGAACTGCCAGTGGGAGCCGATGGCTATCTGGGGAAACCGCTGCGCCTGAACCGTCTGCTAGATGCGGTCCGGCATCTGCTGCCCGACGGCGTAAGCTTTAACATTGCAGCAATCCCAGCTACTGTGCCAGAGGGTCCGCCAACTGCAGCCGGCATGCATCGGGTGCTGGTAGTGGAAGATAACCGTAGCAATCAGGCGGTGGCGGCCGGCATGCTGGCCATGAGCGGCTGCCAATGCGAATTCGCCGCCAACGGCTGGGAGGCGATTGATGCCACCCGTCGCAGCCGTTTCGACCTGATCCTGATGGATTGCAATATGCCGCAGATGGACGGCTATCAAGCCACGGCGCACATTCGCAATCTTGAAGAGCCGCAGGGACGACGCACTCCGATCGTCGCCATGACTGCCAACACCCAGCCGGGAGACGTGGAAAAATGCCTGGCGACAGGCATGGATGATTATCTGGCAAAACCCATCACCTTGCTTGCACTGCGACACAAGCTGGAGTGCTGGCTTGCAAAAGGCATGACTAGCGCGCAGACGGTGGAAAAAATGCCGGACCCGGTAGCGCTGATTGAAAACGGCCCGCTGGACCGGGTCGTCTTCGACAAACTGCGTGAAATTCTTGGCCCTGCACTGCAGCACGCAGTGATGCCCTTCTTGGAAGATATGCCGACTTACCTGGAACAACTGGAGCAGGCGGTCTGCCAGAATGACGCTGACGCAGTCCGTGCCGCAGCGCACACCATCAAGGGCTGTAGCAGTAACCTGGGTGCCACCAGCCTGACCCTGTGCGCCAAAAAAGTGGAAGATATGGCGTTAAAGCAACAGATCAATGACATACGCCTTCTGCTGCCCCAATTGCGTTCAGCCTTTGACGAGGTGGCGATACTGCTTGGCAGCGAGGTATTTCTCGAAAACCAGCGTCCCTCCAGGGCGGAAGAGGCGAGTATCTTGGTGCTGGTGGTGGATGATGACCGCAGCACACGCAGGGCCTTGCGCCATACGCTATCCAGAGACGGCTTCCGGGTGGAAGAGGCAGAAAATGGCGCCCAGGCCCTGCTGCTGCTCAAGCGCATCCTGCCCGATGTGATACTGCTAGATGCGTTGATGCCGGTCATGGATGGCTTTACCACCTGCGCCCGGCTGCAGGAGCTGCCCAACGGGCACGCCATCCCGGTGCTGATGATTACCGCACTAGACGACAATCTTTCGGTAGAACGGGCATTTGCCGCTGGCGCCAGCGATTACATCCCCAAACCGATCCATTTCGCAGTCCTGTCACAGCGGGTGCGGCGTATTGTCGATGCCAAACGGACGGAGCAGCGCATCCGCCACCTGGCCTATAACGACCCGCTGACAGATCTGCCGAACCGTGCCCTGTTTTTCAAGCAGCTAGAGCGCTGTATCGAGCAGGCACGACAAACCGGGGAAGTTGTGGCGGTGCTGTTCCTTGACCTGAACCGTTTCAAAAATGTCAACGACACCTTCGGTCATGAAGTGGGCGACCGGCTATTAGTGGCGGTAGCGCAGCGGATTCGGCGCAGCGTGCGCAGCGTGGACTGCGTGGCCCGTCTGGGCGGCGACGAATTTACCGTGGTGCTGGCCGATATGACAAGCCAGAATGCCGCTGCCATTGCCGCCCAAAACATCTGCCGCGCCCTGTCGACGCCATTCCAGATTGATGGCCACGACATCTTTATCAACGCTAGCATCGGCATCTCGCTCTATCCGGACCACGGCGTCGACGCGGGGGCGCTACTGAAATACGCCGATACGGCCATGTACCGTGCCAAGAAGGACCATTCCGGCTTCACGTTTTTCGAGGCGCACATGGAGTTCGCAGTCGCCGAAACAATGCGCCTGGAAAGTGATCTGCGCGACGCATTGAGCCGGCAGGAACTGGAAGTGTATTACCAGCCCCAGGCGCGGCTCGACAACGGCATGGTGGTTGGCATGGAAGCCCTCTTGCGCTGGCACCATCCGACTCGCGGGCCGGTCTCTCCCGCCGAATTCATTCCAGTGGCGGAGGAAACCGGTCTCATCAACCCAATCGGTGAGTGGGTTCTGCGTACCGCCTGCGCCCAACTGCAGACCTGGCTCAAGTCCGGCATTCCGCCAGTGAGAATGGCGGTCAACATATCAGTTCGTCAGCTCTTGGAGGAAGACTTTTGCGCCACCGTGGAACAAGTTCTGGCGGACACCGGACTGGCAGCGGAGTTGCTGGAGCTGGAGATTACCGAGAGTACTCTGATGGAAAACGCCCACGCAACCTTGCATGCGCTGCAACGTCTGCGCAATCTGAAGGTGCGGTTGTCGATCGACGATTTTGGCACCGGCTACTCTTCGCTCGCCTATCTGAAGCGCTTCCCGGTCAACACGATCAAAATCGACCAATCCTTCGTGCGCGACGTGCCGCACGACGCCGATGGCGCCGCGATCATCAAAGGCATCATCGCGCTGGCCCACAGTCTGCGCTTGGAAGTGGTGGCCGAAGGAGTGGAAACCGAAGCCCAGCTGCGTTTCCTGCGGGATCAATCCTGTGATGTGATGCAGGGCTATCTGCTGAGTAGACCGGTACCGGCGCAGCAATTCACCGATTTCATGATGACCCAGCAAATCCATGCCAGATACGGCGAAATCCAGAAGAGGGAGGGGCCGAACGACCGCTCAGATCTATGAACCTAGATTCCTCTGTTAGCTCGTCGTAAGGGGCGGCGACGCAGTCATTTACGCGGGATCTTCGGCTGTGGCACCAAGGATTTTTTCGACGATATAACGTACTAATTTCTGCCAGCGCGGCGTAGACGGTAACTGCGGTGCAGTAGCTAGGATATGCCGCAAACTGGCACGGACATTGGCCACTAGCGCTTTGACATGTGCTGACGCGGCATGTGTTATCGAGAGCAATATGCGGTGCTGCCCGCCACTTAAAGCATCAGTTCGTCCTTTATTATCAAGCGCAGGTGACAGGCGAGCATCACCTTATAGGAGCCGAAGCGTTGATACGGTGGACCCATCCTCAACGCGGCATGGTGGGGCCGACGGAATTCATCGCGCTCGCCGAGGAGACTGGGCTGATCCTGCCATTGG
>PKWL01000064.1 GCA_003133225.1 Janthinobacterium sp.
ATACCATATTGGACAAGACTCGCCCTTGACAGCTTGTCTATATCCTCTATAATACTTGCCTGTTGGCGACGCGGGAGTAGCTCAGTTGGTAGAGCGCAACCTTGCCAAGGTTGAGGTCGAGAGTTCGAGACTCTTCTCCCGCTCCAGTTTGTTTGGCGTCAAAAGGTGCAAGTTAGTACTGGAAATGTCATTAGGTTTCTGCCATAATGCGGTTCCAAATGCGGGAGTAGCTCAGTTGGTAGAGCGCAACCTTGCCAAGGTTGAGGTCGAGAGTTCGAGACTCTTCTCCCGCTCCAGTGTGAATAAGCTGGCGCTGTAATAGAAGTGAAATGCGCTGGAAATTATGTGGCATTTCTGCGATAATGGACGGCTCCAATGCGGGAGTAGCTCAGTTGGTAGAGCGCAACCTTGCCAAGGTTGAGGTCGAGAGTTCGAGACTCTTCTCCCGCTCCAAAATTCGAAAGGGAAGCTGCACGGGCTTCCCTTTTTTGATGAATACCCCGGGCCGGGTGGTTGGTCCGGAAAGCAGTACAAGGTTGATCACGTTACAATAGATGTCCTCAGAACATCCTCAGGCGGGGTAGCAAAGAGGTTATGCAGCGGCCTGCAAAGCCGTCCAGAGCGGTTCGATTCCGCTTCCCGCCTCCAAATTAGTTGCAAAATAAATGACTTGGCCTTTACGGGCTAAGTCATTTTGCATTTCACCCCCTGTCACCCCTCCGCCTCCCCCATTACGGCCTTTTGGCCGTTGATTTTTTTGAAATTGCCCTCGGCAGACACCACGGTAGCCGGGACAATCGGTGCTGGCACATCGAGCAACTGGCGGCAGAGGGCGAGCTTGGCTTCGCGGTGGCGGTTGGCGAGAAAACCATAATGCCGGATACGCATCAGTCCAGGCGGCACCACCTGTAGCAGAAAGCGCCGGATGAATTCATCGGCGTCGAGCGTCATCACGCCTTTCGCCGAGCATGACGATAGTCTTCCCAGCCGAACTTGCCTTGCCGTTTTAGATACGAAGCAGGCGGTAGTTGGAGTTGATGGCGACGCGATGGGCGTATCGACCAAGATAGTCGAGTATTTGTTTGGGGCCGCCAAAGGGCGCCTTGGCGTAGACAACTCATTTACTTTTTCTTGGAACAGTTACGCATGCGCTGGGTTTATCATTCCATGCCGCTCCGTGGTGGGACAGGTGGCTGGGTCAACAATTTCGCGGGAGACTCGGTCAATTTGGCGGCGGCGTCAACAAAACGGCAAGCTGTCCTTGCGGTCTCAGGCATCGACTATTAAAATATACTTAGAAAATTTAAATAGTGATGCCGGCAAGGTAAGCCGCCTTAATTAACGCTTCACGAGGAGCCGATCCTAGCCATGAGCTCTCATGCAAACCGCCTCGGACATTTCGTATCGACAGTTGCCTTCGACGAAACGGTGCAGGCCTTCGTTCCACCACCGTTGCCTCCGTCGCCGTCGCTAGATATTTCAATTCAACTGCTGCAAAAGCTCAGTGAAGCCGACCGTGCCATCGGCCGATTGGACGGCATTACGATGATGCTGCCGGACAAAGCACTTTTCCTGTACATGTACGTACGCAAGGAAGCGGTGCTGTCTTCGCAGATCGAAGGTACCCAGTCCACGCTCGATGAATTGCTGCGTTTTGAAAACGCAGCGATCGCCGGGCAACCGATCGACGATGTGACTGAAGTATCGAATTACGTCAATGCGATGATGTACGGGCTGGCGCGCATGCGCGATGAGACGCCGGATGGGCGTCCACTCTGCCTGCGGCTCCTCAGGGAAATGCATGCCATCTTGTTACGCAGCGGCCGTGGAGAAACCAAGGACCCCGGCGAATTTCGCCGTTCGCAAAATTGGCTCGGAGGTACCCGGCCAGGCAATGCGCTTTACGTTCCGCCGCCGGTCGTCGAAATGAACCGCTGCCTGGGTGATCTTGAAGCTTTCCTGCACAATGATCAAACCTGGCCGCCACTCATTAAGGCCGGTTTGCTCCATGTGCAGTTCGAAACAATCCATCCCTTCCTGGATGGCAACGGACGTCTGGGCCGGCTACTGATCGCCCTTTTCCTGGTCGAAAAGAACGTATTGAAGGAATCGCTGTTGTACTTGAGTTTGTATCTGAAAACGCATCGGGAAGACTACTACCGCCTGCTGCAAGAGGTTCGCCAGCGCGGTGCCTGGGAAGCATGGTTAGAGTTTTTTTTGCAAGGGGTTGCCGAAACAGCCAACAATGCGCACGAAAGCGCCATACGCATTGTGACGCTGTTCGCTAAAGACCGCGAGCGCATTACCGCATTTGGCGATTCCACGAATTCCATGTTGCGTATTCACGAGCTGCTTCAAATACAACCATTTGTGAATGCAACGCAGGTTAGCAAAAAGACAAATTTGAGCATGCCCACAGTCAATAGCGCGTTATCGGCGCTTGAGAAATTAAGTATCGTTCGAGAGGTAACCGGGAAGCTTCGCGGAAGAGTGTTTGCTTACGAAGGGTTTCTAAATATTATAGATGAAGGAACGGACGTGGCCCCGGGCGGGCAGGCGACCTGACGCCTGCGAGTCGATATTACGGTGTCGGTGGGGCCGATGCCGGGTCCATAGGTGCATTGTCGAACGCGCTCGCAGGTTCGCGTCGCCGTGCCGGTCGATGCCGATTTCAATGCCGAAATTTGATTGGAAATTTCAGGTGGGCGAGGCAAATAACCGCTCCGTCTTGCGCGCCAAGACACCCGCCAACCGCTGCCGAACCCCACGGCGCCGGCAACCAACACGATCACAAGCATCGCAACCGGAAACTCGAAACCGCCAAAACACGGGCGCGAATTTAGAACGTCGTCAGATTGACGCTCGCCGGTGTTTTTCGATTCGTTTTTGATGCGCTGGCCAATTCACCGATTCAGGTCTTTGTGCGAGAAGACCTGAAGCTGCAAAACATGGTCAAGGCACAGCTGACCTTCATATGTTTGATATTTTCCTGCGTCAAGCCCGCCGGAAGCGTGAACGATTCGATTGAATTCCGGTTTCAGAATCGGTACGGGATCGCGGGCTTTGCCGCTGACCGCCAAGATCGGGAACTTTCCTTCGCTGTATCCAGAATCACCGGATACGGTGCTTAAAACTCGCCTTGAGGCGGACGGCTAATCCTGATCAAGGGCGGCGGGGATCACCGTGCAACTCACTTGCCAGATTCCTCGTTGGTTTGGTCACAGAAATGCATCGTGTCTTTATCGAAAGTGTGCCGGTAGGGGGGCTCTCCGGTGCGGCTGATCCGCTGTGGATATGAACATGTGCACGACACGCGGATTATGATCGCCAAGCCGGGGCTTGGCTCGTGGCGAGAAAACTATTATGCCCGTCTACATAACGCAGACGCATCACGCCGCGGCGATCTCGACGGACGCGGAAACCTTACCGCCGCAGGCTTAACAGAATGGGTGCAATTTTTTGTAGGCGTATGCGACGAAAAAGTCAGTTTTATGACTAAAATGCTTGCCCTGGACGAAATGAAGCGACGTATCGAGGCGCTCGTAATATTTCGCTCCACGCAAGAAAAGAAAATGCGTCCACAGGCGATTTTGCCGCTATATCATGCTTTTGCGGCCGGCCCGATGACGCGTAGTGAGTTCGCTCAGATGACTGGTCTGGGAGAGCGCACAGCGCGCACGCTGTTATCACATCTGCTGTCGACGAAGTTACTTATTAGCGACACTCCGCTCGGTCCGGTTCGTTTTGGATTGCCGCTTGATGCCCTTCAATTTTTGCTGCCGGAGCTATATCCAGAAATAAATCTAGGGGAATAAGCATCCGAGTTGGGCGGTGCCCGGCCAACGCAACCTTGGCAGCGAATATTGCGAATAGACCAAAAATGATCTATTATCGATCACATGAACGGAAAAGACATCATCAGCAAACTCAAGGCCGATGGCTGGAAGCTCGACCGCATAAATGGCAGCCACCACATTATGGTGAAGGGCGGCGTGGCCGTGCCGGTTCCAGTGCATGGCAGCCGTGATGCAGGGCCGGTTTGGTCGCCGCCATCGCACGTCAAACCGGTGTGAAACTGAAATAAGGAACTACTATGGAAATTACCTACCCTGCCAAAATCACCCCCCAAGATAGCGGTTTTTTTGTGCAATTTGTAGATCTGCCAGATACCTTCACCGAAGGGCAGACCATGGAAGAGGCGCTGTTCAACGCCTCCGAGGTGCTGTCTGCCATGATGGGCTGGCGCCTGGACGAGGGGAAAGACATCCCCGCACCCAGTCTCAACGTCAAAGATGCGCGCTACATTGCGCCAGACGCCAAAACGCAGGCAGTGCTTTTGCTGCGTCAAGCGCGAGGAGACCGCACCTTGGCAGACTTGGCACGAGCAATGGGCACGAGCTGGCCGCAGGCGAAACGACTGGAGGATGTGCACCATTGGCCCAGTCTCAAAACGCTTGACCGTGCCGCCCGTGTGCTTGGCAAGCGGCTGGTGTTGAGTATGGAGTGATCCGTAACCAATTTTGCCTGTCGGATCGGAAATGGATGGTCCGACGATCTGGGCAGCGCCGCTGCTACCCGGCGGTGGTTAGGGCGCTTAACTTGCAAGTAGTTGATTATTAAGCTCAACTTGTAAGATTGCTGACTGCATGCCCGCAAGTTAGTACCGCAGTGGCAGATTTCCGATGCATTAATTCACAATGTCGCCTCGACTGGGCCGGGGGTTTTCACTGAAGGGAGCGGACGAGTGCGGCGATGGTCTCGTCTCGACGCTCTTCCAGAACCCGGTGCCCTGTGCCCTTGAGGACAACCGCCGTGACATCGGAGGCGACGAGTTTCACTTGTGCTCTTAGTGCAAGTCCATTTGCCTTTGCCCAGCCGATTGAGAGAACAGGCATGGCAAGCTGGATCTTCGCCAGCTTCGCAAAGTGCGCCGCCGTGTTCGGGAACGATGCGAAATACGTCGCGCTAGATGGCAGGCGCGCCCTCACGTAGCATCGGTTGGACAAATTCGCCGTCTGCTTATAGCGCACGTATGCGTTGACGGTACTCACCCGGGTTGGCGCCGGTCCACTTCTTGAATGCGCGGTGAAAGGCGCTCGCTTCGGCAAATCCAAGGTCGGTCGCAATGTCGGCCAGACTATTGGCTGTGTTGCAAAGGTATTCGATCGCCATATCACGGCGCAGTTGATCTCTGATGACTTGAATGGATTGCCCTTCGTCGTCGAGCCGTCGACGCAGGGTCGACGCGGTCATGTGCAGGCTCGCGGCAATGGCGTCGAAATCCGGCCATGCGGTGCGCGCTGCGGCGCGCAGTCGGCGCCGGATCTGGGCTGATAGCCCGGCGCTGTTTTTGTATTTCAGCACGATGTTGGCGGGAGCGCCTCGGACGAACTCCCTGACAGAAAGCGTGTTCTGGATCACGGGCAGATCCAAATAGGAGCGGTCGAACGTGAGAGTCGTTGCTCTCTGATTGAAACGCAATTGCTCCGAGTACATTTGACGATATTCTGCGCTCCACGAAGGCTCAGGATAAGCAAAAGCGGCCTCGAGTATCGGAATGCGCCGGCCAACCAGCCAACACGCCACGCCGTGTTGCATCATTAACAATGTCTCGTAGCCGAACACGCAGGAACAGTGAGGCGTGGTTTTTTGCCGGATGGTCAAATATCCATGGCGGGCGTCGCTTTCCGAACTGCAGCAAAAATCATCGAGCAGGAGATTGAAAAAACGCGCCATGCGGCGCAAGGCATTTTGTAGCGTCTCGCATTGAATCAGGGTCTGGCACAGCATCGCAAAACTGCCCACTTTCATGCGCCGGGAATCCTGGCCGAATAGCTCATCATCGAGCATGCGTGCTACGCCGAGCCATAAAATACTGAAATTTTCGGCAGTGACGCGGCCTTGAGACGATTCCAGCAAGCCGGGCCAGATGCCGGCGTCGCGCAGCAAGTCCCCGACATCCATGCCGCGCTCTAAAATGGGCTTCAGAGCGGACTGTACGAAGTAAATAGAGATGCTGCCTTTTTCCATATACGGCGTTGTTTCTGATTGCAGTGATTTTGGTCGGGTAAGTTCAAGCGCCCGTGCATTCTCTCCTGCCGGTGATGCTTCCCCGGCGCAACTTGCGATGGACCGGACGACGGATTCTATGGTTGAATATTAACACTTCTTGGCATCGGAAAATGGCGCGTGGGCGTAGCCCGACCTGGCTCGATTTGGCGCGGGCGCAAGTGCCCCGTGGCGGCGCAGTATGGGCCGGCCTTGGCCACCCGCCAAGGGGCGTACAAGGGAAGTCAGCCTTAATGACAAATCCTCACAGCATTTTTGCCATGTTTTGGCATTGCGATCACGTGCGTCGGTTTCTATACTCGACCTTAGCAAAATATAAAGTGGCGTTGACCGCAAGGCATGTCCACAACTTTTGGTTCCCCATTTAGCGAGTCGACATGCTATGACCGACCTCTCCGTCGCCCAAAATCTCACCCAGTACAAGCCCGCCAACAAGGTGCGCTTCGTCACTGCCGCCTCCTTGTTTGACGGTCACGACGCGTCGATTAACATCATGCGCCGCATCTTGATGGCCAACGGCGCCGAAGTGATCCACCTCGGCCATAACCGCTCGGTCGATGACATCGTCACCGCCGCGTTGCAGGAAGACGTGCAAGGGATCGCCCTTTCCAGCTATCAGGGCGGGCATGTCGAATATTTCAAGTACATGATTGACTTGCTGAAAGAACGCGGCGGGCAGCACATCAAAGTGTTCGGCGGCGGCGGCGGCGTGATTGTGCCGAGCGAAATTGCCGACTTGCATGCCTATGGCGTGACACGTATTTTCAGTCCGGAAGACGGTCAACGGCTGGGGTTGGTTGGCATGATCATGTCGATGATCCAGGCATGCGACGTCGATCTGTCGGTCGGCGCCCCGACTAAACTAGATGCCTTGCGCAACGGCGCGATGGTTGACCGGCAGCGGCCGTTAGCGCAACTGATTACGGCACTCGAGAACGATAAGGTTTCCGCCAAGCTCAGGGGCGAACTGCACCAGGCCGCCGCCGCCATCAAGACCCCGGTACTCGGCATCACCGGCACCGGTGGCGCCGGCAAGTCCTCGCTGACCGATGAATTGATCCGCCGCATCCGTCTCGATCAGGGCGACGCCTTGCATATTGCCGTGATTTCGATCGATCCATCGCGCCGCAAGTCCGGCGGCGCTTTGCTGGGCGACCGTATTCGCATGAATGCGATCAGCCCGTGGGCCGGTCAGTCGCGCGTCTTCATGCGTTCGCTGGCCACGCGCGAGGCCGGCTCCGAGATTTCGCCAGCATTGCCGGAGGCCATCGCCGCCTGCAAGGTGTCCGGCTTCGACTTGGTCATCGTCGAAACATCCGGCATCGGCCAAGGTGACGCGGCAATCGTGCAGCATGTGGATTTATCGATGTATGTGATGACGCCGGAGTTCGGCGCCGCGTCGCAACTGGAAAAAATCGACATGCTCGATTTCGCCGATTTCGTCACCATCAATAAGTTCGACCGCAAGGGTTCGCAAGATGCCCTGCGCGATGTGGCCAAGCAATACCAACGCAACCGTGAACTGTGGGGCCAGCGTCCGGATGAAATGCCGGTATACGGCACCCAAGCCTCACGCTTCAACGACGATGGCGTGACCGCTCTGTATCAGGGCTTGTTGCCACGATTGGCCGAGCACGGTTTGACGATCAAGCCGGGAAAACTGGCGCCGGCCGGCGTGCGATTTTCATCCGGCAAGAATTCGCTTGTGCCGCCGGCGCGCAGTCGCTATCTGGCCGAGATTGCCGACACCGTGCGAAGCTATCACCGGTTTGTGACAAAGCAAGCTAGCATCGCGCGCGAACGCCAGCATCTGCAGGAAACCCGGCGCATGCTGGCAGCAGCGGGTAAAGTAGCCGATCTCGACGGCCTCATCGCGGAGCGCGACGGCCAACTCGATCCTGAAGCCAAAAAGCTGCTCGCCACGTGGCCGGACCTGCAAGCAGCGTATGCTGGTGACGACTACGTCGTCACCAGTCGCGACAAAGAAATTC
The DNA here is from genome assembly GCA_003133225.1 of Janthinobacterium sp. Lineage (GTDB taxonomy): Bacteria > Pseudomonadota > Gammaproteobacteria > Burkholderiales > Burkholderiaceae_D > Janthinobacterium. Next base: position 8,061 of record PKWL01000064.1, read on the forward strand.
GCACCAGGCTGGTTGCCACCACGCTGTCCGGCACCAAGATTCGCAAGGTGGCATTGCCGCGTTTTCAAGACCACGGCGAAATCCTGGGCTTCCTGATGCTGGAAAACGTCCCCGGTTCCTTTCCGTACAGTGCCGGCGTATTTGCGTTCAAGCGCGAAAACGAGGACCCTACCCGCATGTTCGCCGGCGAAGGTGATGCATTTCGCACCAACCGCCGCTTCAAGCTGGTGTCGGAAGGGATGAGCGCAAAGCGCTTGTCGACCGCTTTCGATTCTGTCACATTGTACGGTGCCGACCCTGCGCTCCGTCCCGACATTTACGGCAAAGTGGGCAACTCCGGCGTGTCGATCGCGACACTAGACGACATGAAGGTGTTGTACGACGGCTTCGCGCTATGCGACCCAACCACCTCAGTATCGATGACGATCAACGGCCCGGCGCCGACGATCCTGGCGATGTTCATGAACACCGCGATCGATCAACAATTGGAAAAATTCCGCGCCGACAACAAACGCGAAGCGAGCGCTGATGAAACCGCCAAAATCAAGGCATGGGTCTTGCAAAACGTGCGTGGCACGGTGCAAGCGGATATCTTGAAGGAGGACCAGGGACAAAACACCTGCATCTTTTCGACCGAGTTTTCACTAAAGGTAATGGGCGACATCCAGGAATATTTCGTGCAGCATCAAGTGCGCAATTTTTACTCGGTCTCGATCTCGGGCTATCATATCGCGGAGGCGGGCGCCAATCCGATTTCGCAGCTGGCCTTCACGTTGTCGAACGGTTTTACTTTTGTCGAAGCATATTTGGCGCGCGGCATGCGCATCGACGATTTCTCACCGAACCTGTCATTTTTCTTCAGTAACGGCATGGATCCGGAGTACACGGTCATGGGCCGTGTCGCACGCCGTATCTGGGCGGTCGCGATGAGGAACAAATACGGCGCCAACGAGCGATCACAAAAGCTCAAGTATCACATTCAAACCTCGGGTCGTTCCTTGCATGCGCAAGAGATCGACTTCAACGACATTCGCACCACGCTGCAGGCGCTAATTGCCATATACGACAACTGCAATTCACTGCACACGAACGCCTACGACGAAGCGATTACGACACCGACTGACGAATCGGTGCGCCGCGCGCTGGCGATTCAGTTGATCATCAACCGCGAATGGGGTCTAGCCAAGAATGAAAACCCGAATCAGGGCAGTTTCATCATGGACCAGCTGACCGATCTGGTAGAAGAAGCCGTGTTGCAGGAATTTGAACGCATTGCCGAGCGCGGTGGCGTGCTGGGCGCGATGGAAACCGGTTATCAGCGCGGCAAGATCCAGGAAGAATCGCTGTTGTACGAACATCAAAAACATGATGGCAGCTTGCCGATCATCGGCGTCAACACCTTCCGCAATCCGAAGGCAAACGGCGCCCCGCCGACGATCGAACTGGCGCGTTCAAGCGATGCAGAAAAGCAATCGCAATTAACCCGTCTGGCCGATTTCCAGGCCTGTCATGCAGAGCAGGCACCGGCCATGCTGGCGGCCTTGCAACAGGTCGTGATCGACGACGGCAATGTGTTTGCGGTGCTGATGGATGCAGTGCGGGTATGCTCGCTGGGCCAAATTACCGATGCCTTGTTTGCGGTTGGGGGGCAGTACCGCCGCAGCATGTAAGGCAGCCTTATATCTCGATGGGAAATCAACATGAGTCAATACCAACCGCCGCAAAGCGACATTTGCTTTTTGCTCAAGCATGTCTTCAATTTCGACCAGCACGCGCGTCGCTGCGGCTATGATCTCGATAGCGATACGGCGCTGGCTATTGCCGACGAGGCAGGCAAATTTGCCAGGGAAAGAATAGACCCGATCAACCGCGGCGGCGATATGCAAGGGGCGCGCTGGGAGAACTCGAACGTGGTGACGGCCGCAGGTTTCAAGGATACCTATCGCGCCTTTTGTGAAGCCGGCTGGAATGGCTTGCGCTTCCCACAACAATGCGGCGGCCAAGGCTTGAGCGCCGTAGTGGCCACTGTGGTCGACGAAATGTGGCACGCAGCCAGTTTTAGCTTTGCCCTTTGTCCGATGTTGACCACCGGCGCGGTGGAGGCATTGCTGACGGCGGGAAGCGATGATTTGAAAGCGACCTATTTAGCCAAGCTGGTCAGCGGCGAATGGACCGGCACCATGAACTTGACTGAACCGGGCGCAGGATCCGATTTGGCGGCGATCCGATCCAAGGCGGTGCGTCAGACCGACAACACCTATTGCATCACTGGTCAAAAGATTTTTATTACCTACGGCGAACACGACTTTACCGACAACATCATCCATTTGGTGCTGGCGCGCACGCCCGACGCACCCCAAGGGGTCAAGGGCATTTCGCTGTTCCTGGTGCCTAAATTTTTGGTCGATGCCGACGGCGCTCTTGGCCCGCGCAACGACGTGCGTTGTGCATCCATCGAACACAAGCTAGGCATCCATGGCAGCCCGACTGCGATGATGTTGTTCGGCGAAAAAGATGGCGCGGTCGGCTATCTGGTCGGCGCCGAAAACCGCGGTCTGGAATACATGTTCATCATGATGAATGAGGCGCGCTTTTCCGTTGGACTGCAAGGTTTGTCGATTTCGGCGCGCGCCTATCAGCATGCGCTCGAATACGCGCAGGAACGCGTGCAGGGAAAAGCGGCCGGCGAAGACGGCAGCCTTGGCACGACGATCATCCGGCATCCTGACGTGCGGCGCCTGCTCTTGTCGATGAAGAGCCGGGTCGACGCGATGCGCGCGCTGGCGCTGTACGTCGCCTTGCAAAAGGATGTGGCGCACGCCAATGAGATCGAACCCGAGGCGCGCAAACAGGCGCAGAGCCGGATGGAATTGCTGATTCCAATATTGAAAGGCTGGTTCACCGAGACCGCGCAAGGGGTCACCTACGACGCCTTGCAGGTGTTCGGCGGCATGGGATTTATCGAGGAGAGCGGTGCTGCGCAATATTATCGCGACGCCCGCATCGTCACGATTTATGAAGGTACCACGGCGATCCAGGCGAATGACCTGGTCGGACGCAAGACGCTGCGTGACCGCGGCGAAGCGGCATTTGCATTGATTGATCATATCCTCGCTGCTGTGCGTCCGCTGGCCGTTGGGGATCACAAGGCGCTCGATGCGCTGTCGAAGCACTTGATCGAAGCGTGCGTGGCCTTGCGCGGCAGCGTTCAGTGGTTACTGGAAAAGCAGCAAACCCCGCGCCAGGTGTATGCCGGCGCCGTACCTTATCTCGAACTATGGGGCATTGTTTGCGGCGGCTGGATGCACCTGTGCCGCCTGCAGGCTGCGCAGAAACCTGGAGCGTCACACGCGCGGCTTACGGCAACGGCGCTGTCCGCCAGTTTTTTCGCGCAGCATGTGCTGGTGCGCGCACCGGCGCTCGCCGCCACCATTCGACTGGGCGCCGAAAGTGTGCTCGACTTCCCGGATACAGCGTGGCTGGAATGAGTGGAATGAAGCGCCAGGATATATGCAGACTCAAGCGCGCTGTTTCCGGCCAGGATGACGCCGCTGCGATGCGAGCTCTGTTGCACGCCGCGGCGGCGTGCAAGAACGTGGTCGACACCATGTCAATGCGTATGTGCATCAATTGTCACGATTTCTAGCCGCATTTGGATGCTGTTCGCAGCGCGGGAAAAATAAGGCGCCTGCACTATAGCAATACGATTTTTCCCAGCCAGGAGACAAAAATGAGCGCATCACAAGCAGCCGGTTTCAAAGCAAAAAAATCCGACCGATTCTACCGTTGCACGCACGGCAGCAGGCAATTGCCTGGTGCGTGACAGGCTCGGCTGCGCTCCGGAGGCGCTCGAGTCTCCTGCAAAAAGCGGATGGGCCCGATCGTGCCGGGTATCCACCCCGGCGTATTTAATTATCCAGAAGTAAGATTATCGTTGTACCCGGCGTCGCTTAGCGTGGCGCCGCGCGCCACCACAATTTTCAACGGAAAAAAACTATGCAAACTGGCCCTGCGTCCTCGATTACCGAAACCAAAATCATCATGTCAGACCCGACCGCGCTGGGCGTGTTCGGGCTGTCGATGGTCACCTTCGTCGCTGCTTCTCAAAAAATGGGCTGGACCAGCGGTAGCGTGTACCTGATCCCGTGGGCCCTATTTCTCGGTTCGATCGCTCAAATCTGGGCATCCACCATCGACTTTAAAAAGAACAACTATTTTGGCGCAATTGTGCTGGGCGCTTATGGCCTGTTCTGGATTGCGGTCGCGATGCACTGGGCCATCAGCCTGGGCTGGCTGGGGGCAGTGGGCGCCAAGGCGGACCCCAAGCAGCTCGGGGTGGCGTGTATCGGTTATTTCATTTTTTCCCTGTTCATTATGGTCGCCGCATTCGAAGCGAACAAGGTGTTTGCCGCGATCCTGGTGATGATCAATGTGTTGCTGCCATCCTTGGCACTGAGTATATTTGGCATCAATGCGCCTTTGTTCAGTGTCGTTGCCGCTTATGCCGAACTGGCCGTTTCCCTGCTCGGCTTTTACTGTGCCGGAGCCGTATTCTTAAATAGTTATTTCGGCCGTACGCTGCTGCCACTGGGCAAACCGTTCGGTTTTATCCGCAAGGGTGCAGCCGACCCGGTGAAGAAAATACACCCGATCGAGTCGATTGGTGCGGCAGCGAAACGCTAGTTGCTTGTCGAGCGGCGGCAGCGCCGGCAATCAAAACGCAGCGCGCCGTCTGTCTAGTGCTTACGCCGCGCGGCTGTTCAGTAATGTCGTGCCACCATCTGGTCGCTGCATGAGAACTAGGCGACCTGCACCACAATGAGTAATTTATTTCAATAGATAAGAGGAAACGTAGACATGTCAGAGCTAAATAACTTCATTGATGCACGTGACTTTCTTTTGCAACATCGGGACGACTACGCGACGGCCGTGCGCGATTTCGTCTGGCCCAAGCTGACCCGGTTCAACTGGGCTCTCGACTATTTCGATGCGATGGCGCACAACAATACGACGACTGCCTTGTGGATCGCGAACGAAG
>PKWL01000123.1 GCA_003133225.1 Janthinobacterium sp.
CTTCGCCGAAGGCTTGACCATCATGGGCCCGCTCTAGGTGCGCGAAAACCGCCCTGTGTGAGTGGGCCCGCTGCGCTCAGAGGTGGGGGGCGCAGCGCGGTGCAGGCTTTTCTTGACAAGACCGCGCCAAAACGCCCACGGCCCCTGGTGACGGGTAACTATATGGGCTGCCAGGATAGGGTCGTTCGGACATCGGCGCCAACTGCGCAGCGGCCGTGCCGATGCATTCGATGTGTCTACTGGCACCGGGGATCTGCGCGCCGTCAACTGGCGACTTTGCGCGCCTCGACGGTCACCGGCAAGGGGGTCGTCGGCGGCAATGGCGGCAATTCCAGTTGCCAGCCATTGGCGAGCGTGACGACGCCGCCCCACATTTCCACCTTTTCCATGGACACGATGGGCTCTTCCAGGTCTTTCTTGGGCACATAGGCTGTCAGAATACCGGCGCCATTCTTGCGAATCATGACTTTCATTACGTTCACTCCAAAAAAACTCGGATCGACTTTAGGCGGGTCAAAAAAACTTGGTGCAGGCGACTAAGCCCACCTGACCCAAGCTAAATAGGCATGCTTTAAGACATGGGGTATTAACAGCGCGCGCTCCTTTTCAGCCGAGTTGGTGCGCCGTAGCTCGACCTCGTTGGGATGGCTGCCACTCATCAATCTTTCCCCGTTAGACTGGCGCGATTTCGTCTTCCAGGCAACCGACCACGCGGCCGCCGGCAAATTCCACCAGGTATATTGGCGTGTCCGTGTCCACATGCTTGCCCACCTGCGCCAACTCGCCCGTGGCACCGCGCTCCACCAGCAATGCATGCATGAGGAATGCCGGACGGGAGCCATCATTTAACAGATCGATTGCGGCAACGACGCGCTCGCCCCCAGCGTATTTGTGGACTCTATGCTCGTTCGCGCGCCCTCCTTCTTCAACGCTTGCTGCGAATGGCCGACACGTCCACTGTCGCATGCCGGCCGCCCTGCCCGCTTACGCCACTGCCGCAGCCGCACTCGCCCACATTCGGATTGATAATCGCCAGTCCGGATGCCATCGCGCCGTCGCGAAAACCGATGGTCGCGCCCTCAAGCAGAGCGCACGATGCGAGCGGAAGGAAAACGTTCAAGCCGTTGACGTCGAGCGTGCCATCGCCCGCATGCGGCCCAGCTTCGATACTGAACTGCGGCGTAAAACCGGCGCATCCGCCCTCCGCCACGGTAAGTCGGAAACCTGCCCCCGCACTATTATTTAGACGCACCATGCGGCGCATGAAGGTCTCGGCGGCCGGGCTGACAATGATATTCATTATGATCTCCAAGGAAATGTTAGCGCGGATACGCGTTATCGATGACGCAGGTTTTATCCACCGGGCAGACGGCGACGCATTGCGGTTCATCATAATGGCCGCTGCATTCCGTACATTTCTTAGGATCGATCAGATACACCCCGTTCTTTTCACGGATGGCGACATTGGGACATTCCGGCTCGCAGGCCGAACAGCCGGTGCATTGGGAAGCGATGATTTTGTATGCCATGATTTCTTCCTTTAATTGATTCTGACGCGATAATCGACGTGGGCGCCGCACCGGATTCCGGCATCACCACGCGGCCGGTGCACGATCTGGTCCGATGTCACTTGCACCGATTCATCGTTGAAATAGGCAAACATGGACGGTTCTGTAAAGCCATGGGCGTACTGCGGCACCGGGTCGTTGCCGGCCTCTTCAATCCCCGGCGCGGGCAAGCGCCCGTCTTGTGGTGGCGACGCACGGCCAGCGGCTTGATCTTCCGAACTCCGACATCTGCGGCGGATCGCATAAATTGCCCTTTAGAAAAACGACGCAGCGGCGTCTCTGCCAGAGACGGTAGCCAGAACCGTGCCAGCAGGATTTATCGTGATAAACCAGGGAGATAGGATGTGTCTGAAATGGCTTCCCCGTTACATTCCAGACAATTGGCGCGCCCTTGTCGCAAACCTGACACAGCCTTGGAAGCATTTGCCGTTGCGGGGCGCAGCGCCTAGCACCTAGGCGGCGCTAGCTTGACGAAGGCAGCGTTGGCAGGCGCGCGCACAGTCAAAACTTCTTTACCTCGATCTCTTGCTTTTGCAACGCATAGCCCATCTGCCGGGCCGAAATATTGAGCAGCCGCGCCGCCTTTGCCTGGACCCAGCCGCATTGTTCTAGCGCCCAGAGCAGCCGTTCACGTTCCGCCGTCGGAGGCTGTTCTGCATGCTCTGCCGCCGCGTCGTTGATGGGAATCACCGTTTTCGCTGGGGCGGCCAAGCCGTGCGCCGTAGTGTCCGGTACATGCAGCAATTGCGTCAGGCATTTATTCTGCCGACACGACAAATTTCCGTCGTTAATGACATTCCCGCGCGCCATGGTCGCCGTGCGCTCGATGCAGTTCTCCAGTTGGCGCACGTTGCCAGGCCAATAGCAATTCATCATCGTGTTGAGCGCCTCCTTCGATAGCGCCACTTCGCGGTCGTTGTCGCGCCTGAATTTAGCGAGGAAATACTCGGCCAGATAAGGGATATCCTCGCGCCGCTCGCGCAAGGGCGGGATGAAGATTGATACCACGTTGATGCGGTAATACAGGTCGGCGCGAAATTCGCCCTTGGCGACGGCCTGCTCCAGGTCGCGGTTGGTGGCGGTGATGAGCCGCACGTCAACCTTGATCGAACGGGAGCCGCCGACGCGCTCGAATTCTCGCTCTTGCAGCACGCGCAGCAGTTTAGCCTGGAAGGCGGGCGATATATCGCCGATCTCATCGAGAAAGAGAGTGCCACCGTTGGCCAGCTCGAAGCGCCCCTTGCGCTCGGCTTGGGCACCGGTGAAGGCGCCTTTTTCATGGCCGAACAATTCTGACTCGAGCAGCGTTTCCGACAACGCCGCGCAATTGAGCTTAATGAACGGCCCGTCCTTGCGCGGGCTCAGATTGTGGATCGCGCGCGCGATCACCTCCTTGCCGGTGCCGCTCTCGCCGCGCACCAGCATGGTCGAGCGCGACGGCGCGGACTGATGTACTTCCCCACACACTTCCTCCATTGCCTTGGAAATCCCAATCACATTCTCTAGGCTAAATTTCCCCTGCAACTCCTTTTTCAGACGTCGTTTTTCCTCGAGTAACTCGGTGCGCTCGGCAGTGACGTTGCGGTACAGGCGCACCGTCTGACCAACCAGATTGGCGACCATGGTGAGAAAGCGCACATCGTTGTCGACACTGTGTCGGTGGGGATCGAGGTCGCGGTTGATGGACAGCACGCCGAGAGTTTCGTAGCCGGCTTTGATCGGTACACCGACGAAGGCGATGGTTTTACCCAGAGCCGCGTCCGGTTCGGTGGTACGATTGAAAAACAGCGGCTCTTTCGAGATATCGGCGATCACGCTCGGCATGCCACTCTGAAAGACCCGCCCTATCATGCCTTCGCCGACACGGTAGCGGCCGCGGTGAAATTCCTCACTCGACAAGCCGCTTGCACCAACTAGGTGCAGCTCACCAGATTCGTGCATCAAACTGATCATGCCGCGCCGGGTATCCATTTGAATCGCCAGGATATTTAAGACCTCCCGCAGCGTCTTCGTCAGATCCAGCGACGAGCCCAATATCTTGCTGATTTCATAGATCGAAATGAGTTCTGCCGCCACATTTCGGTCAGCCGTATTGATCATGGATCCCTCCTAATTGGACTACCCTTTTTTCGGCTAAGCCATATTGTTACGCTAAATCGCGGGCGCCTAACTGGATGCTCAAGCAAAACTCATGCCGCAGCAACAAAGATGAGACCTGTCGCGCACCACCTTGGTGAGCGGCGGCAGTCCCGTTGTACTGCGCCTGGCGGGCGCGGCGTCGGCCCATGCCGCTTACGGCTCCGCATCAGGGGGAAGGTGAAACGGTTCAGCGCGGCATTCTCTCGGAAAAAGCATAGACGCCGCGATTGCCCTTGCAATCGCCACCTTGGCCCTCGATTCGCCAAGTCAGCCAGCGTTCGTCGCGCATGCGCCAGGCATGCACCTCCTCGGCATAAACGACGGCTTCGTAGAAATCCTCGTCGTCGTCCGAGCGCAGCGTGTCAAGCAGAAACGCGTGATGGTAGTAGCAGGTCTTGCCAAGCTCATCGTAACCAAAGCTGCGCGAGGCCGGCATGTCGTCTTCACTGTGGGTGGAAAAGCGCACTGGCGCAACGACTGCCGTGCGCCATTTAGCGGGCAAGGCACGCTGCCAGCCGGGATCGGCGGTTTCCGAGTGACGGCAGTGGTGCAGACGGCTGGAACAAGATGCAAACTGGGGTTTCATGGTCTACCCTTTCAGGTGAGTACAGCGACGGCTTTGATCTGCGCCCAGACCGGCTGGCCGGGAGCGAGCCCCAGTTCGCGGCGTGAGCGCTCGGTGATGCGGGCAAGCAAGGGGGTAGCGCCGACGCGCATCTGCACCAGCACGTGGCCGGGGACGGCGGTGGCGACAATGGCGGTGATGGTGGCCGCGAGGATGTTGAGAATGCTCGAAGATCGAGGTCGCTCCAGGGCCAGGCTGATGTCGCGTGCGTGAATGCGGCAACGTAGCCGGCTGCCCGGTGTTTCCGGGCGGCGGCCGACGTGCAAGCAGCCACCGGGAAAATTGAGTTGCGAGAGATTGTCGGCCTCGTGTTTGGCGAGTGTGGTTTCCAGCACCACGCCGGCGTCGTCGGCAAAGGCTGGGGGCAAGTCCGCGCGCGCCAGCGTTTCGGTTAGCGGGCCACTGGCCGCCACCGCGCCGTCGTCCAGTAGGACCAGATGATCGGCCAGTCGCGCGACTTCGTCCGGGGCATGGCTGACATAGATCAGAGGGATGGAAAGCTCGTCGTGCAAACGCTCCAGGTAAGGCAGAATTTCCAGTTTGCGCTTAAGGTCGAGCGCCGCCAGCGGCTCGTCCATGAGCAAGAGGCACGGCGCCGCCAGCAAGGCACGAGCGATGGCAACGCGCTGGCGCTCGCCGCCGGAAAGGCTGGCCGGCATGCGTTCGAGCAGGCCGGATATGCCCAAGAGGTCGGCGACGCCGGCAAGTGAAAAACGTCGTTCGGCAAGAGCCACGCGGTTCTGGCCGAATTCCATGTTACGCCGCACCGATAGATGAGCAAACAGGCTCGCTTCCTGGAAAACATAACCTAAGGCCCGGCGATGGGTTGGGACAAAAATACCCCGCTGTTCGTCCTGCCAGGCTTCGCCATCGATGGTGAAGAGGCCGCCAGGGGCACGTTCCAGCCCGGCCATGGCGCGCAAAACGGTGGTTTTGCCAGAACCGGAGGGGCCGAAGAGGGCCGTGACGCCTCGCCCGGGTAAGAGCAGATCGACATCGAGGCTAAATTCGCCGCGCTCGATATGAAAGCGGGCGTGGATGTCCGCGCTCATCGCCCTACCCCGTACTTGCGTGGATTGAGCGTGTATATCGTGAGCAGGACCAGAAAGCTAAAGCACAACAGACCGCCGGCCAGCCAATGCGCCTGGGCGTATTCGAGCGCCTCCACATGCTCGTAGATGCGTACTGAAAGGACTCCGGTCTGATGCGGGATGTTGCCACCGATCATTAGCACGACGCCGAACTCACCAACCGTATGCGCGAAACCGAGGATGGCGCCAGACAACAATCCCGGCCGGGCGAGCGGCACGGCCACCGACCAGAACGTATCCCAGGGGCCGGCGCGCAAAGTGGCGGCGACTTCGAGCGGGCGCTCGCCGATGGCCTCGAAAGCGTTCTGCACCGGCTGCACCATAAAAGGCAGAGAATAAAATACCGAGGCGATGACGAGGCCGGGAAAGGTAAACGGCAAGGTGCCCAGCCCAAGCGCTTGCGTCAGCTGGCCCACGGGTCCCTTCGGCCCCATGGCAACGAGCAAGTAAAAACCGAGCACGGTAGGCGGCAGCACCAGCGGGAGTGCGACGACGGCGCCGATGACGCCCTTCAGGCGCGAGCGCGTGCGCGCCAGCCACCAGGCGATGGGGGTGCCGATCAGGAACAGCAGGAGCGTCACTACGCTGGCGAGCTTGAGGGTCAGCCAGACGGCATCCAAGTCGGCATTTACCATATCAGTGGGGCGCCCTATCGTGGGGAAACTTGCGCAAGGTGTTATTCAAAGTTCGTAGCCATAAGA
>PKWL01000037.1 GCA_003133225.1 Janthinobacterium sp.
TGACGGCGGCCCACGGCCATGCCGCGCTATTTGGCGTGTATGGCATGCTTGGCATCGGCTTGCTGCTGTTTTGTTTGCGCGGCCTGTCCGAGCGCGCCGCATGGTCCGACCGATTGCTAAGGCCGATGTTTTGGTCGCTCAATATCGGCCTTGCCATGATGGTGTTCATTTCGCTGGTGCCGGCCGGCATCTACCAAGCTTGGGCCAGCGTGACCCAGGGCATGTGGTTTGCACGCTCGCCGGCAGTGGTCCATTCGCATCTGATGGAAACGCTCGTGTGGATGCGCGTGCCGGGCGATGTGGTCTTTGCCTGCGGCACTTTGTTGCTGGCCTTGTTCGCGCTGCGCTTGCTAACGGGCGGCTCACGCAGACAGCCGGCGCTGGTGAGCGTGGTGGCGCGCCGCGCTTGACTCAAATAATCAGAAAGTATTTGAAGAGGCTGGTTTAGGCCGGCCTTTTCTGTTGACATAGGAGTTTTACCATGACCCACGATTGTTCCCTTCCCGTATTAGCGGCCGGCATCTATCCGTTCGACGCGCGCGGGGTGGCCAAGCGCTTCCGCCACGCCGCCATCTTCGGCGCGCTGGAAGTGCTGCAAGCGGGCGAGACCATGCGTTTTTGTAACGATCACGATCCTTTGCCCTTGCTCTCGCAGATCGGCGAGCGCTTTGGTTCCCGCATCAAAGTCGCGTATGTCGCGCGCGCACCGGGAGAAATCGTCATCGATTTTCTGGTGACGGTTTAGCTCGCGTGGCCCCATGGATTACACCACGCTCAGGTATTTTCATATGACATGTGCCGCCCTCAGCGGCAGTCTGTTCGTGCTTCGAGGGGTCTGGATGGTGCGTGAATCAGCCATCCTATATCGGCGCTGGGTCAAGGTCGCGCCGCACCTGGTCGATACCTGCCTCCTCACGAGTGCCCTCATCATGGTCATCTGGAGCCGACAATACCCCTTCGTCGAACCCTGGCTGACAGCCAAGCTCGCCGCCTTACTCGCTTATGTCGCCCTTGGCAGCATCGCGTTAAAGCACGGAAAAACCAAGACGGTGCGGGTGTGCGCATTCATGGCGGCGCTGGCCGTATTCGCTTATATCGTCGCGGTGGCGCTGACGAAACAAGTGCTTCCGTCGGCCTAGGTTGGCCAAGATGGCATGCGCGATGGCGATGCGCGAGGGAAGCTGCATTTTGCATGTCAATGTGGGCGCGGATTTCATCTGGTTGAAAATGGATCACCGATGCCATTAGCTCGGCGATCGCCGTTGCCCATTGATTCGCCCAAATTGCGCTTTCCGTTAGTCCACGCCGGCACAGCGTATCCCGCTGACATACAGCGATATTTTGAGGTCAACGAACACCATGTTCGCTAGCGTACAGACTGAACTTTTGGATCCGATTATGTTGGATCATGGAGCTTGAGTGCCCCCCCCAAAAAATGCTTGCCAGAGGCCGCAGTAAATGGCGGGGCTAGCGGGCTCAAGAAGTGGTTTCTCAGCTGAAAAAGTTGCCGGGGCGGACGCCACGAAAGAGCTAGAGCGATGTTTTATTCGATTCTAGGTTGCATATAGGGCGTATAGGCGCTCATTGGAGACGCTTCTTTTCCAAACTGCGCCTTAAAAATACATAAACGCTGTCTGGTGATGGTCGTTTGCGTCTGTCTTGAAGCAACCCAGAATTAACCGTGATGAGGTCAATAATGGGCATGCGCTTTCGGGGAAATTCGTGGCACTGGTTGAAGTGCCTAATATTGATCTGCTCCATGAGTGTGCTGTGCGCGGCGGCGGCGGAGTCAGATCTCGTTGCTGCGTTGCGCACCAAATATGCATCGATAACGGAACGACTGCACCAGAACCAGTTCAAGCGACCTTTGGTGCTCGATTCCACGGAAACCCCGAATCGCTTGAAGGGCGACATCTATGCGGTCGTCAACTACTCTTTTGGCACGGTCAGCGCCGGGCTGGATAGCCCGGATCACTGGTGCGACGTCATGCTTTTGCATATTAATACCAAATATTGTCATGCCCAGGCGGGGCCGTCGGGCACTACTCTTAAAGTCAATATTGGCAAGAAGACGCCGCAAGATTTGGCCGATACGACGCGTCTCGAATTTAATTACCGCGTCGCTGTGGTAACGCCGGAATATATTGAATTCGTGCTTAACGCCAAAGACGGACCCATGGGCACGAGCGACTACCGTATCGTGCTAGAAGCGGTAGCGCTCCCTGATGCCACAAAGACGTTATTGCATCTGACCTATTCTTACGCATTGAATCTTTCCGGACGCTTGGCTTTGCAAGTGTATCTCTTGACAGGCGGAAGCGGCAAGGTGGGCTTTAGCGTCGTTGGTGCCTCGGCTGATGGACGACCCGTCTATGTGGGCGGGGGCCGTGGTCTGATGGAACGTAACACTATGCGCTATTATCTCGCGATCGATTCCTATTTGAATGCCGGCGCAGGGACGCCGGAGACGCAGTTTGAGAAGCGATTGCAAAGTTGGTTTACGGCTGCCGAGCGTTACCCGCGGCAATTGCATGAAATAGATCGGGCTGAGTACCTCGACATGAAACGTGCTGAGTATTTGCGCCAGCAAACGGTGCATTAGCAAAAGGTACATTAGCATGATTCACGGCGACGGCGGTCTTGCGCGCCGCGCGTCAGCGGCCACTGGCCGTGCCTGGCGTTTGATCTGCCTCGCACCAAGGAATTCCCCGTTCATTCGCGCGAGTCGGCTTTGGGAGAATTTTTTCCCTGCCGCAACCCTAATTGACCGTTCATTGTTGCCGTCGCTATTTAACGGACTGGTCCTGGCGTCCCGTAACGCACATAATGAGGCATCAAGTTGAAGGGCCGCAAATAGGACGATAAGGCGAAGTCTTGACGTCGCTGGCAATCCTATCGCGGGCCAAGAGCCAATGGCGGTCTTTATTACAAAATGAAGGCCTAAGATGGAGCAACTTATCGGGAGCAAAGTGATGAGAGCTTGGTTTCATTTTTCACTTACGGCACTACTGGTCGCGCTCTTAAACGGCTGTGCGTCGCTTCCGCCGGGTTCTAATTTTCCAAAAAATCCGTCTTTGGCGCTGGTTCATCCGGATGAGACCCGGCTTGGCGGCCAATTTGAGAGTGCGGCCCGCGAACATGAAGGCAATTCTGGATTTCGAATTTTTCCGGCCGGCGCCGACGGCTTCTTGCTGCGCATGCAAATGATCCATTCCGCTGAAAGAACACTGGACCTTCAGTACTTCATTTTTCGCGGTGACGAAACGGGCCGCTTGTTAAGTGATGCCGTGTTGCATGCGGCCGATCGCGGGGTGCGGGTGAGGATACTGGTTGACGATGGCGAAACAGTGGCCGGCGACGAACAACTGACCACGCTTGCCGCGCATCCTTCGATTGAACTTCGTATTTTCAACCCATTCGCCTATCGTGGCCACACTGAGTTGTTGCGGGCCATTGAATTCTTGTTCAATTCCGCGCGGCTCGACTATAGGATGCATAATAAATTGCTGGTGGTGGACAATGCGATTGCCCTCATAGGCGGGCGCAATATAGGCGACCAATACTTTCAGATCGACCCGGATTCGCAATTCGCCGACGACGACGTATTTGTCGGCGGTCCCATCTCCCGGAAACTATCTGGGACCTTCGACGAGTACTGGAACAGTGCCCTCTCGATTCCGATTCAGGCTCTTTCAGGGGGGAAGACGTCTCGCGCCGAATTAAATGAACACCGCCGGCAATTGCACCAGGAGACCCGGCAGTTGGCGGCGGACGGCATTGACTATGCGCAGAAGGTAGCAAGCGGGCAGCCCTTTGAGGGGATAATCAGTGGCCTCCTGCCTCTCACTTGGGCGCCGGCACAAGTAGTTTGCGACAGCCCCGACAAGAAGAAAGTGGAAAGTGGGGCGATGGTGGGCAGACTGATGCAAAGGGCGGTGGCCAACGCCACTAAAGCCGTTCAATCTGAATTATTAATGATCACACCCTACCTGATACCGGGCCGCGAAGGGATGCAGACTTTCAAAGAATTGCGTCAGCACGATGTACGTGTGCGCATCCTAACTAGCTCGCTTGAATCGGCGACCGTGTTGGCGGCACAGGCCGGCTACATGCATTATCGGGTGCCTCTGCTTGAGGATGGAGTGGAGCTCTACGAGATCCGCTCTCTTTTGGGCAACACCAAAGGCAGTGGTGAAACGGCGCACATAGCGCGCTACGGAAATTATTCCCTGCACGCAAAATTGTTTGTGTTTGACCGGCAGCGGTTGTTCATAGGCTCTATGAACTTTGATCAACGCTCGCTCCACCTGAATACGGAAATTGGATTGATCATAGATAGTTCCGTGCTTGCGCAACAGATCGCGACCCGTTTCGAAGCGATGGTGCTGCCGCAAAATGCCTACCGGCTGGAGGCGCGTCCGAACGGGGCGGCGGTGCCAAACTTGGTGTGGCACACTCAAGAAGCCGGCAAAGCCGTTGCGTATGATACGGAACCGGCCCGCAGTGAGTGGCAAAGAATCAAAGTTAATATGTTGTCGATATTGCCACTGGATAAAGAATTATGACGCTGTTTATCTGCTGGTGATGCACATGAGCGATGGCGAAGTAAAGCCGTTTGGCACTCGATCTGTCAACCGAGGCCGCCCACAGTCAAGATTGACTGTGTCAGGATGCCTACCCACACCCCACATGCCCGAGCAGCTTAAAATTGCTCCCCTACTTCACTGTGGTCCAACGTGAGACGAGGGCGTTTCAAGATGGCGCTCGCGTTTTCCGCCGCGACAGTTCTTTTTTCAGCGCGGCTCGGTTGGGCCGGGGCCATATTTTTTTGCGGCCGCAGTGGCGGGACTGTTTGCTGGTCGGCGAGCTTGAATGCGCTGATCACATGTGTCAGATTTGTGGCTTGATCTTGCAAGCTCTCGGCGGCGGCGGCCGACTCTTCCACCAATGCGGCATTTTGCTGCGTTACTTGGTCCATTTGAGCGAGCGCTTGGTTGACCTGTTCAATCCCTATGCTTTGCTCCCGACTGGCAGCCGTGATCTCGCCGATGATGTCGCTTACCCGTTTGACGCTCGCCACCACTTCGATCATAGTGGCGCCCGCTTGCCCTACCAGTTTACTGCCCGCTTCAACTTGCTGCACCGAATCGCCAATTAAGGTTTTGATTTCTTTTGCTGCCGCGGCGCTGCGTTGAGCTAGGCTGCGAACCTCGGTGGCTACCACGGCAAAACCTCGCCCCTGCTCGCCGGCGCGAGCCGCTTCCACGGCCGCATTCAACGCCAGAATATTGGTCTGGAAAGCGATGCCGTCAATCACGCTGATGATATCGACAATTTTTTTTGCCGATGCATCGATTGAGCCCATGGTATCTATGACCTGGGCCACGGCGGCGCCGCCCCTGTGCGCCACTTCCGACGCGGACCCGGCCAACTGGTTCGCTTGTTGAGCGTTGTCGGCGTTCTGTTTGACGGTAGAGGTCAGTTCTTCCATGGAAGCAGCCGTCTGTTCCAGAGAACTGGCTTGTTCTTCCGTGCGGGACGACAGATCTTGATTGCCCACGGCAATTTCCTGGGCCCCCACCTTGACCGCTTCTCCGGCGCCGCGAATTTCCACCATCACCGAGGCGATCTTGTCAACAAAGCGATTGAAGGCGCGGCCGATCTGCGCCAATTCATCGGAACCATGGTCATCAAGACGTCGCGTTAAGTCACCGTCACCGGACGCGATATCTTCCATCGCATCGCGTGCCAACTGCATGCGTCGCAACGCCTTTGCCACCACCACCGTCAGCAGCAAGCCGGCCAGCACAATGACGAGCACTGCTGTGGTTGCGGACGTGACAAACAGTGCAGTGAGCCCTTGCGTTGCTTCAGCGCGATCAAGAATGACGGCGAGCAGCCAATCCGTGCCTTCGATGCGGGTGACATACAGCATGCCATCGCGACTTTTAACAGACACGGCATCGCTTAGCTTGGAACGGTCCCATTCTGCCAGCTTCTGCGAGGTCAATTCCGGGCTCAGGTCCGACACGGGTTTCATCGTCAGCTGTGGGTTCGGATGGGCAATGATCATGCCATCACCGTCCACGAGAAAGGCATAACTGTTCGGGGTCGGCTTGATCGCAATCACCTTCTTTACCACGTTGTCCAAAAGAACGTCGGCAGCAACCACGCCCAAAATATTTCCCTGCGAAACGGCAGTTTCGGCGAAGGTGACCACCAGCTTGCCGCTGGCGGCATCGACGTAGGGCGCCGTTAGGATCGGTTCGTGTGCTTGCGCTGCCTTTTTGTACCACGGCCGGATGGTCGGATCGTAGTCGGTGGGAACACCCTCCGGTCTGGAGAAAACCGCGTGTTTGTCGGCAAAGCCGATGTAGGCGTTGTCAAAGCCGCCTGCCTTATCTGCCGCCACCAAAAACGGCCGCGGATCCGGCGCCACGATGTTCAGTTTGATCGATCCCACGATGGCCCGCTTCGAACGGACCCATTCTGCAATGCCGCTTGCCTGGCTCTGTGCCAACTGTTGCATCTGCCCATTCAAGGCGTCTAGCATGTGGCGCCGTGTGGTGATGTAATTGACCGATGCGACGGTGAGCATGGCGAGAACGACGATGCAAATACAAATGGCGATAAGGCGTGTGCGCAGCGATGAAAACATGATAAAAAGACCTTTGTAAGATACCTTAAATTTGTAAGATGCCTTGACGCTGGCGAGCCTCAAGGCTTATCAATTGAAATGTCCTGAAGATCATTCCTGAAATTTCAATTCATTTAGGTGCAACGAATGACGGCGGGCTCTTGAAGCCGAGACTATCGATATTGAGCGGAACCCGATTTTGGCCGCCGAGCAGGCCGATCCGATGACGGTGGTTGAAGGGCGCCCGGCGCGTCTTTAGTCCTCGCTCCAGGCCCCGTTTGAATAGGCATGGTACAAGAAGGCAGAGCGCCAACGGGAACATAGAATGCGGCAAACGTCGCCCAATCTTCCTGGCAGAATTCTATTTGCTGGCAGCTGCAGCGGCGGTCCTTTTCATTTTGGCGACAGGTTCTATGTGTGGGCTACGGCCCCGGACCAGCTTGTTGTTTGAATGAGGTTGCCAAGAGACAACACCAGTTGTCGCATTTTAACGTTTTTAAACATGTTGACGTTAGAGATTCGAAAATTCGCGAAAATACAACGGATCGACGGACAATTATCCAAATCCCCGGCTTAGCCCGATGGCGGCGGCGTCAAGGGCGTCTGCGAACGGCAACTGCATCACGCGAGCAAACTTTGCAGCACGTACGGCAATATGCCCCCATGCGCATAGTAATCGACCTCAATTGGCGTATCAATGCGCAACAACAGAGGGCACTCCTGCCTAGTGCCGTCTCGGCGTTGAATCGTCAAGGTCACCTCTTGCCGGGGTGAAAGGGCGCCGTCCAGCCCTAGGATGGCGAAGGTTTCATCGCCCAAGATTGCGAGCGACTGCACGCTGTCAGTCCCCGTGAACTGTAGCGGCAGTACGTTCATGCCGACCAGATTTGAACGGTGAATGCGCTCGAAACTGCGCGCGATCACGGCTTTGACGCCGAGCAGCTGAGTTCCTTTTGCCGCCCAGTCGCGCGACGAACCGCTACCATATTCCTCTCCGGCGAACACCACCGTTGGCACGCCTTGTGCGATGTATTGCATGGCGGCATCGTAAATCGGCATCGACCTAGCGTCGGGTTGATGCAGCGTCATACCGCCTTCGACGCGCGCGCCGTTGGCGGCGGGCGCCAGCAACAGGTTCTTGATCCGGACATTGGCAAAGGTACCGCGCATCATCACCTCGTGGTTGCCACGGCGCGAGCCGTAACTATTGAAGTCCGACTGGGCAACCCCGTTGGCTTGAAGGTACTTGCCGGCCGGCGATGTCGGCATAATCGAGCCCGCCGGACTGATGTGATCGGTGGTCACGGAGTCGCCAAAGATTCCCAGCGCGCGGGCGCCGACAATATTGCCGGTCTTGGCGGGCGCGGTGCCAAAACCACGAAAAAACGGAGGTTCGGCAATATACGTCGATTTTTCCCATGTATACAGGTTCCCGGTCGGAGCGCTAATGCTGTTCCAAAGTGGATTGTCTTGGGTGAAGTCGGCATATAAGCGTTGATACATGGCGGGGTCGGTAGCGTATTTCTGTACCGCCGCCAGTTCCTCAGCGCTTGGCCAGATATCTTTCAGATAGACGGGCAAACCGTCCTTGCCCTGGCCCAACGCCTCACGCTCCAGATCCACATCGACGCGCCCGGCGATGGCAAAGGCCACCACCAGTGGTGGGCTCATTAGAAAGTTGGCCTTAATGTTGGCGTGAATGCGCGCCTCGAAATTACGGTTGCCCGACAATACAGCGGCGCAAATGAGGTCGCGCGAAATGACGATCTCTTCCAAACGGGGATCGAGTGGGCCGCTGTTGCCGATGCACGTGGTGCAGCCGTAAGCGACCAGCCCGAATCCGAGTTTTTCAAGATAAGTGAGCAGTCCGGCTTTGCGCAGATATTCCGTCACGACCCGAGAACCGGGTGCGAGCGAGGTCTTGATATGGGGCTTGACAAAGAGGCCGCGCTCGACCGCTTTTTTGGCCAGCAAGCCTGCGGCTAGCAGAACGCCGGGGTTAGAGGTGTTGGTGCAAGACGTGATGGCAGCGATCAGGATGTCACCGTGGCCGAGGTCGACGTAGGGGCCGACTCCCTGTTCAAACGGCAAGGCCGCCGGGGACGGATGGTCATCGACCATTTCGACCTCGCTGCGCAACATGGCGTTCGTGGCGTTCTGATCGCCGCCGCCCGTCACTCGCGTTGCTGCCGGGCTCTTTGCAAGCGCGCGCTGGGTGGGGAAACGCTGACCTAACTCGTCGGCCGGTTTGCCAAAACCACCTTGCTCCATGGGCGCCCCGCACAAGGCACGAAATTTCGCGCCCAGCT
The DNA here is from genome assembly GCA_003133225.1 of Janthinobacterium sp. GTDB lineage: Bacteria > Pseudomonadota > Gammaproteobacteria > Burkholderiales > Burkholderiaceae_D > Janthinobacterium. The sequence goes on from PKWL01000037.1 coordinate 8,947, forward strand.
CGGACAGTGCAATGCGGTCTTGCGGGCGCCCAGGACCTGCCACCGAAGGCGCAATGCCTGCCAGATCCAGGGTCAAGGTGGCGCTGTAATCGATTTCGCCCGCCTTCGGGATGCCGTACAAGCCTTGCGCCTTGAAGTAGCACTGGAATGCATCGACTTCCTCGCGGCTGCGCCCCGTCATTTTCAAGTAAGCCACGGCCGCATCGTCGATCGGGAAGAAGCCGATGGTGGCGCCATACTCGGGCGCCATGTTGCCGATGGTGGCCCGATCCGGCACCGACAGCGAGGCCACGCCTTGGCCGAAGAACTCGACGAACTTGCCGACCACTTTCGCGTGGCGCAGCAATTCTGTCACCGTCAGCACCAGATCGGTCGCAGTCACACCTTGGCCCAGTTTTCCCGTCAGATGGACGCCCACCACATCCGGGGTGAGCAAATAGAGCGGCTGGCCCAGCATGGCGGCCTCGGCCTCAATGCCGCCGACGCCCCAGCCGACTACGCCGATGCCATTGATCATGGTGGTATGGGAGTCAGTGCCGACTAGCGTGTCAGGATAGTAGACGCCATCCTTATGCCATACGCCACGCGCCAGATACTCTAGATTGACTTGATGGACAATGCCAATGCCGGGCGGCACTACCTTGAATGTCTCAAATGCCTGCATGCCCCATTTCAGAAACTGATAACGCTCCCGGTTGCGCTGGAACTCGATCTCCATGTTGAGCCGGAAGGCGTCGGGCGCATTGTAGTGATCCACCTGCACCGAGTGATCGACCACGAGGTGCACCGGCACCAGCGGTTCGATGATTTTTGGGTCCTTGCCCAGTTGTGCCGCCGCGCTGCGCATTGCGGCTAGGTCACACAGCAGCGGCACGCCGGTGAAGTCCTGGAGCACAATGCGCGCCACCACAAGCGGGATTTCATCCTGGCGCGGCGCGTTTGGGCGCCAAGCGGCCAGTTGCCGCACATGGTCTTCTGTGACACTCTTGCCGTCGCAATGGCGCAATACTGATTCCAGTACGATGCGTAGCGAGACCGGGAGGCGGCTTATGCGGCCTAGGCCTGCAGCTTCCAATGCCGGCAAGCTGTAAAAACGGGCATCACCGCTGGCCGGGATGGCAAATGACTGTAAGCTGTTGAACAGGTTATGGCCCATCAGGTTCTCCTTCAGGGTGATCGGTTCGGGTTGCCTTTTGTGGCAAATAGCGGCGCCGCGCTAAGCGGGGACGTGAAAAAGGGAATTTTGATGAGCCGATCATGCGCTAGCGAATACCCGGTACTCCCTACGGCCGGCGCAACCTTCCGGTCCATCCTTGCCGCCCCAAATTCGAGCTTATACCGTCGGCCTCATTCGTCAAGAAGTAATTGATCGGGTGCCGGAGCGGAACATGCGCTGGCGATGAGAGCTACTGCCTGCCACCTTGCCGCCGGCGAAGGGGGCGCGAATTGCAGCTGTGGCTTGTCACCGGCCGAGGCGGCATCAACCCGAAGGCCCAGCTTGCGGTACAATTTGCGCGCCATTCTCATCTAAAATCGCGTAGCGCTCAGTACGCAATGCGCGATCCCGTCAACGTCGGAGCCCGGGGCCAAATGACAACTGCAAATCTCGCATCGATACTCGCCGCATGTATATTATTTTCTGCCGCTTCATTCCAAGTTCTCCTCGCGCTGGCGATGCCTTTTGGTTGTGCTGCTTGGGGTGGAACATTTCGTATCCTACCCCCTCACCTTAGGCTCGCCAGCGCCGTATCGGTGGCACCGTTGGCGCTGGCGGCGTGGATCGTTCTGGCCCGAACTGGGTTGGTTACGTCGATTTGGCAAGCGAGCACGGTGGCTCGTGTTACGTGGATGGGTTGTGCGACTCTTCTCGTTAGCACCATTGGCAACATCGCCTCGAAGAGCCGAATGGAGCGCATGATCATGGCGCCGGTCGCCTTTGTCTGCTCGGTTTGCTTCCTGATCGCTGCCTTATCCGATCATCCGTAAACCTCAGCGCACGATCGCCGACGGGGCTCTACAGTGGGTGATCTAAAAAGAGATGCCCCAGCATTGGGTCAAGTCAATATTTTCAGGACACTGATAAGGCCGTGGCAAGGCCACGGCCGGACTGTTTTGGAGCAAGCGCGACTGGCCGGTCGCCGCCCGTATCAAGAGCCGATCCCGTTTTATCAATCGGAATAAAGATCGACAAGGCCGTCCCATTGTCCGGGCTGCTAGTGACATTGAGTTCGCCACCAAGGGCTTCGATGCGTTCCTTCATTCCCATCAGGCCAAACGAATTGGCCTTTTTTTTGTCGCCAGGCTGAAGCCCTTTCCCATTGTCTTTTACCGTCATCGAAAAGCCGTGCTCATCCTGGCCGAGAGCAATGTCGACTTCCGTTGCCTGGGCATGGCGGGCAACATTGGTTAGCGATTCTTGCAAAATTCGAAATACGGCCAAGGTCCGCCCCTCATCTAAGCCAAATTCAGCCTCCGCCGCTATGATCGTCAATTTGCAGGCGATTCCATTGTTCCGTTCGAACTGCTTGAGCTGCCACTCCACCGCCGGGCCGAGGCCGAGCTCCAAGGTGGCGGGGCGTAGATCGTTCATGATCGATTTCACGGACTTGATTGCGGCGTCAATGTTGGCGAGTACGAGCCCCACTCGTTGATGCAGTTTAGAATGTGCGCGCTCCGTGCGCGCGTACAGCGAGGTCGCGTCCATTTTCAGTACCAGCAAATTCTGGCCCAGATCATCATGGATATCTTGCGCAATCCGTTTTCGTTCGTCTTCTTTGATATTTTGCTGGTGGTCCGACAGCAGGCGCAATTGGGCGAAGGATTGCTCCAATAGTTCCGCTGCTCGCTGGCTTTTGCTGATATCACGAATGTTGGCGATGATGACGGGATGACCGTCCATCTGAAACGGACTGAGACTGATTTCGACGGGAAACTCGGTACCGTCCCCATGCACCGCGGTCAGGGGATTTTTGAAATCCAACGGATGTTGCGTGTCATTTCTAAATAGCGCGCTCCATTGAACGCGGCGGTTTTCGCTATTAAACGACAGCAGGTCGTCGATATTCCGCTCGCGCAATTCATTTAAGGTATAGCCGAAAGTTGACAGGGAAACGCAATTGGCGAAGATAATTCGACCATCGATGCCCACCAACAACATCGGGTCGGGTGCCGCTTCGACTATTCGATGTACCTGCGCCTGTTCAGCCTGTTTGCGACCGCTAATGTCGGCATGGGTGCCGATCATGCGCAGTGCCCGACCGGCACCATCACGACTGATGACCATGCCGCGAGAGAGAATCCATTTCCAGCTCCCGTCTTTGCACAAGATGCGGTATTCGCACAGGTGGACCGGCGTTTTACCGGCCAGACATGCTTGGATTTCAGCGATCACCCTCGATTTGTCTTCCGGGTAGATACGTTTTTCCCAAGCGTCGGAAGTGTCCTCAATTTCATTTTCGGCATACCCTAGCATCTGCTTCCAGCGCCGGGAAAATTGCACCTCGTTGGGCACGATATTCCAATCCCACACACCTTCGCCGGCACCTTCGAGCGCGAATTTCCAGCGAAATTCACTTTGTTGAAGCGCTTGTTTGTTGACTTCAAGGCGCCGGTAAGAACCAAGCGCAACATGAGCACTGAGCAGCATGATCGTTACGATTAATAAAATTGCTGCGCCTCCAATTAGCAGATCTCCGCGCAAGGCTTGGTTCAAGGCTTGCACGGTGATGCCAACGACGACATCTAAGGGTCTGCTTTCAAGAACACGGACACTGTAGATCATCGGCTGGCCATCAACCGGGTTGTTCGCCTGGAAGGTTTTGGCCGACACGCCATGCAATTGCTGGAAAAAATTGGAATTTAAAAGGCGGGCCCCCGCCGTTTGCTCAAACAGGGGAACGCTGGCAACTATTTCACCCCCTTGATGGAGCAAGGAGATCGAGATGTCTTTACGCTCAAATCGGGCGCGCTCGAACATCGAGGCGAAACGGCCTACGTCCATGGGGGCGATGATGACACCCAAAAACGCGCCTTGCGCGCTCACCACGCGCCGGCTTAATATCAAAGTGCGGGTCTTGGCAATTTCCGCCACCCCCGGGGCGCCGATAAATAAGCCCAGATCAGCTTTGGGTTGGGCGTGCGCCTTGAAGAAGTCATCGCCTATGAACGACTGGCCCAGGACCGCCGCGTTTTTTGATGTCGCCACCCCAACCCCGCGGGCGTCAATGAACATCATCCAAAACGCGTCCCTCCCATGCTCATGGCTTTCCAGCAGTTGTCGGATCGTTGCAAAATTTCTTTTTTCTGGAGGCAATACTTTGATGGCATTCACAAAACCCATCAGCGCATAATCGGCAAGCTCGATTGAATCTGATACATGGGCGGCAATCGCATCCACATAGGTTTGGGTCTGGACCCGCGCCGCATTTTCCCGATCGACAAAGGACGAATAAATTTTCCACGAGACAGAAACGATGGTCAAACAGGCAACCAGCAGCAAGCCCAAAACCAGACGAAAACGAAAGCGGGAATATTCCGGGGATACGTGCGCAAGGGAAAAGCTCATAGTCTGGCCCACGGCCGATGGCATCACTTGCCTGGTGCGTTTGCCGCATATTTTGTCGCCGTGCATTGCTCAGCCTTGACCGTACGTGATTGATCCGCGCTGCTGCAAATGGCCACGGCGAGAATTCACCAGTATTGATGGTTGCATTATCCGCCAAAGGGCACCGGCACAGGGGGCTTTTTTTGAACCGACCCAGTTTTACGCTTTGAGAAAACCCCCATGATTTATCGGCTGTCGTGTGGCGGCGCAGCCCTTAGGAATACGAGTACAAAATTTTCTAAAGGAACAGTTTGACGAGATCCACCGTCGATTCGACGTGCAGTCTTTCCATGATCCGGGTCCGGTGGTTCTCAACGGTACGAGAACTGATGCCCAGTAATTCAGAGATTTCCCGGCTCGATTTGGCCTCAATCACATAACGAATTACGCTGCGTTCCCTCATCGTAAGTAAGGCCATGCGTGCCTCCTGGGCCTGGCATTCAAGCCATTTTATATACTGTCCCCGACTGCGGTCCAACGCCGCCTGCACCTTGCCAAGGAAGGCCTGGGCGCTGAAAGGCTTCTCCAAAAAATCGAATGCGCCATGTTTCATCGCTTCCACGGCGATACTCACTTCTGCAAATCCGGTCAGGAAGATAATCGGCGGCGCGGCATCCATGACATTTAGGCGCTTTTGCAGTTCCATTCCGTCAATGTCGGGCATGCGCAGGTCGCACACCAGACACTCGCACGGGGTGGGATGGTATGCCGTCAAAAATTTTTTAGCCGAAGCGAATGCCAGCACATCGACACCGATGGTCGCCACCAGCGCTTGCAGCATCTTCAGTACAGCCGGATCGTCGTCAACGACGTACACGGTACCTGCCGGGCGGGTCACATTTAGCATGAAAAGAATATTACCAGTTTGGTTGGCATTCTCCTAATAAACTTACAGTAAAGAAATGTTCTGTCAGTTAAATGTTGCATACGTAGCCCCGCCGAAAACTTGCAGCACTGTCCTGGGTCACTTGGCGCGGGTTCTACGGGCCGAACCTATCGGAGTCGACCGCGCTCTCGTTGTGGATTTTCCTGCGATAAGCAAGGTCAAGCCGCCGCCAGTTGCTCTGCTCGCACGCAAATCGGCCAGAACGGAGCAGAGTTCGCCAGGCTTCGACGAAAACAGCCGCGGCGTGCCCGCAGTTAGTCGGGACGGGTGATCGCAAACGGGCGCAGCCAAACCGTCGCCACCTGCGATTGCCCGGTGCGCATTATTTGCAAGCGCGCCGACAGGTGGGTGAGCCCGATGGCCGCTCGCGATTGGCTAACGCTGGTCGGCTTGGAGATCTGGGTTGGTACGAGAAAAAATAATCAATATCAAATCTATTTCTTCTGAAAGAATCAACACAATTAATAACTTTACAAGTTTATTAATTTTCTTTTTAAAAATAATCGCATAACGTGACAAGGGAAAAATCCAGCTGACAGCAGCGCGTGGAGGCCGAGTCTTATTTTTTAAAAACTGCTGCATTATCAACGCTCTGTAGCGTTTTGCGGGCGCTGCGGGCACATGCAACTCGCTTGCGGCGCCCTCTTGGCAGTGGGTAAATAAATCTGTGAGGGCCGCGCTTAAATTCAGGTGGATCGATTTTTAAAAAGTTCTTGGTCGCACACTTATGTCATCGGCAGCTCTTGCAGATTATTTTATCTCTAAGTCAAAGCGTCATGATTACGTCATATAGCCCTAATACAATTCGTAAAAGCACAATTTGTTCGTCGTTAATAAAGCACGCACTGGGAATTAAATTATCTGTTTCATATAAGAAGAGAACGACGTCAACTTCACAAAAGATGCGCAGCGCTGCCGAAGGGGCGGTAACTGGCAAGATTAATATGGCGCTGAAAGCCATCGTTGTTTTATCGCATGAAGCAAAATTAAAATAATTGACGAGTGGGCCGGCGGCGCCACCAACTGTTTTAGCGATCAGAATAAGTCAACGCGACAGGTAAACGTACTAATAGAGCAAAGGGAATTTGGAATGATATTTCGACTTGCATTTAGAAATGTATTTAGAAATCGCGGCCGATTTTTGTTGAGTACTTTCGTCGTTGCCATCGCCAGCTTGCTTCTCGTCTACGCAACGGGACAGATCGGCGGCGTGAAGCAAGCCTTGGTGCGGGGCGTGACGGACACATTAACGGGACAAGTGCAGATAAAACCCAAAGCGGCGCCAAGAGATTTTTTTGAGTATCCATCCGCACGTCGTTTAAATTTAATCAAGGCACCGGACCTGGACCGGATACTGGCCAAGGTGCGCGCCTTGGATGTAGTTGAGGCCGCCTCTGAACGGGTTCGTTTTGGTGCCTTGATCGGCAATGAAGAGCGCTCCACTCCCGCCCTCATCATGGGTATCGACCCGGTTAGCGAAGCAGGTGTCACGCCTGACCTGGGAACCATACTCTCCCCCTTATCCAATCCCAGCGCGGCACTGGTGTCCGAGTATTTGACCAAAAAATCGGGCATCCCGATCGGCAAGGAAATACTGGTATTTGCCGACACGCCGAACGATAGTTTTAGTGCGCGCCCTTATACGATCGCAGCTTATGCGAAGTCGCCGGTGCTGATCGATGAATTCATGAACGGAACCGTGCTGGTCGATATTGCCAGCGCTCGCAAATTACTTTCCCTCGATGGCGGCGCGACGGAAATTGCCATTCGCCTCAAGCCCGGTCAAGAAGTGGACGACGCCGTGAGCAAGATCGATGCCGTTCTGGACCAGGGCGAGAAACAATATCTGGGCGTCTATCCCTATACCGAAGTGGCAAAGTCCGTCAAGAACATAGGAAATATCGCCACGGGGATGGGGGCGATTCAAGTGGGCGCCGTCATGTTCGTGATGCTAATCATCGTCTTGGTGATTACCAAGATGGGCTTGTATGAAAGACAGGCGGAAATCGGCACATTGATGTCGATTGGAATGACGCGGGGGCGGCTGATGACGCTGTTTATTTCCGAGGTCTTTATCAAGATTCTCATTGGCTACGGTGCCGGCTTTTCGTTAGCGATGTTCATGCTGTTGGGGGTGCGTCATTCCGGCGGCATCAAGTCGGCAACACAAATTGAGCAATATATGTATGGCGGCAAGATCATGATGCCGGTCATCGATTTTAAGAACATCTTGATCGGTTTTTTTGTAGTGATAGCAGCTGCTCTGTTGACCACATTGGTGAGTTGCTGGAAAGCGGGCGGCGAAGATGCTGTCGTTTTATTGAGCGGCAAAAAATGAGCGAGTCCATGACGACCATTGCAAACCAAACGGCGATCGCCGCGCAGAACCTTGTTGGCTTCGACTTCCTGGATGCGGCCGGCAGCCGCTGGAAGCTGGTGTTTCGAAACGTGCTGCGGCAACGCTCGAGAAATATCTTGCTGGGCCTCCTGATCTTTTTTGCCAGCTTCGTCATCGTGTACTTTTCACAGTTTCTCGAAGGGGTGTCACGGAATTTTTCGCAAAACATGATTGCATTGGCAAGTGGGGATAGCTATGTCTCATCGGTAACTGAGCGCGCCGTAGATAAGAATATTTTCGACCGCGACTATGAATACTTTACCTTGTCTCCAGAATTTTACGCACATCTGGCCGCCATGCGGGGCTACGCATCGCTTAGTTCGCGGCTTGAATTTGATGCCAAACTGGTGATGGCAGACGACAGCGTTCAGCAACGCATCATGGCATTCGATCTTGCCACCGAACCAAAACTGAAAAACAATTTTACTTTTGTGGAAGGACGTATGTTCCACAGCGGAGAGTACGGCATCGTGCTCCCCGTCGATTTTGCGCAGCGCCACCGAATCCAGGTTGGCGACCAGGTCCGTGTGCTGGCAAGGACAATCAATAAGCAAGTGAATCTGATCGACTATAAAGTGACGGGCCTTTTTACCACCGCCAACTTGTCATCCTGGTTTGATCACTACGCTTACCTCGATCTTCAGGTGGCCCGGGTGTTGGTTGATGACAAGGGCGCTTTGACCAGGTTAAATATCAACCTCAAACAAGGAACCGCTCCCGATGAGTTCGACAAGGCCGTCGTCGCCTTGCTACGGGAGACCAAAAATCCGGCCAATCCGACCCTTGACGTGACGAAATGGAGCGAGGGCGCCGTCCTGTTTACCGAGTTAACGGCGGCCATGAAGCTCAGTTACGCGATTGTGATTTTCATCATTATCTTGATGGTCGCGGCCAGCCTTGCTTTTTCAACCATGATGAACATTCTGGAGCGAACCAAAGAAATCGCGACCTTGGGCGCGCTGGGGGCGCCCCCGCGCGAGATCCGGCGCATGCTGGTCGGAGAAAACCTGGTGCTCGCTGCCGTCGCGGCGCTATCCGGTGCGGCTTGCGCCGGCATTGTTTTTCTGATCACGCTACGGATCGGCATTCCTATCGGCGTCAAAGAGTTGAGCGGTTTTCTAGGGTCTTCGCGTTTCTATCCAGCCTTTAATCTGTTCGGGTTTGTCGCCGGCCTGGCGGTGCCCCTGGTTGTCGCGTTCTTGTCCAGTTTCATCTTTGCCGGTCGTGCTGCGAAATTGCCCATCGCCGACGCGATTGCTGACCGATAACCGCTCGTCCACATCAGGAAGCTGCCGCACATGGAAATCATACTTCGCAACGTAAAAAAAGAATACTCGCTTGGCAAAGCCAAGGTGGAAGCGCTGAAAGGCATTAATTTTACAGTTCATTCCAGGGATTTCCTGACATTTGCCGGACCCTCCGGCAGCGGCAAGACTAGCCTTTTAAACATGGTCGGCTGTCTCGATACGCCCACGCAAGGGGAGGTCTTGTTCGACGGGATTAACGTTCAGTCTTTGGATTTGACAGAACGAGCGTATTTACGAAATGAAAAAATCGGTTTCATCTTCCAGTCTTTCAATTTAATACCGGTTCTTAATGTTTACGAAAATATTGAATTGCCGGCGCGTATAGGCAGAAGGCGAACGGATGGCAAAAAGCTCAAGGCTTGGATCATGCACTTGATCGAAGTGGTTGGGCTAAGCGACCGCGTAAAACATCGGCCCGACGAATTGTCGGGCGGGCAGCGGCAGCGTGTGGCCATCGCGCGGGCTCTGGTGAATAAGCCGGAGCTGGTTCTGGCGGATGAGCCGACGGCAAATCTCGATTCCGATACATCCCTCAAAATCCTTGAACTGTTACGCCAATTGAACCACGAAGAACAGACCACGTTCATATTCTCGACCCATGATCAGGAAATCATTGAGCGCTCGGACCGGGTGGTGCGCTTAAAGGATGGACTTTTCGTTTGAGTTGTTTGTTCAAAGTTATTAGAGGCATGGAAATGCCGCATTGGAGAGCAGGAATGAAATTTTTTAATTGTTTGGGGCTGGCCGCAGGGCTCGCCCTGATGACGCAGACGGCTTATGCGACGGTCGATGCCAAGGAAGTCGCCTCATTACTCACTTACATCGATCAGAGTATGTTTCCGCGCGTTGCCACCGCCTCTATCAAGGTGACCAGTTATAAGAAAAATGAAATTTTGAAGGAAGTCGTACTCGACTTTACGACAAAGGCTGATATGGGCTTGCTGGGCATCACGTCGCCCGCCACGGATAAAGGCAAGTACGTCTTGAAATCAGGCAAAAATATGTGGATGTATTTTGGCGACGTCAAGCGCGCCATTCGACTGGCGTCCAAAGATGCGTTTTTGGGAACAGATGCGAACAATTACGACTTGATGCAGATCAACCTGCTCGAAGACTATACGGTGGCCGCTTTCTCCGAGGCAACCTTGAATGGCGAAGCCGTCATCAAAGTGGATTTGATTGCCAAACGCGGTACGGAAGGCTATAGCAAAATTACAAGCTGGATCTCGCCCGAAAGTCGGCGCTTGCTGCAAAACGATTGCTACTCCATTTCTGGCGCCCAGATAAAGACCATTCAATACCGGGACCCGACCCGGCTCGGGGAGTATCGCGTGCCAAGCGCAGTATATATCGTCAATTACGTGGACAAGGACCGCACCACGCTGATTCAGTTCTCGCGGGTGCAGCCCAAAGCCGATATCAGGGCGTCGATCTTTACCATCGGCTATCTGGAGTCCTTGAATTAGCTTACCCAACTTAACGCCTGCATTCGTGGCGCGCGCGCCATCTCTCAATCAAGCAGTTTCTAGGAGACGCAACTTATGGCTGTAATTGGAATCGTGGGGGCCGGGCTGATGGGGGGCGATCTCGCGCTCAATTGTGCCGCATTCGGACATCGGGTCGTACTCAAGGACATCGAGCAGGGCGTACTGGATGGCTTTACGCGAGCCGTGCCACAAAAATTGCGCGGTTTTAAGATGATGGGATGCCAATTCCAGATAGGCGGTGCGGAGGAAATCCTTTCCAAAATCCATTGCACGCTCGACTATGCGGCGCTGGCAGAAGTCGATTGGGTGATTGAAAACGTGCCGGAAAATATTGGGACGAAAACGCAGGTGTACCGATCGCTGCGTGCGGCGTGCGGCCCCGATACCTACTACGCCATCAACACGAGTTGTATTCCGATTACCCGCTTGGCCGCCTTGATGCCACGCCCGGAGCAGGTGGTGGGTGCGCATTTCATGAATCCCGTGCCATTGAAGAAGATGGTGGAAGTAGTCCAGGGTTATCACACGTCGGATGCGACCTTGCAGGCGACCAAGGCATTGCTCAAGAGTTTGGGCAAGACGGCCGTGCTGGTAAAGGATTTCCCCGGATTCGTCGCCAATCGGCTTTCCCATCTTTTCATGAACGAAGCGGCGTTCCTGATCCAGGACGGAGTGGCAAAAGCAGGTGAGATCGATGCCATTTTCCGCGACGGCTACGGCCATAAGATGGGGCCGCTTGAAACCGCCGATTTGATTGGCTTAGATACGGTACTCGGTTCACTCGACGTGCTGTACCAGCACTATCAAGATTCGAAATTTAGATGTTGTCCGTTGCTGCGTCAAATGGTGGACGCCGGCGTTTTGGGGAAAAAATCTGGAAAGGGTTTTTATGAGTACCGTGATTTTGCAGGGCGTGCCGAAAATTGAATCTCATCTTGAGAATCAATCGAGCAAGGGCGTCAAGTGTGTCGTCTGGGATCTCGATCATACGCTGTGGGACGGCGTTTTGTCCGAAGGCGACAATGTGGCGCTCAAACCGGGCATGGCCGACCTATTGCAAGCACTTGATGCGCGCGGCATTTTGCTGTCGATTGCGAGCAAGAACGAACACGTTGACGCGTTGCGCAAATTGGAAGCATTGGGCGTCGCAAAATATTTTCTTTATCCCCAGATCAGCTGGAGTTCGAAATCGGCAGGCATCGGGAAGATTGCGACGGCGTTGAACATCGGCGTGGATACCTTGTTGTTCATTGACGATCAGCCTTTCGAACGCGACGAGGTCGCTGCCGTTCACGCGCGCATCGAGTGCTTGGATGCAGTCTCCTATGCGTCGCTGTTGCTACACCCGCGTCTAAAACAAGGCGGGGTGAGCTTTGACGGCGGGCAGCGCCGTCTCATGTACCTCGAGGACATGGCGCGCCAACGCGAGGAGGTGGCTTATTGCGGTACCCCGGACGAGTTTCTGGCGACACTAGGCATGGTGCTCATGATAGCGCCTGCCAAGGCGCAAGACCTATTGCGGGCGGAGGAGTTGACGGTTAGAACCAATCAGCTCAATTCGACCGGCATCACCTATGACATGGCCGAGTTGGCGAGCTATATGGATTCGGACCAGCATCGTCTGTTGGTCTGCGAGCTGTCCGACAAGTATGGCTCTTACGGCAAGATCGGCTTAGCCTTGGTCGAGTGCACGCCGGAGTATGACCATATCAAGTTGCTGCTCATGTCTTGCCGCACCGCCTCGCGCGGGGTGGGCAGTGTGCTGCTGTCGTACCTCATGAAGCAGGCCGCCGCCGCGGGGAAAAAGCTGCGCGCGGATTTCCGCCGCACCGAGCGTAATCGCCAGATGTTGGTGACCTTACAGTTCGGCAATTTTAAAGAAATTTCACGGGACGGGGACGGCAGCATTCTTTTCGAGAACGATCTGAGTGTGATCCAGGACTATCCATCCTATTTCAAGCTAGCTCTCGACTAGCCCGATTTTTCATCATTATTTAGCGAATTTCAATATGAGTATTCAAGAACAAAGTTTGCGCGGCAAGATTCGGGGATTCATTGAACTCAATATGAATGTCGACGATGAGGCCGTGCTAAATGACAGCGACAACATTTTCGGCCTCGGTTATGTCAGTTCCATCTTCGCGATGCGGCTGCTGAACTTCATAGAAAATTTGAGCGGGATCACGGTGGCGGATGACGAAATTGCTTTGGCGAACTTTTGCTCGATCGACGCCATGGCCGCTTTGGTGTGCCGACACCAGGGAGCCTTGTGAACATGGCCACCTATGGCGAACATCCCTTGCTGGAGGCGGCCCGTGAATTCGCCGCCACCGTCCTGCGCCCCCGCGCCGGGCAATTCGACGCCGAGGCAGGAGTGCCGAGAGACGTGTTGGCCGCCATGGCCGACAAGGGTTTTCTCGGTTCCATTTTGCCGCAAGAGTATGGCGGCGCCGGCCTTGATGCCCTTTCCTACGGTCACTTGACCAACGCGATCGGAAAGGGATGTTGCTCGGCTCGAGCTTTGCTAACGGTGCACACGAGCTTGGTCGGTGAAACCTTGGCGCGCCTCGCTAGTTCCGAGCAAAAGCGCACATGGTTGCCGCAGCTGGCGTCAGGGAGCACCCTGGCTTGCTTCGCGTTGACCGAGCCCGAGGTCGGTTCGGATGCGAGCGCATGCAAGACGAGTTACAGCCGCGTGGATGGCGGATTTGTCCTCAACGGCCACAAAAAATGGATCACCTACGGCGCCATTGCCGACCTGTTTCTCGTGTTCGCCAACTGCGACGGCGTGGGCAGCGCGTTTCTAGTCGAACGCGGCGCCAAAGGTCTGTCCACGCATCCGATGTCCGGTCTGCTCGCAAGCCGAGGGGCTTACTTGGCGGAGATCGAATTGCAAAACGTTTTTGTCCCCGATGCCAACCTCTTAGGACGGCTCGGCGCGGGCTTCACCTTTGTTGCCAACACGGCGTTATTTTTCGGACGCTACAGTATTGCCTGGGCCGGGGTGTCGATTGCCGAAGCGGCGCTGGAGGAAATGGTGACCTATGCGCGCACGCGCGAACAGGCGGGCAAGAAGCTACGCCAACATCAATTAATTCAAGCCTTGATTGCCGATGCGGTCAGCGGCGTCCATGTGGGCCGGGCCATTTGCGAAAAGGTCGGACGCATGCGAAATGAGAACGACGACGAGGCGGTTACCGAGGCGAATATCGCAAAATATATAACGTCCAAGGTCGCGATGGAGGTCGCCTTGCACGCCGTGCAACTGTTCGGCGGAAATGGCATTTCGGACACTTACCCGGTCGAGCGCTTGTTTCGGGAAGCTAAGGTTTTGGAGATTATCGAAGGTTCGTCGCAGATCCAGCAGATGATGATTTCCGATTATGCGGTGCGACGCTATCGATTGCGCTCGAACACTTTGCGGGCTGCAAGCTCCGCGCCACGGAGGTGAATCACATGGGAACCAATCTATTTGAGGCGTTGAGTGCGGCCGCGCAGACCGAGAAAGGGATTTATTTTGTCGAGAGCTCCGAGCACGAGTCGTTTTTATCCTATCGCGACCTAAAGCAGCAGGCATTGGGCGTTCTTGCCGGACTACAGATGCGCGGTGTGGGCGCGGGAGATGAGCTGGTCTTCCAGTACGCGGATCTGAAATCCTTGATGATCACTTACTGGGCCTGTCTGGCGGGCGCCATTATTCCCATTCCACTGGAATTTGGCGACCAGGCCAGTAGCAGCGCCAAGGTGTTCGCGGTATGGCCGCTCCTCATTAGGCCATGGTTGGCGTCGGACACCACGCGCGTGCTGGAAAAACTGGGCAAGTTTGGCGACGCCTCTGAGGTGGGCGAAGTATGGCGCCAAATGCAAACGCGCTTGCTGTATCCGCTGCAAGATGCCGCGAACGGGGCCGACGCCGTGCTCGCCGACGTAGCGCCAAGCGACATCGCCTTCATTCAGTTTTCGTCCGGTTCGACGGGAAGCCCGAAGGGGGTCACACTGACGCACGCGAACCTGTTGACGAATATCGGCGACATCCTTGCCTCCATCGCCTATGTCGACGGCGACCGTTTCCTGACATGGAAGCCGATCACCCATGATTTTGGCATGATCGCGTTTCACTTGGCGCCGATTGTCGCGATCTGTGACCAGGTTCGCATCAGCACGGATGTCTTCATATGGAATCCTGCCGTATGGTTTCACATGGTGCACAAATACCGGGCCAGCATTCTCGGCTCGCCCAATTTCGGCTATCGGCACTTCCTGAAACTGTTTCGTCGCGCCAGCGCAAAAAAGCCGGACTGGAATTTATCCTGCGTCAAAGTGATTTTGAACGGAGCCGAGCCGATCTCGGAAGAACTGTGCCTGGAGTTTATTTCAGAGCTGGCCGCCTATGGCTTGCCCGGGCATGTGATGACGCCCGGTTACGGGCTGGCGGAAGGCTCCTTGATTTCCACCCTGTGCCCGGTGGCCGAGGAAAGCATTTTCTCCATTAACGTGGACCGGCGCACGCTGAAAATGGGCGGACAGCTTCAGTTGGTCGCAGCCGGTGCCAGCGAAGCCGTCAATTTCGTCGATTGCGGGTTTCCTTATCCCAACACGAGCATCCGGATTACGGGCAATAAGCGGCAAGTTCTACCAGAGAACTGCATGGGCCAAATCGAAATTCGCGGCCGCTCCGTGACATCGGGCTATTACTTGAATCCGCAGGCTACGGCGCAACTCATCGACCCGGACGGATGGCTCAATACCCAGGATTTGGGCGCCCTGCGCAATGGCCGTCTGTACGTCGTAGGGCGCAGCAAAGAAATGATCATTGCCGGCGGCATTAACTACTTTCCGCAGGATATCGAGCAGGCGATTTTGCGTGCCCGTGGTGGAAATGAACTCAACAAGTATATTGCGGCCGGCGTGTATTGCGCCCGCAGCGGCAGCGAAGTGCCTTTGATCTTCGTCTATCACAAGCGCTCCGAGGGCGACTTTACGGCCCTCGCCAAAGAGATTCGCAGCGTGCTGTTGGGCGGATTTGGTCTGACGGTAGAGCATGTCTTGCCGGTCGCTAAAATTCCAAAGACGACCAGCGGCAAGGTGCAACGCTTCCGTCTGGTGCAGAACTTCCTGGACGGAAAATTCGACGATTTTCTGCAGCAGGCCGGCGAGGCGCGCCAAATAGGCCGCGTCGATCCCAGCGCTGCGCCCGCCGCCGCACCATCCGCCGCAGTACCGGCATGCGCCGCGGAGAAGGATCTGGCCGCTGTGATGGCGACCACACGCTTGGTGGTGGAAGGCTTGCTCGGACGCAGCGACGTCGACCTCGATTCCAGTTTCTTTGACTTGGGATTTACCTCCTTGCGCCTGCTCAACGTGAGGGCGGCATTGGAAGACGCTTTCGGCGTCACTCTAGAGAGCACGAGTGCGCTTGATTTTCCCACCCTAGGCAGCCTTGCCGGGCATATCGCCAAACTGCTGGAGAAGGCGGCAGTGCCGGGCGCGGCGCCGCTTGCGGGCGCAAGCGGCGGTGCGCCCGGCGCCGCGTATCAAGCCGAGATGGATATCGCGATCGTTGGCGTGGCCTGCCGTTTTCCCGGTGTCGCCAGCACGCCAAAAGCGTATTGGGAATTATTGCGCAAGGGCGTCGATCCCGTGCACGAAGTGGCGCCCGAGCGCTGGAAAAATGATCCTCAAGTCGGGCAGCACCTGAGCACGCGCGAGGGTGGATTTCTCGACGATCTGGATCAGTTTGACCCCTTGTTCTTCGGTATTTCGCCGAAGGAATCGGTTTCTCTGGACCCGCAGCAACGTTTATTGCTCGAAGTGTGCCATGAGGCGATCGAGAACGCAGGTTGGATTCCAGAGCAGCTGTCCGGATCGCGCACCGCCGTGTTCATCGGCATGTCGGGCACCGAGTATGCGGCAGTGGGCCGCGATCTTGGTCATGCGACCGGACCTTACACGTTCACGGGAAGCATGTTCAATGCAGCGGCGGGCCGGATTTCTTACACCTTTGGCTTGCAAGGGCCCAGTGTGGCCGTCGATACCGCTTGTTCATCGTCCCTGGTGGCCGTCTCCCAGGGTATGCGTGAATTGCGTTGCGGCGCCTCGGACGTTGCCATAGCCGGTGGCGTCAACCTGATCTTGAAGGTCGATGGTCATATCAGTTTTTCGCGCCTGAACGCCCTGTCAGAGACGGGCCGCTGCCGCAGTTTCGACGACGGCGCCGATGGCTATATCAGGGGCGAAGGCTGTGGCATCGTCATCCTAAAGCGGCTGTGCGACGCGCAGCGCGACGGTGACCCTATTCTAGCCGTACTCAAGGGGTGCGCCGTCAACCACAACGGTCGCAGCGGCGGGCTGACCGTGCCCAGCGGAACGGCCCAGGAACGCCTTATCGCAGCCGCACTCAAGGATGCCGGCATCGCCGCCGCACACATCGATTACGTCGAGGCGCACGGCTCGGGCACCAAACTGGGCGACCCTCAGGAATTGAATGCGCTGGCACGCACCTTTAAAGAGCGCGATCGCCCTCTACTGGTCGGCAGCGTCAAGTCCAACCTCGGACACCTCGAGAGCGCAGCGGGCGCGGCCGGCCTGATCAAACTGGTGCTGATGTTGAAACATAACACGCTCGTACCCAATCTGCATTTTAGTACGGGAAATAGTTTGGTCGACTGGCCGAACGTCCCGCTGCAGGTGGTCTCGGAAGCACGCGACTGGGGCGGCGAGCACCGATTGCACAGCGCCGGCATCAGCTCGTTTGGCATCAGTGGCACGAACGCCCACCTCGTTTTGCAGCAATACCGGGCGCCAGGACAGATAGCCCCGTTTGCCATCGACCGTAGCGACGGCTCCTTTGTGTTTACCCTCAGCGCAAAATCGGCGCTTGGACTCAAGCATACCGCCGCCGCGTTTGCCAAAGCGAGCCTTGGTGCGCTGCCGTTTCCCGCGTTGTGCCAAAGCGTCAATCGCTTGCGCAGCACCTACGCTCATCGCTATGCCTGTGTGGCTTGCAATATCGACGACGTGCAGCGCAAGTTACGCCACTTTGCGGACAGCGCGCCCGCGCGCGGCGCCGTTCTGCCCGCCGCGCAGGAAGGCGCCGCGCGGGAAGGCGCGCAGACACGCCACACGGTGTTTCTTTTTACCGGGCAAGGTTCAGTATACCCCGACTGCGGCCGCGCATTTTACGAAACATCGCCCGTGTTTCGGGCCGCGTTTAATCGGTGCGACGCCTTGTTTCAACCTTTGATCGGGGGGACATTGCGCGATTGCGTGTATGGCGACGGCGGCGAAAATCTAGCGTCTCCGACGTTTGCGCAAGCCCTTATTTTTACCATTGAATACGCCTTGAGCCGCCTTTGGGAATCTGTGGGAGTGCGTCCGAGCATCATAATCGGGCACAGTATCGGCGAGTACGTGGCCGCCTGCGAGGCCGGTGTCATGACCTTAGCCGAAGCGGTCAGCATGGTCGCTTTGCGCGGCGTGATCATGCATGAGAGCGTTGCCGACGGTGCCATGGCCAGCATTTTGGCAAACGAGAACCAGGTGCGCAGTTTGCTTGCGCAGCATGAAGGCGTGCACGTCGCCGCCGTCAATACCGACGAGAACGTCACCGTCAGCGGGCATCGCGACAACGTGGCCAAGGTGGTGGCGGCGGCACGGGCCGCGCGGCTATTTGCTGAAACTTTGCCCATGCAGCATGCCTTTCACTCGCCGTTGATGGGTGCCGGCGCCGCACGTTTTGAGGCCGGCCTCCACGGCATCAACTTTTGTGATCCCGACACCATCCTGATTTCGAGCCAGACCGGGCAGCCAGTCTTGCGCGGGGCCGAGGTCGGGGGCGCTTATTGGAGCGCCCATCTGTGCAACGCGGTGCTGTTTCGTGACGCCATGAAAACCGCATTGGCACTCGGCGCCACGACGTTCATCGAGATCGGCGGCAGTGCCGCCTTGTCCGGCTTGGGCGCGCAAATTACTCAAAGAGAAGAGGTCGCCTTCCTGCCTTCCATGCGCCGCGACAAGGATGCTTGGGAACAGTTCAATCAAAGCATCGCGGCCCTCTATCTGCGCAACGGGAAAATCGATTGGGACGGTTACCACCAGGGAGCGTTCAATTTTGCGCCGGATTTGCCCAACACGGCATACGAGCGCAAATCGTTCTGGTTTGCCGAGCCAACCGCGCACGAGATGGCGCCTGCGCCTGCTATGGCGCCGACCTTGCTCGCCCAAACGGCGGCGCTGGCAATGACGGCGCGCGCCGCCTCGAAGGCATGCGAGATGACGCTGGCTGCAACGACGAGCGAACTTTTGGACATGCTAAGTGCCGTTTGCGGCGTGGCGGCGGCGGACATTGCGCCGCAACTGCGCCTGTTCGCGCTCGGCATCGATTCCTTGATGCTGGTGCAATTGAACAAGCAGGTGGTAAAACGCTTCCATGTCGACATTCCCGTCAAGCGCTTCTTTGGCGAGCTAGACACGGCAGAAAAGATTGGCGCGCATGTTTTTGCCGCCATGCCCGACGCGATCCGGGTGCCAGTTGAACCTAGTGTGTCCGAGTCTGCGCATGAAAATCGCTCCAACTCAAGCCATGCCGCCGGCCTAGCGCATGACGAAACGGCGCTGGCCGGCCAAGCCGCTACAGCGAGCGGCATCGAAGCGATTGTGCTGGCACAGATCGGCCTGATGCGCGAGCAATTGGCTCTCTGGCGCGGCGCGCACGGCCCTGCCTCGGTTCCCGCACTCTTGCCATGCGCCGGCGCCGGCGCACCTGCCGCATCCGGTTTGCTCGAGCCCGAGGCGGCAAGCCGCATCGAGCACGCGCCTTTCCCCCTCTCGTCTGAGGAACGGCGCGTGTATGTGCTCAATCTCATGAAGGGCGGCGAATTTGCCTACCATGTGACGGGCGCATTGCGGCTATCGGGGCGGGTTGACGTTGACCGTATTGAAGGTGTTTTCCGGGCACTGGCGCATCAGCATCCATCGTTACGCACCGCTTACGTTTTCGATGAAGGAAACATCGTTCACCGTGTCGAGGATGAAGTGGACGTCGCATTGACATGCTACGAACTGGGTGAACAGCCTCTCGACGCGTTCTTGAGCGAGCTGATCGAACCGTTCAACCTGGTCGAGGCGCCGCTTTGGCGACTCGGCCTCATCCGATGCGCGGACAATGAGCATGTCCTGTTCATGGATTTCCACCACCTGATTGCCGATGGCGGCTCGATGTCGATCTTGCTTGAGGATTTCCGTACGCTGTATCTGGGACAGAGCTTGCCCCCGGGCCCGACGAACTATGCAAATTACGTGGGATGGGAACAGACCTTTGGCGCCGGGTGCGAGTTCACGCAGCAAAAAAACTACTGGCTCGACGTGTTCTCGCCATTACCCCCCTTGCTGGAACTGCCGACCGATTTTGCGCGTCCGTCCGTCAACAATTTTGCTGGCGATACCGTGCGTTTTTCGCTCGACGCGTCGATTTATGAAGGGGTGCGCGACTTGGCCAAGGCGCACGACGCCACCCCCTTCATGGTGCTGCTGACGACTTATTTTGTCTTTCTGCACCATTTGACGCAACAACTTGATTTCTGCGTGGGCACCCCGTACGATCGCCGCAGCAGCGGCAATTTCGACCGAGTGATCGGGATGTTTGCCCAGACGCTGGTGATTCGGGTTCAGCCCGAGACCGGCAAAAGCTTTGTCGAACTGTTAGGTCAAGTCAGGCAAGCGTGTATCGCGGCGTATTCAAATCCGGATTGTCCGCTGGAAGAGCTTTTGGTCAGTCTCGGCATCGCGCGCGATTTCAGCCGCAATCCCCTGTTTGACACGATGTTTGTCCTGGAAAACGGAAATCGTCGCAATTTTCAAGGTGATGAGTTTTGCGCCAACACGATACCGGTTCAGGCCAAGGGATCGGCGTTTGACCTGCGTTTAGAGATGATCGAGGAGCAAGGCGTGCTTCACTGCGCTCTCATCTACGCCACGCGCTTGTTTAGTGAAGCTAGCATTCAACGTTGGGCACAGCATTTTGCCCATTTGCTGACCCAGGTTATCGCCGCGCCGTCAAAATCGATTGGCCAGTTGCAGTTAGTTGATGGCAAGACGCGATCGCTCGTGCTGGAACGGTTTAACGACACCGCCCGCAGCGTGCGGCCTGACGCAACGATCGTCTCGTCTTTTCGCGCCAGCGTGGAGCGCGTGTCGCTTCAGAAGGCACTTATTTTCGCTGACGATGTGCTCACTTACGCCGAACTCGACCAGAAGAGCGACTCCATCGCCCGCCATTTGCTGGCCCACGGTATTGGGCGCGGGCAGTTTGTTGGCATCCTTCTAGCGCGTGGCGTCGGCATGATTGCGGCGATGCTGGGCGTATTAAAGGCGGGCGCTGCCTACGTACCGCTCGATCCTGAATATCCTGCACTTCGCATCGGCTACATGGTCGAGAAGAGCAAGATCACCGTCATGTTGTCAACGCCGCAACTAGCTGAGCCAACTGGTTTTGCCGGCCATCTGCTTGACCCGGACCTGCTGCCGGAATTGACTCAGGAGTTCGAGCTGCCAAGGGTTCTGCCGTCGGATCTGGCCTACGTCATCTTCACCTCGGGCTCAACGGGCAATCCCAAAGGGGTCATGATTGAGCACGCTAGCGTGGTGAACTTCTTGCATGGCATGGAGACCGCTTTAAGCTTGCCCGCTGAGCCCGTAATCCTCGGCTTGACCACGGTTTCGTTTGACATCTTTGTGCTTGAAGTTTTTTTGACCTTCGCCATGGGAGGCACTCTGGTGCTCGCACCCGAGAGCGCACAACGCGATCCAAAACAATTGCTCGACCTGATCGCATCGCGTCAAATCACGGTGATGCAAGCGACACCCAGTCGCGTGCGCATGATGCTGGCCGGGCGCAAGGCTGCGGACGCCCTCAAGGGATTGAAGGTCATGCTGGTCGGCGGCGAGGCATTTCCTAGTCAACTTCTGGGCGAACTCAACAAGGTCGCAGAGCTGCGCATCTTCAACATGTACGGGCCAACGGAGACGACGGTCTGGTCTGCCGTCAAACAACTCAAGGGTAGCAGCCTCTCGTCGGATGTAGTCGCTATCACATTGGGCGGGCCGATAGCCAACACCCGTATGTATGTACTCGACGGCTGCGGATGCCTGCGCCCCATCGGCTGCGTGGGCGACTTGTACATCGCCGGGCTGGGGCTGGCGCGCGGCTATCTCGATGATGATGAAAAGACGGCTAGCGCGTTCTTGGCCGACCCCTTCGTTGTTGGAGAACGCATGTACGCTACCGGCGACCGTGCCGCCTGGACGGCGAATGGAGAGTTGGTATACCACGGCCGCGCCGACAATCAAATCAAATTGCGCGGTTACCGCATCGAAATCGCCGAGATCGAAACGGTCTTGCAACGCCATCCCGGCATCGCGCAGGTGGCAGTTGCCGTGCGCGAACTGGCTGCCGGCAATCTGGTGCTGGTCGCCTATTGCGTGGCGCGTCCTCATGCCGATGCCGAGGCAAAGGCGCAAGGCATCGATTTTTCTGCCAGCGTGCGCGCCCATGCCGCCATTTTCCTGCCCGAATACATGGTGCCCTCACTCGTCGTGCCTCTAGGCGCGCTGCCCTTGACACCGAACGGCAAGCTTGACACCCGCAACCTGCCTGACGCGATGCCGAAATTGCCCGCCCAAAAGGTGGTCGAACTGGCGCCGGATGCGCTCGAAGGGGAAATTCTCGCCGTTTGGAAGCACATTTTAGGCGAACGGCCGATTGGCACGAAAGACAGCTTCTTTGATGTGGGTGGCAATTCGTTCAGCCTGGTATTGATGCATGGTGCCTTGTCTGAGAAATACGCCGGTGCGCTTGAAGTGGCAGAAATTTTCGCCAATCCGACGATCGCCGCCCTCAAGGCACATATTGAGAATCACCTGAATGGGGCGCGCGGCAACATTCCCGAAGAGCTCGAGTTTCCCGCCCAATACTTCGAGACGGCCGCCGCGAGTTCGCCGGTCGCGGCGCATCTTGCCGGCGAACTCGGTGGGGAAATTTTCCAGAAACTCAAGCAAGAAGCCATCGCATATGGAACCGATCCGCTCGGACTGGCGTTTGCACTCTACCTGCTCTACATCAACAAGTTACTGCAACGCAGTGCGTTTGAAATTCCCGTCGTGTTCGGACAGCGGGCCGAGTATGTGCTGATACAAATCGATTTTGGCACGCTGCGAGGCTTGGGCGATCTGGTGGCAGCGGTGCGTGAGCAGAGGCAATCGGCGCGCTGGACCAGCACCAAACTGGGGCGCCAGACGGCGCCGCTCGGTCAGGAGCGCGGGCATGGAGTGCGGACGCTGTTCGCCTCCGGCTTGGCCGACGGCTTGAAGGGCCGCTGCGGTTTCGACGTCGTCGTGGCGGTCAAGCCGGAAGCGGATCGATTGCGCGTTGTCGTCGATTTCGACGGTGCCCGGCTAAGCGAAGACAGCATGAAACGTTTTGTCACCAATTATCTGAAGCTGATCCGGGCGATGATTGGCGCCGGCCGCTTGCAGCCAAGCACGGCCCAAGAGTCGGTTGACGTTGCCAGTTGACATAGGACTTTCCCTTTTAATTTTTTGAATATTGACTTGGAGTGTTAAATCATGAAGCGATTTGCGGTGTTGTTCTCGGGGCAGGGCTCTCAGTACGTTGGCATGGGCAAAAAGCTGTTTGAGCGCGATGGTTCTACCAGGGCGCTGTTCGAGACGGCGTCGCAGACGCTCGGCATCGACATGGCGCATTTGTGCTTCGAAGGCAAGGCGGAGGATCTCAACCGCACCGAAAATACCCAACCGGCCCTGCTCCTTTGCAGCGTCGCCGACTATCTCAGTTTTCGCACCCGGACCGGCCTGACGCCCGCTTTTATGGCCGGCCATAGCCTGGGTGAACTCAGTGCCCTGGTGGCGTCGGAAGCGATCTCTTTGGAAGACGGCTTGCGATTGGCGCGGGCGCGCGGCTTGGCGATGAGCCGCTGTGGTATGGCAGGAAAAGCCGGCATGCATGCGGTGACCAAGCTCGAGCAGTCGAAGGTCGAGCAAGTTTGCAGCGCGACGAGCGGCTTTCGCTCTGAGTTTGTGCTGGCCAACCTGAATGCGCCGGGCCAGTTCGTTTTGTCGGGTAGCTTGGCTGGATTAGACAGCGCCGGAGCGGCGTTGAAAGAGGCCGGCGGCACCATTATTCCCTTGCGCGTGAGCGGCCCTTTCCATAGTCCCTTCATGGCCAAGGCGGCAGAAGAATTTGCCGCAGTGATTGCCAATATCAAGTTGCAGCAGCCGCAGGTGCCGGTGGTTGCCAACATCAACGCCCGATTGCATGGCGCGCCAGCAGACATCGTGCAAGCACTGGTGCAGCAAATTACGAGTCCGGTGCTGTGGTCGGACACGATGAAATTGCTGCAGCGGGAGGGCGTCGAGGTCTATCTCGAAGCCGGGCCGGGCGAAGTGCTAAAGAAACTGGCGCTCTCGAATATCAGCCTCGCCAATGCCTTTGCTCTGGATCAGGAGGCCGACAGGCTCGCCATCGAACACCTGTTTGGCGCCGATATCCGGGCCATGAAAGAACGACCCTCCGTGGTCGGAAAATGTATGGCCATCGCGGTATGCACCCAGAACAACAACTGGAATGAGGACGAATATCAAAGCGGGGTGGTGGAGCCGTACCGCCAGCTAAAGTCGATGCAGGAACGTCTCGAGCATGCCGGCGAGGAACCGACGACGATCGATATGCGGCAGGCGCTAGATTATCTAGGACAGATATTTGCCACCAAAGGCGCGGCCCAGGATGAACGCAACTGGCGTTTGACGCAGATTATCGAAAGCACGGGAACCCAAGATGTGCTGAGCAATTATTCTTTCCATGCCGCCGCATGAATACGAAGACGGCGCCGCTGATAAACGATAAAGAGGCCGATCTCTCGGGCTTCGCTCTTGACGAGTTGCTGTCCATGGTGGACGACGAGCAGATTTTGGTGAATGCGGTGCCGGCGGCATTGCCGCCGGCACGCATCGCCATCATAGGAATGGCCGGGAAGATCGCTGGCTGCGCAGATTTGAATGCGTTTTGGGAGACTTTGCGCGACAGCCGCATGACGCGCCGCATACTACCCGAAGCGCGGCGCGCGGATGTTCAAGAATTTCTGCGGCTCAAGGGCGTGCAACGGCCGGTAGAGTATTTTCGGGAATCGTTTTTGAGCGATATTGATCAGTTCGATTATCGTTTTTTCGGCATCGCCAAGCAGGAAGCGAACCTGATCGATCCCAGCCAACGCCTGTTCCTTGAGACGGCATGGTCGGCGCTTGAACATGCAGGCTATGGCGGCAAATCGATCAAAGGCTCGAATACCGGTGTGTATGTAGGCCATGGCGGCGATTTTGGCAACGCCTACCGCGATATCGTTCGCGCCTTGGCGCCGGATGCGCCTGAAATAGCGGTGGTCGGCAATGTCAGGTCGATCATCGCCAGCCGGATTGCCTACCATCTTGACCTGCATGGGCCGAGCATCATGGTCGATACCGCCTGTTCTTCCGGTCTGGTGGCACTGCATCTGGCCTGTCGCGCGCTGTTGGCTGGCGATTGCGACATGGCCTTAGCCGGGACCGTGAAGGTGGATCTCATTCCCGTCGTCGAAGACCGCGAAAACTGTGTCGGCATCAAGGCCATGGAGGCGACAGTTTCCAGCGACGGCCGCACCAAAACCTTCGATGACGACTGCGAGGGTACGGCCGGGGCCGAGGGCGTTGTGGTATTCGTGCTGAAGGCGCTCGATCGCGCGCTCGCCGATGGCGACACAATCCATGCCGTTATCCTGGGAAGCGCCGTCAACCAGGACGGCCAGTCGGTTGGCATCACCGCGCCCAATTTGGCGGCCCAGGAAAGCCTCATCGTCAGCGCCTTGAAAAACGCCGACGTCAGTCCCGAATCGGTGTCTTACATAGAAGCGCACGGCACCGCCACCCGCCTCGGCGATCCGATTGAAGTGAGTGGCATCCAGCGCGCGTTTCGTCAGTTCACGAAGCGGCGCCAGTTTTGCGCCATTGGTACCGTCAAGAGCAATATCGGGCATATGGACAGCGGCTCCGGGTTGGCCGGCTTGGCCAAGGTCGTCCTCTCGATGAAACATCGGCAACTGCCCGCCAGCCTTAATTTTAACCGTCCCAATCGCAACATCACGTTCAAAAACTCGCCCATCTTCGTCAACGACATCTTGCGCCCATGGATTCCGATTGACGGCGCACCCCTGCGCGCCGGAATCAACTCCTACGGTCTTAGCGGTACCAATTGCCACGTCATCGTCGAAGCGGCGGCGCCGCTCACAACTAGAGCGGCGACGCCGCTGCGGCCACACCTGTTGCCGATATCGGCCGCCAACGAAGCTGCTCTCTTGCAACTGGCGTTGGCATACGAGAGCGCGCTGCGCGCGTATGACGGCGCCGCCGAAGACCTGTGCTTTACTGCCGCGCTCGGCCGCCAACATCACAGCCACCGGCTGGCGCTGGTTTTCAACGACGTGGCGCATTTACGCACCCTGCTCGCCAGCGTCGCCGCCGGAGGCGGGCGTAACGGCGCCGAACACATTTTTTTCGGGTCCGTCAGAATGGTCAATGATAAGCGACTGCAGAGCAAGGAACCGGGCGTGCTGGACGAATCGGCTAAGAGAGCGCTGGACCGGCAAGCAGAGGAACTAAGCGAGCGTTATCAAGGTGCCGCATGGCAAGATCGGCCTGGCATGATGGTGCAGGCGGCCGCCATGTACGCGCAAGGCGCCGACGTCCCATGGGAACTATGGTTCGATCACGAGGCCTGCCGCCGCATCCCCCTGCCCACGTATCCTTTTGCCCGTACCCGCTGTTGGGTCGAAACGACGGAAATGGGCGAGCGCGCGACCAAGCGCAGCCACACCAAGCACATGCGTCATCCCCTGCTTGACCGTTGCGCCGCGCGCTCGCATGGTTTGCGCCTCTATGAGGCCAATCTTGGCGTCGCATCCCATTGGGAATTGGCCGAGCATAAGGTCAAGGGCATGTATGTCTTGCCCGGCACCGCCTTGGTCGAGATGATCCTTGAAGTGTCCGCCCATATCAACGGGGGCCAGCTGCGGCCGCTGCAGATCGAGCAGCTGGTCTTTTTGAGGCCGTTCATGCTGGCCGACCAGCAAGCCCGACTCATTCAACTGAGTTTGACTGAATCTGAAGGCGCCTTCAGATTGCAAATTGTCAGTTTACGTGACGCCGATGGCGACGAATGGGACGTCCATGCGGAGGGATTGTTGAAAATTCAAGGCGCCACATCGCCTGCGCCGTTAGATCTTGCCCGGCTCAAGGCGCTGTTGCCGGAATCGCTGGGATTGCACCGCAACGAAAGTGCGCGGCGCGGAGGACTCGAGGTCGGAGATCGTTGGCAGCTCTCGTTTCAGCAGGGATGGAGCAACCTGGCCGACGATCAATTTCTGATCCATCTGGCCTTGCCGGCGACCTACCATGCGGAAGCGCCGCTGTATCATTTTCATCCGGCCTTGCTCGATACCGCCGTGAACGCTGTCAATCATCTCGCCGGCGATGACGGCCTGTATCTTCCTTTTTCTTATAAGCGCCTGGAAGTTTTCAAGAGACTGCCGATCGAGTTCTACGTCTATTTGCGCAAGAAACCGGGCGCGTCGGCGGAGGCATTTCACCTCGATATCGACATCATCGACATGCAAGGCGAATTCTGCGCCCACGTTCACGAGTACGCCATCAAGCGTGCGCCCGCTTCCGTGGTGGGCGACGCTTTGGAATCGCACATGCATTTCGTGCAGCTGGTGGCGTCCATTGGCTCTGTCGGCGCGGCGATGGCGCTGGACGCGCCGATCCTGCTGGTGCGGCATGCCGACAGCACGCAAATGGGCGTGGCCGAGGCGTTGCGCAGTACGGGAGCGACGGTCGTCGAATTGATCAAAGGCGAGGCTGCAGCCGCAGGCGAGCAGGCGCGTCTTGACTTGGCCGCCTATGAGAACGCCCTTTGCGCAATGGAAGGGAGCCGCTTTGGCGGCGTCGTCTACGCCCTAGGATGGGAAAGCGCCGTGTCCGACGGCGCCCATCTGGCATCCAAACCGGCCACCGTTGTGCATGATTTGGTCGATTTCGTGAGCGCCTTCCTGAAGCACAAATTGCGCAGTTCAGGATCGATCGTGATCCTGTCGAAGGGGGCCTTCATGGTTGACGCCCATAGTCTCCCGGTCCAGCCGCATCTGGCGGCACTGGCGGCACTGGCGCGTATCGTGCGCATCGAAAACCCGCAATTGCGCTTCCGTTGTGTCGACAGCGACACTATGCCGACCGGTCAGATGCTATTGGGCGAACTGGGCGACCAAAATGACAAGGATCTGTCCGTCTATCGCCAAGGGGTGTGCTATCGCGAGCGCCTCGAGTCGCTGCCGCGCTTCGAGCACACGCACTTTTCGCCCCGGCGCGAGGGCGTGTACCTGATCACCGGCGGTTTTGGCGCACTCGGTCTGGAATTGGCCCGCCATATGGCGAAAAAGGGCGCCGTCAACCTGGCATTGGTTTCCACCACGGCGCTGCCCCCGCAAGACCAGTGGCAAGGGATCGTCAAGGCCGGCCTAGTGGCCGAGAAAACGCTCTCTTGCCTACGGCACTTGTTGCAATTGGTTGAGATGGGGGCGACGCTCACGTGCATTGCAGCCGACGTTGCCGACGGCGAGCGCATGCAACAGGTGCTGGCGCAACTGCGCACCGATTTCGGCTGCATCAATGGCGTTGTGCACGCGGCCGGCCGCGGCGGTGAAGGCTTCTTGCAAAACAAGACGCGGGAGCGCTTCGAGCGCGTGTTGGCGCCTAAAATGGAAGGCGCCAAGGTCCTCCATGAGCTCACGCTCACTGATCCGTTGGACTTCTTTGTCATGTATTCGTCGATCGTCACCGTGATTCGCACTCCCGGTCAATCCGATTACACGGCAGCCAACGCGTATCTTGATGCACTGGCTCATTTCCGGCGCGCTCAAGGCTTGCCGGCAACGTCGATCTGCTGGCCGGCCTGGCGCGAAGTGGGCATGGCCTTGGAATTTGGCGCCGTCAATGAAGAGGAGTTCCTAGCGCCCATCGACAATGCCACCGCCCTCGATTTACTCGAACAGGTGCTAGCCGATGACGGGGCCCTGCCGCCGGTCCTCATTCTGAGCGAAATCAATGCTAAGGCGAAGCTCGAGCAAATCGATGCGCTCGGGCTGGAACTGTCAGAGCCCATGCGCAAGCGGCTCCGCCGTAGCGCCAATTTACGCACCAAGAACGATGCGAATGAAGTGGAAGGCGGCGCGCAGTTGGTCCTTTTGCAGGGCCTCGATGGCGCCGATGAAATCGCGCAAACTGTTGCTAAAATCTGGAGCCGGGTATTGGGAACAGCCGAGTTCGGGGCCGACGAAGGCTTCGCCGAACACGGCGGAAACTCGATTTTGACGACGCAGATGTACCGCGAGTTCGAGATACTTTATCCGGGAGCTCTCGACGTTGTCGACTTGTTTACGCACACCACCATCCGCGAGCAAGCAGAGCTCATTCG
This sequence comes from Janthinobacterium sp., assembly GCA_003133225.1. Taxonomy (GTDB): domain Bacteria; phylum Pseudomonadota; class Gammaproteobacteria; order Burkholderiales; family Burkholderiaceae_D; genus Janthinobacterium. Next base: position 38,199 of record PKWL01000037.1, read on the forward strand.
GTCCTCACTGGGGGGCCGCGCGCCAAGCGCGCCTGCAGCAGACGACGCGACCAATTTGGACCATGTCCTAGCGCTGCTGGCGGGCGGCCAACTTTCCGCGGACGATGCCGATTCCCTCCTTTTGATGTGATGCGCGTGCCAAGTTCTGCGTGAGAAGGACGCCTCGTTCTTTGACCGAAACAATTTAACCATTAGGGTAGGCTAATAATGTCATCGATTAAGAAGTACATACTTGGGCAAGTGGGAAGACAGGCGATGTCGCAAGAAGAGGCGAAAAAGCTCCTGACTGAACTTGCCTCTAGCAGTCAAGCCAGGGTGGACGACATTGCGATCGTGGGCATGGCCGGTCGCTTTCCTATGGCAAATAATCCCGAGCAGTTTTGGCAATTGCTGCGCGATGGCATCAATTGCATACGCGAGTTCCCTGAGGCCAGGCGCAAGGACTTCGAACATATACTCAAGAACCCGAATTACACGGAGTTTTTGATCGGCGCGCCGATCCCACCCTCCGATGTGCCGTTTGCGCATGCACGGGCCGGTTACCTGGAAGAGATCGATAAATTCGATGCCGCCTTCTTCGGCATTCCGCCGGCCGAGGCCGCTTTCATGGACCCGCAGCAGAAACTGGCGTTGGAGCTGGCGTGGGAAACCATGGAAGATGCCGGCTACGGCGGGCGCCGTCTGTATGGCACGAATACCGGCATCTTCATCGGCAAGGAAGGCACCAACCACTCCCTTTACCGCTACACGTCCATCGCCAGTCCGATGAAACTGACGGGCTCCTGGGAAAGTATCCTGGCCAGCCGCATCTCCTATTTGTTCAATTTCCGTGGTCCTTGCATGGTGCTCGACACCGCCTGTTCATCGGGACTCGTGTCGATCCACATGGCGGCGCAAGCGATTATGAACGGCGATTGTGATCAAGCCATTGCGGGCGGCATGAATGCAAGCATTACCGGCGAGTTTGATCCGCGCTATCAGGGCCCAATGGCGATGGATGCGGTGCAATCGAAAGATGGCGTCGTGCGCACCTTCGACGCGCGTGCCAATGGGACGGTGTGGGGCGAAGGGATTGCCCTCGTCATGCTCAAGTCGTTGACGCGGGCAGTCGCCGACCGCGACCACATCCATGCGATCATCAAAGGCAGCGCCATCAACAACGACGGCGCATCCAATGGCTTGACCGCGCCCAACGCCGAGGCGCAGGAACAGGTCATCGTCAAAGCCTGGCAAAAGGCGCGTATCGATCCGTCCACCCTGTCTTACGTCGAGGCCCACGGTACTGGCACGGTGCTGGGCGACCCCATAGAATTTAAGGGACTGAGCGAAGCGTTCCGCCGCTTCACAAACAAACGCCAGTTCTGCGCCATCGGGTCGCTCAAGCCGAATATGGGTCACCTGGTCGGCGCATCCGGCGTGGCCTCCCTGTTCAAGGTCGTTAAATCCTTGCAGCACAAGGAGATGGCTCCAACCATCCATTTTGGCCAGCCAAATCCGTTCATCAATTTTTTGTCCAGTCCGCTTTACGTGAACGACACGGTGCGACCATGGCGACAAGGCGCTACTGCGCGCCGCGCCGCCCTCAGCTCCTTTGGCTTTAGCCATACGAATTGCCACATGGTGGTGGAGGAAGCGCCTCCCAAACAGGCGCTGCCTAGAACAAAGGCGGTCTACTGTTTCAGTCTCGCTGCGCACACTAAGGCCGTCTTGCAAGATTATGTGGAGCGTTTTTGCGCCTTTGCCGTGGGCGACCATTGGGACCTGGCGGACGTTTGTTACACCAGCAATTTGGGACGCGGTCACTATCCGCACCGGCTCGCCATTCTGGCCGCCACGGAAGCACAGTTGCGCGAGCGCTTGGCCACCAGCGTGGCGGCGATCAACGGCGGCTTGCCGGGCGAAGCCGTTCAGTATCGCTACCACGAGATCGTAAGCGAAAAGAAAAAGCAGCTCGAAGCGCACGAAATCACGGACCGGCAGAAAAAATCTCTCTCCGACAGCGCGGCGCTCGCGCTTGAAAAATTCCTCGCGAGTCAAGGAAAGGACCTGTCTTCGCTGCACGAGATTGCGCGGCTGTATGTCGCGGGAGCCGACGTCAACTGGGAGAAATTTTATCTCGACGAGGCGCGCTACCAGGTCAGCTTGCCCACCTATCCCTTGCAAAGAATCCGCGTCTGGGCCGAACCAAAGGTCAGCAAAATTGCCTCTTTCGACAATCGTCTGCATCCCTTAGTCGAGCATTTGGTGAGCCGCTCGGAGACGGAAACTATCTTTGAATCACGCTTTTGCGCGGCCAGTCACTGGGTGCTGTCGGACCACAAGATCAAGGGCACATGCGTTGTGCCTGGCACCACCTATCTGGAAATGGCGCGGGTGGCGGCCCGTGAGTCGCAGGGGTGGACCCAACTCGAATTGTGCGATGTATTTTTCCTCGTGCCGATGGTGGTGGAGGAAGGCGAAAGTCGGCGCGTGCGCATTCGCTTGAGCCAAGTCAACGCGCTGCTCGAGTTTGAAATCGACAGTTGCGCCGAGGCCAACGATGCCGAATGGGTGCGCCATGTGGAAGGCCGGATCCAGCCCTGCTCGGGGCCGGCCCGTGCCGCGCTCGACATCGACGCCTTGAAGGCGGGTGCCCACGAAGCGATAGAAAATTACCAGGGCGAAAGCGACACGGGTGTGTTCCAGTTTGGCCCGCATTGGGACGCCACCCGCGCCGCATGGCGCATTGGTGACGATGTGCTGGCGCGACTGGCGTTGCCGGCGGCATTGCAGCATGAGCTGGCCGTGTTCGAGCTGCACCCATCCGTGCTGGACAATGCAGTCAATCTGACCAGCCAGAGTAGCGGCAGCACTTATCTGCCCTTCACCTACAAGTCGCTGAAGCTATTTGCCCCGTTTACGCGCGACATGTACAGCCTAATTCTCCCCAAGTTGAACAAGCTGTCGAGCGAAACCATGAGCTTCGACGTCATCTTGACCGATCAAGACGGCGTCGTGCTCGGGGAAATCACGGATTATGTGGCAAAAAAAGTGAGCAGCTTCGTGTTTGGCGCACCGCGCGCCGGCGCCGACGGCGAATACCTGTGCGCACGCTGGGTGGCCCAGCCCAAGGCGACCCAGGACCGGCTCAGCAATGCGCATTTGCTGTTGATCGCGCGCGGCGAACCAGCCCAGTATGATGCCTTGGCGCGCGGTTTTGAAGCAGAAGGCATTCAGATTTCCAGAGTTTCCCTGGTCGCGGACTTGCCGTCCGGCCCGGCCCAGCCGGGCCGCGCGCCTACCTTGCTGGCGGACGATATCGGGTTGGCGCGCTTTGTCGCGAGCGCAAAGTTCGATGGCGTCGCGGGGCTCATTTTCGCCGCCGACTGGGGCGACGAGATGCCCGATTATCTGGCCAGCGAGTGTGCGTTCGGCGCTCGCCGCCACCTCGGCGTGGATGCGTTGTTCCGCCTGACCAAGGCCTTGCTGAATGAAAAAACCAAGCTGCCATGGGGCCTTTGCGTGCTCACGCAACAAGCTTTCCGCGTGGATGGCAACGAAAAGGCGATCGATCCGCTGGGCGCGGCGAGCGCGGCGCTCGGCTGCGTTGTCGGCATGGAGTACAAAAACCTGCCATGCCGCCTCGTCGATGCGCCATCTGCTGCCGAAGGGCGGGCTCTAGCGCGTCACATCCTGGCAGCACCGGTGCGCCTGCAGACGGCCTTGCGATCTGGCGGCGCCTTTGCGCGTGAACTGTTTCCGCTGCGCCTGCCGGAAAAGGAAGCACCGCCGCTACGCGTGGACGGTGTCTACCTTATCACGGGCGGCCTCGGTGGTTTGGGGCTGGCCACGGCCAGACACTTGGCGGCCCTTGGCAAAGTCAAGGTCGTGCTGATGGGACGCTCTGCCATCGCCGCGCGCAGCGAGTGGCCGGCGCTAGCCGGGCAAGATACGGCTTTGGCGGAAAAATATGCGGCCCTGTTGGAATTGTCCGGCACGCTCGGGATGCTCGATTATGTCGCCTGCGACGTCGGCGATGCGGCCGCACTCGACGCTGCGCTGACGAAAATTAGGGGCGCGCTCGGGCCACTTTGCGGCGTATTCCACTTGGCCGGCGTGGCCGGCGACGGCTTTTTGCTGCGCAAGGAGTTCAGTCAGTTCGACGCCGTGCTGAAACCAAAACTGGATGGCTTACGCAACCTGTATGCAGCCACCGCGAAAGACGCACTCGACCATATGGTTCTGTTTTCCTCCATCACGGCCCTCACTGGCGGCGAAGGACAGGGCGATTACGCGGCCGCCAACGCTTTCATGGATGCGCTCGCATGGCAGGCCGTGCAAGATGGACGCAAACTGATCTCGCTTAACTGGCCGAGCTGGAAGGAAGTCGGGATGGCCGCCAACTACCAAGTGAACGATGACAACAGCCCCTTTGCAGCGCTGGCGCCGAACGACGCCTTTGCCCGCCTGACACGGGTGCTCGCGCATGGCCTGACGCAGGTGCTGCCGTCCACCATCAACCCGGCCGCCATCGCCCCCTTGCAAGATGCGCTGCCATTCGTGCTGGCCCCCGAGTTACAGCGTCGTTTGAGCAGCCACACTGGCGCAAGGCCGAACGGCAAGCAGACGATGGCCGACATTTCCGTCTCGATTCGCGGCAAGAGCGAAGAGGAGTTGGTCGACACCGAGATCATCTTGGCCAAAGTGTATGGCGCCGTTCTCGGCTTGGCCGAGGTCGATGTATTTACGAATTTTCAGGACATGGGGGGGAACTCGATCATCGCCACCCATCTGCTCAAGTTGATCGACAGCCAGTTTCCCGATTTGGTCGATATTTCCGATGTTTTCTCCTATTCGTCGATTGATGAGATGGCGGCCTACATTGACGGGAAGCGCGCGCGCAGCGGGCTTGTCGCGGCGGCCGACACGCCCACTGACTGGGCCCACATGATCGAGCGCGTCGTCGACGAGGGAGCGTCCATCGATACCATTTTGGCCGGGATGAAACATGAATAAGCACGCCGGCAGCGTCGATAGCAACAATGAGTTGGCGCGCTTCATTTTGGAGCAACTCAAAGAGCACCGGTTGGAGCGCGCGCAGGCATTGCGGTTCCTCAACGAACTGAGCGCAAAATCAGCCGCAGCGACTGCTTCTGCCGATGCATTCGACGATATCGCCATCATCGGCATGGCGTGCCGCTTGCCGCAGGCCGAAGCCAAGGAGCAATTCTGGAAAAATCTGGTTGCGGGACGCGACAGCATCCGAGCGTTCCCCCTTGCGCGGCGGGCCGATCTGGCGGCCATCGACGCCACCGGCGCCGATCTATTTGATGGCGGCTTCCTCGATTCTGTGGATGGCTTCGACAACGAATACTTTCGCATTCCGCCCGTTTTGGCGCGCCAAATTGATCCTTACCAGCGCCTGCTAATGGAGACGCTGGTCGAGACCATGGAAGATGCGGGCTATCATCGGGGCGCCGTATACGGCAAGCCGATCGGCGTGTTCGTTGGCAATGACCACACGCATCGGTTTTTTAACAACTATCTGGCCTTCATAGAGCGCCCCGATTTCAATTCCGTGACGGGTTCCTGGACTTCCGTGCTGGCGAGCCGGATTTCCTACTTGTTCAACCTCAAGGGCCCGGCCGTCGTTGTCGATACGGCATGCTCGTCGGGCCTGGTAGCGCTCGATTTCGCCATCAAGGCGCTGCGTAGCGGCGATTGCGAATCGGCCCTGGTCGGCGCCGCCAATTTGTTCTTTGCTCCCGGCAAGGGGATCGTCGGCGAAATCGAGAACGACGATTTTCAGGTGCGAGCGTTTGACCGGCGCGCGAGCGGCACGGTGTGGGGCGAGGGCGTGGCGGCCATCATGATCAAGCCGCTGGCGCACGCTGTGCGCGACGGCGACCCTGTACACGCGGTCATCAAGGGCATTGCACTCAACAACGACGGTGCATCGAATGGCCTTACCGCGCCCAATGCAAAGGCGCAGCAGGACGTCATCTTGAAAGCGTGGGAGCGCGCGCGCATCAATCCGGAGGACATTTCCTACATTGAAACACATGGCACCGGCACCCATCTGGGCGACCCGATTGAAATTAAGGGACTGGTCGGCGCATTTGAGGCGCGCAGCAAGCGCAAACAATTTTGCGCCATCGGTTCCGTCAAGACCAACATTGGTCATACCGTGGGTGTGGCAGGCTTGGCATCCTTGATCAAGGTGGTGCTCAGTCTCAAACATAAAACGATTCCACCGAGTATCAATTTCGCGGAACCCAATCCGTTCATTGATTTTTGCAATAGCCCCGTTTATGTGAACGACCGCGTGCTGGCATGGTCTAGCGGGGCGCGTCCGCGCCTGGCCGGTATCAGTTCTTTTAGCATGAGCGGCACCAACTGCCATTTGCTGGTGCAAGAGGCGCCCGTTCTGGCGCCGCCGGCGGCGATGGCCGCGAACGGCGCGCCGCTGTATCGGCTGTTTCCGATTTCGGCGCGCAATACGGCCCTCTTCGAGGACACCGTGCGCCGCTATCTCGCGCATTTTTCGCCACAAGCAGGCGGCGGCGCCGAATTCGATTTGGCCGACGCCAGTTTTACGGCCGGCGTTGGGCGCGAGCATCACCCGATCAGGGCGGTCCTGCTGATTAGTCATGCGGACCAGCTGTGCGGCGAGCTGGTGCGTTTGCTCGCACTGTTGGAGCGCGCCGGCCACTGTGACGGCCCGTCCCTGTTTTACGGGGCTGGCGATGGCGCCGCCAAGCCCGCCGCGCCAGGCGAGCGGGCGGCGCGCGAGGCCGCATTGCAGGGGGCCAATTTGCAAGAGCCCGATGCATTACGCAACCTGGCCCGACTGTACGTTGGCGGCGCGCCCATCAAATGGGAATACTTGTATCGAAACGAGCAGCGGCGGCGCGTCCATCTGCCGCCGCAGCCGTTTGAGCGCAAACGCTTCTGGGCCACGGAACCGGGCCAGCTCGCAGCGAGCGCGGCGCCCGTCTTGGCGGCCGCCGCGCTCGGGCTGGCGGCCGCCGCGCCGCCAGAAGCCAACCTTAGCATTGAAGAGCTGGTGGCCCTGGTCAAGAGCGTAGGCTCGCGCGTGCAAGGTGTTGCAGAAGGCGTCGATGCGTTGCCGTTCCAGGTCGCGGCCCACATCTGGACCGAGGTGCTCGGTTATCGGCAAGTTCAGCTGCATGAGGATTTCTATGCTCTGGGCGGCGATTCGCTCACGGCCATCAAGATCGTCCAATTGTTTAACGCCCTGTTTAGGCTCGACATCAACGTCACCGACCTTCTGGGCGCGCCGAATCTGCATGATTTCGTTGGCCGTCTCAACCAAAAATACCATTTCGAGGACGTGCTTGGCGGGCGCAGCAGCCGCGTCGCGCACGCTGGCTATGACGTCATTGCACCGCTTCCGGCGGCCGGTAGTTATGCCCTGTCGCGGGCGCAGAAGCGCATGTTCTTGCTTGAGCGCCTGAGCCCCGGCTTGACCGTCTACAACGTCAACGCCGTGGTGCGCCTGGCAGCCTTACCGGACCTGGCCGAAACGGGGCGGATCATAAGCCAGATCATGGCGCGCCATGAAATACTGCGCACCGCATTTCTTCTGCAAGGCGATGAACTGGTGCAGACCATTTGCGAAGTGGCCCCCTTTCAAGCCGAACATATCTTGTTGGCCCCGGCGCAGTCGATTGCGGCGCATGACGCTGCCGTAGAACACGCCATTGCGACTTTCGTGCGCCCTTTCGACATCGCCCGTCCGCCCCTATTACGGGTCGGCTTCATCGAGGACGCGGCCGGCGCTTGCTGTATGGCGATCGACATGCACCATATCGTGACCGATGGTTCCTCCATGGGCGTATTGGTCGGTGAATTTCTGGCACTGCAAAGAGGCGTCACGCTGGCGGCGCTGCCCTTTCAATATAAGGATTTTGGCGCGTGGCAGAACCGGCTCTTCGCGCAGAACGCCCTGCAGGAACATAAGGAATTCTGGTTGGCGCAATTTGCCGATGCCGCGCCCACGCTCGATTTGCAGACCGACCATGCGCGGCCCGGCTACCAGGATTTCCGCGGGGCCAAGCAGCACTTCCTGCTTGATTTGGCGCTAGTGCAGCAATTGCAAGAACTGGCGCGCGCGCAGGGGGCGACTCTTTTCATGGTCTTGCTAGCTGCATTCGATACGCTGTTGTACAAACTGGGCGGCGGTAATGATCTGGTGGTGGGAAGTCCGGTTGCAGGGCGCAGCCGGATTGATCTGCATCCCTTGATCGGGATGTTCGTCAACACGCTGGCCCTGCGCAACCGGGTCGAAGGAAACGCCCCGTTTTCCCGTTTTCTGGCGCGCGTCAAGGCCAATACCCTGGCGGCGCTCGAGCACCAGGACTATCCTTATGAAGAGCTGGTGGAAGCGCTCGCTGTGCCGCGCAATGCCGGGCGCAATCCCTTGTTCGACATCTACTTCGCCTTTCAAAACGAGGACATGGGCCTGGCGCACGAAGCGGATCTGGAGACCGTTCAGCTCGACAGCGGCACGGCGAAATTCGATATGACGGTGGTTGCCCGCCTAGGGTCAGCCGGCATGCACATCGAGTGGGAATACGCTTTGTCACTGTACGAGGCGAGCAGCATATCCCGCATGGCCGCGCAATTTTTCAAGATTTTGCGCGATATTACGCGCTCGCCCGAGACGCCGGTGGATGAATTCGATCTGCTGGGCGCGGCCGAGCGGCGCACGCTACTTGTCGATTTGAACGATACGGCCAGCGCCTATCCGGCGGCGCCGGGCTTGGCGCAACTGTTCGAGGCGCAAGTCGCCCAGCACCCCGACGCTGTGGCCTTGGAGATGGATGGCACGACGCGCAGCTATGCGCAACTCAATACGGCAGCCAACCGCCTGGCGCACCGCTTGCGCGGCGCCGGCGCCGTACCGGGGCAGATTATTGGCCTGCTTTATGTCCGTTCGTGCGCCATGATCGAGGCCATCCTGGCCGTGTTGAAAGCAGGCTGTGCCTATATCCCGCTCGATGCCGACCATCCGCTCGAGCGCAACCAGGACATGCTGGGCGAATGCGGCGCCACTCTGTTATTGGCCGGGCCCGGCTTGATCCCGCCCGCACTCCCCGGATTGAGCGTAATTTTTCCCGAAAGCGAGGACAACAGCGACCTGCCGGGCAATAATCCGGCCCCTGCTGCGAACGGTGAAAGTCTCGCCTACATCATTTTCACTTCAGGCTCCACGGGCCGCCCCAAGGGCACCGTGATCCGCCAGAAAAGCGTGGCGCGGGTCGTCTTAAACACCAACTACGTCAGTTTGTCGGCGGCCGACCGAATTTTGCAGTTATCCAATTATGCGTTCGACGGTTCGGTCTTCGATATCTGGGCCGCGCTGTTAAACGGCGGGCGTCTGATTCTTCTGCATAAACGGGAGCTGATCGACATGGATGCCTTGTCGCGCATCATTGTCGAGCGCAAGGTCACGGTTTTCTTCATCACCACCGCCTTGTTCAATGCCTTGGTCGAGACCCGGCTCGATTGCTTGGCCGGCGTGCGCCATGTCCTTTTCGGCGGGGAAGCAGCGTCCGTCAAGCATGTCGCGCGCGCCGTTGCCGCGCTCGGACCCGGACGCGTCATTCATGTCTACGGCCCCACCGAAAGCACGGTATTTGCGACGGCCTACGCGATTCAGACGCTCGACCTTGACAGCTGCGGCATTCCGATCGGCGCTCCCATTGCCAACACTAGAGTGTATGTGCTCGACGCGCAGTTAAAGCTGGTGCCAATGGGGGTGGCGGGCGAATTATATATTGGCGGCGACGGCCTGGCGCTTGGTTACCTGGGGCAGGAGGAACTAACCCGAGAGCGATTCTTGCCCGATCCCTTCTTGCCGGGGGAACGCATGTACCGCAGTGGCGACATGGTCAAATGGCTTGCCGGGGGCGCCATTTTATTTCTTGGCAGGCGCGATCATCAGGTCAAGATTCGCGGTTATCGGATTGAACTCGGTGAAATTGAAGCGGCCATTGGCCGCCATGCCAATGTCTTGGAATGCGTGGTCAGTGCCGAGCCCGATGAGCACGGCGACAAGCAACTTTGCGCCCATGTGGTACCGCAGCGGCCCAGCACATCGTTTGCCCAAGAGCTGCGCACTTTCCTCGGCGCCAGATTGCCCGAATACATGGTGCCCAAGGCCATCATCAGCGTGCCTGCCTTTGCCCTCAATAGCAACGGCAAAGTCGATCGTAGCGCGCTGCCCGCAGCGCAGCCGGAACAGCGCGATCTGGTCGCCGCGCGCGATGAGCGGGAGGCGCTCCTGGTGCAGATATGGTGTCAGCTGCTCAGTTTGCACGAGCTGAGCATTCACGACAACTTCTTTGCCTTGGGGGGGGACTCGATCAAGGCCATCCAGATTGTCGCGCGCCTGCAATCGAACGGCTATGCGGCGCAAATGCCGCTGCTATTTAAGTATCAAAGCATCGCCGAACTCGCGCCCCATCTGGCGCGCGACGGCGCATGCCTGGTGGAGCAAGGTCCGGTGAGCGGCGCTTTGCCGCTCAACCCGATCCAGACCTGGTTCTTAGATTCGGAACCGGAGCAGCCGCAGCATTTCAATCACGCCATGCTAATTTCGCTAAGCGTCCTGCCTGCGGCACACCATGTCGCGCTGGCCCTGGCCGCCGTGTGCGAGCACCACGATGGCTTGCGCGCCGTCTTCCGGCGCACCGACGGCATCTGGGAAGCGCACCTGCGCGAGCCGTCCCATGTCGCCTTTCGGGTCGTCCAATTCGAACAAACCTCGTGCCGGCCGGGAAACGCAAAAGGCGAACAGTGCCTGCTGCAATTGCAAGGCGGGCTCAATCTGGAAGAGGGGCCGCTCGTTGCCGTCGGTTTGTTCCAGTCCGACGAAGGCGCCGCTTTGTGCATGAGCGTGCATCACCTGGTGGTCGATGTCGTGTCTTGGAGCGTGCTGCTAGAGGACTTCCAACATTGCTTACGACAGATCGAGCAAGGGTGCGCGCCGCAACTGCCCCCCAAAACGGCCTCCGTCATTAGCTGGAACCGGGCATTGCACGCGTATGCGGCGTCGGCGCAGTCGAAAGGTAGCCTTGCCTACTGGACGCAATTGGCAGAGCTGCGCGTGGCTGAAATTTGCCCGTCGGGCCAGCGTTGCGGCAGCGCGGCCGATGGCCGGGTCGTGACCCTGGTGCTCGCTGCCGAGGTGTCCGCCTTCGCGATGGGGGAGGCCAATCGTAGCTACACGTCGGAACCCTTGCATCTGCTTCTGGCGGCCATGGGCAATGCGCTTGGCCTGTGGCGCAAGGCCGAGAATTTCCTCGTCTTGCTCGAGTCGCACGGACGCGACGGCTTGCCGGGCATGCCCGACGCGGGCCGGACAGTTGGTTGGTTTACGGCCGCCTTCCCATTCCTGCTTCAGTATTGCGCGGATCCGGGCCATGCGATCAAGGCGAATAAGGAAGCGCTTCGCAACGTTCCTGCCAAGGGCCTCGACTTCGGGGTCTTGCGTTACCTGGCCGGCGATCTGGCGCCAGAGCAGCGGGCGCAGCTAGCGTCGATGGCTCCGCAAATCGGATTTAACTTCCTCGGCAAAATGACGGGAGCGGCCAGCCCCGGCGCGCTTGGTGTGCAAGTGCTCGGTCGGCATCTGACCATGAGCCAAAGTACGCGCCTAGCGCTGCCTTTAGACGTCATCGCCTCTTTCCATGACGGCCGGATCGAACTGGAAGCTCTATATGACAGCCGGCGCTTAGAGGCAGGGCAGGTGCGCACGTTTCTGGACTTGTTCGAGGCCCAATTGACCATGTTGGTCGAGCACTGCGGCGCCTTACCAAGGGCGGAAAAATCGGCCAGCGATTTTACCGTAACGAAGATGCAGCAGAAGGAACTCGATGACATTTTTTCCGACCTTGAGATTATTTAACGGCACCAGACAATGATGGGAACGCAAGCATGTTGACCAAAGACAACGTACAGGATATCTACGCCCTGACGCCGATGCAGGAAGGGATGCTGGCGCAATTTGCGCGCTCGGCCTCCTCGAGCGCGTATATCGAGCAATTCGATTTTTTCCTGGAAGGCGAGGTCGAGCTGGCGGCGCTGCAAAGAAGCCTGGATGGACTGATCGGAAAATATGACGCATTGCGCACCATATTTAGCTTTCGCAAGACCGACGCGCCACGCCAGATCGTCCTCAAGGAACGCAATGCGAGCATCCGCGTCGAGCACTACACCGATCTCGATGCCGCTGGCGCCGCCGCCGCCGTTGAGCTCTTCAAGGAGGCGGACCGGGCCAACGGCTTTGACCTGTGCTCGGATTTGCTGATCCGGGTCGCCTTGTTGAAGGTGGCGCCAAAGCGGCAGCGGATGGTGGTCACTTTCCACCACATCATTTTGGACGGGTGGTGCTTGGCCACGGTGTTTGGCGATCTCTTTGGCAATTACGAGCGCCTGTGCCTTGATCCGACGCTGGCCATCGATGAACACGAAAGCGTCCCGTACGGCGCGTACATCGGCTGGATCGCACGCCAGGACAAAGAACAGGCCGAACAATACTGGGCCACGTATTTGCAAGGATTTCAGGCCGAAACGGGCCCGCCTTATTCCGACCTCAAGCATAGCGGCGAAGTCGATCCTGCGCTGCATCAGTTTTCGCTCGGGGTCGGCGTTTCCGCCAGCTTGGCGCAATTGGCGAAAACCCGGCGCATCACCGTCAACAGTTTGTTCCAGACCGCTTGGGGCGTGTTACTGCAAAAATATAATAATACGGACGATGTGGTCTTCGGCAGCGTGGTGTCGGGGCGTCCACCTGATTTACCCGGGGTCGAGCAGATGGTGGGACTGTTCATCAACACCCAACCCATGCGCATCGCCTGCAATCCGGAGGAGCGATTCATCGACGTCGCAGCGCGCGTTCAAGAGCGCGCCGTCGCTGCGATGGCCTACGACTACCACCCTTTGTTTGCCATCCAGTCGGCCTCGGCGCTGAAAAATAAACTCCTCAACCACATTGTCGCGTTCGAGAATTACCCGATTTCCGAGCGCATGCAAGAGCTCAGCTCACTTAGCCGGGGCTTGCGCATCCATGACGTACGGGTCTTCGAACAAACCAATTACGACTTCAACGTGATCGTCTGCCCGGGCTTAGACATCCGGGTGAAATTCACCTACAACCGCAGCCGCTATGGCGACGAGGTGGTCGCTAGCTTGGCCCGCAGCCTGGTTTGCCTCTTGACGCACGCCTGCAACGAGCCGGAACTGCAGGTGCGGCAACTGCGCATGTGCGCCGACGTCGACGCCGAGCGCATACTGGCCGAGTTCAATGATACGGCGCGCGCCTATCCATCGGATCAGTCCGTCACCGCCTTGTTTCTGGAGAACGTAGTACGGCGCCCCGAGGACATTGCCGTGCGCTGTGCCAGCGCCAGCTTCACCTACCGCGAGCTGCACGCTCTGGCGCTGGCTGCGGCCGTCGTTTTGCGCGCGCGCGACGTCGATAGCACCAGCGCCGTTGCCCTGCTCGCGCCGCGCGGTCCGGAAATGGTCGTCGCCATTCTCGCCATTTTGTATTGTGGCGCGGCGTACGTCCCGATTGACCCTGCCACCCCCGTGGAGCGGGTGCGCTTCATGTTAGATGATGCCGGCGCTGCCCTGTTGTGCACAGTCGATGCCTATCGGCGCCTGGTTCCGCAAGGGGTGCATGCCCATTTCATCGATGGCGTGGCGAGCGCTGCCACGGCGCCCGCTTTGGCCACCGACGCTATCGCGCCGCTGGCGCTCGGGCCCGACCACTGTGCCTACATCATGTATACCTCGGGTTCCACAGGGAAACCCAAGGGTTGCTGCGTGACACACAAAAATATCGTACGCCTAGTGCGCAATACCAACTATGTCAATTTTGGCCCCGACCAGCGTTTCCTGCAGATCGGTGCGCCCGCGTTCGACGCTAGCACCTTTGAAATTTGGGGCGCCTTGCTAAATGGCGGGCAACTGTGTTTGGTCGATGAGGCGACCATTGTCGACGCCTCCCTCTTGCGCCGCGCTTTGCACGACTACCAAATCACGGCGCTTTTTTTGACGGGAGCGCTGTTCAACCAGCTGTGCGAGGCGGATGCGGCAATGTTCGGCGGCTTGCAATACCTGTTGGTGGGCGGCGAGGTTCTCTCGCCGCGCTATATCGAGCGCGCGCGCGCCGCCAATCCCGGGCTAAGAGTGATTAACGGCTACGGGCCTACCGAGAACACGACCTTCTCGACTTATTTTGAAATCGAGCGCAGCTACCAGGACGCGATTCCGATCGGCAAGCCAATAGCGAACTCAACCGCCTATGTTCTAGACAGCGCCAGCAACTTGCTGCCCCCCGGCGCCTACGGCGAATTGTGTGTCGGCGGCGACGGCGTGGCGCAGGGCTATCTCAAGCGCGAGGAGCTAAGCGGCGAAAAATTCGGCGCCGACCCGTTCCGGCGGAACGGGCGTATGTATCGTACCGGCGATGTGGCGCGCTGGCTGCCGGACGGTAATATCAGCTTGCTCGGACGCAATGATTTACAGGTCAAGATTCGCGGTTTCCGGATCGAACTGGGCGAGATCGAGCGCGCCCTGTGCGCCATTGATGCCGTCAACGACGCCGTTGTCGTGGCGCGCGATGGCGCGGGCGGCAAGCAGTTGCACGCGTTCTACGTGAGCGCTACGGAATTGGAGGCGCGAAGCTTGCGCGCGGCCTTGAGTCAGGCCTTGCCGTCCTATATGGTGCCGGTCTTTTACTCGCGCCTGCAGCGCTTGCCCTTGACGGTCAATGGCAAAGTCGATCGCCGCGCTCTGCCCGTCCAAGATAGCATGGCGCAGCGCCCCGCCACTGCATTGATCGAACCGAAAAGCGTTGCCGAGCGGCGCATCGCACAAATTTGCCAGGAAGTCCTGGGCATCGAGCAGATCGGGATCGACGACAATTTCTTCGACGTCGGCGCCAATTCGCTGAACCTGATCACGATTAATAATCGTCTGAAAGAAGCCTTTGCCAGAGACATTCCGATGACGGTGTTGTTCGAATATACCAGCATTGCGCGCTTGGCCGAGTATATCGGCGCGGACGCGGCCACAGCCGAGGCGAAGCTGGCCCTTGAAATGGAACAACTGGAGCGTGCCAAGAACACGTTGCTAAAAACCCGTAATTTTATGCGAGCCATGGAAGAATAATGAAAGCAAAAACATCACGTACCGGACTCGAAATCGCCGTCATCGGCATGTCGGGCGTCTTTCCAGGGGCGTCGAATATTCAGCAATTTTGGGATAATTTGCTGGCCGGGCAAAGTGCGATCTCGCTCCTGTCGGACGCCGAACTCATTGCCGCCGGCGTGCATCCGGGCTTAGCTGGGCAGAAAAACTTTGTCAAGGCCAAGGGCGTGTTCCCGGACATCGAATATTTCGACGCCAAGTTCTTTGACTACACGCCGCGCGATGCGGCAATGATGGACCCGCAGGTGCGCGCTTTGCATCAGTGTGTCTACCATTCGCTGGAAGACGCCGGCTACGCGTCCGAGGATTTCAACGGAAGCATCGGCTTGTTTGCCGGGGCGTCAGGCAATTTTGTGTGGGAGTTATCGACCCTGCTCGCCACCAAGGAGGGCAGCGCTTCGCAGTTTGCGACGACGCAACTCAATGACAAGGATTTTCTCGCCACGCGGATTGCGTACAAGCTCAATTTGCGCGGTCCCTGCGTGACCTTGCATTGCGCTTGCTCGACCTCTTTGTATGCGGTCGATGTCGCTTGCCGCCAGTTGCTAACGGGCGCCTGTTCAATGGCGGTCGCTGCCGGCAGCGGCTTGACCCTGCCGTACAAGAACGGCTACGTGTATGAAGAGGGAATGATCAAATCGGCCGATGGCGCCTGCCGCCCATTTTCGGACGATGCCAACGGCACAGTCGAAGGCAACGGCATGGGGGCCGTGGTCCTAAAGTCGCTCGACGATGCGCTGCGCGACCGAGACCGCATCTATGCCGTGATTCGCGGCACCGGCGCCAATAACGACGGCGCCCGCAAGGTCGGCTATAGCGCGCCCAGCGTCGAAGGGCAAGCCGATGTGATTCGGCGCGCATTGCACATGGCCGAGGTCGATCCAGCCACCATCTCCTATGTCGAGGCCCATGGCACCGGCACTGCGCTCGGGGACCCCGTCGAAATCGAGGGCTTGAAGAAAGCCTTCGGCTCGGTGGCGGCCAAGTATTGCGGAATTGGCTCCCTCAAGTCCAACATCGGCCACTTGGATACGGCGGCCGGTATTTCTTCATTGATCAAAGTGGTCATGGCGCTCAAGCACCGGCAGATCCCGGCCAGCATTAATTTCCGAGCGCCTAACCCTGAAATCGACTTCGAACACAGCCCCTTTTATGTGGTAGCCGAAACCAAGGTATGGGAAAACCCCCGCGTCGCCGGCGCCGCGGATCAATTGTTACCGCTGCGCGCCGGCGTCAGCTCTTTCGGCATGGGCGGCACCAACGTCCATCTCATCTTGGAGGAGGCGCCTGAATTGGCGCCGTCCACACCCGGTCGCGCATGGAAGGTATTGTGTCTGTCGGCGCAGGATGCGGCCGCCCTTGCCAGGCTGGAGGCAGCGCTGCTCGATCAAGTATCGAATGATGTCGAACTCGATCCATCCGACTTGGCCTACACCTTGCAGGTTGGGCGTCGCAATCTCCCGGCCCGGGCCGCTTTGGTCTACCGCAGCATGGACGAGTTGTTTTGCGCCTTGGGCCAAGGGGGGAAAGACGTGCGGCGCGCGGTCAAGGTTGCCGCCAAGGCAAGGGTCGCTTTCCTCTTCGCGGGGCAGGGGACGCAGTATCCGGGGATGGGACTGGGCCTGTACCAGAGCGAGATGGTATTTAAGGAAGAGCTCGAGCGTTGCCTCGTCATCTGCGATGGCCTGGGGCAACCGCAGGTACGGGGCTTGCTTCTCAACGCCAACCCCACCGCGGCCGACCGCGAACTCCTAAACCGGACCGACCTGTCGCAGCCGAGTCTGTTTGCGATCGAATACGCGACGGCGAAAATGTTCATCGATTGGGGCATTTCGCCGTCGGCCATGATAGGTCATAGCCTTGGCGAATACGTCGCCGCCTGTCTGGCCGAAGTCATGAGCGTCGAGCAAGCACTTGAGCTGGTTGTGGCGCGCGGCCGTTTGATGTGCGGCGTGCCACACGGGGCCATGCTGGCCGTGGCCGCAGCGGCCAGCGACGTTTCGGCCTGGCTGGCGGACGGCGTCGATATCGCGGCCATCAACGCGCCGCTGCAATGCACTGTCTCCGGGCCCAGCGCCCAGATTGAAGCGTTGGCCGGCTTGCTGGAACAAAAAAGCATTCCCTGCAAACGACTGCATACCTCGCACGCCTTCCATTCTGACATGATGGCGCCCATACTCGAGTCGTTTAAACGGATCGTTGCCGGCCTGACGTTAAGACCGCCCCGGGTTGCCTACATTTCTAATGTCACGGGCACTTGGATCACGCCCGAGCAGGCGCAAGATCCCGACTACTACGTGCAGCACCTGCGTAATACGGTGCGCTTTGCCGATGGCGCCGCGCAGTTGTTGCAAGACCCGGGCGTGCTCTACCTCGAAGTTGGCCCGGGCTCCGTCCTCGGCACGTTCCTTAAACAAAATGCAGGCGAGCATGCTCCGGTCGTGATTTCATCGCTGCGTCATGGCAACAACCATACCGACGATGCGCAGTACCTAGCCCGGGCGCTGGGCGATTTATGGACCCACGGCGCGGCGCCGGACTGGAAACGATATTACCGGCACGAAACCCGTTCCAAAGTCGAGACCCCCGCCTACCCGTTCGACAAGCAGGTTTTCCCGATAGGCAATGCCGACGTCTATCGTTTGCTTGAAAACAACGGCGCGCCCCGGCAGCCGGTTCGGGCGGAGCCGACGATGCCCGGCGGCGCTACCATGGTCATGGGATGGCAGAGCACGATGTTACCGTGCTCCGATGAATCTTTCACCGTGCGTCCCTGCCTTGCGCTGATCGAATATGAACCATCCCTCAAGTCGCTGGCACAGGTCAGTGGGCTGCGCCTGACGCATGTCAGTCTTGCCAAGGCGTTCAAGGCCGGGCCGAATGGTCAGTTCGCGGCCGATTTCAATCACGTCGCCGATCTACGGCGCTTGGTTCATGCCCTCAAGGCCGGCGACGGCGTGCCCGATACCTTGGTCTATCTGGCCGACAAGCTGGCAGGGCGATCGTTTAAGCCCTTGGCTGAGCGCGTACAGAAACTGGCCCTTGCCCTGCGCTCAGAATGCCCGGGACAACGATTCAAGTGCGTCCTGTTCATTGCCGATGCTCGGCCAGAGGATCGCCAAGAGGTCCTGCAAAGCGCCGAAATCGATGCCTACGTGCGCAGCATGAGGGCAACTTATGCCGAATTCGAACTGCGTTGCGTCTACCTGGGCATGAAGCTGGCGCTCGATCTGCGCGCCGAATTCATGGAGCGTGAAATCTATGACGCCGACGGCAGCACCGTGCTCGCCGTCTACGAGCACAAGCGGCGCCAAGTCTATCGGCCGCTTGCCGCGCCATCCCCGGTCGCCCTGCCTCACGGATTT
Organism: Janthinobacterium sp.; assembly: GCA_003133225.1. GTDB lineage: Bacteria > Pseudomonadota > Gammaproteobacteria > Burkholderiales > Burkholderiaceae_D > Janthinobacterium. The sequence goes on from PKWL01000037.1 coordinate 56,789, forward strand.
GGCAACAAAACGCTGGGCCTCTTGGTGCCGGCCGGATATCCGGTAGCGCAACTAGCTGAGCGCATCGGCGCTTTGAGCGGCGCCCGCGTCGTTGCGCTCTCGTATGAGGCGCCGCAGGGGGCCAAAATTTCGCCTGCGATCCCGATCAGCGGCGCCGCCTTGCGGGCCTACCTGCGCGACAATTTACAACAAGATGTGCGCCAATACGGGCTAGCTGACCTCGAACCGTGCCATGCCCTGATGGATGAAGCCTGTACCGCGTTAGTTGCAGCTTACGTCGATGCGTCCATGCCCTTGCTGCCCGGGCGCCGCTTTGAGCGCAGCGAGCTCAAAGCGGCACTGCGCGTGACGGATCGGCTGGAAAAGTACGTCGACTACTTCCTTGCGATGCTAGTCGAGGACCGCGTGCTGAAGGTGGCAGGCAGCGGCTATGAGGTCAATATGGGTGTTGCCGAGTTGCGCGGATTGGCTGAAATCAAGACGCAGTTGGAGGCACAAAGTGGTTTGTTTTCAGGACAGATCCGCTTGCTCGAACATTGCGTCGCGGCCTACCCGGGTGCCTTGAGCGGGGACCGCTCGCCCATTGAGGTGCTGTATCCGGAAGGAAAAAATGAACTGCTGCGCCAGACCTATGCCAATTCCGTTCAGGAGCGCGAAGACGACGTTATCCGGACCATCTTTGAAAAACTGGTGCGCCAGATCGTCGATAGTGCAGGTCAGCGCCCGATTCGTATCCTCGAAGGGGGCGGAGGCTATGGATTGATGATGCGGCGCATCGTGCCCTTGCTGCGCGGCCTCGACGTGGAATATTATTTCACTGATATCGGCAAGACCTTCCTGTTTGAGGCGAAGGAATTCGCCTTGCAGGAGGGCTATGACTTCTTGACCTTTGGCACTTTCGACATCACGGCCGATCCGCTCGCCCAAGGGCTAGAGGAAAAATCCTTCGACCTCGTATTTGCCTTTAATGTTGTGCATGCAACGCGTGGGCTTGGCGCTACCATCGGTAATTTGCAGCGTTTGCTCAAGGATGGCGGGCTGATGTGTTTGCTCGAGCGCACCAAGGTCAGGCGCTATGTCGATCTCATTTGGGGCCTCGCTGACGGCTGGTGGCATTTCGATGAGAGCGAACGCGAGCGCTCGCCCTTGCTCGATCTCGAGCACTGGGAAGCCATCGCACGCAAAGCCGGATTTACCGACATTCTGGCCTATCCGGAAGACCCTGACATGCGCCGCCAAATGGACGTCGGCGTATTGATTGCCCAGACTGCTTTGCCGCCGTCGCCCGTTAGCACCGTTAGCAGCAACGAGCCTGGCCCATGGCTTTTTTCCCAGTTGGCGCCAGGCCGGGCCTTAGATGGGTTGATCTTACTAGACGAGCGGCGCGACAGGGATCTGGAAGCCTTCGAGCCGCTGGGTGATACCTTAAGCCGTGCCCGGCTCCGGCAAGACGGGTATGGCAACGCCATGCTGGAATGGCTTGAGCGCCATCGTCCCCGCTTTGTCAGCGTCTGGAGCTCCGGTTTTGCGCTGACGAATACAGCTGACCAAGTCGAACGCGCGCACGCGGCGCAAGAACTGGACCGCGGCGGGCGCGCTCTGCTTGGCGAAGGTGCCTGGTCCAGGCTGTACTTGCCGATCGCTATCGACACTCCTGGCGCCCGAATGCCAGAGGACGATGTCTTGCGCGGCGCCTTACGTGTTGTGCAGGGGCGCATGGATCAGGTGATTATCGAGCCGGCAAGGCAAAGTCTGTTCCACCTTGCGCCGGGAGGGTTCGATGCAAGCGCGCTAGCCAGTGGCAAACAAGAATCCAAAATCGGGGCCGCAGCCGACTTGGTGGACGCAAACGGATACGCCTTGCTGCTGCACGGCTTATGGTCAGAATTGTTCGGCATCGAACGCATCGGCGCCGATGACGATTTCTTTGAACTTGGCGGCGACTCGCTGAAGGTGGCGCAGCTCACAACCGAACTGGAGAAACATGGCATCAAGCTGCTGTCGAACGAAGTCTTTAGCCGCCCCACCATCCGCAGCCTGGCCGACTACCTTCAGGAAAATCGCCAGAACGAGGTGGGCCACGTGCGCAGCAGCACCGCCTTAGTCGACCATTTGCGGGAAAAACTGGGGCTAGAGTCCGTCTTCAAGACGGTTTTGCATGAGGACAAACCATATCAGCTCCTGTACCTGCCCGATACGGTGTTCGAGGACGCTGCCGGCCCGCAAGCTATGCTGCGCACCTTGCGTCTGCCAAGCGCGCTGGAGCCGCATTATGTCGTGCCCTTATCATGCCTGTCGGCGACGCCGGCCGCTACCGCGCCGCAAGCAATCTGGCGCGCGATGGACCTGCGCGAGCAGGGTGGCGCAGTGGTCAACGAGTACGCTACCCAGGTGCAGCGTGGCTTGAGTCAATTGAGCAATCAGGTATGTGGCGGCGCCGTCGTGGCCACCTATCCGCTTAGCCCTTTTCAGAAAATGTATCTTAAAGGCGCCAGCCGTTTCTCGTTCTACCTGATTGATTTCGACGAACCTTTGGATATAAACGTACTGAACCGAGCGTTTACCGACATCGTCCGCCTTCAAGGTTTGATGCGCAGCAGCTTGCGGCGCAATTTCTTCGGCAAGCCGTTTTGGGACGAACATGCGCCGCCGGCCAAGGATTTGCTGGTTCCCATGGTCGATCTTTCCGGCTATGTGCCGCCGGTCCAAGCCGAGTTGCTGGAAAAACTGATGGAGTCCGAGTACCAGGCTGATTTCGATTCGGCCGAAGGCATCATGTATCGCCTGATGCTCATTCGCTTCGACCGCCGCCGCCATACCTTGTTGTTTAACCTCGACCACTCGATCTTCGACAATATGAGCGGCCAGGTATTGCGGCGCCAGTTGCTCAACCGCTACCGGGCGCTGGCGGCCGGCAGCAATGCCCCGATGGAATCCGTCAAAAGTTTTCGCGACTACCTCGAACAACTCAATCGGGGACCGCAAGGCATCAACCAGCGCAAGATCATCGACCTGTTTGAGCTCGAGCGTTACCGCGAAGCGAAGCTGAAAGTCGAGGAGCGCATCGTGGCGCGGCGCCAGAACAGCATCAGTAAGCTTAGGTATGAACTGGATATGGACCAATACCAGCTGTCGGACGACGACGAGGCCACTTGGGAGTTGACCTTGCTGGTTCTGTGTTGCGTCTTGTCGCGCTTCCTGGAACAAGATGCCATTCCATTAAAAATGGTCTACCAGGGGCGCAAGTATCAAGACCTGTCGTACTTCGACACGCTCGGTCTGTTCGTCGACGTGCTGCCGCTGCTGGTGACGGTCGATCGCGATGATCCGGCCGGCATGATCGAGGGCATCAAACGCAAAGTGCGCTTCGTCAATCGCTACAACATCAGTTTCATGAACATGCTGCTGAACCTTGGCATGCGTTTTAAGTGGTGGGACGTGCTAGCGCCAGTCGGGCCGAAAAAACTCTCCAATCGCGATCCGATGATCTTGCTCAATTATGCTGGCAAGGCGGAGCGCGAATACCAGAAAGTGATCGAATTTGCGATCCGTCAGATGGAGAAATCCGGCAAGAAACTTGATTACGCCAGTTTTTACACCATCGTCACGGTGGTGGACCGGAAAATTGTGTTCGATGTCTTTTGTAATTTTGAAAAGGACATGAGCTCTCTGCGGCAGCATTTCGAGGCGGAGGCCGCACGCTTGCTGCCGCAAGTTGCGGCGCCGGCGCAGCCCGACTTGAAGGCGGCGGAGGCGGCCATGACGCCCACCACGGACGATTTTTGCGATGGAGTGGAATCACGTGGAATTGTGTGATGTTCGTAGAGCTGCCTGTGTCGCCATATTTTTTATGCATGCCATGCCAAGTTATGGCGCAGAAGCAGCAGACGATGCCGTCAAGGTGAGCGGCAGTGTGTCATTCATGCTGGGCGAACAGACGGCCAGTCCCGACTCGATCTTTCCGACCGAAGGCTCGGCCAACCACCCATCGTTGGTGAGCCGTAAAACGGATACGGTCCTAAAATTTGACCGCCCCGGCTCTTTTTCCGCCGTAGTTGATGCCCAATATGACAGTCGCCCTTTCTCGGAGGAACAAGGGCGCGTCAATCAATTGTATGCAAGTTTTGACGTCACCGAAGCGCTCAAGGTGCGCATTGGCAAGCAAAGGGTCCTGTGGGGCCACGGATTCACCTATATTCCGACTGATTTTATCAATCCGCCGTTAGATCCCAGCGGACTCGATTTGGCGAAAGTTGGCGTGTCGGCGTTGTCGTTCGATTACCTCACCGATTTCTATGCGATCACCGGTATTGTGCGCGGCGAGCAGAAACTAGTTGACAGCGTAGGCATCAAGTTTGCCACCAGTGCTGTGTCGGGACTGGACTTGGACTACATCTATTACCATGCGCCGTCGATTGGCAACGCACTCGGCGTTTCCTTTGCCGCCGATGCGACGCAGTTGCTGTCAAGCGCTCTTTCTGGCCTCGTCCTGTTCGGCGCTTTTGCCGTCAACTCCAAGTCCCGTTATCCTCAATTCATCCCGGAACAGTACAGCGATGCGACGGCAACGGTGGTGTATCCAGGCGTGGGACCGGTTGGCGCCGCGGGCCGCTTTAAATCCTATTTGGCCGGCGCCACATACCAGATATCTAGCGACCTTAGCGTGATCGCTGAGTATTATGGCATCGGTGACGCCTATTCGGCGGCGGACTACGGCAATTTGCTCGGCATCGTCAGCGCCGAGGGTAGTGCCGGTGCGCGCTTGTCTGCGCCCTGGCTGAACTATCTTGCCTATGGCCGCAATCAACGCCAATATGTGAGCCTGTCCCTCGGTCAAAACGCACTAACGACCGGCAATAATCGCTTCACTGACACCTTCGGTGCCAGTCTCGGTGTCCTAAAAAGTCCGGATGACGGTTCAAGCTTGTGGTCGTTGTCATTGAAATCAAATTATTGGGATCGCACCGAGGTTACACTCCGCACTTTTGTTCCGACGGGCGGGCGCAGCACCGAGTTTGGTTCCGCTCCTTACAAATGGTATTCGGAACTTGGTATTAAGATTGGATTTTAAAAAATGGAAATTTCGAACAAGACGACTCTTTTCTGCCTGCCCTACGCCGGCGCCTCTGCCGCGGCAACCTATTGCCGCTGGCAGCGTCACCTGCCCCAGACCATCAAAGTGGCCCCCCTGGAACTGGCCGGCCACGGCAGGAGAATGGCCGAGCCATTTTATGCCAGTTTGGACGAGGCCGTGGCGGACTTGCTGGCGGCGATCAGTCCGGTGGCACGCAGCGCTCCCTATGCGATATATGGTCACAGCATGGGTTGCGTCATGGCCTACGAACTGGCTAGGGCGGCGGCGGCGGCAGGCTTGGCGCCGCCCAAGGCATTGTTCCTGTCCGGAAGAAATCCACCCCATTACATCTACCAAAGGCAAAATCTGCATCTGCTGAGCAACGAGTTGTTTCTTGCCGAAATAGGAAAATTGGGCGGCACCCCGCAAGGGTTCTTCAAAATGAAGGACTTCACCGATACCTTTTTGCCCATCTTACGCAGCGACTATCGGCTCATCGAACGCTACCGACACCCGACGCCTATGCATGTCAGCGTGGCCGACACCACGTTTTTCAACAGCGATGACGACACTTTGGTGAGTAAGCCCGCCGTGTTTGAGTGGCAGCGCTATACCAGCGGCGCGTTTGTGCTGAAGGATTTTCAGGGCGGACATTTCTTCATCAATGACTGTCAGCAAGAAATTTGCCGGGAAATCGCCGAACGCCTGGAACTGGTGGTCGCATGCTGAGGCGGCGTCCACTGGCGCCCCGTTCCCTGGAACAGTCGCTACCATCCTTGCAAACGGACGAGCAGACCCACCTTCACCTATTCTCCCTGCTCTTGGCGAAAAGAGAGCACGAGGAAATCGCCATCGCGCTTTTGAGCAGCGCCGAAGTTGCTGCCCTGGCAAAAATCAAGGCGTCGCAAAGGCGGTGCGAGTTCTTGTATGGTCGCGCCCTCCTGCGGCGGTTGTTGGCATGCTATGTCGGGGCCGCGCCCGAGGATGTCGTCATCGAGATTAACCAGCAGGGAAAACCGTGGGCCCGTACAGTTGAGCAACAACCGGTGCCCGCTTTTAACGTCTCTCATTCCGGCGATGTTCTAGCGATCGCCGTCTGCGCCAGGGGAGAAATTGGCGTGGATGTGGAACAAACCGACATGAAGCTGGAAAAGGACGCCGAGGAAATTGCCAAATCGCAATTTACGGGGGACGAGTACGCATCCCTGATGGGCCGGCCAACTGGACAACGGCTGGACGATTTTTTTCGCATGTGGACGCTTAAGGAAGCCGTGCTTAAGGCAACCGGGGTCGGTCTTTATCAACCCTTAAATCTTGTCGACGTCGCCGAGCCAGCCGAGCGCTACCGCATTTTGCTTAAGGAAGCGGGCAAAGAAATCCGTCTCAGCGCGCAGCATTGGCAGAAAGAGAACGTTCACGTCGCTCTCGCCCGCGTCGGTGCATTGGCTCGGGTAAATATATTCGACCATATGCAGGGGGGCGTTCATGGCTTGTTGCCAGGGCCGCAATGCGGATAGCGCCGGCCTTGGCACGGCTTGCCTCGCAGGTGCTAGGGCGGCGGCGCCGGCTGGCACATCCGAAACATCAAATTGTAAAAAACTGATCGCGGATCGCTCCTGCCGCCGTTGCTAGGCGAGCTAACAGGGAGCTCTGGAACGGGCGCCGGTCTCCCGACGGCATAAAAATTTTACAGTCGATCTCGTTTTTTTCTAATCGCTTTGGGCACTATAAGAAGGATCGTCATGGACGCCAATACAACTTCAAAAATTTCAAGCCGCATGGTTTTCGGCTTCGTCGCCATCGGCTTTGGATTGCTCATCCTGCTGAACAATTTCGGGATCATCGAGGCGGCCTGGATCAGCCAGTTGTGGCCGCTCTTTTTCGCTGTGGCAGGCGTCTTGCGGATTGTTCAAATGGGATCGGGATCAATTTTTAGGGATGTTGTCGGCGCCGCGCTGATCGTGCTCGGCACGAGCATGACACTGTACACGCTTGGCCTGGTTGAATTCAGTTGGCGTGCATGGTGGCCTGTTTTGTTGATCGTGCTCGGTTTCTTTGCCATGTTTAAAAGCAATTTTAGACCCCGCCATCTTGTGCTCGCCGCCCCGGCGAATGGCGAACAGGACGCGTCGCTCGACGCCATCGCCGTGTTGGGTGGGTGCGTTCGAAGCGTGCGCTCGCAAAATTTTCGGGGCGGGCAGATCACGACGATCATGGGCGGTTGTAAGATCGACTTGCGCGACGCCTCCATTCGCGGCGAAGCACTATTAGATGTGTTTGCGCTGTGGGGCGGCATTGAGCTGAGGGTTCCCACCGACTGGACGGTCATTTTGCAAAGCACGGGGATTTTGGGTGGCTTTCACGAAAAAACGACGACTCCGGCCGATTCATCCAAAACACTCATCATCCGCGGATACGCCATTATGGGCGGTCTTGAGGTCAAGAACTAAGCGCACCTTTGCGACCAAATTATCCTTTCAGGCAATGCCGGTGACTATTTTCCAGCGCGGCTTAATCATATAAGCCCCCATCATTTCAGTTGACCCCGGCGCCGTTTTGGCGTTGTTGTGGCCAAACCTCATCCGTGTTATTGCTTATGAACTAAGGTCACTTTTGCTACCTTACTTTCTTGACGGATAAAAAAATGCAAGCCCATCGTTTGCATTCATGTCAAGATGGATGGCAAGCATCCGTTCGCAGCGGTGCTTCACGTTCCAGGCTCCGCTTTGGCAAGCCGGGTTGATGTTTGGGTGGTGTCGGGAGTGCCAGTGACGTCGTTTGGGATTTGGGGAATGCAGGGCAAGGACGGGCACAAGACAATGGGCTTCTCGCTGGCCGGACTGGTGTTGGTCGCGGTGTTGCTCTTGCTGCTTTTCGGCGGCGGCATTGCCTGGATGACCGTGGCCCAGAAAAAGGCTTCCTTGGCCGATGAACCGGCGAGCAGTGCGCGCGCGCTGCGGGCGCGCGTCGATCACGAATTGACCAGCCAAATCGGGGTCGTGGCAGCGCTGGCATTTGACGTCAAGGTCGGTCCCGGCAACCTAGCGTTTTTCGATGCCAAGGCCAGGAGAATCATTGAGGCGCATCACGAATGGCGCAATGTCGTTTTAATTGACCCGAACTCCCATTCCATGGTTGCCAGCGGCTTACCGCTGCCAACTCCGGCACCGCTGACGTGCGCGCCGCTTGACGTTGATGCGCTGGTCCGGACCCGTAAGCCCATGGTTGCCGGCGTATTCGCCGTTGGCAAGATTGTACAGAACCCCGTCATTCTCTTTCTGGCGCCTGTGCTACGCGGCAACGAGGTGCGCCTCGTTCTTGCTGTTGCCATGGACCCGAAAGCGCTGAGCGACGTCTTTGTCGAGCAGCGGCTCCCGCCATCATGGAGCGGGGCGGTGGTGGACAATCACATGATGCTGGCCGCACGATCGCGCGAGCCGGAGCACTTGGTTGGCATGCGCGCTACGGCGGCGTTTTTCGAGCACATGGGTGCGAGTGGAAATAGCCCATTTACCGCGACCAATCAGGAAGGAATAAGCGCCTACACGGTGTTAAGTCGCTCTGCGCTTACCGGTTGGTCGGTGCTGATTGGCATTCCCGCTACCGAAGTGGAGGGGCCGATCCGGCGCATGTTACTGCAGTTGACGGTAGTGGGCGCCGCGTTAATCATCTTAGCGCTGGCTCTGGTCGGGATACTTGGATGGGCAATAGTTCGGCGGCGAAATGACTTTGAACGGGCGCTGCAGGAAAGTCAGTCGCGCCTGCAAGATTCCATGCTCGAGTTTAGCGACCTCGTCGCTTGCATTCCGGTCGGCGTATACAAATTTCGGATGCTGAAAGCAGGCGGGCATCGTTTCGATTTCGTGAGCGCGCGCTTGTGCGAGCAACTTGGGGTAAGCGCCGACGAAGTCTACAAAGATGCCGACCTAATGTTTCGCTGTGCCCTGCCCGAAGACCGGGCCGAATTGATCCGTTTAAATGCGGCCGCGCGCGCGTCGTTGCAGCCGTTCACCTGGGAGGGGCAGATGGTCGGGCCGGCCGGCAAGATTTGGCTGCATATTGAATCTTTGCCTATCCTATTGCCCAACGGCGACGTGCTCTGGAACGGCATTCAATATGACATCACCGATCGCAAGCGAAATGCCGAACAATACCGCGCCATCATCCAAGCTTCGCTAGACGGCTTCTGGATCACAGATTCCTTGGGCCATATCCTCGAGGCCAATGCATCCATCTGCAAGATGCTCGGGTATGCGCGCGAGGAACTTCTTCAGCTCGGCATCGTTGACATCGAGGCCGACGAATCGCGGGAGGAGACCGCGGCCCACATCCGCGAAATGGTGGAGACGGGGCACGTGCAGTTTGAGGCTCGGCACAAGCGCAAGGACGGAACCATCATCAATGTGGAGGTCAGCGTTTTGCACTTGGCCAATCTGGACGATCACTTTTTCGCATTCGTGCGGGATGTAACGCAGCGCAAGCAATTGGAGCAGCAAAAAGAACAGTACTGGAGATTTTTCCAGCTTTCCGCAGACCTGATGTGCATTGCGGACCCCTTTGGTTGTTTCCTGCAGGTCAATCCTGCCTTCGTGCGCTTGACTCAGTATTCCGAGGGCGAACTGATCGCGAAGCCATTTCTGGAATTCGTTGTGCCTAGTGATCGCCTGCAAACGTCCGAGGAAATGAAACTGCAGGTAGGGCTACGTCCCTCCTTGAATTTTGAGAATCGCTATCTGTGCAAGGGTGGCTCGATCATTCACCTTTCGTGGACGGCATTCTTCGACAAGACTGATGGCATCACTTATGCGACGGCAAGAGACGTTACGGCACTCAAGCAGGCGCAAGTCGCTTTGCTGGAAGCACATGAGCTGGTCGATCAAGTGCAAAAACTGTCGCAGCTCGGCGGGTGGCGCTACGATAACGCATCGCGCCGCGTCACGTGGACGGACGAGGTATACCAAATATATGGCGTTGGCAAGGATTACGATTCCAGCAACGCCGACAACAACATCCGCTTCTACGCGGCCGAGGATGCAGGGATGATCAAAACTGCGTTTGAGAGGGCGCAAAAAGATGGTGAACCGTATGACCTGGAACTCAGATTGAATCGCCTGGACGGCAAGCGCATTTGGGTGCGCACGGGCGGTATTCCCCTCATGGATGAGGATAAGGTGGCTAGCGTTACCGGTTATATCATCGACATCACCGAGCGCAAACAGATGGAGCTCCAGCTTCGTATTGCTGCTATTGCCTTTGAGTCCCAAGAAGGCATGTTTATCACCGATGCCGCCAGAAGGATTCTTCGGGTCAACCAATCCTTTTCGACCATCACGGGCTATAGCGCCGAAGAAGCCGTCGGTCAGACGCCGACCTTACTTAACTCTGGTCAGCACGATGCCGCTTTTTATGAGGAAATGAACGAAAGCCTTTTGCGTTGCGGAACTTGGACGGGCGAAATCTGGAATCGACGCAAGAATGGCGAGATCTATCCGGAGTGGCTAACCATTACCGCGGTGCGCAAGGACGCCGAGGAGATCACCAACTATGTCGCCACCTTGTCTGACATCACATCGCGCAAGGCGAGCGAAAATGAGATTAAACATTTGGCCTATTACGATCCGCTGACCAGCTTGCCCAACCGTAGACTGTTACTCGATCGGCTGGGGCAGGCGCTAGCGGCCAGTTCCCGCCGCCAGTGTGGTGGCGCGCTGTTGTTTATCGATCTGGATAATTTCAAGGTTCTCAACGATACCCTGGGCCATAATAAAGGCGACCTGCTGCTGCAACAGGTGGCCCGACGGCTGCGCGATTGTGTGCGCGAAAGCGATTCCGTGGCCCGCCTAGGGGGGGACGAATTTGTGGTAATGCTGGAAGATTTGAGCGCAAACGCCAAAGATGCTGCCAGTCAGGCGGAAGCGGTCGCCGCAAATATTCTCGCCGAACTGGCATCCCCATTTAAGCTCGCTGAATACGAGCACCACTGTACGGCGAGTATTGGCATTTCCATTTTTGCCGACCATTGTGACACTGCCGAGGAGCTACTGAAACGGGCCGATCTTGCGATGTACGACGCCAAGGCTGCAGGCCGCAATACAATGCGGTTCTTCAATCCCAACATGCAAGCGGTTATTTCGGCGCGTGCAGCCATGGAAGCGGACATGCATGAGGCTCTTTTAAAGCATCAGTTCGTCCTTTATTACCAAGCGCAGGTGACAGGCGAGCATCACCTTATAGGAGCCGAAGCGTTGATACGGTGGAACCATCCTCAACGCGGCATGGTGGGGCCGACGGAATTCATCGCGCTCGCCGAGGAAACTGGGCTGATCCTGCCATTGG
>PKWL01000112.1 GCA_003133225.1 Janthinobacterium sp.
AAGGAAATACGCGCGGGCGACCGGGAGCGCCGCTTCGCGCTCGCCTGCCACTAAATTGTGGCTCTTGTTTCACTATTTTGCACGCGCCTAGGCGCATAAAAAGGAAATCACTATGAGTCAGGAAAAGATCGCCCCAAGCAGCAGCAATCAAGCGGATCCAAAGCAGGAAATCGGCGAACTCATCAAACGAGCGCGTGCGGCGCAAAATGCGATTGCGCAGTATACGCAGGAGCAAGTTGATGCCCTGGTTTTGGCAGTGGGGTGGAATGTCGTGAAACATCGCGAGGAATTGGCGCGTGCTACTGTGGCCGAGGGTGGATTTGGCAACTTTGACGCGAAAGTGATGAAAATACGTAATCGCGTCACGGGCACGATCAAAGATATGCTGGACGTGAAGACGGTTGGTGTGGTGGAAGAACTTCCAGAAAAAGGCATCGTCAAAATTGCCAAACCAGTTGGCGTGATCGCGGCATTAATTCCCACTACCGGCCCCGACGCCACCCCCCCGGTCAAAGCGTTGGCGGCACTGAAGGGAAGAAATGCGATCATCGTCGCCCCTCACCCGAGAACATGGCATTCGTCGGCGTTGGCCGTGGAAAGAATGCGCCAAGGGTGCGTGCAAGCGGGAGCACCGGCCGATCTGATCCAAATCGTTGCCCAGCCTTCCATTGCGAAGACCTCAGAGTTAATGAAGCAGGCCGATCTCATCGTCGCCACCGGCGGCGAATCCATGGTCAAGGCGGCGTACAGTTCGGGCACGCCTGCGTTCGGTGTCGGTGTCGGCAACAGCGTTCATGTGGTCGACGAAACCGCTGATCTCGACGATGCGGCAGCGATGATCGCGCGCGCCAAGACGTTCGACTTCGCGACAAGCTGTCTCGCCGATAACTCGGTGGCAGCGCATGAATCGATCTATGACAAATTGAAAGAAAAGCTGGTCGCTCTGGGCGGCTATGTACTAAAAAGTGAAGAAAAGGCCAAGCTGCAGGCGACGATGTGGCCGAATCCCGATCAGCATATCCCTTCTCTGGAAGTGATCGCCAAGGCGGCGCAACACATTGCCTCCCTGGCGCAGATCGACTTGCCGGAAGGCCGTAGTTTTTTGATCGTGGAGGAGAATGGTACAGGTCCTGCGCATCCATTCTCGGGCGAAAAACTTTCGGTTGTTTTAGCACTTTATAAGTACGCCGGAGGCATTGAAAGCGCGATCGACTTGGTCAATGCGATCACCGGTTACCAGGGATTGGGACATACGTGTGGCATACATTCTGCGAGCGAGTCAAACATAAGCGCCCTGGCCATGCAGACTAAGACGGCACGGGTGATGGTGAATCAGGATCTTAACGAAGGTGCCGGCAGTCCCCGCAACGGACTACCTTACACGCTCTCCCTGTCATGCGGCACCTGGGGCGGCAATATCACGACGGAGAATGTGAACGTCCGCCACTTTCTCAATTACACCTGGGTATCAAGGCTGGTCAATCCGAAGGCGACAGCGGTAAGCGACGAGGAGCTTTTCTCGATGCACTGGGCGAAACATGGGAAATGAAGTGAATTACATGGTGGGGATGGCCAATTTGGCACCCCAATCTGGCGCAAGCACGGGAGAGAATTCATGCGTATCGTAATCGTTGGAGGGGTTGCTGCTGGTATGAGTGCAGCGAGTCAGGCACGGCGCCGTAACCCGAAGGCCGAAGTCATTGTGCTCCAGCGTGGAGGCTACATTTCCTATAGTGCATGCGGTATGCCATACAACATCGGCAATCCGGATCGGAATATCGAGGATCTTGTTATTTTAGGTGTCGACAGCGCCCGCAATGAACGCGGTATCGATGTCCGTACCGGACATGACGTCGTCTCTATTGATCCTGTCGGAAAAACGGTCGCTGTGCTGCAGATCGACGATGCGCGCGGCTACGAACTGGCCTGGGATAAGCTGATCCTGGCGACCGGGGCCTCGGCAGTCCGCCCGAAACTGCCAGGGGTGGATTTGCCAGGTGTATTCGTTGTACGCGAGCTCGAGGATGCGGATGCGATCAAGTCCTACCTCCAAAAAACCGCAGTCACGAAGGCAATTATTGTGGGTGCCGGATATATCGGTCTCGAGATGGCCGACTCACTGCATGGGCTCGGAGTCGAAGTCGCGCTGCTCGAAAAAGGCGGGCAAATCCTTCCGGGATTTGCATCAGCGATTGTCGACGCGGCGGGGCAGGAGTTAGTGCGTCATTCGATCAGTGTTCGCACCGGCGTCGACTTGCGGTCCATCGAGGCCATGGGCGCCGATTTGGTGGTGAATACTGATGCGGGATCGGTAAGTGGCCAGATTGTGATCGTTGCAGTAGGCGCGCGTCCTAACGTCGAGTTGGCTGAATCGTGCGGCGTCAGGCTTGGCATAACGGGGGCAATTGCAATCGACGACGGCATGCGCACCAACGTGCCCAACATCTTTGCTGCCGGAGATTGCGCGGAGGCGCGCCACCTCGTGCTTGAGCGGCCAGTTTGGATCCCCTTAGGCACCACCGCCAACAAGCAAGGTAAAGTGGCAGGGGCGAATGCCGCGGGTGCGGACGAGGTCTTTGGCGGAATCGTCGGCTCCGCCGGATTCAAGCTCTTCGATCTGGAAGTCGCTCGCACAGGGCTGGGGGAGAAGGATATTGCTGGCGCCGGCATTACCGCTGTGACTGCCGTCTCGCATCACCACACACGGGCCCGCAATTACCCCGGGGATAAACCGATCACCACCGTGATCTTCGTTGAAGCCGGCAGCGGTCGCTTGCTAGGCGCTCAGATGATTGGCGCTGAATCATCAGTTGCCAAGCGGGTAGATGTGTTCGCTACAGCATTGCACGCAAAAATGACTGTCGGACAAGTCGAATCGCTCGATCTTTCTTACGCGCCGCCATTTTCGCCCGTATACGATCCCATTTTGATTGCGGCTAGCGTGGGTCTGAAAGAGCTTGCAAAAAATCGTGTTGCGGATAAGCCAACGAGCGCTCGGTTGCCTGAACCGATCTAGGGCGTGAGCGTCATTTCCGCTGCCGAGAGCGAAGTTTGAACGGGCCGTCCGTTTAAAATACAAACGCGAACACCCGTTGCGGCCGCTCGAGACGAACGGGCGCAACGGGTGAAGGGGATTAACTGCTTATCTGGGATGGGCGGGTTGGAAATATCCGGGAACAAACCGATCAGGCAATTGCACATGCGGATGACTGCAAAGTGCGCCGAGGGTTGTCGTCGCATTAAGGCGGGAAGTGTCGTAATGGCACGCGACCGTTACATTCGGATAGCGGACGAGGAGATCATTGAGTTGGCATTCATATTCAATCATGTTTTCAACACCCGGGGCACCCGACAAGTACCATGTCATTTCACCAGAGATCAGTATTTGACTATGGTTGGAGGCACGCCAAGAGAGGATCGCGGCCTCCATGAAGTCGATCATGCGCTCGGGCACGAAAGCGCCATTACGCAAATAGGCTTCGGACGGGGCCAAGAGTTTAAGCATCCCGTCCGCAATGAGGCGGTCTGGATCCCAGCCTTCGTCGCGAAAGCGCGTTAGCATATCAGCCCGGGAGTTTTCATCGTGGATGCATAAAATTGGAGCGCCAGCCTCCAGATGATCGGCTACGTATGGACGAAACAGTTTCCAAAATTCGTCACGATCATGAAAGCAAAGCGCAACGTGGCGTGCCGCTTTGCGTCCCACGGCATCTGCGGAGGCTCGGTCTGGTAAGTTCGCGCCAGAAAACACGGCCGGCTCTACGGAATTTACTGAGCTGGATAAAAACTGATCGAGATCGCTTTGACGAAAACGACGCTCTTCGCGCACTCCCACCCGCAGGCATGGAAGCCTATCGGCTTTGGTCCAGCGGCGAAGCGAAGTTTTGCTTACGTTCAGATATTGAGCGGCTTCCTCAATCGTAAGGAGTCGGTCTTCAGACATCAATTTCCTTCATCATGAAACAATATTTTTTGACCAAGGTTTCGGAGTAATGGGGTAAATGGAATTACAGCAAGCATACATTAGCTATATCTTACCTTATCTTAATTGGACTTGTCCAGCAATTCCGCCGTTACTGGGCTAGCGTAATTTGCGGGAGATGGCCGGTGCAGCGTCTCGTTATTAAAGGCCCTGCATTGGCGAATCTGCTCGTGGTGATTAATTTGCCAGATCATGCATTCGCTTGGCTTCTCGTATCGCATTAATTGGCTATTACGCCATCGCGATATGTGGCATGTCACCCACAACGTTTTAACGCGTGACCAGTGATGCACTGAACTTGACGTTGCAAAGGATATTTTTTGACGTTATAGACGCCTGAGTGCGGCATCCGGCAAGGCCGTTAACAGCGGCGAAGTGAGCGTTTTTTTCGCTCTTGTTTTTTGGTTCTTTTTTTCGCTTCTTTATCCAGAACCTGCTTTTTCTTCGTTTCCCGGTCGTCTCCTGCTTTTCGTATCTTATTTGATTGCCTTTTAAGCAATTTTTTTGCGGCGCATCATGACGCCTCGGCGACACCGCAAAGGCGCCAAGAGTTGCGAATGCTTCGTCTGCCAGATGTCTTTTGAAGGGGGGAGCCTGGCAACGTTCGTCATCAGAAATACTGCTCAAACCCAATTTGTAAAAAAGTATCCAAAACGGAGAGTCCGTCGCGCGGGAGGACAACCATCCGGCGTCGTTGCTGATGATCGCCACCTTCTTGGGATAGGCAACAAACTGAGGCCGCAGCCTCCTCGCGATTTTGCGATAGCGGGGCGTGTTCGTCCCGGCCGGCCAGGTTCGGCTCGCAATGGCTAGCTTACAGTTCCTTTGCCAGCGCTTGCCAATCAGGCATGTTCACGCGTCCACAGCCCTGCCGCGGCCAGGACGCCGCTGCGTACGGCCGATTCAATGGTCGCCGGGTAATCGCTTGCCGTATAGTCGCCGGCGATGCAAAGGCCGGGCAGGCCGGTGGCGTTCCGTGGCCGCTTCAAATGGGGCACACAGGCGAAGGTCGCACGCTTTTCCGTGATCACCTGAAACCACAGCGGCGTTGCCAATTCGGGGCGCCGAAAAACGCCGGCAAGTTGCCGTGCCGTGGCTGCGGCCAGCAGCGGCTGGTTCAAGCTTGCCGCCTGGCCCGAGGCGCTGACAACGACGGCCAGCAGTCCTGCCTGATCGGCATCGAGTTGCCCGCGGTCGAACACGAACTGGCCCCACTCATCAGCTAGCGGGTCATCGATCAATGCAAAAAAAGGCTGCGGAAGGCGGACTCCGGAGCCGTACTCCAGGTAGCAGGTGGTGATCGCTTCCGTGTCCAAGGCCCCCAATTGGGCCACGATGGCCGCCGTTTCGGGCTTTTGCACCTGACCTAGCAGCAAGGCGGCCTGAGCGGCGGGGGCCGCCAGCACGACGCCGTCGAAAGACGCGGGCCAGCTGCCGGCAGCGCCGCGCGCGCCCACCTGCCAGCTGCCATTCACCCCTTGCCGCAGCAGTGAGACCCGGGCCCCGGTGTTGACCGTGCCCCCATGCTTTTCGATAAAGGCGGCCGCGCTCAGGGGGAAGAGGGCGCCCAGGTCCACTCTTGGCAGCAGCATGTCGGAGGCGCTCCGCTTGGCGCCTAAGCTGTCGCGCAGAACGTTCAAAAAAATCTGCGCCGAGGCGCGCTCGGGTGGCGTATTAAGGGCAGCTAGGCAGAGGGGACGCCACAACAGCCGGGTCAGGCGCGATGTCTGATCAAAACGTTCTAGCAATTGACTGACGCTGCAATCGGCATGCACCTGCCAGTCCATCCAGCGTGCCGTGGTGGAAAATCGGGCCAGCGCCATCTTGTCGGAAAACGCCAAGCCTTTGGCGCGCACTAGGGCGCCGATCAGGTGCAGCGGCGCCGGCCAGCGCGCAGCGACGAAGTCGATGCCGTTTGCCCCTTGCGGGTAGCACATCTGCAATGGAAGATTGAGCAAGACGCGCCGGCGGTCGATGCCGACCCGCTGCAACAGACGCAAGGTTTCGCGATAGGCGCCCAGCAAGATATGCTGGCCATTGTCGAGCACCCGGCGCGCCGTCTGCACTTGGCGCGCGCGCCCACCCAAGCTGCGCGCCGCTTCAAACACAGTGACTTTGTGGCCGCGGCCGGCCAGTTCGACGGCCGCTGTGCAGCCGGCCCAGCCGGCGCCGATGACCGCGACCGTCTTCGCCGGCGCCACTTTAGCCACGGATGTAGGTCTTCCAGACCAGCCATAACTTACGCAGCGGCGTCAACGAAATGCGTTGCGCGAGCACATGGTAGCCATCGCGTTCGACTTCGCTTAGCAAGGTGCGGTAAATGGCCGCCATCATCAGGCCGGGGCGCTGCGCGCGCCGGTCCGCGCCGGGCAGCAGAGCGAATGCTTCGTCGTACGTGCTTTGCGCGCGCGCTACTTGAAAGCGCATCAGGTTCTCAAAGTTCTCGCTGTGGCGGGCACTTAGCAGATCGGCCGCCGTCACCCCAAATTGTTGCATTTCATTAATCGGCAGATAAATGCGGCCTTTGCGCGCATCTTCGCCTACGTCGCGGATGATATTGGTCAGCTGGAAGGCATGGCCCAGCTTTTCCGCATAGGCCAAGGTCGCTTGGCTGGATGCGCCAAAAATACTGGCCGATAAAATTCCCACCACGCTCGCCACGTGCCAGCAATAGCGCTGCAGGGCCGGATAATCGAGGTAACGGGTTTGGTTCAGATCCATTTCCATGCCGTCGATGATGGCCAGCATGTATTTCTGGTCCAAACGGTAGGCTTGCAGATGGGGCTGCAATGCCTTCGTCACCGGGTGGCTGGGCGCGCCCTCGAACAAAGCCGCGATTTCGTTGCGCCACCAGCTGAGCTTGATGCGTGCGACCGACTCGTCGGTGCAGTCATCGACGGTATCGTCCACTTCGCGGCAAAACGCATACAAGGCGGTAATGGCGCGGCGCCGCTCGGGCGCCAAAAACAGGAAGCTGTAATAAAAACTGGAACCGCTCTGAGCGGTTTTTTGCTGGCAATATTCGTCGGGAGACATATTTAAAAAGAGCAAGAGTGGCAGGTCGAACTCGCTATTCTAGCGCCGAAGAGACGCGGCAGTGGAATCGGGAAACGGGCTACATGCGCCAAGCGCGCCATAACATGAGCGCCCAGTCGCGTTTTCGCAGCTGCGGCCGGTGCCGGAACACATCGTAATCAACTTCCTCGATGCATTCGAGAATGCGGAGGCCGCCTTGCACCACGAGGCGCAGTTCCCATCCCAGGCGTCCCGGCAAGCGCCAAACCAGAGCGCTGCCCGATTTCATCAAGGCGCGCGCCCGGGCAACCTGGAAGCTCATCAAAGCGCGCCAGTTCTCGTCCGGCACGCCCGGCTCGAGCTCTGCCGGCGCAAGGCCAAAGCGCGTCAAATCTTCCAGCGGCAAGTAAATACGCCCTTTTTGTTGATCGATCGCCACGTCTTGCAAAAAATTGATCAGTTGCAGCGCCGAGCAAATGGCGTCCGAATCGCGCCTGTTGACGGCACTGGCCGCCCCGTACAAGGTGAGCATCAGGAAACCGACCGGATTGGCCGAACGCCGACAATAGTCAAGCAGTGCGTCATAGCTCGCATAACGCGTCGTGACAACATCTTGTTTAAAGGCGGAAAGTAGCTCATAAAACGGCGTCATGGGCAAGCCGTATTGGGCGATGACGACGCCAAGACGGGCGAACGGCGGGCCGCATGGCAGGCCGCGCTCGAGTTCATGCAAGGCGGCCTCATAGGCGGCCAGGGCCGCTAACCGTTCGCCAGGGCCCGCCTCGCCCTCGTCAGCGAGATCGTCCGCCGCACGGGCAAAGGCGTAGATGGCCTCGACAGCGGGAACCAGCCGGCGGGGCAACAAAATCGAGGCCACCGGAAAATTTTCGTAATGGGTTTTGGGCATAAACGCAATTCATTGGAGTGGGGCGGGCAGTCGCCGACGGTCCGGTGCTACAGATACCGTCGGGGACGCCTCACCTTGAAGCGGCAAAGGAACGCGGCTTGCGCCTACGGACGGCGCGGATGGCGCGATGCTAGCACGTTGCAGCCATACCCATCCGCTCATTTTGCTCGGCTGTGCCTGGGCGCAGGCCGCCTTGAACAGGCATCGATCGCAGCCGTTGGCGGCGATGTTGCCGGTCCCAATATTGCTCGGCACGGGCGCGCGCCCCGCTAAATGACGGCAAAGCGGGGCCGGTGCTGGAATTTGGCGCCAAGCCCCTTGCGTCGGACCCGGCGCAAGGGGCGCTTCCGTCCTCACGCTCTTTGGCCGCGCCCCCTTTAAAAAACCGCCGCGTGGGAGCTAAATTGGCGCGATGTTTAAGAAGCGACCAAAAAACGTCCGCGTTTTGCTGAAAAATCCAGTAAAATGGTGCGTTGAAAGTTGAAATCTACTGACAAAGGCATTGCAGGGCGGCCGCTTCACTGATGGCGCGCCCTTTGCTTTTATGTGAATTCAGGTTTTCCCCGCTGCCGGGGGCGACCGAATGCAAATTCCCGCGAGGATGGCGAAATTGGTAGACGCACCAGGTTTAGGTCCTGACGCCAGTAATGGTGTGGGGGTTCGAGTCCCCCTCCTCGCACCAACAGTATTTTATTTTTTTGGACGATTTTTACATGGCAACTGCAGTCGAAACCTTGGGCAAACTCGAACGTCGTATCACGATTTCATTTCCGCTGACTGACGTCCGCACGGAAGTGGAAAAGCGCCTGAAAGTGCAGGCCCGCACGGCCAAGGCACCGGGCTTTCGTCCAGGTAAAGTGCCGCTAAAAATGGTCGCGGCACAGTACGGTTATCGGATCGAGACCGAAGTGTTGAATGACAAAGTGGGGCAAGCATTCAACGTTGCCGCCAATGAAAATAATCTGCGCGTGGCCGGTTTTCCCAACATCGAGCCAAAGCAAGATTCGGCCGAAGGAGTGCTGGCGTTTGACGCGACTTTCGAAGTCTATCCGGTGGTTGTCATTGGCGACCTTGGCGGCGTCGAAATTGACACGGTAAAAGCCGAAGTGTCGGACGCGGAAATCGACAAGACGATCGACATTTTGCGCAAGCAACGCGTGCACTACCACACCAAGGGTGAGGCTGGCGCGCACGGGGATGGCGGCGCCGAGCAAAGCGCGCAAGATGGCGACCGGGTCGCAGTCGATTTTATCGGAACCATCGACGGCGCCGAATTTCCGGGCGGCAAAGCGGACGACTACACATTCGTACTGGGCGAGAAGCGCATGCTGCCCGAGTTTGAAACGGCCATCATCGGCTTGAAAGTCGGCGAAGCGAAGACCTTTCCCCTGGCCTTTCCGGCCGACTATCACGGCAAGGACGTGGCCGGCAAAACGGCCTCGTTTACGATCACACTGAAAAAGCTGGAATGGGCGCACCTGCCCGCAATCGACGCTGAGTTTGCCAAGTCGCTGGGGGTCGCCGACGGCGACCTGGCCAAGATGCGCGACGACATTAAAGTTAACTTGGAACGAGAAGTGGCCGGCCGCGTCAAAGCCCGCAATAAGGAAAGCGTCATGGACGCCTTGATCAAGGTGGCCGAACTGGACGTGCCAAAAGCGCTGATCGCACAAGACAGCGCGCGCCTGGCGGAAATGACCCGCCAAGACATGTCCAAGCGCGGCATGAACGTGAAGGATGTGCCGTTTCCGCCCGAACTGTTTGCGGAAAAATCCGAGCGCCGGGTGCGCCTGGGCTTGATCCTTTCGCAACTGGTGGGCGACAACAACCTGCAAGCGACGCCGGAGCAAGTGAAGGCCCAGGTCGAAGAATTTGCGCAAAGCTATGAAGACCCGCGTGAAGTGCTGAAATACTATTACAGTGACCGCAATCGCCTAGCCGAGGTGGAAGCCCTTGTATTGGAAGAAAACGTCGTCAACTACGTCCTGGGCCTGTCAAAAGTAAAATTGAGCGCGGTCGCGTTCGACGAATTGATGGGAAGCAACGCTCAACAGGCGTAATCCGGCTTGCAATGCAAGCTGCTTCACAAGGAAAAGGCATGACAGGTATGAACCGAAATCCGGCGCTGAACACAGAAATGCTCGGCCTGATCCCGATGGTGGTGGAACAGAGCGGCCGCGGCGAGCGTTCTTATGATATTTACTCGCGCTTGCTGAAGGAGCGCGTCATTTTCATGGTCGGCCCTGTCAACGACCATATGGCGAACTTGATCGTGGCCCAGTTGCTGTTCTTGGAGAGTGAAAATCCCGACAAGGATATTTCGCTCTACATCAACTCGCCCGGTGGTTCGGTCTCGGCCGGAATGGCCATTTTCGACACGATGCAATTCGTCAAGCCGGACGTGTCCACCCTGTGTACGGGGATGGCGGCATCGATGGGTGCTTTCTTGCTGGCCGCTGGCGCCAAGGGCAAGCGCTTCTCCTTGCCCAATTCGCGCATCATGATTCACCAGCCGTCAGGTGGCTCGCAAGGCCAGGCCTCCGATATCGAAATCCAGGCGAAGGAAATCTTGTATCTGCGCTCGCGCTTGAACGGGATCCTGGCCGAACAGTGCGGCCAGTCGATCGACCAGATCGCCAAGGACACGGACCGGGATCGCTTCATGTCGGCCGCCGAGGCCGCCGAATACGGTTTGATCGACAAAGTGTTGACCAGCCGAGCTTGATGTACCCCAAGCGGCATTGCTAAAAAACGCCCGGGCGCCATAACGTTCGGGCGTTTCGTTTTTATTTCAGGTAGCATGGAGCCTGCGCAGGCGTTTTTATCTCTGTGCAACTGCCGTAGCCTGCAATACCTGTTAATGCAATACCAACGAAAACTGCCCCATGTCAGACAAAAAATCCTCTAGCGGCGAAAAATTACTATATTGCTCGTTTTGCGGCAAGAGTCAGCACGAGGTGAAAAAACTCATCGCCGGCCCTTCCGTGTTCATTTGCGATGAGTGCATCGACCTTTGCAACGACATCATCCGCGATGAAACTTCCGGCGTCGAGTCGGTCAACGGTACCAAATCGGACCTGCCGACGCCGCACGAAATCGCCGCCTTGCTCGACCAGTACGTGATCGGCCAGCAAACGGCCAAGCGCATCTTGTCGGTGGCCGTCTACAACCACTACAAACGCCTTAAGCACTTGGGCAAGAAGGACGATGTCGAGTTGGCCAAGAGCAATATCTTGCTGGTTGGCCCGACCGGCTCGGGCAAGACCTTGCTGGCCCAAACCTTGGCCCGCATGCTCAACGTGCCGTTCGTGATCGCCGACGCCACCACCTTGACCGAAGCCGGTTACGTGGGCGAAGACGTGGAAAATATCATCCAGAAACTGTTGCAAAGCTGCAACTACGATGTCGAGAAGGCGCAGCGCGGCATCGTCTACATCGACGAGATCGACAAGATTTCGCGCAAGTCCGACAATCCGTCGATTACGCGCGACGTTTCCGGCGAAGGCGTGCAGCAAGCCTTGCTCAAACTGATTGAAGGGACCATGGCCTCGGTGCCGCCGCAGGGAGGGCGCAAGCATCCGAATCAGGATTTTGTGCAAATCGACACCACCAACATCATGTTTATTTGTGGCGGCGCCTTTGACGGCCTCGTCAAAATCATCTCGAACCGGTCGGAAAAAGGCGGCATCGGTTTCTCGGCCTCGGTCAAGAGCCAGGCCCAACGCGCCAGCAGCGATGTGCTGCTGGAAGCGGAGCCGGAAGATCTGATCAAATTTGGCCTCATTCCCGAGCTGGTTGGCCGTCTGCCGGTCGTCGCCACCTTGAGCGAATTGACGGAAGAGGCGTTGATCCAAATCCTGATCGAACCAAAAAATGCCTTGATCAAGCAATATTCGAAATTACTCGAAATGGAAGGCGCGGAATTGGAAATCCGGCCGGCCGCGCTGCATGCGATCGCCAAAAAGGCCTTGGCGCGCAAGACGGGTGCGCGCGGTTTGCGCTCCATTTTGGAACATGCCTTGCTGGATGTGATGTACGAATTGCCGAATCAGCAAAACGTCGTCAAGGTGGTCATCGATGAAAATACCATCAGCAGCGGCGCCAAACCTTTGCTGATTTACCAAGAGCCAGCCAAGGCTGCCGGAGAAAACCGATAAGCGCAGCCACAAACGCGTAAAAAGGCTTTTGTATCCGCAATGCTTGGCGGTACAATTTAAATCAATAAGAGATTGCAGGCTTCATTCGAAAAGCCACGCGGGGCACAGCTGCCGCGCGTGGCTTTTTTATTTGAAATTTGTATATCATTTAGAATAAACCGGGTGCGGAGACTGAATATTTGCTGTTTTCTGGAATTATTTACGCTCACCGGTCTTGTGTTTTGACGGCGAGCGCCAACATCTTAAATACCGTTTTCCATAAGGTACACCATGACAACTTCCAAATTCACTAAGCAAACTCAACTGCCGCTATTGCCGTTGCGGGACGTTGTAGTTTTCCCGCATATGGTGATACCGCTGTTCGTTGGCCGTCCCAAATCGATCAAGGCCCTCGAAGCGGCGATGGAGCAAGGCAAGAGCATCATGCTGGCAGCGCAAAA
This sequence comes from Janthinobacterium sp., assembly GCA_003133225.1. Classification (GTDB taxonomy): domain Bacteria; phylum Pseudomonadota; class Gammaproteobacteria; order Burkholderiales; family Burkholderiaceae_D; genus Janthinobacterium. The sequence goes on from PKWL01000112.1 coordinate 12,502, forward strand.
AGCGGCTGCCAAGGATGAACCTTCTGCCGCCGATATCTATGAAATCGGCTGCGTGGCGAATATCTTACAGATGTTGAAACTGCCCGACGGCACCGTCAAGGTGCTGGTCGAAGGAGCTCAGCGCGCCCGCATCAACCACATCAATGACTCAGCAACCCATTTCGTCGCCGACTTGACGCCCCTCGAATCCGAGCTGGGCGACGATTCGGAGGTGGAGGCGATGCGGCGCGCCATCGTTCAGCAGTTCGACCAATACGTCAAACTCAACAAAAAAATCCCGCCCGAGATTTTGGCGTCGCTCTCAGGGATCGACGACGCCGGCCGCCTGGCCGATACGGTGGCCGCCCATTTGCCCCTGAAGCTAGAGCAAAAACAGGTCATCCTGGAAATCTTCAATGTCTCCAAGCGGCTCGAGCACTTGCTGGGCCAACTGGAAGGCGAACTTGACATCTTGCAAGTGGAAAAGCGCATTCGCGGCCGCGTCAAGCGCCAGATGGAGAAGTCGCAACGGGAATATTATCTCAACGAGCAAGTCAAGGCGATCCAGAAAGAGCTGGGCGAGGGCGAGGATGGCGCCGATCTCGATGAACTCGAAAAAAAGGTGGTTTCCGCGAAAATGCCGAAGGAAGCGCTCGACAAGGCGACCAACGAACTCAAAAAGCTTAAACTGATGTCGCCGATGTCGGCCGAAGCGACCGTGGTGCGCAACTATATCGACACGCTCGTCAGCCTGCCTTGGAAGAAAAAATCGAAGGTCAACAACGACTTGGCCAACGCGGAAAAAGTGCTCGAGGGCGATCATTACGGGCTCGACAAGGTCAAGGAGCGCATCTTGGAATACCTCGCGGTGCAACAGCGCGTGGACAAGCTCAAAGCGCCTATCTTGTGCTTCGTCGGGCCTCCGGGCGTGGGCAAGACTTCGCTAGGACAATCGATTGCCCGGGCCACTAACCGCAAGTTCGTGCGCATGGCGCTGGGCGGGGTGCGCGATGAAGCTGAAATCCGCGGCCATCGCCGTACCTACATCGGCTCGATGCCGGGCAAGATCTTGCAATCGCTGGCCAAGGCCGGTGTGCGCAATCCCCTGTTCTTGCTCGACGAAGTCGATAAAATGGGGGCGGACTTCCGCGGCGATCCTTCATCGGCCCTGCTCGAGGTGCTCGACCCGGAACAGAACCATACGTTTTCCGACCACTATATCGAGGTCGATTTCGATTTGTCCGATGTGATGTTCGTGGCGACCTCGAATTCGTACAATATTCCGCCGGCGCTGCTAGACCGGATGGAAGTCATCCGCCTGTCGGGCTATACGGAAGAGGAAAAGACCAATATCGCCCAGCGCTACCTGCTGCCGAAACAGATCAAGAACAACGGCTTGAAGGAAGATGAAATCACGGTAGCCGAGTCGGCGCTGCGCGACATCATTCGCTATTACACGCGGGAAGCCGGGGTGCGCTCACTGGAACGTGAAATCTCGAAGATCTGCCGCAAGGTGGTCAAGATGCTGCTACTCAAAAAGCAAGACAAGAGAGTGATCGTCAATTCGAAAAACATCGACAAGTTTCTCGGCGTGCGCCGTTTCGACTACGGTGTCGCCGAGAAGGAAAATCAGGTCGGGCAGGTGGTCGGTTTGGCCTGGACCGAAGTGGGCGGCGACTTGCTCACGATCGAGGCGATGACGATGCCCGGCAAGGGCGGCATCATCCGAACCGGCACGCTCGGCGATGTGATGAAAGAGTCTATCGAAGCGGCGCGAACGGTCGTGCGCAGCCGTTCCAGTCGCCTCGGCATTCGCCCTGAGGTGTTTGAAAAGAGCGACATCCACATCCACGTGCCGGAAGGGGCCACGCCAAAGGACGGTCCATCGGCCGGGATCGCGATGACGACGGCGCTGGTATCCGTGTTTACCGGCATTCCCGTACGCGCCGACGTGGCGATGACGGGCGAGATCACCTTGCGCGGCGAAGTCCTGCCGATCGGCGGTCTGAAGGAGAAACTGCTGGCGGCGCATCGAGGCGGGATCAAGACTGTTCTCATTCCCGAGCAAAACGTGAAAGATCTGGCCGAAATTCCGGACAACGTGAAAAACAAGCTGGAAATCGTGCCGGTGCGCTGGATTGACAAGGTGCTGGAAATCGCGTTGGAACGGCAGCCGGTAGCTTTGGCTGACGTGGCCGTGGTGGAAGCTGTCGCTGCGGTAGCCGCCCAACCGGACGGTCAAGTCGAAGTGGTCAAACATTAGGGATTTTGATCTTGCAATAGGCAAACAAGCGCTCCTGTAGCGCTTGTTTGCTATTGGAGCTTGGCCGAATCGTCAAAGCGCTTGACACAAAAGAGCGTGGCTGTTTAATATGCGTGGACGATTTTTTCCGCCGCAAAATGGTCGCGCCAACGCAGCGTCCTTCAGCGGCAAAACGATAAGAACTTTTGTAACGAGGATGCGAGTGAATAAGACTGATTTGATCGACCATATTGCCATTACCGCTGACATTTCGAAAGCAGCTGCAGCGCGTGCGCTTGATGCGGTGATCGGCGGCGTCACCACGAGCTTGAAAAAGAACGACAACGTGACTCTGGTTGGCTTTGGGACGTTTTCCGTCGGCCTGCGCGCCGAGCGTAGCGGGCGCAATCCGCGCACCAAAGAAGTGATCACCATTGAAGCGGCGAAAGTGCCGAAATTTAAAGCTGGCAAAGCTTTAAAAGATGCTGTAAACTAAATACCTCAGTGTGGTGACAAACACTTGATCGTAAATTGGCAGCTGGGGACGTTGTTAAAGCCGCGTGCCCATCGCCTCGGTTAATACGCGCTATCTGTATGTTTTGGAGCGGTAGTTCAGTTGGTTAGAATACCGGCCTGTCACGTCGGGGGTCGCGGGTTCGAGTCCCGTCCGCTCCGCCAAAATACCTTGCAGCGCCATTCGCGGCGCCATTGCCCTAAAATAAGATCTCGGCGCTTGTTGCCGTCGTTCTCGATAAATTTCAATTTTCTTCAGCCTGCCTAGCCGTCGCCGCCGGGGCCCGCATCATGCCGCTGCGCCCGTTGCGCAAGCACTCCGTACGGCCCATTTTGTCCATGATTGACTCTTGCTATAGAGCGGGTGGCGCTGTAAAATTCAATGGCGTTGATTTTGCGCCAGCTCGCTTGATTTCGCCTACAGGGGCATCAAATTTTAAGGGGGGAGTGGATCGGTTTTGCCGTTTCGTCCACTTCCGCCGGAATAAAAAAGGCGAACGAAAGTTCGCCTTTTTTATTTTATTTTTTGGGGCGGCAACGCGCCGCAGAGCGCATGGCCGCCCGATGTGGGAAATAGATATGAAGAGCCGGGGCGGGCGGACGAAAAATGGTAGGATGCGCATGCGGCAAACGGTGCAAAGTCGAATTCAAGGGTTGATGGCGGAGAAACTGCGGGTCCCAACCGCGTATTCGTCAAGTTTGGGACTGGTTTCGTTTCTGGAGCGCTCAAGAACGAAGCCGCCCGCGAGTATTGAACGTCGTATGCGGGAAAATGCCCACACGATGTGATGTGAGAGGGCGGGATCACTCCATGCCCTACTCGATTGCAAGTCGATCGTAATCCAAATTCTAAATTGGCTGACCATGTTTGAATTTATTCGTACCCATCAACGTTTGATGCAGATTTTTCTGATGCTGCTTATCGTTCCATCGTTCGCACTGGTCGGTATCAGCGGCTATAAGAGTTTTGGCGACGACGCCAATACGATCGCCAAAGTCGGCAACCAAAGCATTACGCAGCAGGAATTGGAAAGCGCGCAGCGCCAGCAATTGGAGCGTTACCGCCAGATGATGGGCGCGCAATTCGATCCGAAAATGTTCGATACGCCACAAGCCAAACAGGGCATCTTGGATAACTTGATTGCCGAGCGCGCGGTCAGCGCCGAGGTGGCGCACAGCCATTTAACCATCAGCGATGCGGTCCTGCAAAGGGAGATCAGGCAAATCCCCGGCCTCCTCATGGCCGACGGCAAGTTCGACTTCGAGCGCTACAAAATGCTGCTGGCGGCCCAAGGCTTGACGCCGGAAATGTACGACGCGCGCCTGCGCCAAGACATGGCGATGCAACAGGTGAGCGGCGCCATTCAAGGCAGTGCGTTTGCGCCCCGTGCCGTGGCCAAGCACCTATCCGACATTCGCGACCAGGAGCGTGAAGTGCAGGAACTGGTGCTGCCGGCGGCGGAATATTTGCCCCAGGTGAAGGTCACGGATGCGATGATCAAAGCCTTTTACGACAAGAACAGCAAGTTTTTTATCGTGCCAGAGCAAGCCAAAATCGAATATGTCGTGTTCGATAGTGCCGCCGTCGCCAACCAGGTCAGCGTGAGCGACGCCGACGTCGCCGCATATTACGCGCAGAATCAAAAACGCTTCACTAGCGACGAAGTGCGCCGCGTCAGCCACATTCTCATTGCCGTAAAAAAAGATGCCAGCGCCGCCGATAAAGCGGCCGCCAAAGCAAAGGCGGAAGCCTTGCTCGCGCAAGTTCGCAAGGCGCCGGGCGATTTCGCCAAGATTGCCAAGGCACAGTCGCAAGATCCGGCATCGGCTGAACTGGGCGGCGACTTGGATGTGATTGAAAAAGGAGCCTTGCCAAAGCCGGTGGAAGATGCGGCGTATAAACTAAAGAAGGGCGAGATCAGCGATTTGGTGGCGTCCGACTTCGGTTTTCATATTCTCACCGTCACCGCGCTCACGCCAAGCAGCGTGAAGTCGCTCGATGACGTTAAGGGCGTGATCGCCGCCGACCTTAAAAAGCAAATTTCGGCCAAAAAATATTCAGAGCTGGCGGAACTATTTACCAATACGGTCTACGAACAGGCAGATAGCTTGAAGCCGGTCGCCGACAAGCTCAAGTTGAAGATCGAAAGCGTGGCCAACCTGGCGCGCACGCCCTCGCCCGCATTGGCCAGCGCGCCATATAACAACGCCAAGTTTCTGAAAGCCATCTTCGCAGACGAGACGCTGAAAAACAAACGCAACACGGAAGCGATCGAAGTCGCGCCCAACACCCTGATCGCGGGCCGCTTGCTTGAATTTAAGCCGGCCAGCAAGCGTCCACTGGCCGAAGTCGAGAGCACCATCCGGCAACGTGTGGCGCAGGAAGAGGCGCTCAAGCTCGCCGACGGCGCCGGCCGCAGCAAAATGGCTGCCTTCAAGGCCTCCGGTGCTGCCACGGGATTTGGCGCCAGCAAGCTGGTATCGCGCGGCAACGCGTTGGGCTTAAATGCCGTGGCGCTGGCCGAAGTGATGAAAGCCGATGTCAGCCGGCTGCCAGCCTACGTGGGGGTCGATCTGCCAGGCCAAGGGTTTGCCCTTTACCGCATCGCCAAAGTGCAGCAACCGGCGCAACCCGATGTGGCCCGCCGCACGGCGGAACAAGAGCAAATCGGCAACGTGGTGGCGCAACAAGAATTGTTCGGTTACGTTGAAGTGCTCAAGTCAAAAGAGAAAGTGAAAATCATCAAACCTGTGGCCGCCGTCGCGGACGCCAGCAGCGACGCCGCCGACGTCAAGTAAGACCCGCACGGGTGGCGCCGCGGCGCCACGTCCATGCCGGGCGTCGAGGTTCGCTTCTTCTTGCTCACGGCGCCTGATGCAGGCGCCGAGCCAGCGCTAGGTAGGACTCGTCAGAGATGCCGTCTAGCTGTTCCACGTCGGCTTGCAAAAACAGCGCGAAATTGCGCTCGATCGAGCGCAGATAGGCCGGGTCGTAATGGTCGGCCAGTACTTGCTCGACCAATTCTGGCATCTGAGCCGTATCGATCAGAGCATGCCAGCGCCCGATTTTTTCCCGGCCATGCAAACTGAGCAGGCAGTCGAGCTGGGCCTTCAGGGCGGCCGGATGTTGGGTAAAGTGGGCGTAATCCTCCAGCAGCAGGCGGACCCGATTTTGGCGCGATAATCTCAAGGAGATGCACGGCGAGCGGCGCATTTTGTCCATCAAGGCGGCGGGCACGTTCAAGTTGCCAATTTTCTTGCTTTCCGATTCCACGAAAACGGTGCGGCCGGCGTCAAATTGGCGCAGCTGCTGCCAGATCGCGCCCTCGAACGCTTTTTGGGACGGCTGCGGCTGGTTTGGCATGTGTCCCAGGACGGACCCGCGGTGGGCCGCCAGTTGCTCCAAGTCGAGCACTTGGGCGCCGAGCCTTCGCAACACCTCGAGCAGACGGGTTTTGCCACTGCCGGTGGTGCCGCAGACGACTTTGAAAGAGGGTGCCGGTGGCAAGGACAGGGCGGCGTTGACGTAATTGCGGTAGGCCTTGTAGCCGCCGTCGAGTTGGATTACGGGCCAACCGATTTTGGCCAGGATGTGAGCCATGGCGCCGCTGCGGTTGCCACCGCGCCAGCAGTAAATCAAAGCATGCCAGTCGTGCGGCTTGTCGCGCCACAAGGTCTCGATGTAATGGCTGACGTTTTTCGCCACCATCGGCGCGCCCACTTTCCTCGCTTCGAATGCATTGACGTGATTGTGCAGCGTGCCGACTTCGGCCCGTTGGGCATCGTCTAGAACGGGACAGTTGATGGCATGGGGCAAGTGGTCAAGCGCGAACTCGGACGGACTGCGCACATCGATGATGGCGTCAAAACGATCGAGCCGGGCTAGCACCTGGTCGAAGCTTAAGAGTGCGGGATACTTCATTTTGGGTTGATCAAAGGGAGTAAATGGGGCCAAATATTGGCTAAAATGATCGGATGCGCGGCCGCAGTCGGATGCAGGCGGTCGGCCTGAAATAGCTGCGCTTTATCGGCCACGCCGTCGAGCATGAACGGCACCAGCGGCGCCTTCGACTCGCGGGCCAGTTTGCCATACATGGCGAAGAACTTGTCGGCGTAATCGCGGCCGTAGTTGGGCGGCAGATGCATGCCGACCAACAACACTTGGGCGCCGGCATGGTTGGCTTGGGCAATCATGGCGCGAAAATTGGCCGCTGCCGCATCCACCGGCAACCCGCGCAGGCCGTCGTTGGCACCGAGTTCGATCACGACCACGGCCGGGTGGTATCGGGTCAGCAGGGCCGGCAAGCGCGAGCGGCCGCCGCTCGACGTTTCACCGCTGATGCTAGCGTTGATGATCACGGCATCGATTTTTTGCGCCTGCAAGCGTTGCTCGAGCAAGGCGACCCAGCCCGTGCCACGGCTGAGGCCGTATTCCGCGGACAGGCTGTCACCTAGCACCAGCACCGATTTCGGCGCAGAATAGCCGATGGCTGCCGTGGCCCCAAAGATGAGGGCAAGCAACGGCAGAAACGACCAAACGCGCCAGGGCGGCGCCAGTCGCTGCCCCGCTTCATGAATTTTTTTAAGATAGATCAACATGCCCGAATTTCCCGACGTGACTTCGTCCCATTTTCTACCCAGCACAGCAGCCGAACGCCGCCTGCCGGCCGAGGCAAACGGGCAGCCCATGATCGACGTCATCGCGCTGTCTAAGCGGGTGGCCGACGCCAATGGCGAACTAACCATCTTGGACCAGGTGAATTTTACCGTGCAACGGCGGGAGACGCTTGCCATTGTCGGCGCCTCCGGTTCCGGAAAATCGACGTTGCTAGGCTTGCTGGCCGGTCTCGACACGCCGTCCAGCGGCAAGGTCATCCTCGACGGCAGCGATATTTTCGCGTTGGATGAGGATGGCCGTGCCCGTCTGCGTAAGGTCAAACTGGGTTTTGTGTTCCAGTCCTTCCAGTTGCTAAGCCATTTGTCGGCGCTGGAAAACGTCATGCTTCCGCTCGAATTGCGGGGCGACCCTAAGGCCAAGGAAAAAGCGGTGGCCATGCTGGGCCGGGTGCAACTGTCGAGTCGCCTGAAGCATTTTCCGAAATACCTATCCGGCGGCGAACAGCAGCGTGTGGCCTTAGCGCGCGCCTTCGTCACGGAGCCGCCGTTGCTGTTCGCCGACGAGCCGACTGGCAGCCTGGACGCGACCACTGGCGAGGCCGTGATCCAGCTGATGTTTGCACTAAATCGAGAGCGCGGCTCGACGCTGGTCCTGGTGACACACGATCCGTCGATCGCGGCGCGCTGCGCTCGCACCATCACGATTGCCGGCGGGCGCCTAGTGTGAGTTCGAGCGCTGCAGCAGGCGGTTGATGGCAAGCCGGATCGCGGGGATCAGTTCGCCGGCCGTCAGGCCGAGCGGGCCTGCGCCTTGGCGCACCAGATCATCGGCGGCCAAGCCGTGCAGCCAGACTGCGCCCAAGGCCGCTTCCCATGCCGGCCAGCCTTGCGCGAGAAGGGCGCCGCCTAGGCCCGACAGCACGTCGCCGGTGCCGGCGGTCGCCAGCGCCGGATTGCCTGTCGTGTTGATGACCACGCTGCCGTTGGCGGCGGCGATGACGCTGCCGGACCCTTTCAAGACGACGGTCAGCCCCATTTGCGCGGCTAGTTGGCGGGCGGCTGCCAGGCGGTCGGCCTGCACCGCACCGACCGCGATGCCGAGCAGGCGCGCCGCCTCGAGCGGGTGCGGCGTGAGCACGGTGGGCATCGAACGTTGCGCCAAGGCCGCTTGCAATTCGGGCTCGGCCGCCATCAGGTTAAGCGCGTCGGCGTCCAACAGCAGGGCGCTGTCGCTGCCAATGGCACGCGCTAGCAGGTTGCGTGCATGGTGCGTGGAACCCAGGCCCGGCCCCACCACCAGTGTGGCCGAATTGAAATCGAAGTCGGAGGCCAGGCGGCACATTAATTCGGGCTGCCCGCTGTCATAGGCGGGCGCCGAGTCGGCAAAGGCGATATAGACGCGGCCGGCGCCGCTAAACAAGGCGCTGCGCGCGGACAATATGGGCGCCCCAGTCATGCCATGGGCGCCCCCCAGCACCGCCACATTGCCGAAGCTGCCTTTATGCGTATTTTGGCGCCTTGCGCGCAGCTGACGCGCAAAAAAACCGCTGCCATTGAGATGGGCCTTGGCCGGCGGAAAGTGGCGCGCGTCGATGTCGAGGCAGGCCACCTGAACCGTGCCGGCGTAATCGCGCCCATCGCAGGTGTGCAGGCCGGGCTTGTCGCCGATGAAGGTGACGGTGTGGCTGGCGCGCACGGCAATGCCGTCGAGGCCGACGATAGCGCCCGTGTCGGCATTGAGTCCGCTTGGCACGTCAAGCGCCAAGACCGGGCATGTCAACTGGTTGACGGCTTCGGTGATGTGGCGCAGTTCGCCTGTCAGCGGCCGCTCTAGGCCGATGCCGAACAGGCCGTCGACGACCAAGTCCCAGTCGGTCGATGCGATCGCCGCCGCGCCCCGCTCTTCGAAACGGGCCGGGCTCGCTTGCGCGCGCGCCAGTGCCAGCTGACGTTCTTGGGAGAGGCCGCGCGCGGTATCGCCCATCCATACCGACACCGCGGCGCCAGCATGGGCCAGATGCGCTGCCATCTCCAGCGCATCGCCGCCATTGTTGCCGGGCCCGGCTAGCAGCAGTACCTTGGTCTGCGCCGGTGGCGCCGGCAGCAGGCTGAGCGCTGCCTGCGCGCCAACCTGTCCTGCCCTTTGCATGAGCGCGCCTGGAGGCAGCGCCAGTGCGGCAGCCTGTTCGATCGCGCGAATCTGGGCGACGGTATAAAGTGGGTTCATTTTTTCTCCAGGATGGCCCTTCATATCCTCAACAACGGCACCGGCGCAGCGCGGCGACCTCGTGGTTCTTGGCGCGCCCGGCAGGCACCTTCTGCTTCGGCAAGGAACCCGTTTTTCCCCGATGGCCCATCATCCGGTTGCCCAAGGCGCCTGGGTGGCTCCGTTTAAGGCAATGGGCGCAGCCTAGGTGACCCATGTTACCAACCTTGCCAATGGCATGCAATGCGGGGCGAGAAAAGGGGCCGATTCCGATCCGCCGCAAATATACTGCGGCGCCGTGCAGGCCATGCGCGGCAGCAGCGCTACAATCAATTTCTCTACGACTTTGGCGGGGCCGACAATGGACTGGCAATTTTGGATCGATCGGGGTGGCACCTTTACCGACATCGTTGCGCGCCGGCCGGATGGACGGCTCGTCAGCCACAAGTTATTGTCCGAAAACCCCAAGCAATACCCGGATGCAGCCATCGCCGGCATCCGTCATCTGATGGGGCTGGGCGCCGCCGCGCCGATTCCGGTGGCGCAGATCGAAGCGGTCAAGATGGGCACCACCGTCGCCACCAACGCATTGCTCGAGCGCAAGGGTGAACCGACGGCGCTGGCCATCACGCGCGGCTTCGGCGACGCCTTGCGCATCGCCTACCAAAACCGGCCCCGTTTATTTGAGCGCCACATTGTGTTGCCTGAGCTTTTGTATCGCGCAGTGATCGAAATTGAGGAGCGGCTGGGTGCGCACGGCGAGGTGATCGTCGAGCTCGATGTCGAGCGCGCGCGGGCCGCACTGGAAGCTGCCTACGCCAGCGGTCTGCGCTCCTTGGCCATCGTCTTCATGCACGGCTACCGTTATACGCGGCATGAAGCGGCCGTGGCCGACCTGGCGCGCGCCATCGGCTTTACCCAAGTGTCGGTGTCGCATCACGTTAGTCCGATGATGAAGCTGGTCGCGCGCGGTGACACCACCGTCGTCGATGCCTATGTGTCGCCCATCTTGCGCCGTTATGTCGACCAGGTCGCTTGCGAAATGCCGAACGTTAATTTGCAATTCATGCAGTCCAACGGCGGCCTGACCAATGCCCGAACCTTTCAGGGCAAGGACAGCATTTTGAGCGGCCCGGCCGGCGGCATCGTCGGCATGGCGCGCGCGAGCCAGTTGGCCGGTTTCGAGCGCGTGATCGGTTTCGACATGGGTGGCACCTCGACTGACGTGTCGCATTTCGCGGGCCAATTCGAGCGCGTCTTCGAAACCTTGGTCGCTGGCGTACGCATGCGCGCGCCGATGATGAGCATCCACACCGTGGCTGCCGGTGGCGGCTCGATCCTGCACTTTGACGGCAGCCGCTACCGCGTCGGCCCGGACAGCGCGGGTGCCAATCCGGGTCCGGCCAGCTACCGCCGCGGCGGCCCCTTGGCCGTCACCGACTGCAACGTCATGCTCGGGAAAATCCAGCCAGGGCATTTTCCGAAACTGTTCGGCGCGGCCGCCAACGAGGCGCTCGACGTGCAGGTCGTATGCGAAAAATTCAAGGCGCTGGCGGCACAAATCGGCGCCGCCAGCGGCAAGCCGGCGCCGCCGGAGCAGGTGGCGGCCGGCTTCATCGAGGTCGCCGTCGGCAATATGGCGAACGCGATCAAACAGATTTCCGTGCAGCGTGGCCACGACGTGACCGAATATACCCTGACCAGCTTTGGCGGCGCGGGCGGCCAGCATGCCTGCCTCGTCGCCGATGCGCTGGGCATGAAAACGGTGTTCATCCACGCCATGGCCGGCGTCATGTCGGCCTACGGTATGGGCCTAGCCGAGCAGTGCGCGATGCGCGAAGCAGCCGTGGAAGCCAAGCTGAGCGAGGAAACCGATCTGGCGCCCGTGCTGGCTGCCTTGGCCCAACTGGCGCGCGCCGATTTGCTCGGACAGGGCGTCGCCGACGCGCGCATCAAGCTAATTTGCCGCGCCCATCTGCGCTATGAAGGGACTGACTCGGCACTGCTTGTATTACACGGCAGCGCCGAGCGCATGAAGGCGCAGTTCGAGGCGGCCTACAAAAAGCGCTTTTCCTTCCTGATGCCGGGCCAGGCCCTGATCGTGGAAGCGGTCTCGGTGGAGGCGACCGGCACCTGCGAGGCGCCGGCCGAAACCGCGCCCGAGGCGCCCGCGCGCGCGGGCGCTCTACAAGCGCTGACGGTGCTGCCCATGTATTGCCAAGGCTGCTGGCGCGACAGCGGCCTGTTCCCGCGCGCATCGCTGCAGGTCGGCGACATCATCCAAGGCCCTGCCATCGTCGCCGAGCCCGACACGACCATCGTGGTCGAACCGGGCTGGCAGGCCGAGGTGACGGCGCACGGCCATTTGGTCCTCAGGCGCATCGAGGAGATGCCCGCACGGCGTGCCATCGGCACCAAGGCCGACCCGGTCCTGCTCGAGATCTTCAATAATCTCTTCATGTCGATTGCCGAGCAAATGGGGGCCCGTTTGCAACAGACGGCGTATTCCGTCAACATCAAGGAGCGGCTCGACTTTAGTTGCGCCATTTTCGATGCCGGCGGCAGCTTGATCGCCAACGCGCCGCATATGCCCGTGCATCTGGGCTCGATGGGCGAGAGCATCAAAACGGTGATGCACAGGAACGCTGGGCGCATGCACCCGGGCGACGTCTTCATGCTCAACGACCCTTACCACGGCGGCACCCACCTGCCTGATATCACCGTCATTACGCCCATGTTTGACGAGCCGGGCGCGACCATTCTCTTTTACGTCGGCGCGCGCGGACACCATGCCGACATCGGCGGCACGACGCCCGGTTCCATGCCGCCCGACTCATGCCGCATTGAAGACGAGGGCGTGCTGATTGACAATTTCAAGCTGGTCGATGGCAGCCGAAACGCCGCCCACCTGCGCAGTGCCGAGGTCCGAACCTTGCTCGCTGGCGCCAGATATCCGGCCCGCAACCCCGAGCAGAACTTGGCGGACTTGCGCGCTCAGGTCGCTGCCAACCAGAAAGGCGTCGATGAATTGCGCAAGATGGTGGCCCATTTTGGCCTTGACGTGGTACAGGCTTATATGGGCCACGTGCAAGATAATGCGGAAGAGGCGGTGCGCCGTGTCATCAAGGCGCTCACGAACGGCGCGTATACCTGCCGCCTTGACAACGGGGCGCAGATCGAAGTTGCGATCCGTGTCGATGCGATTACGCGCAGTGCCGAGATCGATTTTACGGGAACCTCGGAACAGTTGCCGAACAATTTCAATGCGCCGTCGGCAGTCTGCATGGCGGCCGTGTTGTACGTGTTTCGCACCTTGGTCGATGACGAAATTCCCCTTAACGGGGGGTGCCTGAAACCGCTCAGGGTGAAAATTCCGCCCGGCTGCATGCTCAATCCACGCTATCCGGGCGCGGTCGTGTCGGGCAACGTGGAAACCTCGACTTGCATCACGAATGCCCTCTACGGCGCGTTAGGTGTCATGGCCGCGTCGCAGGGAACGATGAACAATTTCACGTTCGGCAACGCCAAATACCAGTATTACGAAACCATCTCGGGCGGCTCGGGGGGCGGGTTCGGCTTTGACGGCACCGATGTGGTGCAAACGAACATGACCAATTCGCGTTTGACCGACCCTGAAATTCTCGAATTTCGTTTTCCCGTGCGCCTCGAGAGCTACGCGATCCGGCATGGGTCGGGCGGAGCGGGGCGTTGGCATGGTGGCGCTGGCGGCGTGCGCAAGGTGCGTTTCCTGGAGCCGATGACGGCGGCGATTTTGTCGAACGACCGCATCCATGCGCCGTTCGGCATGGCGGGCGGAGCGCCCGGCGCCGTCGGGCGCAACCTGGTCCTGCGTGCCGATGGCCGAATCGAACGGCTGGGCCACGTTGGCAAGATCGAAATGCAAGCAGGGGATCTGTTTGTGATTGAAACACCGGGCGGTGGCGGCTATGGCCGCGCCGAATAATTGGCAATGGCTGGCCCGCTCAATGCTCTATGTGCGGGGGATGCACGCCGCTGCCGAGACAGAAAAAATTGTTCCTGTGGCACGTTTGAATCCTGCCCGGTGCGCCAAGCCAGCCCAATAGGGGGGTGAACAGGTATAATTCTACCTAAGAAACTTGCGCAGGACCTTCTCGTGCGCGACCTACTTTTAACCCGCAGCCACGCTGCATCGACCACCTTCTAACCATGTTGATTCTGCCGGGTTCTAATGCCCTGTCCGTATTTCGGCGCCAACGCCTGTTAATCCAACTTCAAGCCGTGCTGCCTTCGATCGATGCGCTGCAAGCCCGCTTCCTTCATTTCATCGATTCCGCGCAGCCTGTGACGGACGCCGACAGGAGTCGCCTGGTTGCCCTCTTGACCTACGGCGATACGCAGGCAGACGAGCCGGACGACGGCGTGTGCGAAGAGTTTTTCGTGATCCCTCGATTGGGCACGATTTCACCTTGGGCCTCGAAGGCGACTGACATTGCGCATCACTGCGGCATGGGCCACATCTTGCGCGTCGAACGCGGCGTCGCGTTTCGTATCCACTTGAAAGGGGGCGTACCGGGCGGCGGCGTGGCGCAACGCCTTTCCGAGCACCAAGTGCAAGAGGTCGCGGGTCTGCTGCATGACCGCATGACCGAATCCGTTTTGCGCCATCCGGACCAGGCCGCCGACCTGTTTCGCACGCTAGATGCGCCGGCTCTCGAGTCAATCGACCTAATTGGCATGGGCAAGGCGGCGCTGGAACGGGCTAATACCGATCTCGGCCTGGCCTTGTCGGACGATGAGATCGATTATCTGCAGGCCGCCTTCGAGCGCGCCCGGCGCAACCCGACCGATGTCGAGCTGATGATGTTTGCGCAGGCCAACAGCGAACATTGTCGCCATAAGATTTTCAACGCCGACTGGATCATCGACGGAGTCGTCCAGGACAAGTCATTGTTTTCAATGATTAAAAATACCCATCAATTGCAGCCGAAGGGCACCATTGTGGCCTACAGCGACAATTCGTCGATCATCGAAGGGGCAACGGTGGCCCGCTTTTATCCGCGCGGCGCGGCGAGCGGGCATGAATACGCGACATCGACTGAACTGACCCACATCTTAATGAAAGTCGAGACGCATAACCACCCGACGGCGATCTCGCCCTTTCCAGGCGCCTCGACCGGCGCTGGCGGCGAAATTCGCGATGAGGGCGCGACCGGGCGCGGCGCCAAGCCGAAGGCCGGGCTAACGGGTTTCACCGTGTCCAACCTGATGTTGCCGGGCGCCCACCGGGCATGGGAAAATGAGGGCAGCGTGACCGCACCGCTAGACGGGCGCAGCGCGGCCGTTGACTACGGCAAGCCGGACCGCATCGCGTCTGCGCTGCACATCATGATTGAAGGCCCGCTGGGCGGCGCCGCGTTTAACAATGAGTTCGGCCGCCCGATATTGGGCGGCTATTTCCGCACCTACGAGCAGAACATCGGCCGTCGGTGCGGAGCGGCCAGCGACACCGTGATCGGCTACCACAAGCCGATCATGATCGCCGGTGGCATCGGCAACATCGGGGCCGGACACACCCACAAGAACGAGATCCCGGTCGGCAGTTTGTTGATCCAGCTGGGCGGCCCTGGCATGCGGATTGGCATGGGCGGCAGCGCCGCGTCCTCGATGATGACCGGAAGCAACACCGCCGATCTCGATTTCGATTCGGTTCAGCGCGGGAATCCGGAGATGGAGCGGCGTGCGCAGGAAGTCATCAACGCCTGCTGGCAGATGGGCGATGCGAATCCCATCATTTCGATCCACGACGTCGGTGCGGGCGGCCTGTCGAACGCCTTCCCGGAGATCACGAACGACGCCGGGCGTGGCGCCGTGTTCGATCTGCGCAAGGTGCCGCTGGAAGAAAGCGGCATGGCGCCCAAGGAAATCTGGAGCAACGAGTCGCAGGAACGGTACGTGTTGGCTATTGCGCCGGGCAACTTGGGGCTGTTTCAAGCCTTATGCGAGCGCGAGCGCTGCCTGTTTGCGGCCGTCGGTGTCGCCACTAAGGAGCGCCAGCTGAAACTGATCGATCCGGACCATGGCAACGAGCCGGTCGATATGCCCATGGAGGTCTTGCTCGGCAAACCGCCAAAAATGCAGCGCGACGTGTGCCGCGTGCCAAATGAATTTCCTGCGCTCGAGCTTAGTGGTCTCGATCTGGCCGATGTGGTGCAGCGCGTGCTACTGCTGCCGGCCGTGGGCGACAAGTCCTTTCTCATCACCATTGGCGACCGCAGTGTCGGTGGCATGAGTGTGCGCGATCAGATGGTAGGTCCATGGCAAGTTCCGGTGGCCGATTGCGCCGTCACGGCGATGAGTTTTGAAGGATATCTGGGCGAAGCGATGGCCATGGGCGAACGCACCCCGCTGGCCGTCATTAATGCGCCGGCGTCGGGCCGGATGGCGGTCGGCGAGGCGATCACCAATATTGCTGCCGCGCCCATCAAGAAAATCGCCGACATCAAGTTGTCGGCCAACTGGATGGCCGCGTGCGGCCATCCAGGCCAGGATGCCGCCCTGTTCGATACCGTGAAGGCGGTCGGGATGGAACTGTGCCCGGCGTTAGGCATCAGCATCCCGGTTGGCAAGGATTCTCTGTCGATGCGCACAACCTGGCGCGACGGCGACGAGAACAAGGCTGTCACGTCGCCAGTGTCATTGATTGTCTCGGCCTTCGCGCCCGTGTATGACGTGCGCAAATCGCTGACGCCGCAAATTAAGACGGACGCCGGCGCAACCGTCCTCATCCTAATTGACCTTGGTCGCGGCAAGAACCGCCTCGGCGCTTCCGCGCTGGCGCAAGTGACCGGCCAGCTCGGCAATGAGACGCCGGACGTGGACAGTGCGACCGATCTGAAAGCCTTTTTTGCCGCGATCCAGGAATTAAACAGCGACGATATGCTGCTGGCCTACCATGACCGTTCCGATGGCGGCCTGTTCGCGACCCTAAGCGAGATGGCATTCGCGGGCCACAGTGGCTTGTCGATTGAACTTGCCGCCTTAACCCGAGGCAGCGAACATGCTGCCGATTGGGGCGACGCCAAAAACTGGGCTGGCCAGGTCGCCGAAAGGCACAACGAACTGACCTTGCACGCCTTATTTAGCGAGGAACTGGGGGCCGTGATCCAAGTGCGCGGCGCGGATAAATCGACGGTGCTGTCGATCTTGCGCGCATACAATCTGGGCGCCTGCAGCCATGTCATCGGCACACCGAACGATGGCGACGTCATTGAGATCTCGCGTGACGCTCAGCTGATCTATAGCGAGAGGCGCTCCGTTTTGCACCGTTGGTGGAGCGAGACGAGCTGGCGCATCGCGCGCCTGCGCGATAACCCCGCTTGCGCTGACGCCGAATACGATCGATTGCTAGACGACAGCGACCCTGGCATCAGCCCGACACTGACGTTTGACCCTGCTGCAAGCGTGGCGGCGCCGTTCCTGCTGACGGGCGTACGTCCGCGCGTGGCAATCTTGCGCGAGCAGGGCGTAAACTCGCATGTCGAGACGGCGTACGTGATGCACCGGGCCGGTTTCGCGGCGATCGATGTGCACATGAGCGACCTGATTGCAGGCCGCATGCGCCTCGACGATTTTCAAGGCATCATCGCTGTCGGCGGCTTCTCTTACGGCGACGTGCTAGGTGCCGGCGAAGGATGGGCCAAGACGATCTTGTTCAACGCCGGCCTGGCCGAACAGTTCGCCCGCTTCTTCGCCCGCGCCGACAGCTTCGCCCTTGGCATTTGCAACGGCTGCCAGATGATGAGTAATTTGAAGTCGATCATACCCGGCGCGCAAGCATGGCCCAAATTCACGCGCAATAAGTCGGAACAGTTTGAAGGACGGTTCGCAATGGTTGAGGTGCTCGACTCGCCCTCGATTTTCTTCCAAGGCATGGCCGGCACGCAGGCGCCGATCGCGATCGCCCATGGCGAAGGTTTTGCCGATTTCTCGCAAACGGGCGACCTCGGCGAGGTGACGGCGGCGCTGCGCTTTGTCGATCACCGCGGCCAAGCCACGGAAGCCTATCCGTACAACCCGAATGGCTCGCCGCAAGGCTTGACGGCGGTGACTACGGCGGACGGCCGCTTCACTGTCTTGATGCCGCACGCCGAGCGTGTGTTCCGCTCCGTGCAGCAATCTTGGCATCCTGATTCGTGGGGCGAGGATTCGCCCTGGATGCGCATGTTCTGCAACGCCCGGCGCTGGGTAGGGTAGCTGCCTTGCCGCCCCAAACGAAAACTGCTGTTGGGCTAGCGGGACGGGTTCGATTCTAAAAAAGGCAGGCGCGGCCGTTCGCCTAATATCTGGCGCCAGCCGCACCCGCGCAGCCATCCATTCGTGTTTCAATTGGGGCTGGCGGCGCGGCGCCGGCGCAACAGCCGCCGCCGTGGTTTTTTTCGCTCGGACATGGCTTGCATTCGATTGCTGCCCATCTGGCCGCGATCAAACCGGACTTGGATTTGCCAAAACGTGCCGGTGGTCGGTGCTACGGCTCATCGCGTCGGTCACTGCCTGCCTGTTACGCCCATCTGTTCAAACTGGCGCTGCAGTTGATTATCCTGGTCCGGCAGATGGCGCTATGGATTGCCCGGAAAAGACGAGCGGATTGGAGAACGCCAGGTCGGCGAGACGCAACACGCAGCGTATTTTCGGAAAGCTGCGCGTTGCCCGAAATGCGTCCGCGGATGTGCGCTCGGCGGGCGGAGTAAGGCTCCAGCGTCCAGTACGCTGCCGGCGCTGACGCCGGTCAGGGCGCGCTGGAAAGCGTCATCACGAACCTGCTGCGGCGCCACACCGTTGCATGTCGGCTGGCTGTGCGCCCGCGCCAGTCGGGGGCGAACTGCGCCGCACCATCACGAGGACAGCATTGCGTCCTGACACGACAGCCCGACGACGTCCGCCATGAATTGGGCCGACCTTGGCGCTAAATTGGTGAGTGGCGACGCGCCCGGTCGCCGCTGGACCCGCCTAAGAAAAAAGCCCTCCGACCGTTGGGTGCAGAGGGCTTCCACGCCAGCTGATAAAGTGCCCAACGCGTCGCCTGCGGCTGGCCGCAGGCACGTCAGATTCACTCGATGGGGGATTATTTGATGGACGCTTTTTTCACCAATTCTTCGCGGAAGATGGCGACTTTTTTCTGCTGCAACGCTTCTGCAACCTTGCCCTTGACTTCTTCCAGAGGCGGGATCTTGGCAGCGCGATTGTCTTCCAGTTTGATCACATGGTAACCAAACGAGGTCTTGACCGGGGTTTCGGTAAATTGGCCATTTTTCAGGGCCACCATCGCGTCCGAGAATGGCTTCACGTACGAACCGGCATTCGCCCAGCCCAGATCGCCCCCATTGGCGGCCGAACCGTCTTTCGATACCTTCGCCAATTCTTCGAACTTGGTACCCGCTTTCAGCTTGACGATGATTTCCTTCGCTTCCGCTTCAGTGGCGACTAGAATGTGACGCGCGTGGTATTCCTTGTCGCCCACCTGCGCCTTGTAGCGGTCGTATTCAGCCTTGATCTCGGCATCCGTGACCGGGTTTTTCTTCAGGTAGTCCGCCAGCATGGCATTGATGATGATGCTTTGACGCATGTTTTCGACCTGTGCCTTCACTTCAGGACGCGTGCCGTAACCTTTCTTGTCCGCTTCCTGGATCAGCACTTCGCGCCCGATCAAGTCCCTCTTAATGGCTTCGCGCAATTGCGGTGAATCAGGTTGTTTGCCTTGGGCGACAACTTGCTTGACTATTTGATCAAGGCGCGAAGCAGGAATGACCTTGCCGTTGACGGTGGCAACATTTTGCGCCATCACAGGCATAGCGGCGACGGCGAGTAAGACTAGTAATAGACGGGCTGGCTTCAAAATCATTTCAAATCCTATCAATAAACAAAAGAATGTGGGGGCAGTATACATCCATCGTCAAATACCGGCGCGCTAAGGAAGTACGACTACTTGACTTTGGCTTTCTTGACCATTTCTTCCTGGTACGCCTGCAATTTTTTCTGTTGCAGCGCTTCAGTAATCTGCGGTTTCACTTCTTCCAGTGTCGGCAACTTGGCGGGGCGTACATCGTCTAGTTTGATGACGTGGAAACCGTTAGGGGTATGGACGGGGGTCTGGGTAACTTGACCTTTTTGAAGCGCAACAAAAGCATCCGAGAATGGCTTAGGGAAGGAGGACGGCGTGGCCCAGTCCAGATCGCCGCCATTGTTGGCCGAGCCCGTGTCTTTCGATGCCTTGGCCAAGTCTTCAAACTTGGCGCCGCCCTTCAGCTTGGCGATGATGTCCTTCGCTTCGGCTTCCGTGCTCACCAGAATATGGCGCACATGATATTCCTTGTCGCCAGCTTGCGCGGCGAAACGGTCGTACTCGGCTTTAATATCGGAGTCCTTGATCGGGTTCTTTTTCAGGAAATCGCCGACCATGGCATTGATGATGATTGCTTGCCGCGCATTTTCAATTTGCTGCTTGACCGCCGCGTCCTTGCCGAAGCCTTCTTTTTCCGCTTCCTGCATTAACACTTCACGGCCGATCAGGTCCTTCTTGATCATTTCGCGCAGTTGCGGCGAATCCGGTTGCTGGCCTTGGGCGACGACTTGCTTGACAACAGCATCGGCGCGGGACGAAGGAATTGGCTTACCGTTAACGACAGCGATATTTTGCGCTACGACAGGCAAGGCGACGGCGGCGAGAAGGGTGATCAGCAGGCGGGCTGGCTTAAAAGTCATTATTAGTTCCAATTAGGGGAAAGTTCGTGAAAAATAGCGTTCAAACTAGATGCGTTCAATTTTAGTCAGGCGCGCAGCATCCTATTTCGGACGGTGCCAATGCGACGATGGCCAGGGCGTGAATCTCAGTATGCATCATATCGTGCACGGAATCATACACGAGTCGATGTCTTGTGACGAGTTTGAGGCCTTCAAACTGACTGCAAACAATGCGTAAATTATAATGCCCGCCGCCCGAGGCGGCACCGGCGTGCCCGGCATGTTTGGCCGATTCGTCGTCGAGCACGCACTCAAGAGGGGCCAAGGCCGCTTGCAGACGGCTGCGGATGCGTTCGAGGCGGCTATCGTTCACGACTCGTCCTTAATGTACTTGGAGAGGAACAAGGTTTGGCCGATGACGAAGATGAAAAAAATGGCGGTGATGCCGAACAGCTTGAAGCTGACCCAGGCGCCGGTATCGGATTTGAACACGACAAAGGCGACAAACAGGTTGAGAAAGCCGAGCGAAAAAAAGAATGCGGTCCAGGCGTAACTGACCTTGGTCCAGATTTCCTCGGGCAGCTTGAGCTGTGCTTCAAGCGCTTTGCGCATCAGGTTTTTTTTGAAAAACAACTGGCCGACCAAGAGGGACAAGGCCAGGAACCAATACAGGATGGTTGGCTTCCATTTGATGAAATCGTCGTTGTGGAAGTAAATAGTGAGGCCGCCAAATAACGCCATGATCAAGGCGGACACCCACAGCAGGCCATCAACCTTCTTGCCCCGGGCTAATAAATAGGCGATTTGCAGCATCGTCGCGACGCACAAGGCGATGGTGGCAAGCAAGATCGGCGATTGCGCCGGCTGCACAGCGCCGCCCGCGATCAATCCGCTCATATACTGGTCTACCAACGAGTGGGCCGCATTTTGATGGCCCTCGCCCCATTTGAATATGGTAAAAAACAGGATGACTGGAATCAGGTCTAACAGAAATTTCATAGTTTTCTTTTTATTTTGGATCAAACCGCAACGAAGCCGAATTGATGCAATACCGTAATCCCGTCGGCGGCGGGCCGTCCGGGAATACGTGGCCCAGGTGGGCATCACACACGGCGCAGATTATTTCGGTGCGCAGCATACCATGGGTGCGGTCTGTTTTCTCAATGACATTGGCCGGGTCAAGGGCCGTAAAATAGCTCGGCCAGCCGCAGCCGGAGTCGAACTTGGCGTCCGACGCGAACAGGGGCGTGTCGCAGCAGACGCAAGTGTATACACCATTCTCCCGGTGATCCCAATATTTGCCCGTAAACGGGGGTTCGGTTGCGCCATGGCGTGTGACTTGATATTGCTCCGCATCAAGCATGGCGCGCCATTCCGCATTTGTTTTTTGCATTTTGTCGGCCATCATAATCCTATTTTAGGAAGAACAACTAACTTCAACATGGCTGGCCCAGTCTGGCGGCAGCGCCGCGTATCGTTCAAATTCTTTTTGTTCGTCGAACGGGCGCTCCAATACTTTCAGCAACTGCGTCACTTCGGTAAAGTCTTTATTTTGCGCCTTTTCGATGGCAATTTGCGCCAGATAGTTGCGCAAAATGTATTTTGGGTTGACGGCATGCATGGCAAGCCGGCGACTCGCATCAACGCTCGCTTCGCTGCGCAAACGCTTGCGGTACAAAACGGCCCAGGCATCGAAGGCGGGGCGGTCGAGGAAGAGCCCGCGCAGCGGATCTTGCGCTGTGGCCGTAGCGGGCGCCTCGACTTGCAGGTCGCCCAGATGGCGAAAAAACAAGGTGAAATCGACGTGATTTGCTTGCATCAGCGCAAACATGCTGTCGAACAAGGCGACGTCGCCTTCCTGCTGCGTCGTCAACCCCAGCTTTCCGTGAAGCAGTTCGTCGATTTTGCTGGCGAACTCGGCTGGATAAATGGCAAGCGCTTGTTGCACCGCCTCTACTTCGCCGATCAGGGGCAACAGGGCTTGACCAAGAGCGCAGCAGTTCCAGTGCCCAATTCGCGGTTGCATCGTATAGGAATAACGTCCTAGCTGGTCGGTATGGTTGCAGATGTGTTGGGGATCGAACGCTTCCATAAACCCGAAGGGGCCGTAGTCGAGGGTGAGACCGAGGATCGACATATTATCCGTATTCATGACCCCATGCATGAATCCGACGGCTTGCCAATGGGCGATCATGTGCGCAGTGCGGCGCGTGACTTCCGCCAGGAACGCCTGGTAGGGATGGTCTGCTTCCCGCAATTTTGGAAAGAAGCGGTCGATCACATAGTCGGCCAAAATCTTCAGCTCGGCGTGTTTGTTGTTATAAAACCAGTGCTCAAACGAACCAAAACGGACAAAAGTCGGCGCCAGGCGGGTCACTACGGCTGCCGTTTCCATGGTTTCGCGCAGCACGCCTTGGTCGGAGCCGACCACAGCTAGGGCACGGGAAGTCGGAATGCCCAGTGCCGCCATCGCTTCCGAGCAAAGAAATTCGCGAATCGATGAACGCAGCACGGCGCGCCCGTCGCTCATGCGCGAATAAGGGGTGACCCCGGCCCCTTTTAGCTGCAATTCCAAGGGACCCGCCGCGGTGGCGATTTCACCTAGCAAAATAGCGCGGCCGTCACCCAACTGGCCGGCCCAGAGCCCGAACTGGTGGCCGGAGTACACGGCAGCTAACGGTAGTGATCCGGCCGGAATGCGGTTGCCGGTCAAGAGGGCGATAAAATCGTCGCTCTCTAGCATCGTTGGGCTAAGCCCGATCAGGGCGGCGGCGGACTGGCTGGCGGCGACCAAGTAGGGCGAAGGTAGGGGCGTCGGCGTCCAATGCGCAAAAAAGCTCGAGGGCAATGTCGCAAATGAATTGTCGAGAGTGAGATTAGCTGCAGTAATGGCAATTCCCGTTTCGCGGTTGTCTGCTTGGCCAATAATTTTACCGCACTGGTGAATTCTTCACAGGGCCAGCGATTTTTTTCGGCCATTGCGCCGGCAGCATCGCGCTTTCATATTTTTTCCCAGAAACTATAGCTTGAACTTGAAAACAATGAGCCGTGCATAAGCGGAGATAATTGTTTTCCCATGCTTGCTTCTTAATCAATTATGGTAGGATAAAATCTATGCAAACCGGCAGACGCTTGCGCCCCCTCGGCCCCATCCTATGGGCCTGGTATAGGGCTAAGCGAGCCGCAGCCGTGGCAGTCGCGCATGCGTTGACTGTGTCGGTACAAGCTGTGCCAGTACCGGTGCGCAAAACCGAGTTCCCTATTGGCCGCCAGCCGGAGGATCCATGTCGCCATACCCGATAAGCCCGTTGATGGGGCAAATGATGAGCCAGCCTTTGCTCATTTCCGGCATCATTGAATTTGCCGCGCGCCACTATGGCGGCAATGAAATCGTCTCGCGCCGTATCGAAGGCGATTTACATCGCTCAAGCTATCGCGAATGCCATCGACGCTCGCGGCGCCTGGCCAAAGGCTTGCAGGCGCTGGGCGTAAACATGGGCGATCGGGTCGCCACGCTGGCTTGGAATGGCTACCGTCACATGGAAGCTTATTATGCCGTGTCCGGCTCGGGCGCCGTCTTGCACACGATTAACCCGCGTCTATTCCCCGAGCAAATCGTTTATATTTGCAATCACGCGGAGGACCAGTTCCTATTATTCGACCTCACCTTCCTCGCGCTAGTGGAAGATGTCGCCGCCCGCTGCAAGAGCGTGAAAGGTTTCATCTTGATGTGCGACCGCGAGCGCATGCCGGCGAAAACCAACATTCAAAACCTTCTGTGTTACGAAGACGTGATCGACGCTCATACCGACGACTACGTCTGGCCCATGTTCGATGAGAACTCGGCCGCCACCTTGTGCTACACCTCCGGCACCACCGGCCATCCGAAAGGGGTGCTGTATTCGCATCGCTCAACCGTGCTGCACGCCTACGCATCGGCGTTGCCGAATGCCCTCAATGTCGGCTCCTTTGACACGGTGCTGCCGGTGGTGCCCATGTTCCACGTGAATGCCTGGGGCTTGCCGTATTCCGTGCCCCTGTCCGGCGCCAAGATGGTGTTTCCCGGTGCCGCGCTGGACGGTAAATCGCTGTACGAGCTGTTCGAAAGCGAAAAAGTGACGTTTTCGGCCGGTGTGCCCACGGTCTGGCTTGGGCTGATCAACTTTATGTTGCAAAACCAGCGCACCTTCTCGAGTTTGCGGCGCATGGTGATTGGCGGCGCGGCCTGCCCGCCGGCAATGATGGCTACCCTGATCGACCACTTTGGCGTACAGGTCATTCACGCCTGGGGCATGACGGAAATGTCGCCGCTGGGTACGGCGGGGGGCTTGCAAGTCAAACATTTGGCGCTGCCACCGGATCAACAACGCCAGATTTTGCTGAAACAAGGGCACGCAATTTACGGCGTCGATTTGAAAATAGTCGGTGACGATGGCATGGAACTGCCCTGGGACGGCGTTACCTGCGGCCACTTGCTGGTCAAGGGGCCGTGGGTGATCTCCTCTTATTTCAGGCACGAGGGCGCAGACGTGTTGCAAAATGGCTGGTTCCCGACCGGCGACGTGGCCACGATCGACGCCGACGGTTACCTTCAGATAACCGACCGCAGCAAGGACATGATCAAATCCGGCGGCGAGTGGATCGGCACCATCGAGCTTGAAAACTTGGCGATGGGGCACCCGGCTGTGTTGCAGGCGGCCTGTATCGGCATCCGGCACCCGAAGTGGGACGAGCGCCCGCTGCTGCTCTTGGTCAAACGTCCTGGATTAGAGGTGACGCGCGAAGAGATGTTGCAGTTTTTCGAAGGAAAAATCGCCAAATTCTGGATACCCGACGACGTGCTGTTCATCGACGCATTGCCGATGGGCGCAACGGGTAAAATTCAAAAAAACAAACTCCGCGAGCAGTTCAAAGAGTATCGCCTGCCGACAGCGGGAATGGAAAGCAGCGAGCCTTGAGCCGGGCCAAGGTGCCATCGGGGCGACGGCGCACGGTCGTGACCACGCCATCTTGCGTGCGGCTCCGGGTGCGCATTGCGACAAGTCAACCGTCAAACCCGTGGCCAAGGACGGCGCCACCCAGACGCGCACGCCCTGATGCGGCGCGAACTTGCCTATACTTAGATTTTCATTTCAACTAAAAGGAAGATACATGAGCGCCGAATATGAAGTCAAAGGCTCTGTCGCCGTCATTACGCTCAACAACCCCCCCGTCAATGGGCTGGGCTTTGCGACCCGTACGGCAACCGTTGACGGCATCGAAAAGGCGCTGGCCGACGACGCCGTCAAGGCCGTCGTCATTATCGGCGCCGGCAAGGCCTTTTCCGGCGGCGCCGACATCAAGGAATTTAACTCGCCCAAAGTCCTCGCCGAGCCTACGCTGCGCACCGTAATTAGCGTGATCGAGAGCGCGAGCAAACCGGTGATTGCCGCCATTCATTCAATCTGCATGGGCGGAGGCCTGGAATTAGCGCTCGGCTGCAACTACCGCGTCGCCGCGCCAGACGCCCAGATAGCGCTACCGGAAGTCAAACTCGGGCTGCTACCGGGGGCCGGTGGCACGCAGCGTCTGCCGCGCATGGTGGGCCTTGAAATGGCGCTCAACATGATCGTATCGGGATCTTCTGTGGCAGCGGAAAAACTGGCAAAGACGGCCCTGTTCGATGAAGTGATCGCCTCCGGCGCAGACCTGCTGGCGTGCGCTCTCGCCTTCGCCAACAAGGTCTCCAACTTGCGTCCGTTGCCGAAAGTGCGCGAGCGCAAGATCGACTATCCGCAGCACGAAGCCCTCTTGCAATCAGCGCGCCACGCCGCGATGGCTGGCCCGTTTCCGGCCCCCTTGCAATGCGTCAAGGCCATAGCGGCCGCGGTCACCATGAATTTTGATGAGGGCCTGAAGTGCGAACGGGACTTGTTCTTGCAATTGATCCAGAGCGCCGAATCGAAAGCGCTGCGCCACGCTTTTTTTGCTGAGCGCGTGGCCTGCAAAGTGGCCGACGTGCCACCCGAAACGCCGATCCGGCCCATCTTGCGTGCGGCCGTGGTCGGCGCCGGCACCATGGGCGCTGGCATTGCGATGAGTTTCGCCAACGCCGGCATTCCCGTCATGTTGCTGGAAACGGGACAGGAAGCGCTCGACAAAGGCATGGCGACGATACGAAAAAATTATGAAACTACGGTGGCAAAGGGCAAGCTGACGCAGGAGAAGTTGGATCGGCGCCTGTCCCTAATTGGCGCGACGCTGGCGTATGAGGATATTGCCACAGCCGACATCGTAGTCGAGGCCGTATTTGAAGAGATGGGCGTTAAGCAAGCCGTATTCAAGAAGCTCGATGCCGTGATGAAGCGGGGCGCGATACTAGCGTCAAACACCTCGACCCTCGACCTCGATGAGATCGCCGCTGTCACGCAGCGCCCGCAAGACGTGATTGGCACTCATTTTTTCAGTCCCGCCAACGTCATGAAACTACTGGAAATCGTGCGTGGCGCAAAAACAGGCAAGGACGTGCTCGCTAGCGCCTTGGCCTTGTCCAAGCAGATCAAGAAGACCGCCGTCGTGGCCGGTGTGTGCGACGGCTTCATTGGCAACCGCATGCTCGAGCAATACAGTCGCCAGGCCGGCTTCCTGCTCGACGAAGGCTGCCTACCGCAGCAGGTCGATCAAGCCATTGAAAAATTCGGTTTTGCAATGGGCCCATTCCGCATGGCTGACTTGGCCGGCAATGATATCGGCTGGGCCATCCGCAAGAGGCGTCGTGTTGCATCGCCCGCCAACAGCGACTCGACGACGGCCGACCTTTTGTGCGAAATGGGGCGTTTCGGCCAGAAAACCGGAGCCGGTTGGTACGACTACAAGGCAAACGAGCGCAAGGGCTATCCATCGGCGCTCGTTGGTGAAATGATTGTCAAGCAGGCGGCCGCTATGGGCGTGCCGCGCCGGGAGATAGGGGAACAGGAAATCATCGAGCGTCTAGTGTATTCCCTGGTCAACGAAGGGGCGCGCATCGTGGAGGAGGGGATCGCCATGCGGGCCTCCGATATCGACGTCGTCTACTTGGCCGGTTACGGTTTCCCCTTGTTTCGGGGCGGCCCCATGTTTTACGCCGATAGCGTCGGATTGCCGCAGGTGCTGGCCAAGGTCGAGAAGTTTGCTCGTGGGCGCCACGGCCACGCCTGGACCCCAGCGCCGCTGCTGGTGAAGCTGGCCGCGCAGGGCAACACCTTCCACGGGTAAGGTTTCAAGCATTCGGCGCGGCGGAGCGACATTGCTTTTGCCATCGATGTCGGCCCCCAGCCGCGCCAATATTTTACGACCGTATTGAATATGCTATTCTCTTTTTTTAAAAATACCGAGAGCGTGGGCGCGGTGCTGGTCTAAGACGCGCGCCTCGGCATCCTCAACGACC
The DNA here is from genome assembly GCA_003133225.1 of Janthinobacterium sp. Classification (GTDB taxonomy): domain Bacteria; phylum Pseudomonadota; class Gammaproteobacteria; order Burkholderiales; family Burkholderiaceae_D; genus Janthinobacterium. The sequence goes on from PKWL01000112.1 coordinate 40,183, forward strand.
TGTTCGTTGCTTGTAAAACCTTGGGGCGCTTGATGCCCTGCAGTTCGAGTCCATGCCCGAGCCCGCTGAAACGTTGTCTATGCAGTGGTGGGGCGCACGCGACAGCGGTTATACCTCATTTGAAACGGAAAAATATGATCAAGCACATCGTAATGTGGAAACTGAAGGAGCAGGCGGAAGGCAATCATCGCGCCGCCAACGCAATAAAGATGAAACAGTTGCTTGATTCCTGCGCCGCTCTGGTGCCGGGCATGTTGAAGTATGAAACGTCGCTGGCGCAGCCTGGTCTGGAATCGACTTACGACGTGGTACTGTATTCCGAGTTCGCCAACAAGGAAGCGCTGGACGCTTATCAGGACCATCCCAGCCATCTCGCCATCAAGGCGTTCATCGGGGCCGTGCGGGAAGCACGCCAGTGCATGGATTACGGCGTCGCCGATGATGCGCAAACAAAAGCACCCGGGGCTGCGGCGGCCGAGATTGCCGCCTAGAGCCTGTGGCCGTTGCAGCTGCCAGGAGACACGGCGATACGGCAACGTATCGTCCCAGCCGCCCGCCACCGGCGCCAACGTCAAGGCTTTTACCTTGAAAACGTCAAAAACGCCGGCGTAATGAAGAATGCCCGGGCTTGAGCGCGGCGTGCGACAATGCCGGAATGGCTCTTTCAAACATCTATCCTCGCCCCGCATGAGCTGCGCGCATGACATTCGTTTTGGCGATTGGGACGCCTTGCGTGCCGACGCGCAAACTATCCGTTTCGAAGTCTTCGTGCGTGAACAGCACGTCCCCCCCGAGATCGAGCTCGACGATATGGACAGGCTGTGCGTGCACGCGGTGGTGTATGACAGCGCGGGTGCGCCAATCGCCACCGGGCGCTTGTTGCCGGATGGCCACATCGGCCGCATGGCGGTCAGGCACAGCGCGCGCGGCCGCGGCATTGGAGGCGCGCTGCTGCGCGCCTTGATGGCGCAGGCCAAAGAGCGCGGCCACGAGCGCGTGGTGCTGAGTGCGCAAACCCATGCCGCGCCGTTTTACGCGCGCCATGGGTTTATCAGGGACGGTCAGGAGTTTTACGAAGCGGGCATTGCCCATATCCAGATGGCTTATGTCTTTCCCTAAAAAACAGGACAGGCTGAAAAAAACAGGGACAGGCCTGTTTGACATGACCTCGTCTTTGGCCGGCACCACCGACGCCAGCCCGGGCGTTATTGAATCAGCACTTCACGCAGCTCGGCGGCGCCGTCGGCGTACAGCTTGACCACGCTCGAGCTGCGCGTGCCGTAGTCGGGAGACTCGATGCGAACGGCCGACAAGACCCGCTCCAACTCGAGTCGAACGCCGGTCTCGGGCAGGCGGCAATCCGGCGCATGCGCGGTGTCGGCGAGCATTTCGAGATAGGCTTCATAGGGCGCGCCTTGGCACAATAGGCTCGCCAACTGCGCCTTGGTTTTGAGCACTTTCGGCCATGGCGTATCGAGCAGCGCGTTCGACAAGCCGTAGATCCCCGGCGCCAGTGGTTTGCCGTTGCGCGCATCGCTCTGGCCCCGGTTGGAAAACCAAATCAGCGTATTGGCGTCGCCCAGCAGCAGATTGTAGCCATTGTAGGCTGCGCTGGCGGACGCAATTTGCGCGACATATTCCTGCGCCGTCATGGTCCCGGTTAAATAATTAGCTACCAGCATCCCGCGTGAAGGCGCGTCGGCGCGATGCTCTTGCGGGCAGCGGATATTGGTGAGCGCCGCAAAGCGCGAGGCGTTGGCGTTGCTTTTCGTAATTCCCATCCAGCTGCCGCCGGCCTGCAAATCGCGGCCGGCGTACACCTGCGGGTGCCCGGGCCAGGCCGTTGCCGGCGCACTGGGTCGGGCATAAAATTCATCGCGGTTGGCGGCAGCGAACAAAGGCATGCCAGGGACAATTCGCCAGGCAAAAACGATCAAGCACATGAGATTAGATCCTATTGATTCCCTATGATGGACGGTGTTAGGTCGCGACTCCCATTTTCTGCGCTAGAGTTCGCCAATTGCGTACGGCAAGCTGAGAAATTGCAGGACCACACCGCTGGCCGAGCCGAGGCGCGCGTCGCCTTCCCCGATGGCGGTCATTTTCATTTCGACTAGCGCGTCAACGCCGCCCGCACCATTGGCGGCCGCATTGACGACCATGCCGCATGGCTGAGCAGGGTCCGAGGGCGCGAACACCTCGTCGCCGGCCTTGGCGGTGGCGTCTGGAATGGTCACTAGCGTCGTGCGGCGTTTCAGTTTGCCCAGATACTGGCTGCGTGCGACAATTTCCTGACCCGGATAGCAACCTTTTTTAAAGTTGACGCCGCCCAGGAGTTCGAAATTGACCATTTGCGGCACGAACTTTTCCTGAGTGGCCGGCTCGATTTGCGGCACGCCGGCATGCACTTGCGATAAATGCCAAGCCTCATTGCCGCCCGTGGCCAACGCGGCCGTCAGTGGCGGCCACACGCTGTGGGCGGTCGCGGCCGACGTTAACCATTGAAAACGCGGCGAGCCGAACGCATCGGCCACGCGAATTAGCGTACCGAGCGCGTGCTCTTGCTTGCTATAGGGCGTCGGTGGGAGCGTGTCGAACATTGACTTCAAGACATTTTCAGCCTTGGCGCCGCCGAGGCCGAAAACGACCTGGTCACCGCTCGCATCGAACAATTTGGCCTTGGCGCGCAGCACAAACATGTGCAAGCGCTGTTGCAGGGGCGCCTGAATGGCCCGCGGCAGCTGCAAGAAGATCGAATCGGCGTCGCGCCACATTAAGAAGGTGGCCATCAAGCGACCCTTCGGCGAGCAGTAACCAGCCAGGCGTACTTCATTGTCGCCCAGATGTTCGACGTCGTTGGTCAATTGATTGTGCAAGAAGCGGCAGGCGTCCTCTCCCGTTACGGCGATCAAGCCAAGATCGGTGAGCGGCGCGACGAAGCCGTCAGCGAGGTCGGCCACCGTAAGGGCGGATGCGCAGTCGCCCGCAGCGGCGCCCCGTGCCGCTAGAAATTGATTCCATTTATCCATAAAATCCATTCGTTTGACGATTCGAGCTTTATCATTAGGGACCAATGATGCCAGTAGGCCGGAGAGTGAGCATCCATGCGGGTCTTGGGTTTTCTCTGAAAATTTTAGTAATAGATTAGTAAAGCGGATAATTAACACCTTCGGGCGCCGTCATTTTGCCATGATAACCTGCCAGCCGCTTCCCCGCAGATCGTCGTACTTCGCCGTCATCTTCGCCGTCTTATGACCCAGCATGACCTGGGCAAATTCGGGGCCGTACTGGTCCCGGTACAGGCGCTCGGACAGGCTGCGGATTTCATGGAATGACGGCGCGGTGCGCCCGGCCGCCGCCACGATACCCGCGGCCTCGACCGCGTCCTTGAATGCATTCGACAAACCGCTCACCGAGATGCAGTCGCCGGGCAGCGCCGTCGAGCGCTTGACCCGGTGGTGAATCATGAACTGGCTGACCACGTCGTCGCGGCACTGGCGGACGGCGTCGGCAATCGACATGCCGACGACAGCCAAGCTGATCGCCGCGTCCTGCTGCAGTCGCACTTTGCCTTGGGACTTGCCCTGCACCACGAACAGGTAGCCGTCGCGGTAGTCGGCGAATTTTGCCGTGGCGATGTCCTCGCGCCGCTGCGCCGTCATCAAAGCGAGGTCCATCGCGTTGGCCAGCCACACGGGGGCCTCGGCTTTGACTGCTAGGTACTGCTCGAAGGTCAGGCGTTCGCGCTTGACTTCATGGTCTGGAGTATAAGTGGCCGAGACGGGGTTCTTGCCGGCGTCGATCAGACCCTTGGTCTCGGCCATGCGGAACAGGTCAGAGAAACGCGAGCGCATGTTGGTGGCCGCACTGCCGCCGCTGGTTCTCTCCACTTCAGATAGGAACTCGGCAGCGTGCGCCGTGGTGATCGCTTTTAATGGCATCCAGGCAAAACTGGCAGACAAGATGCGCTTCAGAAACCCTTCCGCGTTGGCTACGGTGCCGGGCACAGGCTTGGCCTGGGCTATCCATTTTGTCTTATACTGCGGAACCCACTGAGCCAAGGTAAGTTGTTCCACGCCGGAGACCCACACGGCGAGAGAGGAGGGCGTCATGTTCGCCAGCACGGCATTGGCGGCTCGGGCTTCACGGAACGCGACGGCCTTATCCTTTCCAATTCCTTTCCTTTTTCCGCTCACAGGATTTCGATAAGTAAAATATCCTTTAGGGTCCAAGTAAAGGTTCGGAGGAAAACCTTTTCTTTTAGGGGCTCGTACGGAACTCATCTCTAATCTCCCTGGTACTTCGCTTCTCGTTCGACAAAGTACAGCTTCCCATACTTCACGGGTTGAGGAGTGATGCGGCCTTCTCTGGCCCATCTTCGGAGCGTGTTGACACATGGAGCATGTTCTCCGAGGAGCTGCTTCGCCCAGTCCACAAGAGTGAGAAGACGTGGAGATAAAGAGAGATTTTCGTTCATAAAGTTCTCGATAGTTCTGAGCTACTTATGAGCGAGTTCTTAGCTTCAGCCCATGTTCGCTATATTGTTGTCTGCACGGTGATTACAAACCTAGGAAGTTCGATTCGTATCGATCCCCCGCTCTCCGTAATAAGTATGTTGGGTCTTTTTAGCAGTGTCTCTTGACTACCTGCTTGAGGTTCGTAAATAATCTGTTCGCCCTCGGCCCGGACTGACTTCTCAGCCCCCTGTCTCCACGAGTATGCCCAGCGCGAACCATCGTTCGCCGTCTTGGACACCGCCGGAGTTCTTGCTACCTTGCCCTTGCGCCACAACCCTCCGAGATAGTCCGAGACCCGGTTTGGACTCTTGGCTTGTCCTCGCACATCCTCACGGTCGTACAACTCGACGCAAGTGACTGGGTGATCTGCTTCCTTCAAAAGAGTCTCAAGCAACTCATAAAGTCCTGACTCTATCTTGCTCATGAACTACCCCCTAAACGCCGGGGGCTACTCACTCCCCCGGTAATACTTACCATGGCTTTCAATTCGCTCCTGACAGGGAACGCAGTTGTAGTATCCTGCTTCGACCCTGGCCGGTTGAATGACTGCGCCACATGAACAGTCACCCTCGAAATCTTTAGGACGCTTTTGCGGCAGACGTGCTCTACTAATTCCGGCCTCTATTATAGAGTTCGTTAGCGCGTCTGCCAGTTCCAGAACCTTCTCGTCCATCTTCAACCCATTTCTAAGTATATCAAGAATCGACTAGCGTAGAACCATGAACCTTTTCTTAATGAAGGAGTTCATCAGCGCGTCGGCTAAGGCGAGGTGCATCCCGTCTATCGCTGATGCGCTTGGCTAAGTAAAGCAAGAGCAGGATCGTCGAGACGATACGGTAGGTCGCAGTGAGAACCCGGGCCGTTGTGAAAAGTGGCTCAAACATTAAGGGGGACCTCCGGTGGCGTTGGTAATCCACAGCGCAATCTCTGCACGGGATCGAATTTGTTTTTTGAACTGGAGGCAAGAGAGAGGTTTGAGCCAGTCCTTGTTCTCCAGGATGACTCCGCCTTCCTTGCAGCCGACGATGACAGCGAGATAGCGCCCCTCCTTGATGCGCCCGTCGCCCCACTCGACTTGGAGCTTGGACAAGGTCACGTCGACCTTCGTGGAGTCGCGCTTGGGCAGGATGACCCACTTGTATTCCACCCACAGGTCATCGTCCTGTCCAGAGAACCAGAAGTCCCACGGGCCGCCCAGGTATGGGTTGAATGTCTTCATCCGGTACAGGCTCGGCGGGAGATGCTTATGCACCCCCGTGTAGAAGACGGTTTCAGACTTGGACGCCATCAGCGCTTCTTCGGAACGAGCTGGCCGTTCTTCATCTCGGCGGGGATGACAAGCCCGATTGGCGGCAAGTCGGCAATAAGCCGGGTCTCGACCAGCTTGGAGTAGCCGATGATGTCGTGCCAGTTGTCGATATAGTTCGGGTCGCCGTTCAGCATTCTGGCGATCTTGTCGGCAACAACGGTCAGCGCCTGCTTTTGGTCCGGTGCCAGCTTGGCCCAGCCAGCAGGAGCGCGCATGGCATCCTGGATGTTCTGGGCGATCACGGCATGGTCTTTGAACGCGCCGTAACGCGCGCCCCGTTCGGCTAGGGTGGCGTCGATGTTCATACCACCACCTTGTTCGTGTTCAGCCATTCCAGGAGGCCAGCCTTGTCGGTGGGAATCTCCTGCTCGGCGGTCTGGACATTCGTGAGGCCGTCTTTTTTCATGGCGACGCGGTGCTTGCTGGCGTCGGCCTGCGAGCCGGCCCAGTTCGATTCGACGGAGCCGTTCTCCCCCGTGGTTTGGTATAAGCGCATTATGCTGCTCCTTTCTTCATCTCTTTGTAATATTCCTGGAGCTGACGGGCCTGGGTGACGGCATCGGTCAGCGCATTGTGTTTCAATACGTTCTCGACCTTCGCCGCGTTCTTGGCGAACGGCAGTTTTTTCATGGTGCGAAAACAATTGGTGTTAAAAAACTTCCACGGCGCGTTCAAGCCGTGCGTGTGGTAGGCGTGCGCCAGCATCGGAATATCGAAGTCGGCGCCATTGCTCCAGACCTGATAGTCGGGCCGGTCGAAGAACGCCTGCAGCTCATCTAACGCCACGCCGAGCACGATCTTGGCCTCGCGGAACACGGCCTGCGCTGCCGGCGACTGCCCCATCCACCACAGCAGCGTGTCCTCGCCGATGTGCCTGCCGGCCTCGGTGTTGCTGTCGATCGACACCGACGCATAAAAGCCGTCGTTGTCGAGCGCATCCGAGTCAGGGTCGAACTTGACCGCCCCGATGCTGATGATCACCGAGTCGGCCCGTGTCCCTAAAGTTTCGAGATCAATCATTACGGCCGGCAGTTTTTTCTTACTTGCTACTTTACTCATTTTTTGCCCGTAAAAAAGTCCCTGCGCTTTTGGCAGGGACTGTTCATCAGTACGACTGGGATCGCCGGTATTACGCTGCTGCTTTTTCTTCCTTGTCGTTGCTGGCAGCGGGCATCGCCTTCTCGGCGGCGGCGACGGCCTTGTCAGCAGCGGTGACAGCCTTGCCCAGTTCCTTGATGTTGGCGGCGTGCGCCTTGGCGGCGGCGGTGAAACCCTTGGCCATTTCCTTGGCAGCGGCGTCGGCGGCCTTGACGGCTTCCTTGTCAGCCTTGGCGAACTCCTTCTCTGCCGCAGCGACGATTGCCAGTGCCGACTTGCGCGCTGCCTGAGCGTCTTTCAACGCGGTGGCTGCAGCCTTGCCAACTGCTTTGATTTCGGACTGGGACAAGATTTTCGATTGGATGCGTGCCATGATGTATTTCCTTTTATTGTTTGTGCCCAAGCTGAAGGATTCAGCCCGGTGCGCTATGTTTGTTGCGTAATCCCAACACGTACCCCAGCTCGTTGAGCCTTGCGGCCCGCGAGATGAGACGGTCGATGATCGATTTACGACGAGCAGACTGGGATTCGAGATCGAGGCATGCCAAGACCTCTTCCTCAGTCAGCTCGGGCAGAATTTTGTTCAGCCTAGCAACCGAATCAAGGGCTTGTGACACATACCAATTTCGGACAGCCATATTTGCTCCTGGGAAAGTGCGGTAATCCTACTCCTACATCTGCGGTTCGTCTACGTTAAATCTACTAGTTATCGTGGCAGACCTAACGTAGACAAAAGACTACTATTTCCGCCGAGCAGGCATTGCGGCCTTTTTCTGCGGCGCGGGCGCTTCGTACTGCGACACGTCCGGTTCCGTCAGCAGCCGGGCCATCGCTTCTTCCTTGCGGGCGAAGCAGGCTTCCAGGTTGTCGTTCGGCTGCGGATCGCCAAAGCGCAGCGAGGCGTAGGTCACGGAATCATCAAAACTGATTTCCGTGATGACCGAGACGGGCGGCAACTGGAAGCTGCGCACGACCGAGGTCACGTAGGCGTCGAACGATTTCAACGCGGTCGGGGAGACCTTCAAAATCCACAGCGGGGTGTCCGCCGTGGCGCCGGGGGGCAGGACGGCCAGGACGCGGCCGTTCTTGCAGGCTTTGCCCTTGCCGTCGGAACCGAACTGGTTCATCGGACAGGCAGCGCAGCCGGCACTCTGCTTGACGGGGCTGTTGTCACTGGCGACGAGCGCGGTTGGATTGCTGCCGATGGCGAAACAGGCTGGTGGGGAGATGTTGTCCTTATCGTAAGGGCCGTCATAGAACTGGTTCATCGACACGAAGTCAACAATGACCAGATTGATCGGGCCGTTCGATTTGGTGCCGTCGGGGAACTCGAACTTCTTGTCCTGCGTGATGCGGATCGCATCGCCGCCGGGAGCACCGACGCGCGAGGCCATATCGGCGACTTCCTTGGCGAGCTGGGCGCGGATGTCGACGACCTGACCGCCGACGGCTTTCTTGACGGCAAGGGCCGTGCCGGTGGTCTTCGCGGGTGCTGCTGGTTTTTTCGTTGCCATAATTTCTTTCTTGGATTTTGCGGATTGAGTGGATTTCGCGGATTGAGAACTACGCCTTTGCAGCCAGGCTGCGCAGGTTGATCTTTCGCTTGGGAACTACGACATGAGCCCATGACTGGTTCGTCGCAATGCGGCTCATCTGGGTGTTACTGATACTAAATTCACGGGCTAGCTGGGTCTGGCTGCAAGAACCCAGCCTCCGTTTTATTTCTACTACTTGCTGCTGGGTTAATTTGGCGGTCTTGGTGATCTCTCCGTGGGAATGGCGCTTCTTCGAGATCATGTCGTCGGTGTTATCCTGGGGAGTACCCAGGAATAGATGGCTCAGTTCGATGCAACGCCTGTTGTCGCACTCATGCAGCACCCATATACCCAGCGGGATAGGGCCATTTGCGGCCTCCCAAACCAGCCGATGCACTATTTTTGTCTGATGGTTAAAAGTGGATTTACCGTAGCCGCCCTTGTTTAAGAGCCCAGTCCATTCGAGACACCCGTTAGGTGCGCGTACGGCATACTTATCGATACGTGACTGCAACGATGGGATGACGCCCTTACTAAAGTGGCCCTTCCGATATTTCCGATAGGTCCCAGCGACAAGCCCATTGGCCCTGTCGTTATATTTAATAAGGGAAGTGGCCGCTCCACAGCCGCATGCACAGATCATTTAGCCAAACTCCTCAAATTTATTTTTCGACGTACAAACGGGGTGAGGCCCGGCAGAACTCCCTTTTGCTCGAAGATTTCTCGGGCGGCTACTTCTGATACACGGCGCTGGAACAAGTGGAAATACTTGGTCTTGGCGACGTACTTCGCAAACGCATCGAAGTCGGTGATGTTGAAACTGGTGGCCGAGCTGATCGACACGGAAGCCGACTTGCCCTTGCCAGTCTCCGATTCCTCTGCGTCCAGTCTTTCAAAGACGATAGACTCGGCGGCCGCAAGTTTCACCTCGATCTCCTTGACCTCGGCTTCCTTCGCCCGCTTCTGTTCCCGCAACTCCCATAGGGTGTCGATGGCTTTGCCGAGGGTGACGGCCTTGAGTGCGAGGACTTTTGTTACTGCTGCTGTTGCCATGAATTGTACTCCGATCTAAGTTAGATTGTGTAAGATTGTTGTTTAAATCGTAGACTCAAGTTTGATGAAAATCAGGTATGTACGGACCATGAGTGCTTGCTCTGGTCCCTGTCCAGGCTCACCGTGAACGCCGGGGCGCTGCCATCCAACGGCTGGCCCGGGCCGGAATAGATCAGGCCGCCATTGAACCAGCGGGAACCGTCCTCCCTCATCATCAGGAACTCGAAACTGTTGGGCGCGAAGTCGGCGTGCAGATGGCAGACGTTCTTGCCCGCGTTGTCGCCCCCGTACTGGGCCAAATAGTCGAGCCGCTCGGCGAACTTCAGGACGCAACCGTTGTCAATGGCAAACGCCATGACTTTGTCGAAACGCTCCTGGCAGTGGATGATCATGCTCATTGTTCACTCTCCCATTCGTCAAGTTGGTCGGCAACCCAATTCCAGTAACCAGCGATCGTTTCATCGAGCATTACTGCCTCGCGCCAATCCTCCCGCGAGAAGTCTTCGCTGGGATGTTGACCATCACCCTGCGGACTGTACATGCGCTCCAACTGCTCGCCCGTCATGCCATAGTCTTTATGCTCGCTCATGCGAACTCCTTGAATTGGACGGTTGCGGTCGCGCCGATCTTCTTGGCGAACCAGTGGCCGGCGCCCACATATATCTTGTGCGGGTCCTTGGTCGGGTAAGGGGAGTAATCAACCTCGTCGAGCGGCACATCGAGGTTGTGCTCTACCCAGGCGAAAGTTAGGCCGTATCTGCCGCTCTTGACGCCGATCTTGAAGCGCAGCAGCAACTGGTCGCACAACGCCTTGGCTTTCTTCTGCGCCCGGCGCACGGCGGGGATGTCAGTGATGGTCTCCAGCGCGATGGCCTTGACACTCGCCTTGTCGACCTTGCCGGCCGGGTCGAACCGCAGGTAGCCATTGACGCCGTTGAAGACGACACCATCGACCATGTACGCTTTCTCCGGGTAGGGTTTGCGCCCGTTGTAGAGCGGCAGGTTTTCCCGCCATAGCTGCTTGCCCGTCAAGTTGCCGATGGCGTTGAGCGTGGTCTGCGAAGCCCAGCCGGTGCAAATTTCGATCGACCCATCCGCGTAATAGCGCACGATGTCGGTGCGGTACTGCTGCACGGCCAGATGCGTGCCGCGGTCGAAGATGCGGATGCCGCCCGGAAGCGGCTTGCCCGCGCTTTTGTCCCGCGCGTGGCTCATGGCCTCGACGCAGTCCTTGTAGTTCATCCGGCTAAGATTGTTACCGCCTGATCCCATCCCATATCTTTCTCCTTAGTTATGGTTGCTACGTTGAAAAATTTACTTGCTGTAATTAAAGTCGTGGCCACCTTCGGACGACATTGGCAGCGCTGCACACCAGGCCGGCGCTGCGCACATGACCTTGGTCAAGGCCCTGAAAGCCGTAGGGGCCGAACGGGTTTTTGCGATGAGGGATATCTCGTCATGAGTTGTCATAACGACACGGTACTTTCGTCCGATCTCGATCATCTGGTCCATGACGATGATCCGCGCCAGGGCCTGCACGATGTTCTCGCACAGCAGGCCGCCATAGATTTTCTTGCGCGACAGCTTGGACTGGTACGACCATTCATCCCAGCCCTTGTCGCCCATCTTTTTCTTCAGGTCGGGATACTTCAGGCACATGCCGTTCGGGAGCCAGATTTTTTCCTTCTCCCACGACAGGCACTTGTACGAGCCTTCCCTGCCGGCAGCCATGTCTTCGATGATGCCCTTGCAGATTTCCCAGCCGCCCACGATGCGGTTGTTCTTGCGCCGGTACATATTGACGATGGTCTTGCATCGGTCTAGGTCGAAAAAGATGGGCGGGCCGCCGAGAGCGCCCTTGGCCAGAGTGATCTGGAACTTGGCGGCGCCCATGCTGAACCCCAATCCTAAAACGCAAACCTTTCCTAGAAATCTTTCCAGTTTATCAACTTTATTAATTTCACGCCCGTACACGAGGTCGGCAAAGTTGCAATAGGCATCGCGCCCGGTGCCCGCATCGGCGGCCCTAAAGGCGGCGATCAGGTCATCCTGTCCCCATAGCCAGCCGTTGACCCGGGCCTCGATCTGCCCCGAATCGCCCACTACAATTTGATGTCCCTTTGGTGCCAAGATTGACAGGCGCAGCTCGCCGCCCCTCGTCAGATTCTGCATGTTCATCTTGTTGTTGCCCCCGAACCTGCCGGTGTGCGCACGGTAGTAGGCATAGCCGACCGGAAGCTGCATGCCGTTCGCCCCCGCCGTCAGGAAGCGCTCAGCCCGTGTCACGTTGGTGGTCGATTTCACGGCCAGCCGGCAGTCGACCAGGGCGCGAATGCGCGCCTGCCGCACGACCAGCTTGGCGACATCGGCTTTCTTGTTGAGGTCCAGGTCGCCCGACCACTCCTCATGGTCGTCAGGCAGATTGATGAACTCGGTGTCGTCCTTGGCAAACGCATACGCCCACTTGTCCTCGTCCAGCCGTTCCTCCTTCGGCTTCTTCATCCACGCCGGGCTGATCTTGGTGGGCGGCTCGATGCCTTCAACGCGCAAGAGGTCGGCGAACTTCTCGTTGCTGCCGAAGATGCGCTTGACCATCAGCATGGTGCGCTCGACGCCGACCAGGGCGCGCTCGGCTGGCCCCTTTAATAATTCCTTCTCGGGGTACAGGGTGACGTCGACGATGTTCGTCATCAACTCTTCCCGGTAAGCCAGCTCCCTTGCCAGTTCTTTTTCCACGCGCGGGATATCGACCAGCAGCACCGGGTCGCAAAACATCCGCACCGTCATGTCGATCAGGGCCAGTTCGGTGGCCGGGTAGTCCTCCAGCATCTTGACGAAGATGGCGAGGCACAGGTCGACATCGACGCCGCAGTATTCGGCCATGTCCTTATAGAGCTGCTTGGGCAGATTGAGGATGCCCTTGGATTGCTCAAGGACATTGTGGATTTTGTTGCCTAGACCAAGGTACTGAGCCACTTCGTCAAGGCCAGCGCCGATGTCATTGCTATACAGGCCACGAGCCATACTGAGCGTGTCGTAATAAAGACGAGGAACAACACCATGGTGATGGCTAAGGATAAAGCCGTCGAAAGCAGTATTGTGGCAAAGAAGATCATGAGTTTTCCAGTCGATCGTTCTGAGCATGGCGCGGATTCTGGCGTGCGGCACGACCTTCGTCTTGCGGCGGCCGATCTTGATGCCGACCATGTGTTCCTTGAAGCGCGCGTCGCGCACGTACTCGGACGTGGACAGCTTCGACAAGGTGTAGTCGGCGTCCCAGTACGACTCGTAATCCAAGACGACGAGGTGGGCCCAGTCGATCTTGGCGCGGACGAAAGCAGGGCGGTTGAAGGTGGCGGGCGGTACGGCTTTGATTGCGTTGGACCAGCTCACAGCGGGTACTCCTTGCAGATTTCGATGACTTTGTCGACGTGTTCACTGGTCGCATCCGCACCGTCGTCGCAGCCAGCGGCAAGGAGCGAGATGTAGTCGGCCACTTCGTCGCCGGCCCGATCGGAGTAACCGTTTGGCGTGACCAGCTTCTCCAGGCTGTACAGCGCGTCCCAGTAATCCAGCCTGACGCCGACGGCGCGCTGAAGGGCTTTGAGTTGAGCTGGCGTACTCATGCCGTCACCGTGTAGCTGAGCCCGGACAAGTTCTCCATGGCCACTTCGAGATTTGAATTGGTCATCGCGTCGAAGCCAATGCGGCCCTTGTGCAGAACCTCGCGCACGAAACCGTGCTGCTGCTCATAGACCTCGACCAGACCGTCGACGAGGCGTTCGATCGCTTCCTTGCGTGTAATGGCGTGCATGTATTTCTCCTTGGTTTAATTATTTAACCGTTGTGCTGTCGAGGACCAGACAGAGGAAGCCGACGGTCCACCAACCGATCCCGGCGTCGAAGTGCATGCAGGCGAAGAGGGCGAAGAGGGCAGTCCCGCTCATGCTGCAAACAGGCTCAGCAAATTGCTCATCTTCATGTCCTTCTCCAGTAACCGTTGATAGACTTTTTCCTCGATCGTGCCTTCGGCCAGGATCACGATGATCTCGGTCTTGTCCGTCTGCCCGGCGCGCGCTTGGCGCTTGTTGCCCTGGTTGAAATGCTCCAGGTCGTAGGTGGGCGAGGCCCAGATCGTCGATGACCCTTTGGTCAGGGTCAGGCCGTGCGCGGCGGATTTCGGGTGCGCGAACATCACGTCGTAGAACCCGGCCTGATAGTGCTTGACCATCGCCGTGCGCTCGGAATCGCTCGCGTTGCCGTCCAACACGCAAAATTTCAAGCCGCGCTTCTCGGCCAGGGCGACGAGCTGGTCGCGCTGGTGCTTCCACAGGAAGAACACGAGGGGGTGCTTTCTGTCTTCGACGAGGTCGAGCACCAGCTCGTAGCGCCCAGGGTCGACGATGTGGTACTTGTCGGCATGCTCATAGACGGCGCCGGAGGCGATCTGCAGCAGCTTGGTCGTCACGGCCGCCGCGTTGATGGCCGTCACGGAAGCCTTGCTGCGCAGCGTCATGATCTGGGTCTTTTCCATCTCCAGATATGCTTTTTTCTGCTTGGCGCTCATGTGGTACATCATCGTGTAGCTGTGCGTGGCCGGAATGTCGATGCAGTCCTCGAACCGATGCCGGATCGTGATGTCGGCGATCAGGCCGTACACCACTTCCTCGATTCCCTCCTTGTCGCTCCACTTGACCATGTTCGGCTGCGGGCCGACCTGCTCGGGGGAGCAGGCGACGGAGCGGAAACCGTAGAACTGGGTGCCCAGGCGCTTGCCGTTGTCCAGGATCTGCACCGGGTTCCAGATGTCGCAGATCGTGTTCGAGTTAGGAGTACCGCTCATGGCCGAGCGGTACTGGAAATACTTCTTGATCTTGTTCAGGGCCTTGGAGCGCGCGCTCGTGTGGTGCTTGAACGCGCTGACCTCGTCGATGATTAGGGTGTCGAAGCGAGCAAAAAACGCTGGCTTCTGTTTGAGCAGCCACACGACGGCGTCGATGTTGGTGATGTAGACATCGGCATCCACCGCGAAGGCTTTCTCCCGGTTCTCCGCATAGGCGACCGAGCAAGTGATTGCCGGCGCGAACTTGTTAAAATCGTCTTCCCAGGCGCTGCGCAAGAGCGACTTGGGGGCGATGACGATGGCGCAGCCGCCGGGTCGCAGTTTGCGCTTCCTGCGCTTGGCGAACGCCATGATCTGCACGAAGGTCTTGCCTGAGCCGGGGTCGCTCATGTCGAAGACGACATCGGTTTTCTCCATCGCCTTCAAGGAGATGGTCTGGTGTTTCATCGGCTTGTAGATCATTTCGCCGGCTCCTCCAGCTCTGCTACCCACCAGTCGGTCTTGACGCTGTCACCGTGCTCCATCGCGTCTTCGTTGCTAGGGAACGGGCCGACGAACTCGAAGCCGTCGACGGGATTGCCCTTGATGAGAATGAAATCAGTAGCCATTTAGTGAACCTCTTTGGGGTTGATGACCGGCTGCGCCGCGTTCACCCGGCACGTCTCGACGAGCTTGTCGTAGGTGGCGGTGGTGGCGAAGTCAGCGTGGGTAGCGAAACCGATCTGCATTGACAGCAGCAGGACCGCTGGATCGGTGATCGGGTCTTTTTCGTAGGTGATGGCCTCCAACACCGCGCCGTACAGATTGCTGGAGAGCATGACCATGTCCGGCGCCGGGATGTTGAGCGAGGCGAGGGCGGCGGCGAAGCGGTTGGTATGGCTCATGGATTCACCGGCGAGAACCGTTGAGTCAGGTTGCCCGCTATGAGCCTTGCTTTCGCCGAACGGACCATCTCAAGAGTCAGGAATGGTCTTGGTATCTCGGTCAGCCGCTTGAACACGATCATCGAGATGATCTTGTCCTTGGCCAACTTGACCGTGGCGACGTAACCGATCTCGCCATGAAAGCGCCACTCGGCGCGGTTCCTGCCATTGATGGCGACGATGCACACGGCCCCGTTGAGGCGGTAGGTGTGTTTGACCTTGCCAAATTTCTGGTCCCACTTGGTCGTGTGGACCCATTTAAGGATGGCCATTACCAAACACCCCGTTCGCAATGCCCTGTGCCCCCTGGGCGGTTGGAGAAAAAACAAAAACGGCAGGAAAAAATGTTTGGCGAAGGCGGGAAGTCCGTGCAGTCGGTCAGCGCATGCCCCTGCCGTTCGATGCTGTGTTTGAACTTCAGCCCCTGGGCGCGCGTGAACGACGCCTGAGTGATGGCCTCGTCGTTCTGGTCGAGATAGAACAACTCGACCGTGATGTGTTCTAGCTTCGGGTAGCGTAAGAAGGTGATGAGCTGGTAAATCTGCATCTGCTGCATGTGGCTGACTTCGTTGCCGAACTTGCGCCCGGTTTTGAAATCTATTACTACGGCTTCGTAATCCGACAGGAACACGAGGCCATCTAGTTTGGCCCGCAGCCAAGCGTTAGGCGCGGTCCACGCCACAGGTACCCAGCCTTTGTCGTATGCCCAGTCTTCCTCCAGCAGAACTTTGCCCTCCGCAAATAGCTGCTTCATCGAATCGAACTCTGCCCGGAATTTTTCCAGATCAGGGGTAAATTCTCCAATCCCGCGTACAAAGTGCTCAGCCTCAAGATGGATGCGTGTGCCGCGGTCGTTGGCAAACTCTGTTTTCCCTTTCGGTAGTTCACGTTCCGGTTCCTTGACCTTTTGGCCGTACTGAAGCTGGGCTCGGAATTTGCACTGGCTAAAAGTCTTTAGCTTCGATGCACTCCACTGAGTAATAGGGATGATTTTCATTGCTGTCCTTGTGGAGCGGTAGGGTGATAGATGCACCGGGCCGCGCTATATGCGGCGGCAGCTTGATCGATGTTCTCGAATGTGCCGAGGTTTAGATTTTTGTAGCCGACCGTAATTCGGGCGATCCAACTATTCCCATTGGGGGTTCGTGACACGCCAACATATCCAGACGTATTCGTGCACCGTTTTGGCCCGTTATGCATGTTTTGCATGTGGGTCAACGGCACCAAGTTCTTTAGTCTGTTGTTTGCCCGCTTCAGGTCGCGGTGATCAACCTCGTCTTCGGGCCAAGCCCCATACACCCAGAACCAGATAACTCGGTGCAGCCGATATTTCTTGCCGTCGATCCAGACTTGCAGATAACCGTTACCGTCGTCGCTGCCGACCACGGCGCCTTTCTTTGCCCTGGAGCCCACAGTGATACGCCGCGTTACAATCCCAGTCTCCGGGTCGTAGTCGAATAGCTCCTTCAGTCTTTGCTGCGTTAGACTCATCTTAGATTCCTGGACGTGAAAAGGGCTCCACCTGCGCACTCTTCCCTGGGGGAAGTTGGTCGAACGGGGTAGTACCCGCCAGTGCGCATGTGGAGCCCTACTAACTTATCTGCGACCAAGCAGTTAATCTATTATAGCTCTATTTTAGAGCGCAGAGCCGAACTCGTCAAAAATGCAATCGTTGTTCTTGATATCCTCGTCCACGTACTCGTCGCTGTTCAGCCAGTCGCTCTCGGCCTCCAACTGCTTATAAATCCAGTCGGCGAAGTCGGAGACGTACTCGTTCATAGCGTCCTCGATCTCCTCCGGGGCATTGTCCAGATCAACCGAGGTGGTATAACAACTGCGCTCCTTGCCGTGGATAGCCGTACTGGTGGTGAGCAGGACCTCCTCGAAGTCGGTGTAGTCGGGGTCGTTAATATCGACACCCTGCGGCCGCAGCGTGAACAGCCTCAGTGCAATCTGATCGTACAGCGCCTCACCCCGGGCCGCTAGGGCGAACATGGTCTCGTCCTCGCCCACATGGGTCTTGACGGCGGCCACGCAGCCCTTCAGCTTGGCGATGTTCAGGGTACCGGAATAGCAGCAGCCGTCGCCTTGGGAGCAGAAGCCGGAGAAGCTGATATCGGGGTACTGGCGCGTCTTGCCGCTGTGGAGTTGGACCGTGGTTGTACCGATCTCGATGCCGATCAGGTCGCCGACGGTGGTGGCGTTTTCATATGTGCAGTCCCACCAGTCGTACTGGATGCCACCTTCTCTCCATTTATCGCGGGCTTTGTTCTTGGCGGATTCATCCAGTTCGTCGAACTTGAACTCGGTTTTTTCTTCTGTATCTTTATCAAGTTCCATGACCAGCTCCTAGTTAATTACCGCCGTCCCCGTCCCCGTCCCCGTCCCCGTCCCCGTTCCCGAACCCGTTCCCGTTCCCGTTCCCGTACCCGTTCCCGTACCTGTTCCCGTACCCGTACCCGGACCCGGACCCGTTCCCGTACCCGTCCCCGGACCCGGACCCGTTCCCGTTCCCGGACCCGAACCCGTTCCCGTTCCCGGACCCGAACCCGTACCCGTTCCCGGCTCCATCAAGAGTAATAAGGCGGCCGTCGGTCAGGCCCAGCAGACGGCGGGTGAACTTAAAGAGGAGGGCCATTGAAGAGTTCCTCCGGTATCTCCACTTCATCGCCGAGTTTGGAAGCTATTCGATTCCTTGTGTTCGCTGGCGTTGTGTTAATTTGCTCTGCCGTCCATCCAGCCCTCATGCGATAGCTAATGGTCGATTGATTGTGACCTACCAGCCTTGCGAATTGAGCTTGAGTTAGCCGCTGTCCCTGAAACTCAACAAAGCGATTGGCGCGAGTGTTACTACTCTGCTCTGCCTTGGTCGCCCAAATACAATTGCTAGATTCATAGCCACCATTGGTGTCTTTCCGTTCGATGGTTGATTCTTTAGGACGTTCCCCCATGTCAGCTAGGAAGTTCCCAAACTGCGCCCACCGGGCACAGATTGTGATTCCCCGGCCACCGTAGTCTTTATAGGATGGGACGTTTTTATTTGTGCATCGCGTCCACATGGCACGCCATGTTTGATATGTGGGCGACAGTCCTGTGCTACGACTTGCATGGCCGTGTTTTGGTTGAGTGCTGGTGTTGCGTTCTTCTTTCCAGCACCCGCATGACTTGGTGTGACCTGATGTAAGAGCATGACTTACTACTTCGTGCAACTTGCCGCACTCGCATCGACACAGCCATGTAACACGTCCATTTCGGCTACGGCATCTATCTAGTACAGTCAGGCGACCGAACACCTGATCTTTTAACTGTTTTGCTGCTGGCATAATTCCTCCGGTATGTCGATTTCTTCGCCTAGTTTAGCACAACAATAACAGCGCATGGCGGCGATGAGGTAAGTAGGGCCAGCAGCTTCGATTTCACACATGCTGCTAAGAGCCGCACACTCATGACGCAGCACTGAAGGGCCACATACGGCAATCTTCTCCTGCTCGATGATCGGCCCACCTTGCGCCCAGTTGGTTGATGGCCTAAACCCAGAAAGCGGACGCTCATCAAACAGGTATGGTTCATCAGGAATTAGCCAAGGACCACTTACCACATCGTCAAACTGGCAGGTGTACCCTTCGCACTTCGCCACCGCCCAGTCAAGTGCGGGGCCGATCAGTTCTGATGTTTTCATTTCGATTCCCCGCATATTTGTTTTCCACCAGCATCCAGACGCGGTGTGATTCCCGAGAATGGCGCTCTTACATACTGGCATCCAGTCAAGTGGTCGGTGTATAAGGCCAAGCCGCTACGCCCATCTGGTCCATCAGTGTTGTCGTACGCTGTGAAGTGCTGTATGAGCACGATCACCACGCTGAGCGCTATAAACAGGCTGGTTTTCATTTAATCTCGATCTCAACGGTTTCGCCAAACGGCCCGATCTGCTCGTTCGTGCAGCACCACAGGGTTGGATACTCGGGCGGCGTAAAATCCGTCGGGCCGTATAAATCCGTCAAGTAGACAAGACACACGGGGCGGATGTTGTTCTCCTCGACCCAAGAAAATACTGGTTCAAAACGAGTTCCCCCGCCGCCGACAGGATTTAATTTAAACTCGTCGTGGCGGGCGAAGTGCTGCGATCCAGCCACTTGGCTATCGCAGAAGACGACATGCACGTTGGCCGGCTGCACCTCGGCGATGATCGCTTCAATTTCTGCACTGAATGCATCGAGCGTCGTATCGTCGATACTTCCCGACACGTCGACGCCGACGACGATATCGCCGACACTCTCGCTGTACAAGCTCGGTATGTAGATGCCGTGTCCGCCCAGCATCATCTTGTTGGGACGCGCCCACGAATAGTCGTTCTTCGACACGTCCGTGATGAAGCGGCGCAGCGCCGCCTTCCAGTCGACCTGCGGCTTCATCAAGCCGTCGATGAAGCGCTCCAACTCGCCCGGCAACTGGCCCATGGCCTTGGCGCCGTTGGCCGCCTGGATGGTGGCGACCTTCCATTCGCGCGCCATCTCGGCCTTGGCGGCAGGGTCGGGATCGGCGCTCTCCATCTCGTCGAGCGGATCGCCGGGGGACGAGCCTCCAGGTCCGGTCCCGCTCCCATCCGGTTCAGGCTCGGGCAGCAGGTTGTATATTTCGTCTGCGCTCATGCCCTTGAACCCCGGGTTGAGCAGCCAGCCTTCGCCGATCTCGAAGCCGGAGTCGGCCAGGAGCTGATTTAAGGCATAGTCGCACGCCTGATTCCATTTCTTCGGGTGGCGCTCGGCCAGCCGGTCCATGTGCGAGAGCACGCAGTGCATGACCTCGTGCGCGACGGCGGACTTGACGAGGCTGGCCGACAGCTTGTTGACGAAGTCCGGGTTGTAGAAGATGTTCTTGCCGTTGACGCACAAGGTCTTGATGCTCGGCTTTTCGATGAGAGGAAGTCTCAAGGCCAGGGCGCCGAAGAACGGCTGGTCGAGGATCAGCGTGGCCCTGGCCCGGGTGAGTTTGGTGGCGGCTTCTTGGTTCATTGTCCTAGCTCCTTGATTTTCTTGAATGTCGCCCACGGCGTCGTTCGGTGGTATGCGCCGCGATGTTCGGTCAGTCTGCGCAGCCGCACCAACTGGGTGACGATGGCGTTGCCGGTGCGCTCATGGCTGGCGACCAGTTCGTCGATTGTTGCTCCGGCGTCGAATGCTTCAGCAAGTTTTGCATTCTCTTCTGCGGTCCATGGAGCGCCCTTCATTCTTTCTCTCCTGTTAAGACATACACCCAGGCCGCGACCCAGGCGCCGCCTTCATCGTTGCGGCTGACCACGGCGTCCTCGTCAATGGTCGTCTCGTCGCCCAGGCCATACTGCTCGATGGCGCGCTGCCTGATTTCATCGTCTGTCATTTCGTCATCCTTATAAACAATGCCCGGCTCATGAGCTGCTCGGCCATCGGTAAGCCTTGCGCTGCTTGTTTCTCGATGTAGGCGATCCACTTGAGGCGCTGCGCATGGTCCCACCGCATGAAGGCTCTGTAGTTCGACTTCCAGCGCTGCTCGGCGTTAAGCTCGGTGAGAGCCGCTAAATACAACCTGAGCATGCGGGCGTTCTCGGCCATTTGCTCATTCCATTTGGCAAGACGATGTGCGAACTCCTCATCGGTTCCGGGTTGCCCATTCATTCTTATGCTCCCATGCGGACCGCTATCACCGCCGCGATCAGCTCCTCCGCCCTTGAACAGCCACCCGCCTTTGCGGCGTTCTCCATGCAGGTTATCCATTCCGTGCGACGCGGACTGCCCCACAATTCAAAATGCCGGTTCGTGGCCTGCCACGCCTTGCTGGTCGGGGCGAGGCGTTTGAGTGCTTCGATGTAGCGCATCATCTTCCTGGCGGCTTCGGTCGGCTCGGCGGGCTTAAATGAAGACCATTCGTCGAGTATGAGTCTGCCCGCATCGGGCTGGTCATCGTGCAGCTTCGAGTTGTAGAAGTCCCAGTCGGCCCACTGCTTCGGGCTCTTAGCGGCCGTCCCTCTCTCCCAAAACTTATCCGAAGGAGGTTTCACAGGTGCCCTGCGATCATGCGCAGCATGTCGGCAGTTTTTGCCGCCAGATGCGCGCGTGCACCGGGGTGCTTGCGTAGTTCCGCTGGTGACTCGGGCACATGGCAGAACTTGCACGCTTCATTTAGCGCCTTGTCGTTCGTGATGTTTAGCTTCGGCAGCAGCTCGATCAGGTCGGTCACATTGCTGACGATCGAATCGCGGAAGATCGGCTTGTCCTTGAGCATCATGACGTGCAGCTTGCCCACCACGTCATTCAGCCTCGTCCAGCACTCTTTCACCGCGCCCGCCTGGCGCTCGGCCACGGAGTCGTTGATGCTGCGCTTGATCTCGGCCAAGGCTTCATCGCCGACATCGACCCTGAAGTCCTTGGCGTCGGGTACCGGCAGAAAACCGACGTTGACGCCGAAGCGGCCGGCGATGTCGGAGACGGGCGGGTAGTCGCTGGCGTCGTACAGCGTGCCCAGCCGCCCGCGCGCATCGGCGACGAGGTTCGGGTAGGCGGCGACGAAAGTGCGCGTCAGGGTCTCGCCGTCGTTCTTGTAGCTGCGCATCGCCTTCGTGTATTCGAGGTACGACTGGGCCGGCAGCAGGCGGTCGCCGTTGTCGCCCCACGGCAGCGTCATCTTGTAGTGGTAGTCGCGCGTCTGCCCGGCATGTTTGGCGAGCGGATCGAGCGCGGCCTTGTCGATCAGCAGCTTGTTGTAGCGCCCGCCGTCCTTGGCGCCGTGGTTTGAATCGACCTCGTCGCTGATGGCGCGGTCGTGCTTTCTGGCCGTCCAACTGCGGATGTTGAGGTTGGCGATCATTGCTTTGTCGTGCAGCATGTCTGCTCCTTCTCTTTTCGTTGTTTCAAAACACAGGCCGCGTGAATTACGCGCCAGTGGCCCGGACCTTGGTGTTTTTCGAAGTGGCCGGCGCCCGGGGGCACCAGCTTTGCGCAGTAGTAGCAAACTCCGGCAAATTTATTCCGCATGTTAATTACCCCCCGTCCCCGTACCCGTACCCGTTCCCGTCCCCGTACCCGTCCCCGTTCCCGTTCCCGTTCCCGTACCCGTTCCCGTACCTGTTCCCGTACCCGTACCCGGACCCGGACCCGTTCCCGTACCCGTCCCCGGACCCGCCCCCATCAAGAGTGATCAGCCGGCCGTCGGTCAGGCCCAGCAGACGGCGGGTTAACTTAAAGAGGAGGGCGTTCATCCTTTCAGGTGGGGTTCCCACTTCGCTTGGTTGCAGGCGATGGTGAACATCACGGCCTTGAGCTGCGGGCGCACGGTACACTTTGCGTCGAGCTTGGTTTCGGTCAGGGGGCCGTTGGCTAGCTGGCCAAGCCCCTCCTCGGTGCCCCACTTGCGGATGCAGCGCGCATCGTCGATGTACATCTCAGTGTCGGTCCTCGTGACGCGGCCGACGAAGACGAAGCCGCGGTCGAGGACGACGATCTGAATTTGTCCTTGGGGTTGGGATTGAGTGGCCCGCTCGTATTCGGCAGGCGTTTCGTGATCGTTGGTCTTCATGATTTAGCTCCCTGTCAGCCTCGCGGCCATAAATTCGTTCCAAAACCCGATGGCGACGAGGTTGCCCTCTTCGGCCAGTTTCTTGATCTTGCGCATGCCGTCCGGGCCGATGGTCGCCAGATTGCACACCATGTACGAGCGCTCGACGGCCAGTTGCCAAGCGCGCTGTTCTTCTTTAGAGCCAAATGACATATCCGCCTCGGTGGTTCCGTTGATGTAGACTGTGCCGGGATGGTGCCTATTAAGATACGTCCGCTGGTGCAGGTACGATTCATTGTCCAGATATATGGGCCGGTCGCTCATCCCTGCATCCTTTCAAAAATCAGCCGGGCGATGACCTCACCCTGGCGTTCTTCGTACACCTGCAACACTTCATGCGGTGGCTCGTCGGCGGAATCCTCAAAACCCTGGCCCGGTAGTGAGAGCGCCCACTCGCCCAGGTAGGCTGTCTTCTCATCCCGGTCGTAGGTGGTCTGGAAGCGCCAGATGGTGCCAGCCCAGTCTCCCGATATCGCAACCTCGAAATACACGTCGATGTAATCTAGCCCACGCCGGACCGTGATTTCGGTTTTCATCCTTGCATCCTCTTCAGCATGTACAGCGCCCAGTGCTTCTCGGCGCGTTCGACGCCCGCTTCGGCTTCCGCCTTGCAGCGCAGGAAGCCACTTTCATTATCGAAGTAATATTCCTCGCCCTTGACTTTCAGCTCGGCGTAGACTTCCGCCCATGCAATGCGCCTGCGTATCTCACTTAGCCGGTCGGTCATCACTCAATCCTGAACCGTGTCGGATCGCGCTTGTAGGAGATATGCAACTCGCCCGTCACGCTGCGGGTGATCGTTGCGTGCTCCTCGGCCGTGTTGGTGTCGAACACGACGCACACGGCCGCGGCGTAGTCGTTCATGGACATGTGGTCGGTCGCGCGCATGATGGCGCTGCGCTCGTACTTGGCCAGATTGATCTGGACCACCTCTTTGGCCATGCCGTAGTAGGTCGATTGGATTTTTCGTGCGTTCATTTCTCAGCTCTCATTCGTAGCTCCATGAATTTGGCCATGTATTTCATGGCGCGCTTGTTGCCAGCCTTGGCGTCCTTGGCGCAGAGGGCGATGTCGGCGGCGGTGGACTGCGTGACTTTGTCGGAAGCATAGAACTTGGCTTTATGCTCTGTTTCATCGCCGACACTGTCACGCACGAGCCACCAGATGTCGACGGCTTCAATCTCGTTCATATCGCTATCTCAGCGTTGGCGATGCCCCACTTTACAAAGGCTTTAGTACTCGCTACTTCCTTCGTCTTGCGCGCGGCATCCCTCACGGCGACGACCTGGAATTCGATTGGCATTCGCGTCACGTACTGCATCATGCGATCAAAAGTGTCGCGCTTGGCCGCCGCGCCCAGGGCTGTACTTAGGGCGTACAGGGTATCGATCTGCTCGGGCACGGCGACCTTGTCCGGGTTGAGCATGATCGAGTCGATCGTCGGCAGGTCCTTATAGACACGCTTGAAGGCGGTGTACTCGGCTGCGGCGCCTTCGTCGACGATGCCCTTGGTCACTTCATACTCGGTGTCGGCGTCCAGGGTGCCGTCGGCGGCCTGGGCGACGAAGTTCCACGAGCGCGGGTTGGGCGAACTGCGCTTGGCCGGGTCGAACGCGTGCAGCAGGCCCGGGCGGAAGCGCAGGAAGGCGATCATGTCGAGCGGCTGGTTGTGCTCCATGGCCCACGTACACCAGTCGGCCAAGCTGACCTCCAGGTCGAGGTGGGTGAAGCGCAGGGACAGGGCCGACGGCATGCGGTTGACCGCGGCCCGGTCGCCTTCGCGGTTGCCGGCGGCGACGATGCGCCAGCCGGGCGGCAAGGTGTAGTCGCCGATCTTGCCGGTCAGGCTGAGCTGCATGCCGGTGGCCATGGTCGCTGGCGTGGCGCTGTTCAATTCGTCCATGAAGAGGATGCCCTTGCCCTTGGTGGGCAGCTCGGCGTCGCGGAAGAACTTCATAGTGCTGGTCTTGACGTCGGGCATGGGAAAACCCTTGAGGTCGGTCGGGTCGCGCAGGGCCATACGGAAGTCGATCAGTTGCAGCTTGTCCTCGTCGGCGATGGACTGGACGATGTCGCTCTTGCCGACGCCGGGCGGGCCCCAGATGAAGACGGGGCGATTTTTGGACATGAGGTGACGCACGGCATGCTTGATTTGGGAAGGGCGCATTGAAAATCTCCGGCGTTCATCGAAAGAACGCGTTCAAGGATTGAGAAAGGGGCTTAGTTTTGTAACCGCGTTCAAGGATTGAGGGGAAGAACTTAGTCTTTGTACTTGCGGTGCTCGGGGCCAGGGACGACGATGTGGCCGGCGCCGTCGATCTTGTTGGCTTCGTCGCGCGCTGCTTTGGCGAGTTGCTTGGACGAGAAGAACGGCGGCGTTGGTTTGGCCTTGTTGGCTTCGTGCTTGATGGCGAACAATTTCATAGTTGAAGCTCCATTGTTGTTTTAGGGAAAAGGTGTTGGTCAGGACGGCTTTTGGTCAATCGGACGTTGGCACCCGATCCATCCGTCCTGACCAACAGCAAGGGACTCGCCCGGAATGGTTCCCACACGCCCCCGTTCGATCATTTGAATGGTTGTGAGCCCCTTGCTGTTGGTCCTGCGCTCTTAACCGGCGCAGGTTTAGTTTTGCCGGCGTTTAACCGGCTTTTGCATAGAGCCTCCGGGTCCGAAGTGTTTATGTCTCTTTGCTAGAGCGCAATTCTATCTAAGAAAGATAGTAGAGCGCAAGGTAAACTTTTAGCCGTGGTCCCTGATTAATTTTCGGACTCGTTCGGCTTCGCTCAGCCAGTACACCTCGTTGGCGCGGGCTTGCCTGAACGCACGGTTTTCAAGCTGTGCGCTGCGCATGCTGACGCGCAGACGGTGTTCGAGCCAGAGCAGAGTAAGGTGTTTACGCATGGGAATGGCACGGCGCATACGTGCAGTGCTGCGTGTTCGGCGCATCCGGCTGGCCACAAGTGCAGGTCGGCGCTGGCGCGGCCTTCTCGACGATCTCGTCCGTCTGCAGGTCGAACTCCTCGGCGCTGATCGGGCACTCGGTCTTCGCCATGTCCTTGACGAACTCGGCGCGGATGGCGCGGTAGCGCTCGGCGTCGCGGATGTCTTCGGAGGGTGTATGGCGTGGGCCAAGGTTGAGTTTTTGGGTTGCTGGCATGATGTTCTCCTTAAATGATTCGCGTCGTTGTTACTACGGTGGTCGTCGTGGTCTCGCGTACACGGACGGGCGGCTGGTAGCGGTGCTCATGCAGAGCACTGATCACGAGATCGACGGTGTTGCGCTCGGTCAGGCCGAGTGGGCCTTTGCGGGTGGACTTTAGCGCCGTGTGCAGCGACTGGGCCTGAGCGGGTGAGAGGAGGAGGTGGGCTGTGTTCATGTTGGCTTTCTGGGTTGGAATAGGGTAAGGAGTTTTCATCATGCCGCACCGAACAATGCAGCGACTAACGAGTCGCGTGCGGCCGGCGCTTTGTGCAGCTTGACGGCATGGTAGACATCATCTTCCATGATGTGAATGCCTGTGCTGGCAGGGGGCGGGGGAGGAGTGCCCGCTGCCACATTCTGTCGGCGCTTCGTTCTGTTCTGCTGCATCCTGGATATGCCCGCTTTATGGTGCGCGTCCATTTCATCTAGGAACGCCGTGATCTGCGTTTCGTCGCCGACGAACTGATACAGGTACTTGCGCCCCTGCTTGCCGACGACGGCAGCGATGCCGCCGTTGATCAGCGCCTGCGGGTAGGGCAGGGCGCCGGTCACGGACAGGTGGAGGAACTGGGCGATGTCGTTGATGATCATCTTTTTGTGGCGCAGTTCGCCAATCAGCTTGATCGAGTTGTTGCGGAACTTGACGAGATGGGGGTTGGCGGTCATTTCACTGCCCTCAGTTTCTGTGCTTTAACGACCATCTTGGCCGGGGAGATATCCGCTTCGTATTTTGGAAAGTCTTTGGCATCGCGCCATACGACGCGCAGGCCGATCGGTGTCGCCTCGCCGATCCTGATCTTGCCCAAGTGGATGCGGTGATGTTTAAGTAGGCTCGTGAACTTGTACGGCGATGTTGGCATGCCGCCGATGGCGCGCTCGAACATGACCCTCAGTTCATCCCGCGTGACGTTGCACGATCCGTCGTCCTTGGTGCGGGCAATGACGACTTTCAGGGTGTCGATATAGTCCTGCACCTTATTAAAATCCAACTGGTTGCTCTGGTAATCGTCGCCTGACGGCAACTGCTCGATGAAGAACTCGAAGTGGCCGGAGAGGAGAGCGTCGGCGGCGGCGTCGATCGACACGCTCGATAGGCTGATCATGTTGTCGCGGTCGGTGGATTCGACGGGCGTGCTGGCTTGCTCCGCGTCCACCTTGTACTGCATCAGGTAGTCATGAAACGCCTGCAGCTCCTTGGGGATCAGCTCTTCGATCTCTTTCTGCGTAATGATCAGCTTGTTAGGCTGGTAGATGCCGACGTTGAAGCGGCGGTCTTCCTTGTCGATCACGACGGCGTCGGTCTTGTTGCTGGCAAACATCCAGTTGGAGTAATTTCTGAACTCGACCGAGTTGTTGTGCATGAGGCGGATGGCGACGAATTTTTCCGTGATGTAGTTCTTCAGCTTGGCCATGACGCCGCGCTCATTGATGAGAGCCTTGGCCTCGATCTCATCAATGAACACGATGAACGAGGAGCGCAGGTATTCGTTGTACTTCTCGTTCAGGCTCTCGGCTTGGCGCACAGCGGTCTGGTCCTGGCCGAAGATCGGGCGCAGGATGTTGTCCATCAAGATGCCCTTGCCTGTCCCTGTCCGGCCATGCAGCACCCATGCGGTGCGGGTGCGGTCCCGGAACTGCAGGATGAACGCCACCCAGTTCATGAAGTGCTCGGTGATGGCCGGGTCGGAGCCGAGCGCGTGGTGAATGACCTTGTAGATCGTCTTCGGGCAGGCGACGGGTTTCTTGGGAAGCACGGCTTGCATATAGATAGTAGGCTGGAATGTGTTGACGCTCTTGTTGGTGGGGTCGACGCGCACGTTGTCGCTCGGGTCGAACACGACATCCCATTCAGGGATGAAGTCGCCGAGCGGCATACCATTCTGCTTGGCGAAGTGGCGCACCTGTGTTTCCGTCCTGGCCACGTTGATGTCGAGCGCATCCGTCTGTCCGTCATGCGTGCCCCGCCAGTAGGCGCCGGTCTTCTTGTCGCAGAAAGCGAGGTAAGTCACACCTTGGGATGAGACGCGCACGGCTTGCTGGGTCAAGGACTGCCAGTATTCAGGCAGCAGCTCCTTGGTGATGTAGCTCGGCTCGCCCTTGAAATTGTGGATGTAGTCGGGATTGTCCTCGGGATGGTAGTAGCCCCACGAGTCTCCGCCATTGAGGTTGAAGTAGACGAAGCCGCGGTCGGTCTTCATTTCGGAGACGATGCACGAGTCCGGCTTGACCATGACTTCCACGTTGCCGTGCATCTTATATGTCGTCTTCCTTGGCGGGTAGCCCAGTGCTGCGCGGATGTCGTTGATGCGCTTGGAAGTTAAGAGGCGATTCTGTTCGGTTGAGTTGATGGTGGCGGATGTGACCAGCGTTTCGTTTTGCTTCCTGACGTACTGGATGCGCGGATGCTTGGCCATCGGGTCCTTGATCCCTTTTAATAGAGGCGGCGCGATATACAAGAGCTTGTCGTTCTGGCAGGCCGAGATATCCAGCGGCCACGAGATTGAGTTTCCGGTCTTGGTCAAGCTCATGTTGTCACGCAGGAGCGAGACGGCATGGTTCAACTGGATCAGAAGCTGCTTGATCAGTTGAGCGGGGAGCGGCTTGTCGAGGCGCATGAAGACATGGGCGCGCAGTTCCTTGTTCTCGATTCCATACGATGCTGACCATTGCACGATGTACGACACGTCCTCGAAGTGCAGGGCTTTTAAGAAATCGTCAATGGACGAGATGTTTGGGATGCCGTCGATGTCGAGTACAATCCACTCGGTTGTGGCATTGGAGTCCGTGGTGCCGGCGCGTGATTCACAGGACAGGGCGCGGGTGGGGTTGCCTTTGACCAGGCAGTGACCGAGCGCAGCGTGTTTGATGAGCAGCTTCTCCATGTCGCGCAGGTCGGTGGCGTCTTCGGTGATGGATGTGACTTCGTAGACCGAGGGATAGGAAGTTTTCTGGATCGTGCCATCTGCCTTCTTAACATAGGACTTGGTGAGGGGCACAGATGCCTTGAAAAAGGTGATTTGCATGTTCCAATTCCTGTTCTATATTTATTTTTTGGCGACGGGCCGCGCACGCTTTGGTGAGGAAATGAGTCTACGCTCTATTTTAGGTCGTCAGAAGACTTATTTTTAGCCCTTAAAGTGGAACAACGGAACGAAAAAAATGCGCTAAGTCATTGATTTATATACTTGTTCTGTTGTTCTGTTCTGTTTTAATAATTTCTTTGATTAGAAAAATATATATATAGAACAGAGTAGTAGTATTCCTGTAGAGAGAGTGTCGGCCAAAGGAGAACTTTGCACAGTAGCATTGTGACAACTTTTAAAAATGCAAGTCCGTGGCGCGTGGTGGACGTAAAAAATAAACGGGCACGTTGTTCTGTGCCCGCGTAAAGATTAAAGACTGACCACGTTGCCCTTATTGAAGCGCGCGATGGCGGCGTCTGCCTTGGACAGGACAGGTGCAATCTTGTCTGCTTTCTTCAGCGGCGGAGCTGGTGCCGGTGTGGCAGCCTGCGCTTCCTTGGCTGACTGCTTGTCCATGGCGATGACGATCGGTTGCTCGAACTCATCTGGCAGCACGGGCATGTAGCCGCGCTCGGCGTACGCATCGAGCTCCGACGAATGCTTCTTGTCGAACGCGACGAGCCAGTTGTAATGTTCCTCGCGTGCAGCGTCGATGATCTTGACATCGCCGGCAGCTTCGCGTGAGCCACGTTGGCGTGGGTTGAGCATGAGCTTGACGCAATCGTTCGACGCCGTGATCATCGACTCGTTCATTTTGATGCCGAGCTTGTACTGCGACTGCACGGGGATGGACGCGAACAGGATTTCAAAGTTCGTGTTGCCGATATCCTCTTGTGTTTGCTTGTCGATGTTGAAGCGTTCGGCATCGAGTTCAAACATGTTCTCGCCATACGCCGAGCAGTCATCGTAAATACCGAGGATGCGCGACGCATTGTCTTTCAACTCGGTGTGACCATCCTCGACTTGTTTCATGCCGACAGCTTGCAAGCGAGCGAGCGAGATGCTAGTCGCTTCTGCCATGGCGGTCAGTTCAAGTGTGTTGGTCTGGGGTTCGCGCATGATGTTGAACGCGAGTGAGTTGGCGACGGAGTACGGTGCGTCGTACCGTGGGTTGTAGTCAAGCGGGGCTTCCAGCATTTGCTCAAGCCAGTTGCGCAGCACGCTGAACTTGCGGCAGAGTTGCAAGGGTGTTTCGACGATCTCGTTGCCCGCATCATTCATGAAGCGGTCGGACTCGGACTTCAAATCCTTGCCGATTTCCTCACGATTGAGATTGTCGAAGGTGTTGGTGCCATGGATGGCAGCCTGCTCGTTCGATACCTGTTCGGATGGCAGCGTCTCGCCGCGTTCGGCATATTTCAATGCCTTGATGTGGCTGCGTGCGTAGCCGATGATCGACTGATTGATTGTTGCGACCAATGATTTCATTACCATGCGTTGTGCGCGGATGGGGAGTTGTGCGATTGTATGAGTGATGATCATGATGAATAAATCCTTTAAGTTTGAGTTTAGTTTTAGTGTGGGCAGAACGCCGGGCAAAGAACAAACGCTTAGTGCGATATTTCAACTTGACGCGTAGCGAACAGGATCACGAGGTTCGTGCCGTTGCGTGACGCGCGGGTGAGCGCATCCTTGCCGTTGATGGCGCGGATGCGGAGCAGGCACGGCTGAAGATCGACCGTGCATAGAATGTGATACGTGTTTAGTGCAGAGCCAGTGGGCATCTCAGTTTCTTCAATATGTCGAAAGTATCCAAGGCCAAGGGACGGCCTAATGCTTCCTCTCTTTCGGCGATGATGTCGAACGGGTCGCTCACATTGCTGCCAGCGAAGTTATCGACGAGGAGATGCGTCGCGTCCAGGACGGATGCGACGACGTGCTTGTTGTCTGTGTCGCCGATGACAAATTCATCTTCGGGTTGCTCGCTGTAATATTCAGAGTTCATATTTGTTTCTCCGTCTGAGTGGACATAAAAATAGCCAGCACGATGGCTGGCTTGGATTGGTTCGATTCGTTCACCAACTGAGCTTCGATAACAACTCGATGATGACGACGATGACCAGCGCGAGGCCGACGAGGTCGGGCGTGGTGAGTTTCACTGTCCTACATTCCATGGCATCGTTATGACACCATCGTCGATGACAACGGAGCCGTCTGGGTTGATGTGGTCGATGTACGCTGTGCCGGTCAATAGCTCCTGGCAAATGGCGCCTGGCAAGCCGGGAAATTGTTTGCGGACTTGCGCCGCAGTGAAGTTGTTGGCGCGAGCATGGGCGACAAATTCATAAGCGTTCACTTGATTAACTCCTTCGATACGTTCTTCACGCCGGGATAATAAATATTCTTTTCGACGTAGCCGAATAGAAAACGTCCGAGTGAAATCAGGCCGGAGCAGATGAGCGCGCCGACCGCCGCGACCATCACACCACTAAAGGTCCCCCAGTGCAAAATGTTAAGCACGATGAAAATTGTGCAATCCATTCCGAGTGGAGAGGACAACATTTTCATGCGCCACGTCCACTTGCATTTAAAAAACGCGAGCAGCAAACCGGCCGCCACGATCATGCCCGATTCAATAATCATACATCCTCCCAGGGGGGATAGAGACCGGGTCGATCTCTATTAGTATAAACAGTTTATACATTTATGCTGCGAGCGCGCCCAAAGGTGGAATGGCGACAACTTCCGCGACCTTGTCTTTGGAGCTGAACCAACCAGTCACCGTGTCCCAGCAAGCTGCCGCGTCCTTGTCGATCTGGCCGGACAGAATATAGTTGCCGACGTGCTGGCCGATCTTCATGCCGACATAACCGGCAAGGCCGACGGCGAGGATGAGAATCACCCACTGCCACAGCAGCGCGCCGCTGAGCGCGGCGACACCGACGATCGCATAGCCTGCGATGAGCCCGATGCCGTAACCGGCGCCGCCTGACAACAGCACAGTCACGGCGAATGCCGCAACGGGCCGTTTGCCGGATGGCAGACTATCCAACATGCGCTGTATGAACTGGCCCTGAGTTTCCTCAACGACCGCGTCCACATTCGCTGCCGCTGGTTCCGGCGTCACCGGCGCGACAGGTACATCAGCCTTGACCTCAACCTTCGGTGCCGCAGCATCGACGATGGCCTTGGCCTTTTCGTAGCGCAGCATGTCCAGCGTCGCTTGCTGCAATTCGCTGATCGTTGTAGGAGCGACGATCGGTGCAGCCTTCAGTGCGTTGTTGGCATGCACGCCGTTAATCTGGGCGATAACTTTTGCGTTGGATGAAGACACAACTGCGTTTGATTTGGTAGCCATGATAGTTTCCTTTAATTAGTAGATTAAGAATAGAACAGTTTTAGAACGAAGAACAAAACAGCAGACGGTGTGCGCGAGCTTGCTCGCGCACGAATAACCTTTGGCTCATGCCCGGGTTGTATGGCCCGAAGCCATGGCCAGCGCCTTGGCAGCCATGCGCTCGCCCGCTTCAACCTGCCACGCAGGCATGACGTAGGCAGGGCGTTGAGGTTTCATCGTGTTGAGCGCGCTGGCCACGGACGTGATGGTCTCGATCTGCGCCTTGAGTTCATCGTAGTCAGCGCACAGGTTGGCGTTGACAGTACGCAGTGTGTTGAGCTGATCACGCAGAGCATTGTTGTCAGCGATGAGTTGTGCGTTGGTGAGCTTGGCCATGATTGGCTCCTTATATATGTTGCGGTTGTATTCTTCACGCGAAGAACACACACCCAACCTGTGTGCGCGAACTTGTTCGCGCACTGCGTGCTTGCACCACTAGGCTGTGAGCCGCCATGGATGGTGGCATGCTTCCTCTCGCCCACGGTCTAGGGTCCCCTATTGGCCTGGGGGCAAAGGTGAATCCGAAGTGGGACGGGTGATTGAGAGCGAGGGGAGAGGAACCGTGAACGCCCGTACCCAGCAAAAATTCCAAAGATTTTTAAAATTATTTTAAAAAATTTCTCAGCAATAATTTTCTCAGGCTGATAGACTCGCCTCTAATCTATCTTAGAGTGAGTGCAGAGTGACGAAACGAATGGACCCCGCCGACAGAAAGATCGCCGCCAGGGACGACCTCACGCAAAAACCGCGCCGCAAGAGCGCAGTCAAAAAATCCCCCGAGGGTCAGGCCAAGCGCATCTCTGCTCTCAGAAAGACGCCTACCAACGGCGGCAACATCGCCCTCATCGAACAACAGAACCCCGACCGCCCCCTCACCGAGAAGCAGCGGCTGTTCGTCAAGGAGTGGGCCAAGGGTGAGTCGATCCTGTCCGCCTCCTACCGCGCCGGCTACGCCGACAGCGGCCAGATGGGCTATCGCATGTCCAAGGACCCGGCGATCCTGAAAATCTACAACCTGGAAAAAGCGCTCTACGAGGCCGCCGGGCAAGTCACCCGCAAGATGGTCATGGAAGGCTTTCTCGAAGCCGCCGCCATGGCCAAGATGCTGGCCGACCCTACGGCGCTGACTGGCGCATGGCGGGAGGTCGGAAAAATGGCGGGCTACTACGAACCCGTCAAACGCTCCATCGACATCAATATTTCCGGCAACGTGACCATGAAGAAGTTGGAGGCCATGGGCGACGCCGAGCTGCTCAAACTGATCAAGGGCGAGGTGGAGGACGTGGCATTCACGGAGATCGCGCAAGAAGCAGAAGAGGCTGAAGATGATGCGGCATAAATTTAGGGTCTACACGACCCGGTTGGCGAAGTGGTGGCGCGAGTTCAAGTGCCGCCACGACATGCACGACTACCCGGACAGCGACATAGCCCTCCCGCTCCATTTCTACACCTATACCTGCCGCCACTGCGGCAAAGAGTTCCAGATATGAACCCGCGGCCCATCTTCACCCTCCCAGACCCAATCGAGCCGGAGGATACAGCCGCTGAAGCATACAAGGCGCTGAACCAGCCGCCGCCTGCCAAAGTCGACCAGGAAAAAGACGCGAATGACGAGTAAGCTCGCCCCCAGCCCCGGCGCCATCGCCGCCAAGCAGGAAATGGCGAGCCGCGTGCTGTCCCGGCGCCGTCTGCTGCCGTTCATTCAACGCATGAACCCGAAATACATGGCCGGGTGGGTGCATGAGGACATTTGCCGCCGCCTGGAGCGCTTCTCCGACGACGTGGCCGCCGGTCTATCCCCGCGCCTCATGCTCCTGATGCCACCGCGCGCCGGGAAGTCCGAGATTGCCAGTAAGACGTTCCCCGCGTGGCACATGGGCCGCCACATGGACCATGAAATCATCGCCTGCTCGTACAACGTGGGCCTCGCCATGGATTTCTCCAAGAGGATCAAGGCGCTCTTGGAGGATCAAGCCTACCAGACCGTGTTCGAGGCCAGATTAGACCCGGAGAACAAGTCCTCCGAGAGCTGGGGCCTCCTAAAACAGCCAGGTGGCTACGTCGCAGCCGGCGTGGGCGGCGGGATTAACGGCAAGGGCGCCCACGTCCTGATTATTGATGACCCGTTGAAAAACGCCGAGGAAGCAGACTCCGCCACCACCCGGGAGGGCATCTGGAACTGGTACGGCTCGACGGCCTACACCCGCCTCGCCCCCGGCGGCGGCGTACTTATTATACAAACATGGTGGCACGACGATGACCTCGCTGGCCGTCTGCAGGCCGAGATGGCTGCGGCCCGCCCCGACGACCCGGATGTCGACCGCTTCGAGGTGATCAAGTACCCGGCCATCGCTGAGCACGACGAATACCTCGATATCGACACCGATCTGATCGTCGAGACCCAGCCGGCCAATGGCCGCCTCCTGCGCTTGAAAGGCGAGGCTCTGCACCCGGCCCGCTTCGACTTGAAGAAACTGCTCACCATCAAGCGCACCATCCCCGTGCGCTTCTGGTCCGCCCTCTACCAGCAGAACCCCGTGCCCGACGACGGCAGCTACTTCACCAAGGACCAGTTCAAACGGGGACCACTGCCGCCGCTCCTTCACTCCAAGGTGTATATCGCCTGGGATTTTGCGATCTCAGAGCGCGCCCACAACGATTACACGGTCGGCACCGTCGGCCTGCAGGACTACGACGACGTGCTGCACGCGGCCGAGGTGGTCAGGTTCAAGTCCGGCGACGCCTTTTTTATCGTCGAGTCTATTCTCAATCTAAGTAAGAGGTGGTACCATCCGAGCCTAACGATAGGCTTCGAGGACGGGCAGATTTACCGTTCTATCGAGGCTCTACTGAAAAAGCGCATGAGAGAGACGAAGTTCTATCCGTCCATCGTGGTGCTCAGACCAATCACAGACAAGATGGCCCGGGGGAGAGTGCTTCAGGGCCGGATGCAGCAAGGCATGGTGAGTTTCAATCAGGACGCCGAGTGGTACGAGACGGTGAGAAACGAGATGTTGCGCTTCCCAGCCGGTGTCCACGACGACTGCGTGGACTCGATGGCTTGGATGGCCCAGATGGCGGTGGGCAGCGAGCCGCCGCACCCGCCGAAACCGAAGGCGGCGAAGTCCTGGAAAGATAAATTGCGCGGGGGCATCCTCGGCGCGACCCACATGGCAGCATAGAGAAAGAACACAAATGTCGACCCTGAACTCCCCCTTTCCCCCTGGTGTCTGCACCTGCGAGTATGTCCCGAACCGCCCTTGCTCAGTTCACCCTGAACCGATCTTCGGCGGCCCCAAGTCCGACGGACTCAATGACCACACCCGGGACCGGCTCGAACCGATCGCCGATACATTCAAGCAGAGGGAAGTCGCATTTAACGTCGAGCGCACCAAACAACTGGAGCGGCTCACCAAAGAAAAACTCCAACTCACCCAGAACGACACTTCCGAGTTCGACCGCGGGTTCCGCATGGGCATCGAAGCTGCCATGAAGATGGGCGGGTGCAAATAATGCCTATTAACACCGCCCTGGCGGAAAAAGTATTTTACAGATATAGTTATTTAAGAGACAACGGCCACCAGCAGTACACGGAGAAGGCCAATACCTGCGAGGCGTTCTTCCGGGGCGACCAGTGGTCCGCCGCCGACGTGCAGGCCCTGCGGGAATCGCGCCGCCCGGCCCTGACCATCAACAAGATCATCTCGACCATTGGCAACGTGATGGGCGAGCAGATTTACAACCGCTCCGAAATCTCCTTCCGCCCCAAGTCCGGTGCCGATCCGCAGACAGCCGACATTCTCACCAAGGTGTTCAAGCAGATCAGCGACAACAACCAGCTCGACTGGCGCCGTTCCGACATGTTCACGGACGGCATCATCACCTCCCGTGGCTACCTCGACGTGCGCATGGACTTTTCCGAGTCCATCAAGGGCGAAGTGCGGATCGAGTCAATCAACCCGAAAAACGTGATCGTTGACAATGACGCCGAGGAGCACGACCCGGACAAATGGGGCGAGGTGTTCACGACGAAGTGGGTGACGGCCGACGATGTCGCCGTCCTGTATTCCAAGTCTGATGCCGAGCTGCTGCGCAACCGCGAGCAGAGCTATTTCCCGTACGGCTTCGACTCGATCGATTACGTCAGGGACAGATTCGGCCTGCCGTTCGATACAAGCATTGGCTCCGGCCAGAGCTACGACATGAGCCCGGTGATCCGCTCCGTGCGCGTGCTCGACCGCCAGCACCGCGTGTTGGATCGCCAGAAATACTTCATCGATCCGAAGACTGGCAGCGAGCGCCCCGTGCCAGAAGGCTGGGACCGCAACCGCATCGCCATGGTGTGCAGCCAGTTCGGCTACGAGGTAATTTCCAAGCTGAACCGGCGCATCCGCTGGACCGTGATCAGCGACAACGTCGTGCTGCATGACGACTGGAGCCCGTACAAGCACTTCACCATCGTGCCGTACTTCCCGTACTTCCGCCACGGCCACACGATCGGCCTCGTCGAGAACCTGGTCGGCCCGCAGGAGCTGCTAAACAAAGTCTCCAGTCAAGAGTTGCACGCGGTGAACTCAAGCGCCAACGGCGGCTACAAGATCAAGACGGGCGCCCTGGCCACGATGTCGGTCGAGGAGCTGGAGCAGAGAGGGGCCGAAACTGGCCTTGTAATTGAAATGACGGGCGCTCTGGACGAGATCGAGAAGTTGCTGCCGAACGCCACGCCGCAGGGCTTGGACCGGATCAGTTACAAGGCCGAGGAGCACATCAAGACGATCTCCGGCGTGTCCGACAGCCAGCAGGGCATGGACCGGGAAGACGTTGCCGCCAAGGCGATACAGACGAAAAAGCAGGCCGCCAGTACCAACATGGCCAAGCCCCTGGACTCCTTGGTCCGCACCGACTTCATGATCGCCCGCAACGTGCTCGATCTGATCCAGACCTTCTACACCGAGGAACAGATTCTGACCATCACGCACAACCGGGCTGGTGGCGGCACCGAGGACATCACGATCAACAAGACGGACCCAGAGACGGGCGAGGTCTTGAACGACCTGACGCTGGGCGAGTACGACGTGACCATCTCGTCCGTGCCGCAGAGGGAAACTCTGGAAGACAGCCAGTTTGACCAAGCTGTGTCCATGAAAAAAGACCTCGGCATGGACATCCCCGACGAGTTCATCATCAACGCGTCCCGCCTCTTGAACAAGAACGACCTGATCAAGCAGATGGCGGCCAAAACCCAGTCCCCCGAGGCTGTCGCCGCGCAGCAGTTGCAGGTCCGTGGCAACACCGCCGAGGTCGAAAAAACGGAGTCCGAGGTGGCTCAGCATCAGGCCGACGCCAAGCTCAAGGACGCC
This sequence comes from Janthinobacterium sp., assembly GCA_003133225.1. Lineage (GTDB taxonomy): Bacteria > Pseudomonadota > Gammaproteobacteria > Burkholderiales > Burkholderiaceae_D > Janthinobacterium. The sequence continues at coordinate 77,970 of PKWL01000112.1, forward strand.
AAGGCCGGTAAGGACACAGTTACCGCCCAGAAAGACGCCCAGACCCCCATAGAAGGCCCACAGGAGGAGTCCCAGGCCGAGATGATGAAGGTCCAGGCCGATATTCAGCTCAAAAGGGAAGAGTTCGAGTTCAAGAAGGAAATCGGGCTGCAGGAGCTTGAATTGAAGCGCCAGGAAACGCAGCAGAAACAGCAGTTGGCCGTGCAGGCGCAGGCCCAGAAAGCCGTCGCCGACCGCATCGCGGCGAATAAACCCAAAACTCCATCCACCGCAGCATAAAGGACAGACATGAAATTCCGCAAAAAACCAGTAGTCATTGAAGCCACGCAGTGGTTCAAGAATGGCGATCATCCAGCAGTGAAGTTGTGGAACCGTGGCGGTCATGTCTACCCCAATGGGACAGCACTTATAGAAACACTCGAAGGTGATCTGCATGTCACGCCTGGCGACTGGATCATTACCGGCGCCAAGGGTGAGAACTACCCCTGTAAGCCGGACATCTTCGCCGCGACTTACGACGCAGCCGAGCCACCGATTGACAACGCACACGTCGCGCCGGGCTGCGAGCAGTTCAGCGTTGGCCACATTAACGCCAACGCCATGCCGCCGCACCAGCAGCGCGTGGTCGATGAGCGGGTCGAGCTAAGCGACAAATTGGGCAAGCTCGAAGCTTTCGCTAACACCCAATTGTTCGCCGGCCTGGACGAGGCTGAGCGCAGGCGCCTGATGGCCCAGCATGGCGCCATGTTTGCCTACTCAGCCATCCTCAGCGAGCGCATCGCTGCCTTCCCCGCGTAACGACCAGCACCCGGCTTGACCTGGGCGATTGTCGCTTAACCCCTCAACCCGCAGTCCAAGGATTTAAGACATGAAATACTCGAAACTACTCCGCTTTCTCCTCGCCCCGTTCTTCCTGTTCGCCGCTGGCGATGATGCAGGCGGCGGTACCGGCGGCGCCGAGGTCGAAGACCGCGGCGACACGCTCGCCGACGGCGCGCCGGAACTTGAGATTGACCCGGCCACCATCACCGATCCAATGGTCGACGAAGATGAGGAAAAGGAAGAGGAGGGCGAGCCCAAAACCGAGGCCAAGGCCAAGGACGGCAAGAAAGACACCCGCATCCCGCTGGCTCGTCATAAAGAGATGCTGGACAAGGGCCGCGCCGACATCGCCGCCCTGCAAGCGGAGAACGCCCGCCTGAAACAAGGTACTCAAGTCGCCCAGACCAACGAGGCCATCGAAGCGACCGAGGTCAAGCTCGTCGCCATGGAAGGCGAGTACAACAAGCTCTTGGCCGACGGCGAGATCGAGAAGGCCACGGCCAAGATGAGCGAAATCCGCCGGCTTGAGCGCAGCGTCGGCGACCAGAAGTCCGACATGAAGGCCGAGCAGGCCGAGACGCGCGCCGTCGAGCGTGTGCGCTACGACACCGTCGTCGACCGGATCGAGGCGGCGTTCCCCGTCATGAACCCGGACAACGAAGCCTTCGACACCGAAGTGGTGGGCGAGGTGCTGGGCCTGAAGAACGCCTTCGAGGGCCAAGGCTTGACGCCGTCCGCTGCGCTGCAGAAGGCCGTCAAGTATGTGCTGGGCGCCGAGACAGGCAAGGAAAAAACAGCGGTCGAGGTCAAGCCGAACGCCACCCCCGCCGAAGTGGCTCTCCTCAGAAAACAAGAAGCCTTGAAGCGCAACATCGACGCCGCCAAGAAGACCCCGGCGTCGACCACCAAGGTGGGCCAGAACAGCGACGAGCTGGGCGGTGTGCTGAGCGCAGAGACGGCGATGAAACTAAGCCAGGACGCCTTCGCCAAGATCAGCGAAGAAGACTTGGCGCGCATGAGAGGGGACGTTCTGTGATAAGCGGCCTCGGATTGTTCACGATCATGTTCGGCGAATTTTTACCTCAACCCACCAAGGAGGCGGTTCACGCAAAACGCGTCACCGGCAGCGACACGATGGACAAAATCACCGGCGAGCCGCGCTATGAAGCCACCAAAACCACACCACCACAAGGAGCATGACATGAAAGACGATTCAGAACTTCGGGTACTCGCAGTGGACTTTGCCTCGCGCCTAAGCACTTGCCATACAACCTCTGTGGAAGTGGTCCGAAGCGCACAGACGATCTATGATTTTCTGACGGCCAAAACGCCGAGCAGCGGGGAACCGAACGCCATCGGCGACGAACTTTAAACTCGTCTCTACTTTTGCTCTAAGTAAGATATAATACAGACTGGCTAGGCTGATCCCCGAAAAGCGCCTTCGTAAAGCGCCTGCCAGTTTCTCTCCTCCTTACGATAACCACGATACGGGTGCGTTCCATGCTAACTCAAACTGAACTCCAGGCACTATTTCACTACGACCCACTGACGGGAATTTTTACGGCGCTGACTAGCCGAAGAGGCGGTTGCCGGATCGGCAGCGTAGTCGGATCGCCGCACGTAGCTGGCTACCTTACGGTCATGGTCGAGGGTAAGAACTATCTGCTGCATCGGCTCGCTTGGTTCTATACATACGGCGTATGGCCCTTGAATGACACTGATCACAGAGACGGCGTGCGGAGCAATAACCGGCTGAAGAACTTGCGCGAAGCCACAAGGGTAGAGAACTGCCAGAACACATTATGGAACCCGGGCAAGAGCGGATACCTTGGCGCGTCGAAGGTCGGACACCGCTGGAGGGTTCAAATTAAATCGGGTAACAAGAAACACCATATAGGCTATTTCGACACACCCGAACTTGCCAACGAAGCCTACTTGGCCGCCAAAGCCGAGCTGCATACATTCCAACCAGTGCCTAGAAACTCGCCCGCAGTTCTATAATCTATTTGCAATCTAAAATAGAGTGGAATAGAATGGCGCTGCAGCACCCGATTTAGGCACGATACGCCTTACCTCGTCAGTCGAGCGACATCGATACCAGCAAAAAGAGCTTGTATTTATAACTTGACTAAGAGGTAAAGCACCATGTTGACCAATTTCGGATTATTGACCACCCAGCAGAAGACGATTTGGGGTAGGGACCTTTGGCGCAACGCGCGTAACCAAAGTTTTATTGCAAAATTTTTGGGCAACGGCCCACACGCTCTGGTCCAGCACATCACCGAATTGAAGAAGTCTGAAAAGGGCGCACGCGCCGTGATCACCTTGCTCGCCGACTTGACGGGTGACGGTATCGCAGGCGACCGTACCCTGGAAGGCAACGAAGAGCAGATGATCACGTTTGACCAGGTGATCCGCATCGATCAACTGCGTCATGCCAACCGCCATGAAGGTCGTATGGCTGACCAGAAGTCGATCGTTGAGTTCCGCGGCAACAGCAAGAACGTCCTGGCCTACTGGCTGTCCGATCGTATCGATCAGATGGCGTTTTTGACCATGGCCGGTATCAGCTACTCGCAGCACAACAACGGCGCCCCGCGTGTCGGCTCCGACCTGCAGTTCCTGGAGTTTGCACAGGACGTGACTGCCCCGACCAACAACCGCCGCTTCCGCTGGGATAACACGGCCAAGGCGCTGGTCTCGGCCGCTGCCTCGAACGCCGTGACTGCGACCGATACGGTGGCCTGGGAAATGTTCGTGGCCCTCAAGGCCGCTGCCAAGAACGCCTATGTGCGCGGTGTCATGGACAACGGGGAAGAAACCTTCCACGCCTTCCTGACGCCTACGGCGATGGCGAACCTGAAACTCGACCCGACCTACCTCTTGAACCTGCGCCACTCGCAAAGCGCTTCCAAGAACGACGCGCTCTTTACGGGCTCCTCGGTCAAGATTGACGGCATCTACCTGCACGAGTTCCGCCATGTGCCAAGCACCGTGGGCGCTCTCTCGGGCTCCAAATACGGCGCCTCCGGCACCGTCGAAGGTGCGCAGATTCTGTTCTGCGGCGCGCAAGCACTCGGCATGGCCGACATCGGCGCCCCTGAGTGGGAAGAAAAGGGCTTCGACTACGACAACCAGCAAGGTATCAGCACCGGCAAGATCATCGGTTTCCTGAAGCCTCAGTTCGGTTCGATCTACGAGAACAACACGGTCCAGGATTTCGGCGTGCTCTCGATCTACGTCGCCACGAAATAAGACGGCCCGCCGTCCGGGTTTTAGGCCCGGCGGCTCCTTCTCCACTGAACAGGAAATCAAAATGAAACTACTCGCCTCGCGCACAGCCCAGTACCCAATGGTGGCTGAATTTGGCTTCAGCTTCAACAACTGGGTCCTCGACTCGGTCTCGAACGCTGCCGTCACCCTTGGCTCGACCGTTGCTCTGGCAACCGATCCGGCCCAACTCGGCTTGTCCGGCCCCGTCGCCAACACGGTCACTTTCGACTGCGTCCCTCTGCCACCCGGCGCTGTCGTCGTCGGCGGTGAGCTGATCGTCGACACGGCCTTCGTCGGCCCGACCGCAGCGACTCTCTCGCTGGGTATCGCCGGCACCTTGACCGAACTCGCTAGTGCCATCTCGCTCTTGACCGCCGCCCGCACCGCGCTCGTCTTGACCACGCCGGAAGCGTCGAGCGCAGGCCAGAACGTGCGCATGACGCTCGCCTACACGGTGGCCAACGCCACCGCCGGCCACGCCCGCGTACGACTCATGTACACGGTCGATGGCCGCGCTCAGGAAACACAAATCATGTAATTGCGGAGTAACACGATCCGTCCGGGGGCCACGAGCCCCCGGTCTTTTATGTACCCGGAGGTCCAAATCATGATGAAATTTATTTCCCCCGTCACGCAGACCGTCATCTGCCCCACGCGCGTATTGCAGTTCGTCGCCACCGTCTCGACTTCCGTGCCGCCTGATGCCCAGTCCGCCTGCATCGCCGCCGGCTGCGTCGCTGACGGTACCGAGCTGGCTGGCGACGCCGCCATTGCCCAGGCTGCCGAAGTCGCTGCGACCTACGTCGCCGCCTGCGCCGCCGTCGCGGCCAACAAGTTAGAGCAGGGCGACAGCGAGACGGGCGAAGTCAATGCCGTGCCGAGCGCCGCCCCCGGCTCACTGATCACCCAGGGCTAACCAGCCAAACAACCCAAAGGAGCACCGACATGAAATTCGTTCTCAACCGCGACAAAGTCATCACCTCAAAACTGGGCCACGCCATCGGCTTCGTCAAGGGCCAGCCTACCCATGTCCCCAAGGGCATGTGGAATGAAGTGCTGGCTGTCGGCGCCGTACCGGAAGACGACCTGCCTGAAGCCGCAGCCAATACCTCGAAAGAGCCGCAGGACCCGGGCGAACGCCAAACCATGATCTTCGCTGCATTCGAGGCGCTGGTTCTGGGCGGCAAGCGCGAGTCCTTCTCGGGCACGGGCGTGCCGCATGCCAAGGCCCTGGCTGCGCAGATCGGTTTCATCATCGACAACAAGGAGCGCGACGCTCTGTGGCAGGAGTTCAAGCAGCTCCCAACGGAAAAAGAGTAATCCATGGACAGCACCGAGTTACGCGACCAGTTCCGCTCCGGCGTTCTCGACCAAGTCGAGCCGTTCCTCTGGAGCGAGGACGATGTCTATGACTACCTGAATGACGCGCAGAAGATGTTCGCGCGCCTGATCGGCGGGCTCGGTGACTGCACCTCGAATCTGACCACCATCAACTACACCCCAGCGACCGACTGGGTGAGCGTCAGCGAACGGATTTTGAAGTTCCGCGACGCCTACAGCGTGCTCCCAGCCGACGGCAGACCGATCGAGATCATCAACTATGAAGACCTCCATACGCGCCGCATACGCTTCGATGGGCGCACCGGGCGGCCCAAGTACCTGATCACGGGAATGGAGGCCGACAAGGCCCGTTTATACCCTTTCCCTGACATCAGCGGCACCATCCAGCTCCTCATCGACCGCCTGCCCCTGAAAGAGGTCACGGACGCCGACCAGAAGCTCGAAGTGAACGCCATGCACAAGACCGGGCTCGGCCTGTGGATGAAGGCCCGGGCCTACGCCAAGCAGGACGCCGAGACGTTCGACCGGGGCAAGTCGGACGGGTTCGAGACCAAATTCCGCGCTTACTGCGCCGCAGCAAAACTGGAAAAAGACCGCGCCAAGCACAAGACCCGGGTCGTCGTCTACGGCGGCATCGGCGAAGGCAGCGGGCACGGACGGCGCGGCGATTACCGCAGCGATTTTTATGGCAGCTAGGAGAATTTAGTGGACCTCACCATCCTGCAAGGCAGCACCTTCAACTACGCCCTGCGCTGGGAGAGCCTGCCGATTGTGTACCGCCCGATCACGGCGATTACGAACGGTGCCCCGGCGACCATCACGGCGGCGCTGCACGGCATCCCCGACGGCTGGCGCGCGGCTGTTGTGTCGGCGGGCGGCATGTCGCAGATCAACGCCAAGAACGCGCCGCTGCGCGATTCGGACTATCACGCGGCGACCGTGATCGACCCGAACACGGTGGCCTTCAACGACACCAACGCAGCAGGTTTCACGCCCTACACGAGCGGGGGCTACCTGCAGTTCAACACCCCCGTCGATCTGACCGGCTACACGGCGCGCATGTCGATCCGCAATATCGTGGGCGGCGCCGAGTTGCTGCGCCTGACTACCGAGAACGGCTTCATCGCGCTCGACATCGTGCAGGCCACCATCAACCTGACGCTCGACGCAGTGACGACCGACATCCAGACCTGGACACAAGCCGTCTACAGCCTGGAAATGATCAGCCCTGTCGGCGTCATCACCACCTTAATTTCGGGTGCAGTCACCCTAACCCAAGAAGTCACTATCGTCTAAGAGGCACAATCATGGCTGCACTATCGAACTACATTGAAAACAAAGTCGTTGACTGGTTTCTGCGAGCGCAGGCTTACGCACCCGTCGCCACCGTCTACGTCGCGCTCTACACGGCGACGCCGACAGCAGCGGGCGGGGGCACCGAAGTGTCGGGCGGTTCCTATGCGCGCGTGGCGATCACGGCCGCTCTTGCCAACTGGGCCGGCACACAGGCTGCGGCTTCAACCGTCGCCTCGACCGGCACCTCGGGCCTGACCTCGAACAACGGAGTGCTCACTTACCCGGCGCCAACCGCCTCGTGGGGCGTCGTCACCAGCTTCGGCGTGTTCGACGCGGCCACCGGCGGCAACCTGCTGTTCTTCGGCGCCTTGACCACATCGAAGACGATTAACAATGGTGACGGCGCACCTTCGTTTGCCGCTGCCGCCTTGTCGTTGGCGCTGAGCTAAATGTTTTTGCGCGCCGCCCACCTAGCCCCGGGAGCCTAGCATGGCTCTGATCGGGAGCATCGTCGGCAGCGGCGGCGCAAAGGGCAGCGGTGCGGCCACCATAAAATCCACGCGCTCGTACAAGGTCACGTCGGGCGGCGGCAAAGGCAGCGGTGCCGCAACCGTCGCCGCCAAGTCGTTCGCCACCGGCCTGACCTACGGCGGTGGCAAGAGTAGCGGCGCGGCCACCACCTCCCTTAGTCTCCAACCGTACACCTCCTTCGTCGGGGTCGTGACGGCGGGGGCAGGGCAGACGCCGGACTTCGGCGTCTTCCTCATGCCGCTCATCTGCTCGGGCGAGGCCATTGGCGCCAATCTGGCGGCAGCGGTCACCCTGGAGAGCGCCATTGTCGGCGCGCTCACTACGGGAGCGACGGCGCCGGGGGCCGCGTTCGCGGCGAGCGTATCGGCAGTCAGCACCGCCATCGGCAACTTGACCGTTCAAGCAGGGCTGTATGCCGCCGTATCGGCAAGCACCACGGCAAGCGCAGCGCTGACGGCGCAGATCACTCTGGCTGGCTCGCTCACAGCGAACTCGACCACAATCGCAGTTCTCTCTGCCCAGATCGAGCTAAACGCCGCCGTCACGGTCGGGAGCTTGGCTGTCGCCGCATTCCCCGGCCCGCCCGCGGTTCTGGCCGGCACAGCAACGACGGCCAGCACGGCACTCGGCGCACTGGCTCCGCAGACGGCGAACTTAGCAGCAGCGGCGCAAGCGCAGGGCGCCACGCTCGCCGCGCTGGCAAACAACATCAAACTGGCCGCCGTAGTTGCCGCGCACGGCATAGCGACCGGCGCGCTAACGGCGAAGATCAGCCTCGCCGCAGCGGTGCAGGCGCAGAGTGCTGCGACCGGCGCGCTGACGAGCCAGATCGAACTAAACGCAGCGGCGCAAGCGAACACTGCGGCGACCGGCGCGCTGACGAACCAGATCATTCTGGCCGGCGCGCTTGTAGCGAGCACGTCGGCAAGCGCGGCGCTGAATGCCAACATCGCTCTCGCGGGCGCTCCCACAGTCGGCAGTATGGCTGTCGGCACGCTCGACAGCCAAATTGGCTACAGCGGCGCAGCGGTCGTCACCACGCTTGCTACCGCCAGTCTCTCCGTCCAAGTTTCGATGGCCGGCCAAGCCGTCGCCGCTGCCACCGCCACTGCCAGCTTGCTAGCGAGCATCCAGTTGGCGAGCGCGGTGACGTGCGCAGCAATCAGCACCGCTGCCATCACGGCCAGCATCACCATGAACAGCGCGGTGACGGTTGAGTCAGCTTCAAGCGCGAACCTGCTCGCCGAAATTCAGCTCGCTGCTGCCGCCACCGCCAGTACCTATGCCGCCGCACTTATGGTGCTCGTCAAGGCCGTGCCTCTGCTTGCCGACCAGCAGAGCAGCGTACTCACCTTGGCAGCAGGCGGCAATGTCCTGACCGAGCGCCTGCAGCGCAGCATCCTGACCGAACTGGTGCGGCGCAGCGTCATGACGCAGCGCCAGGAACAGAGCATCGCGGCAACGAAAAATGGGGCGAGTGTCTTGCTCGACCCGAACGATTCTTTCATTTCCGCATAGAGGCAGCAAAACATGCAAACAGACCCACTAGCGATTACCGTCGCGCGCCTTGACGAGAGATTCAAGAGCATCAGCGCCTTCATGGAGCAACTGACGGCTGACCAGAAGCGCATGGCCTCGGCCTACGAAAAACTGGTCGAGAGCAATCAGCGCATCGCACTCCTCGAATCGGACATGATCACGGCAAAGATCGAGCGGGCGAAACTCTGGGAAAAGTACGACGCGCTCGATGCCGCCTGCGTTTCCGCCGAACAGAAACGCACCGAGGAGGCGCTGAAGGCGAGCAACCGCTGGATCGGCGAAGTCATCAAGACACTCATGACCGCCACCGTGGCCGTCGCGCTATATCACTTCGGGTACCACCCGTCATGAGCACCAACCGCACCGCCTTTCTCGACATGCTGGCCTGGAGCGAGATCGGCCCGGCTCTCTTGGCCGAGTCGGACAACGGCTACAACGTGCTGGTCGGCAGCACGCCCGTGCATCCGCTGCTGTTTCACTCTTATGCGTGCCATCCGAACGTACTCGATGTTCAGCTCGACTCGACGGCGGCAGGGCGCTACCAGACGCTGCACCACTGGGCCGGGGCCTACATGACTCTGCTGGGGCTGAGAGACTTCGGCCCCGCCAGCCAGGACGCCATCGCCCTGCAACAGATCAAGGAATGCCGCGCGCTGCCGCTGATCGACAGCGGCCATCTCGCCCCCGCCATCGCCGCCTGCGCCCACATCTGGGCCAGTCTGCCCGGCAACACGTACAACCAGCGCACGAACTCGCTGGCCAACCTGCAAGCGGCGTATGTCGCTGCTGGCGGAACTCTCGCTTAACCACCAAGGAACCCACCATGAAAACCGTCGTCGTCACCATCGCCACCAGTCCTACCCCATTCCCGGCCGGCACCGTTGCCAGCGGCATCGTCGTCTCCCTCTCGGGCGGCGCCATCGGCCCGCAGACTATCACCGCCGCGCCGTACACCGCCACCTTCGAGGGCGTGGCGCCCGGCACCTACACGGCCAGCGCACAGAGCGTAGACGCCGCCGGTCAACCACTCGGGGGCGTCATGACGTCAAGCTCGTTCGTCATCGCCGAGGATGACATCAACATCGACATTCCAAGTTCGATCACCGTGTCGGTCGCGTAATGCGGCGGGTACTTGGCTGGCTGGCACGAGTCTTCGGGCGCAAGGTCATGGTCCAAGTGCCCGTCTCTTTTCATATTCGCATCAAAGGAAAGCCATGAACTCAGCAACAGTTATCCCGATCATTCTCGGCACGGTCAGCTATATCGTGTGGGCTGTCATGGCCTACTTCGATCCAACTCAACGCGCCGATTTTCTGAAACTTAACGTCGTCATCGTATCAGGCACGATCGGCCTGAAGCTGCGCGACATGCAGTCGCCCCCGCCACCTCCGCCGCCCGTACCATTTCTGCCCAACGCTGCACCCACCACCATTGTGAAGGAATAAACCATGAGAAAATTGCTTACATCCGCCCTCGCAACTTTCGCCCTGCTCTCTGGCTGCGCTACTGCGCCGGGCACGCTGCAGACCCCGGCCCAGATCGCTGCCAACTTCTGCCCTTCAGCGCAGATCGCGCTGACCTCGATGCAGGGGCTCGTCGGAGTCAGCGCGTCCACAACGGAGAATTTGGCAAACGCGGCCAGGGACATCACCGTCGTCTGTGCAATGGGGGCCACTGTGCAGTCCACCGACCTGAAGACGCTGGCACTGAACGCACTGCCTGTCCTCGCCACCATCGTCAAGGCATCGACCCTTGCCGTGGATGCGCAGAACCCGATCCTGCTCGACATCGGCCTCGCCCAGATCGCCATCGGGATTCTGCCGTGAGCAAGTTCATTGGCGAGCTGATCGTCAAACTCGTTGCCGACGACGAGGCCGGACTGTGGGAACTGCAACAGCCATTCAGTTACCAGTCGGACGTGGCGGGCAGGACGTTCACATTGCCGGCCGGGTTTCGTACTGACTTTTGCAGCGTGCCGCGCGTCGTCGGCGTGTACGACATGCTGGGCGACCGGGCGCGCAAATCCGGCGCCCATCACGACGGGCTGTATGTCAGCCATGAAGTGCCGCGCGAGATGGCCGATCAGGTGCTGCGGGAAATGCTACTGCTCGATGGCGTGGGGCACTTCGAGGCCGAGGAATTTTTTCTGGCGGTGCGCGTTGGCGGTGGGTCGCACTGGGGACCTGACCCTGTAGCCGCCCTGACAGCAACCGGGGCGATGACTTTGGCCTCGCATTTAGCTGGCGGCGGTTGACTGTAACGATCGTAATAGCTCCAGTGGGGGTGGGCTACGAGCGGGTCATGTCCCCGCACAACCCCCATGAGGTCGCCGCGGTCGCACTCCTTTCGGCTTAGCGGCGGCCCACTTTAGGAACCTTATGCCCCAAGTCATCACCATCACGGACAAACAGGACAGCACGCTGGTCGCCATGGCCAAGAGTTTGGCGAGCGCGATGGAGAACGGCACGCGCCCGTTCGGGCGCGCCATCATGACGGACACGGGCCAGATCATCTTCCAGAAACTCGGCTCCAAACTAATCCGCGCCCTGGTGTCCGTGTTCGACCAGTGGGACTACGTCGGCGTGGCGATGCCGAACCCGGTGCCGTACCGGGGGGTGTTTCTTGGTACGGCGAACCACGGAATGCCGAGCCTGGTTCTAATAAGCCTGACATATACCGGCAATAACATGACAGACCCGGGCGGGATAACGTTTACGTCCACTTTAGGCATATTGGACTCTAGCGGAGTACAAATAGGCACTACTGTAGGAACCGTAAGTTTTGTCATCACCACAGGGGCGACGTACCAGCAATGGGCTACTTTTGAGAACTGGCCCCTCAGCTCCGGTAGTATTCTGGCGCCAGCGTACGGCGGTGTTTTTAGCCTCGGCACCTCCATCCGCAGCGGGCATCCAGGGCTAACGACGATAGGCGGGGCTTGCACTCCGCACGACGCCTCCAATGGAGCAGAATGGACCGTAGCCAGTGGCACAGTCAATTCAACTCACGATGCGGCGGCCAATGGGTACAGTATCACTTCTCTGTCCCCCTCCTATGAGTCGCTTCTGGCCGCCGAGCGGGCAGCAGGCACCGGCGGCGTCTTCAACCTCGTCGTCGCCTCGAACGGGCAGACGCTGGCGTCCGAAGTGCAGAATACCGATCAATCGACGGGCGCGGTGTCATACGCCACAGGGTCGAATACATGGAGTGGCGACGGTTATGCCGAGATGTTCTACTGGGACAATAGAGGCGATTTCGCCTACGACCACAATCTCACCTTCAATGTGCCAGAAGACTGCATTTACCCGGTTACGCCGACCCCTCCTCCTTATCCAGGGGTGGTGTATGTGCCGTCATCGGGGCCTATAACCATCTCTATCATCTCCCAGACAGCAACCCCTGACGGGAGTTTTACCGTCACATACGGGGTCTATGAGGCGGGGGTCCTCATAGACTCGTGGAACGGCGTGGGGGTTGGGGCGCTTTATGGCATTACCCCATACACTGCTTCATACTCGAACTTATATAACATTATTGGGGGGTTCACCATCGGCGGTTATGTCACCACAGTGCAGGGGATGGTAACGAGCGGCACTTGCACCCCAGGTGGTGGCCCACTTCAGTACCAGAGTACAGTTACGCCCGCGCCTGGGTATGCCAATGCTGTCGCTGCTGTCGCCGCAAAATACAACGCCACCGTACTAGCCGCCAATGCGGCCACCGCCGGGCAGACCATCCAATGGAACGCCGACTGGGCCGCCGCCCAGGTTGTACTGAAAGCGCGCCGCCTCGCGTGGTTCCAGAAAAACTCAACCGCCACGCTCGCGCAACTCGCTGCGGGCGTTTTGCCGCGAGGGTGGGATTTCTGGCTGCGCGACTCGGCCCCGGAAAGCGCCAACACCTGCCGGCCCATTCTGCCCGGCGTGACGTATAGCGACGCGGTGTCGGCCGAGAATATACCCAATGCAGTAGACCCGAGGTTCCCACCTTTCCCTAACTACGTCTACTTAGCCACTGCGATCACGACGACGACGCGCACGGTCACATATAACTATACCCCAGCCCCTACCATGGCGCAGCCGAACCCACCGCCAGTATCGGGAACTTTTGTCGGGACAGAAGTAGCCACCAAAAAAACCTATACGGGGCTTAAAAACGGGCCTTATAACCTATTTAGCGCAACATGCGAAAACTGGTATGTGGACTCGGGGGAGCCTTTCTCCGGCATGAGGGACGCTTACAATCTCTACGCGTCAGGCCCAGGCGCCCAGGCGCCGGCGTACTTTGCACTCACGCCAGAGCCGGCCCTGCCGCACCCCATCCTGCAAGACATGGTTGCCCCCACCGTCCCGCCGGACCCAAACGCATACGGCCTTGGACTAGGTCTTGTATGGAACGGCGCCGATGGTGACTATTATAGCCAGGGCATGAATACCACCGATTCTACTTTCATACCCCCTTATTACTCAGTGGCCGACCCGTTCAACGGCGTGCTGCCCCCATACTCCAATACCATGGCCGCCACGGTGCCCGACTTCGTCACGCAGTACAGAAAAGATGTCAAGCCAGTTTATAAAGTCGGGGCTGGCAACCCGGAGTGGTGCGACTCCACTTTAATCGACGAGATGATCGTCACATTGACGCCGTTCTCCGTAGTAAAGGACGGCGTGGTGCTCGGCATGTTTCCCGACCCCGACGGCGCCCAAGGCGCTACCACGCTGGAAGTCTATGGCTCGGCCCAGTTCAGCTATTCCTACGCGACGGCAGCGCTCACCTTCGTCGTCTGGGCGCCGCTCACCGACGCCGAGGGCAATACCGTCGTCTCGCGCCAGTGCCAAGTCGCCAATCTGCCCGCCTACAACTGCCTCGTCGAATACGACGGCCTGGCGTGGCCCGACACGATCACCGCTTCCCTCAAGTCACGCGGCGACCGTGCCAACGGCAATGGCGATCAGGCCATGGCGGCAATCCTGGCCGCGCTCGCTACGCCAACCGCTTAACGCTATAAATCGTCGTGGTTCTATGTTAGACTGACGCCAGTCTAAGTTAGAGAGAAATCATGGGCTATACCGAGATCACCGCCGTCAAAGGCATGCGCAACGATGTAGGCCCCGAGCGTTTCGCGCTCGGCGACCTGCTGTACGCGCGTAATGTCGACATCGACGAGTCCGGCAAGATCGACCGGCGCCAAGGCACCAGCGTCCTCTTCGCAGGTGCGGCGCACTCGGTCTGGACCGACGGCACCCAAGGTTTCTTCGTGCAGGGCGGCTCGCTCAAACAATTTCAGCAGGATGGCTCGACCCTCGCGCTCAGCCCCGTCGCGGGCGCACGGGTCTGCTACGCATCCATCAACGAGTCCGTATTCTGGTCGGACAACATCGCCTCCGGCATCGTGGCCAACAACGCCAGCCACCAGTGGGGCATCACGCCGCCGGGTCCAATCACTCCGCAGTCCGGCCTCGGCGCCCTGCCACCCGGCACGTATCTCTGCACCATGACCTTCGCCGATCATAACGGCAAAGAGTCGGGCGCTCCGAGGTCAAGCTCGACCATGACCGAGGGCTCCCTCATTTTCACGAACCTGCCGGTTTCCCCTGATCCGCGCGTCGCCCTCAAAAACATCTATGTCAGCGCGGTCGACGGCGAGTTGCCGATGCTGACGGCTATCATCGAAAACTCGGTAACGTCCCTGACCATCACGGACCTGCCCGAGCAGACGCTCCCCGTGCGCACCATGTTCATGGGACCGCCACCGCCGGGCCAGATCGTCGGCTATTTCAATGGCCGCGCTTACATCGCCACCGGCCCGTTCCTGTTCTACAGCCAGCCGTACGAATACGAGCTGTTCGACCTGCGCACCGGCTTTCTGGCATTCGACTCGGATGTGCAGACCTTCTGCGCCATGCAGGACGGCATCTTCGTCGGCACGACGGCCAAGACTGTATTCCTTGACGGCACCGGGCCTGAGAGCTTCATCTCCAAGCCCGCCTCGCCCTACGGCACCGTCATGGGCACTGAGGTCAAAGTCTCGGGCGACGCCGTGGGCGCTGGTGTTGACGGCGTCGGCGACGGCCAGGGCATCGCGGGCACCATGTATTTCTGGATGTCACGCCGGGGGCTCGTCCTCGGCGCCGACGGCGGCCTAGTGAAAGACCTGACCGCCAAACATTTCGTTCCCCCCGTTTCCACCAGTGGGGCCGCACTTCTCAAGTGGCGCACCGGCACTCCGCAGTATGTAGTCTCACTTTCCAAATAAAAGGTACTCACTATGGCCGCACGTCTTTCCACTGGTCTCGTCAATGCTCTGATGGCATCCAGCAACTTCAAGACCACTTTCGCTCTTGGTTTCATCGACATTTACAGTGGCGCCCAGCCGGCGCTGCCCGACAACGCGCCAAACGGTACGCTGCTCTGCACTCTGTACTCGGATGGTGTTGCTACCGGCCTGTCGTGGGCCTCAGCAGCTTCCGGCGGCGTCCTGTCCATGCTCTCGACCCAAACATGGTCGACCACGGTCGCGGCCGCCGGTACTGCCGGCTGGTTCCGGCTGCGCGCGGCAGGCGACTCGGGGCTCTTGGCGTCAAGCACCGCTGCCCGCTTCGACGGCGCGATTGCCACCTCCGGCGCGGAGATGAACCTCGGCTCCTTGGCTCTTTTGACGGGCGCGCCGTTCGTGATCGCCGCCGCCGCGTTTTCCCTGCCGCAACAGTAATAGGAGAAAGCCATGACGCTTAAAATTCCGACCGCCGCGCAAGGCTCGTTGCTCAAGGACATGCTGGGCGTCACCGTGCCCGCCAACCTGACGCTCAAACTCTTCACCAACAACATCACCCCATCTGCTTCGGACGTTGTCGCCACCTACACCGAGTTCACGGCGATCATGGGCTACGTGGCCAAGACCCTGACCAAGACCTCGTTCACCGAAGCGGATGTGTCCGGCACTGCCACGGCGGCCTACGCGGCGCAGACCTGGACCTTCACGGCGGGCGGCCCGGTCACGGTCTACGGCTACTATGTAGTCGGCGCCGACGCGCTCCTGCGCTGGGCCGAGCTGTTCGCCACGCCTTTAACGGTCACGAATGCAGGCGACGCAATCACCGTGACGCCGCAACTCACCTTCGTATCGGCGTTCTAAAGTGGCCTTCGCGCTGGCGCCGTACGGGGCGAGTTTAATAGCCCAGAGCCTGTGGGGGTCCGCCGCCGGCTACTACCTCCAATACCTTTACCTCAACGCGGGGGCAAGTGGGGATTTCCCCCTTGTGGGATACTGGGGGTCTCCGGCTGGCGGGGTCGTCTCACTTAGTTCGAGTCCTGCGCTTACGGCGGGAGCTAACGGCGTGACTATCACCGCCGTCACCCTTGTGGGCAACGGTGCCAATGTGTACGCTACACTCACGGCCGGCATTGCAGGGTCCGGCGCCGACGTCATTCTTGATTCGCTGACGATTAGTGCCGTCTCGGCGATTCTGAACCTCACGCTCAAGTGCCAACTCCAGGCGGGCAATGCTAAACTGAACATGGCCCTGCGCCAAGCCATCTGCACCGCGCTCACCAGCGCCACCGCCGTCAACTTCCTAACTACAACGGCCAACACGACGATCAGTTTTTACAGTGGCTCGCCGCCGGCCGACTGCGATGCGGCAGTAACGGGCACGCTTCTCGCCTCGAAGACGATCTCGCAGACCTCGTTCAATAGCAACGCTGCCCCTACGGCCAACATGCTGCACTTGACGTCGGCAACATCCATTACGCCCGTTGCCACCGGCACCATCGGCTACATGCGCATGGTCGCCGCCAATGGCTGCGCCTTCCAGACAGCGTCCATCGGTGTGTCCACGGGCGATGTGCGCGTAACCACTATGTCGCTGGTGAGCGGCACGGCGTTCACGCTCAACGACTTAGACATCATGGCGGGATAACTTATGCCGACGCAAACGAGCATGGTAGCTTCCGGCGGGGCCAACGGCAGCGGGGCCGCAGGGTCTTTCAGCGCCCGCTCCCTCGTCGTCACGAGTGGCGGGGGGATTGGTGGCGGGGCGGCGATATGTGTTAAGACCAAACCGCAGATCGCCGTAAAAATGACCGTCATGAAGGCGGCGCTGTCGATGCCTGTTCCGTTCAACATGATCAACGGGCACTTCAAGTCGACCGTCGGTGCTTCGCTCGCCGCTTCGACCGATTCCGTGAAAGCCCAACTCCCGCTGCTGACGGCCACGATCACGGGCCGGATCAACGTCAACGCGACCATTGGCGCGACGCTCACACTGGCCAAGTCAGCACTGACTGGCGGCATCTACGCCATCACGGCCACGCTGCCGCACGCGCACGCGGCGCTTGTAGGCCAGCCAGGGTCCGCCGGGGCGGTCAACGCCAAGCTGACCATTGTGCAGGCGAGCGTCGCTGCCAAGGCGGGCATGGTCGGTTCGATCAACGCCGACCTGACGGCCATGCGCGCCGCGCTGGTCGGCGCGAACGGCTTGATCGCCACCATCAACGCGCAGCTAACAAAACTGGACGCCGCGGTCATAGCGCACAGCGGCGCGTCCGCGAGTATCAGGGCCAACCTCACCGCCATCACCGCCGAGCTGAACGCCGGTTTCGGCGCCGTCGGCACAGTCGATGCGCGCCTGCCGACGCTCAACGCCGCGCTCATGGTGCTGGCCCAGGCCACGGCGCAGCAGCTAGTCATGGTGGTCAACACCCACACCAACGCCGTCTCGACCTACGAGGACTACCCATTCAACAGCTTCTGCCTGATCAACGGCGTCTACTACGGCGCCGGGCCAAGCGGCCTATGCGTGCTGGAGGCGGGCGACACCGACATGGGCGCACCAATCGACGCCGGGTTCTCCTTCGGCCTGCTCGACTTCAAGGAGGGCCGCCAGAAGCACATGTCGGACGCCTACATGACGCTGCGCACGGCGGGCGACCTGACGCTGCGGGTCACGGTGGACGAGGCGGCGCAGTACGCCCCCGTCAGCCTGACGATGGCAGCGCGGCCCACTGCCGGGTTCATCCAGCGCCGCGTGAATATCCCCAAGGGGCTGCGCGGCAAGACGTGGCAGTTTGAACTTAACAATGTGGCCGGAGCGGACTTTGACTTCGGCCAGCTCGGCTTGAACGTGGCCGTCAGCCAACGCCGTCTATAGAGGATCATCATGACAACCGACAATACAGCGGCAGGGCTGCAAAACACTGCGATAGCTAATGCGGGCACGTACATGAGTCAGATGCAGACTTTCATATCTGATCTGACGGCCTACCTGCGAGTCTCGGAAGGGTCGGCGCTGCAACCGAATGGCGATTCGGTTCTCGTCGTCTCGGACACGCTCGACGTGACGGACGTGCAGAGCGACTTGACCAAACTGCTCGCCTCCGCCCAGGCCAACCTGCCGTCGCCACTGAACGCCCCCGGTATGCCGACCATTACGATGCCGGCGCCCGCATCTGCCGTCGCTTCGCTGTCGTTCCCCGCTTTCCCCACGATCAGCGTGCCGAACCTGCCGACCCTGACCGCCCCGGTCGTCGGCACGGACCCGTTCACGGGCGTCATGCCGACCATCGACTATCCGGTCGCTGCAGTGCGCCCCGACGTGACGTTACCCGACGCGCCCGTGTTCGCCAACATCGTGATGCCTACCATCACCGACATCGTCTTGCCGAACTTCACGGCGGTCGAGCCCTTCGACGATCTGCAAGCTCCGACCAACTTGTTCTCATACTCGGAAACGGCCTACGACTCGGCGCTGATGAACACGGCGACGGCCAAACTCTTGGGCGACTTGGTCAACGGCAGCTACGGCATCGAGATCGCCGACGAACAGGCGCTCTGGTCGCGGGCGCAAGAGCGCGAACTGCGCGGAGCCGACACCGCCATGGCAGAGGCGGCAAGACAGATGGCGGCGCGCGGCTTCTCGCTGCCAGCCGGGGCCATGCTGGCGCAACTGGCCAGCGCGCAGCAGGACGCGATGGAAAAAATCTCCACGGTCAGCCGCGAGATTGCCCTGAAGCGGGCCGACATGTACGTCGAGGGCAGGAAATTCACCTTCGCCCAGGTCAAAGAATACGAGCAACTGACGACGGCCCTCTTCATGTCGGCCGCCGAGCGCGCGCTCAACTCGGCCAAGGCAACCGCCGAGTTCGGCATCGCCCTGTACAACTCGCGCATCGCCAAATTCAACGCCCTCATGGAGGGCTTTCGCGCTTCCGTGATGGCGTACGAGGCTGAGGTGCGCGGCGCGCTCGGCCAGTTGGAGGCGCAGAAAATCAAGCTGATGGTGGTCGACGCGGAAGTGGGCATCCAGAAAAATCAGGCCCAGCTCTACCTGACCCAAGTGGAGGGGGCCAATTCGCTCGTCAACATGTACCGCACTGACGTGTCGGCCATGCAGGGCTTGGCCGACGTCGAGCGTTTGAAGCTGGGCGTGTTCCAGTCGTCCGTCGAGGCGTATTCCGAGCAACTGCGCGCCGGTTCCCTGCAACTCCAAGGCTACGAAGCAGCGACGCGCGGCAACATGGTGCAGGCCGAAGTCTACAAAACGGAGGTCTCGGCCCAGATGATTCAGGCCGAAATCGTCAAGACCCAGTCCTCCGTGCTGGTGGCCAACGCCCAGGTATCGATCGAAAATCTGCGCGAGCAGATCGCAGTAGCAACAGCCACTGCCGACGTCTACCGCAGCCAGTCGCAAGGCGTAGCAGCGGCCAACGAGTCCCAAGTCCGGGCCTACCAAGCGCGCACCGAGTCGTTCCGCTCGATGGCGAACATCTACGAAACCATGGGCAGGCTAGACATTTCACGCTACGACTCATCGACCCGCGTCGCCTTGGAGAACGTGCGCAATCTGCTGGAAGCGGACAAGATCACATGGAACGTCCGGCTGGGCTCGACGACAACGGCCATACAGGCACTGGGGCAGGCTGTGCAGTCGAACCTGAACCAAGTCATCGGCATCGCCTCTGCCGTCACATCATCGTCGGCATAAGGTATGATGTTGCTCAGTTGAAAACTCTAAGGAGCCCGTCATGGCCAGTGTCAAACAAAAGTTGGTAGCGTTCGTGAAGCAGGAGAGCAAGGTCAGCCTAGCTGGTGTCCTGCGCCTTTCCGCGTTTTCCGCTGTCCTCGTCTGCATGACGATCTGGCTGACGCTGAACGCGCTGGGGCTGCTCAACCATGCGTACTAGGACCAAGGGCTTCTCGCTCATCGAGACCTCTATCGTGCTGGTGATCTTCGGGATGCTCATGACGCCGCTCCTGTCGCTGCTGATCTCGACGACGAAGCAAGCCCAGTACACCAACACAAAGACAGCGCTGGTCAACATCCAGAATGCGTTGATCGGGTATGTTCAGGCCAACGGGTTTCTGCCGTGTGCAACCCACACGACCAACCCTGCCAGCCCACTTTACGGGATGCCCGACGCTCTCGTAGGGGGAGCGTGCCCCATTTTGGCGGCTAGGGGCTACTTGCCTTGGGCACTTCTCGGCGTTCCCCCTATGGACTCATGGGGGTCGACCAGAGCCTCGATCGCTGGGCCATGGCCGGGATACTGGCGCTACCGGGTGGATGCTACTTTCTCCACGCCATGCGCCACTCCGCCGTGTACCGCATTGGTCGCACCCAGCAAGAGCACGATTACGTTATCAGTGGTCGCCGGGACGGGGGACAACCTCGTCGTGGTCACAGGCCCGCTTCTCATCAGCCCTTTGGTCGCCGCCGCAGGAACCCCTGCGGCCATTATCTATTCGGCTGGACCAAATGTTACAGACGACGGGCTAAACGCCGTATATGGCCCTACGTATCAGTCGACCACCCCGTCTACTGTACCGGTGTACGACGATATAACGGTCGTTATCTCGAAGGCCACAATCGGCGCCATGATGGCGCAGGTCGGCAATCTGCACCCTTAACCCATCGCCCATACAACCAGGCGGCGCGTAGCCGCCGTTTTCTTTCGCCCTGTACTCTACGGCTCTATTTAAGTACACTTCGTTCTAAGTTAGATTATAGATAGAGGAAACAATGAACAACATCCAGAAAGCATTCAAGGCGAAGGCCCAGCTCGGGCTGCGCGCGGCGCAGGGCAGACAGGTGCAGCACATGGCCGACGGCGGCGGAGGCCTGCGCCAGCAAGGCCTCGTTCAAGGCCCCGGCACCGGCACTTCCGACAGTGTCCCAGCCATGATCTCCAAGGGCGAGTACGTGCTGCCGGCCGACACCGTGGCTGCGCTCGGCAAGGACAAACTGGATGCGATCAAGGATGCGACGCATACGCCAGTGAATAACGGGCTGCGCGGGGCGCACTTCGACAATGGCGGAATGCCGGCCGGCCCAGCGGAGCAGGGGCTCGCGGGTCAGCCCAATCCGAACTATCTGGGCGGTGGCGGGGCCAGCACGCAAGTCAGTCCGACCCCCGGCATGGGGGCGCGGCAGAATTTTACCTTCGGAAATAACAACGCCCCCGGGCCAGCTCCCGCCAGCACGGCGCTGGCCCCGTTAAGCCCATTGCGCTCGGTTCCACCGCAAGGCCCCGCCCCTGAGTACACGGACTACAAAAATGTGCCTCCCGCCCCTGGCCCGGCAGACCCGCGCGTCGCGGCTGCGCGTGCGGCGGACAGCGCCAACTTCGCCAGCCAGCAGCGTGGGGCATTTTCATCGCCCCCGCCAAAGCCTGGTTTCACCCCTTCGGGCAACGGCGCAGCCTACGACATGGGCGCCAGAGCGCGGGCTTTCGTGCAGCCCCTTGTCAAACGGATGGGCGGCTTGCCGACCAAGCTGAACATGGCGGGCAACGCGGCTACGGCAGGGTTCAACATCGCCCCCAACTACCATCCGATCACCGATGAGAACAACGGCCTCTCGACCGGCGACAAGGCGCAACTCCTCATCGACTCGGGCCTGCGCTCGGCCTCGCAGATCGCGGGGGCGGGTGTGGGCGCCGCCGCCCTCGGTGGTTTGGCCGCGCCGACCGGGCCGGGGGCCATCGTCGCCGGGATTGCTGGCGGTGTTGGCGGCGGCTACCTCGCCGGGCAAGGGTATGACAAACTGGCAGGTGGCCTGCGCAGTGGCGCGAACGCCGTCAACTCGGCGCTAGGCGGCAGTCCAAACTACTGGGAGTCGTCCGCCGACATCCGGGCCAAACATGGCTACGCCGCCAACCCTGACCTCATGCAGACCCTGCACGGCAACCCGCTGCTCGCACAAGGTGCGCGCTCGCCAACACCAGCCCCAGCGCTGAACGGCGCCACGCCGACGACCACACTGCCGTCGGCCGTAGCGGCCCCGGCGCAGAGCGCTGCGCAACCCACTGCGCCCGTCGCTCCACCAGCCGCACCCGTCATCCCGACCATCGTCGGCAAGGACGGCATGGCCACGCAGAACGGCAACCCCGTCGCGGGCTACGGCAGCATCACCAACTCGCAGGGCGTACGGCGCAGCTTCGCCCCCGGCCCCGAGGATGATCAAGG
Source organism: Janthinobacterium sp. (assembly GCA_003133225.1). Classification (GTDB taxonomy): domain Bacteria; phylum Pseudomonadota; class Gammaproteobacteria; order Burkholderiales; family Burkholderiaceae_D; genus Janthinobacterium. The sequence goes on from PKWL01000112.1 coordinate 100,234, forward strand.
TGGAGCGTCACAAGCCAACCCGGCCGCGTACGCCCCAGCCGACTATTCAGGGCGGCAGAACTCGCCCGCCGACTACCACACGCAGGACTTGGCGAGCGGCGCTCGCGGCGGTGCAGGCGCGGGTGGTGCGGGCGGCAACAGCTTTATCGGCCAGATTCAAGCGAACGGCGCGCAGCGCATGGCCGACCGCAGTCGCGGCCTCGACATCGCCCAGCAGGGCCAGATGATGCAGGCGCAGAACGCCCACGACGCCAACGTGGTCGGCGACAACAGCAGCATCCGCTCGACCGAGGCGTCGATGTACGGTCACAACCTGAGCGCGCAGATTGCAGGACGCCAGATGCAGTGGGACCGCATCAAGCACTCAGACGAGATGGGCAACAGCCAGCGCGACTACAACCTACGCGCGGATCAATACGGCCACACGCAGGACGAGGACGCACGCAACGCCAGCATCAAGGGCACAGAGGCGCTGCACCAGCAAATCTTGGGGCAGTTGCCGCCCGGTGCGGACGGCAAGCCCGACGCCGCTGGCGCCGCGGTCTACATGGCCGGGGCGCAACAGGCGGTTGCCAAACAGGCGGCTAGACTGCGCGCGGCGGGCAAAGAAAAAGACGCGGCCAGCGCCGAAGCGATAGGTCCCGGCGGGCTGAGCACGACGGCCAAGCAGGAGCTCATGACCGGCACCCGCATCAAAACACGCTTCGATCAGCGCATGGGGGAGAACTTATCTGGTGTAACTGGCCATGTGTCGAGTGACCCGACCGACTACATGTTTAGTCATGTCAACCCAGATGATAAGACGAAGGCCATTCTGCGCAACGGTAACAGCATGGACCTGAACGACCTCACGCACCGCGACATGACCAGCAGACTCGGCTTGCCTAACCCGTACAACCCGTTGACTTCCGACCTCGTCGGCGATCTTGCCAGCCCCAACGCTAACGGTGCCCGCGCACCACGATAAGGAAGACCATGCCTAAATACGCACCGACCATCAGCCTGCGCGGCCCCGATCAACCAGACGCAACCCCCGTCACCGCCGACGACCTTTACCGCAGTGACAACAATGTCTTCAGCCAGGGCCTGCGCTCCGGCGCGACGGCCGCCGGCGGTCAACTTCATGCCCTGGTCGGCGGTGTCGGCGAGGCGGCGGGCGCGGCCGATTTCGCCAAACAGCAGTACGCTGCCAGCCTCGCCGCGCAGCAGCAGGCGGCAGCGCAAGCACCGCTGATCAACGACTACCACCAGATCAACGGCGTGCGCTCGGCGGGCCAGTACCTTGCCGGCCAAGCCGGGCAGATGACCCCCGCACTCGCCATGGGCGCGGTCGGTGCGGCAGCGGCCCCCGAACTGGCCGGTGCTGGTGCGCTGGTCGGCGCCACGTTGGGTACGGCACCCTCCATGATCGGCTCCGAGATTCAACAGCAGCAGCAGAACCCTGCCGCCATGCAGCACAGCGCGGGCGACCGGCTGGCGATGGCGGGCGGCGTCGGGTTGGCCAAGTCGGCCCTGATGAACGTCGTGCCGCAGGTCATGGGCGGCAAAATCTTCGGGCGCGGGGCGGAACAGGTCGCCGGTCAAGTAGGCGAGAGCGCCATTACACGCGCCGTATCGAAGAAAGCCATGCTCGCGTCCAATCTGGGCGAGGGCGTCGTTGGCAACGCCGCCGCCGGCGTCGGCTCCGAAGCGTTGGGGCAACACGTCGCGTCGTATTATGACCCGACCCGCGACACCAGCCAGGACAACCAGCACCTGTTCGACGCCGGAGCCGCTGGCGCCATCGTCGGCGCACCGTTTGGTTTGGCTGGCTTCGCCGGAGAAGCTATGCACGGCAAGGGCGCGGCTGCTCCGGCGGCAGACGGCGCAACTTCGCCCGGCATCGTCGGCCAGTTGACGGACATGGCCAAGGGCGCGGTCAGCAAGATGACGGGCGCGTTCAGCAAGGGCGAGAGCGACGCCTCGTCCCCGGTCGACGTAACCCCCGCCGACAGCGTGCAGGGTCAAGTCGCCGGTTTCATGAAGGACACGGCGGGCTCGATGGTGCAGCGTGGCGCGCAGGTCAAGGCGTGGGCGCAGGGCCTTGTGGGCGACGAGAATCTGCCCGACTCCGTGCGCGCGCAAGTGCAGAGCGCAGCCTCGAACATCGGTGACGCCGCCAACCAAGCGTTCATCGCCACCACGAAATTCGCTTCCGACGCCTACGCCAAGACGGGCGGCCCGGACAGCGCCGCGATCAGGAAGACCTTGACCGATATCTGGGGCCACGCCACGGACGCCGTCGACAGCAAGACCGGCGTTGACATCCCGGCCATGATGAGCAACATCAGCGATGCCTTGAACTCAGGGCTGGACGGTGTCAAGAACGCCGACTACGGCGCGATCCTCGGCAAACTGAAGGACACCTTCGGCCAGCTCGGTGACGCTGCCAAGGACCCGCGGCAAGCGTTCGAGACCGTCGCCAAGGCAGCGCGCGACGCCTTGAACAGCGTGAACGAGGCGGACTTCAGCTCCGCTCTCTCGGGCGCGAAGGACTTGGCCGGCAAGGCGGTCGACGCCGTGCAGACTGGCGTCGGCAAGATAAGCGACATCATCAACCCGAAGGAGCCCGTCGACCTGACGGCAGCGCGGAAACTGGCAGCGGGCGACGACGGCGTGGGCTCGATCGATCCCGACGCCTATACCAAGGCCAGCCCCGAGGCGCAGCAAGTCATGGCGGACCAGTCCAAGCAGTCCATGCTCGACCAAGCGACCAGCATCGCCAAGAACCTGTACAACAACCACGCCCTCTCCGCCGAGGACAAGGCTAGTCTGGATGCCATGGGCGGCGACTTCTCGACAGCGGCCAACAGCATGAAGGTGGGCGTGATCAAGATGGCGACCGACGCCTCGGTCAAGTTGAGCGGCATCATCGGCGACACTCATGACTTCATCAAGTCGCAGTACGACAAGCAGTTCGGCAGCGACACCAAGTCCGAGATGGGCTCGGGCATCCGCGAGGTGGTCTCCAGCACGATCATGCCGTTCCTAGAGCAACACCGGCCCGACGTGCTGAAGAACCCACGGGACATTCAGCGCATCGGTGACAGCGTGCGCATGTTCGCCGCGATGGCGAACAAGGGCGACGTGGACATGCAGGCCGTGCGCTACATGCACTCGATCTTCGGCGGACAGACCCTGCGCGATGTGGTGATGGGTGTCCACAAGGCAATCAGCGGTGACGCCGACCCAGCGGCGACCAAAAACTTCATGAAGGTCATGGGCAAGATTCAGGGCGAGGAAATCTCGTCCGACTCGCTTGGCAAGTCCGTGTCCGCCGCGATGGACCCGGAAGCCTTGAAGCAGAGAACCGCCGCCGACCCGAACTACCTGAACACGGTGGTGCGCGGCATCCGTTCGCACGTCGACGAGTCGGCCTACGCCAACATGGGCAAGCACGAAGCCGACATAGCCAAACTCGACTTTAACCTCGGCATGCAGAAGGAGTTCGGCTCCAAGTCCAAGGGCATCATCGCCTCGTTTGCCAAGGACGCCGAGCGTACCAGCGCCAAGCCGTCCACCATGGAAGACAAGGCGCCGGGCGAGACGGACCACATGAACAGCGACAACGTACGCACCGTGCAGCCGGGTGAAGCCATCGAGTCGAAGTTTTCGACCGGCGACTTGGCCGACAAGTTCGACGAGCCGCAGTTCCACGGCAAGGGGTTCAAGCACGACATGGTGCTGACCAAGGAGGCCCACGCACGCCTCGGCGTCGAAGGCAAGCCCGCCGCCGACACCTTGCTGGAAGAAAATCAGAAGAAATACGGCGGACACAAGAGCGTCGACTTCGTGCCGTTCAAGGACCTGCCGAAGGAAGTGCAGCAGCACCACATCGACCGCCTAACCGAGACGTACCAGAAGCGGATCGATGCCGGCGACGACGAGAAGACGGCGATCAAGGCGGCCAACGACGCACACGGCAGCCCGCGCGACGTGGGCATGGTACGCACCGAGGGCATGAAGCAGGAAGGGCGCATGTCGGCGGCCGAGTTCCAGGACATCCGCGTCGACACCTCGAAGACCTCGCACCGCAACAGCCCGAGCCGGATCGATACCGGCGTCAAGGGCGCGGTACTGGACGCCATCAAGATGGTGCGCATGTTCCAGTCCGACGCGCGCACGGAGACACTGAGCGGGGCCGAGCACGGCAAGGAGCGGCTGGCCCATGTCTTCATGGAAGCAGTCGCCGCTGCCCAGGATCACCTCGGCAAGGCGTTCGAGATTCCCGACGACGTAGTGGTGCAGGACAAGGGCGGCGTGAAGACGACCTGGGGCGAGATCAAGGGCCTGACCGGGCGCCCCGAGGACAAGGCGGCAATGAGCACCGAGGAACTGCACGCCCGGGAAATGAAGAAGAACGAGGAGCGCAAGAACCCGCTCACGCCGGAGCAGATCGACAACCGTGTCGCGCTGCACGAGAAACTTGCGGGCATGTCGACGAGTGAGCTGCAGGCGCACTCGACCGACCTTGCCAACCGCAGGGAAGAGGCCGAGCAGAATGTCTCCGACCGCATCGAAGCCATGAAGAAGGCCCACACCCGGTTCTCCAAGACCGACGTGGCCGAGCTGTATCGGAAGCACGGCGTGCAGGACATCCGCGACGAGCAGGGCTTCACTGACCGCGAAGTCAACCGCCGCATGGGCGTCAAAGACGAGGACGGGCGCGGGCCGGACATGGTGGACGCCACCGAGACCGACCCGAACACGGAAATCCATGAAGCCGTCAAAGGGCTGGGCGAGAAGGGCGCCAAACGACTCGTCGGCATGGACGGCGCCGCCCTGAACAACGGCCCGGCGCGCGCCACGGAGGGCAACGTCAACGCCATCCACCGTGATGTGCAGGCGACCATCGACCGGCTGGAGGGCAGCAAGAACGTGGTGGCGAACGGCCTGGGCAAGAAAGCCCGGGCGCTGGACGCCATCTCGCACGAGATGAACAACGCCGACAGCAGCAAGTTCTCGGCCTTCATGCGTGATGCCAAGAACACGAGCGAGGTGTCAGGTCTGATCAACGACCTGACGGCAAAGTACAAGACGCTGCTGGAGACACCGACCGTAGAGCCGCGGGTCGATAAGACGCCTAACTCAGCCCGAGCGCCGAGCGATGTCTCCGGGCGCAGACCCGCCGACGCCGAGCAGTCGCAATGGAAAGGGTCCGAGTTAAAAAAAGCTGAAGCCTCCGGCGGGCAGACGCTCGGCGGGGGCAAGGACGACAAGGCGCACGCCGAAACCTTGAGTCGCCAGAACACCGGCACCAAGACCTTGAGCCCGAAGGAGATGCGGGAAGTCTCCGCCCATCTCGATAAAGTGCTGCCGGGTGTGGAGACGGCCTTCAAGGGCCTGCTGCACGCGGGCGACTACGACCGTCGCATGGACAACGGCAAGCTGAAGGACTTCGTCAACCTGTCGATTCACAGTTTAGATGCGATGGGTACCGCCTTCCATGAATCCCTGCATGGCTTTATCCAGCACATGCGGGAGACGGACCTGCACAAAGTGAACGACGCGCTGTACAAGGCCGCCGACTCGATGGTGATGCGTGGCAAGCTGGAGAAACTCCTGGCCAACGAGCCGGGCGCGCTCGACCAGATCAGGGCCGCCGGTGGCAGCGAGGAACGCGCCGCCTATATGTACCAGTTCTATCACACGTTCGACCCGGCCACGGGCAAGCGCATGCTGGAATTGAACGAGGCGCCGCGCACCATCGTCGGCAAGATCGCCGACTTCATTCAGAAGACGCTCGGCATGTGGACCGGCAACGAGCGCGCCGCGCAGATCATGGACTACTTTCACTCCGGCGAGTATGCCAAGGACGGCATGGGCGACAGGAACGCCGTCTCGCGCGTGCTGCTAGAGCGCGGTACCAACAAGACCTTCGAGGCGATCAAGAAGAACTTCGCCCCGATCATTCACATCGCCAACGGCATCATCAGTGGCGGCGACGCCGCTCTCGGCGACATGCACAACCCGGCCATCGACAAGCTGCGCAAGCTGATCAACCCGAACACGTCCGACACGCACATGCAGGACGGCTTTCTCGGGGCCGCGCGCACCCAGCGCACCCAGGAATTGAACGGCTTGATGTCCGAGTTTGCCAAAACGAACGTCACTGCCGACCAGATGCAGGAAGCCTTGGAGCAACTGCAGTCCGGCAAGCCCGCTTCGACGCCGGGAGTGCGCCTCCTGGCCGGCGAGGGCGGTCCGATCCGCAAGCTGTTAGATAAGATGCACGCCTACATGACGGCGGCGGGCGTCGACGTAAAAGACATGGGCGTGGGCAAGGGCTATTTCCCCGTCGTGTGGGACCCGAGCTACATCGCGTCGAACCAGAAAGCCTTCAAGGCCATGCTGGAGCCCTACGTGCGTTCGGGCCAGTTCAAGGGCAGCACTGACCAGTTAATCCAGCGCCTCATGACCAACGACGGCAACGAGTTCGGCATCGAGACGACCCGGCCCGGCATGCAGAGCCTGAAAGACCGCAAGCTGGACTTCATCTCCCAGGCCGACCGGGCGCCGTTCCTGCAGAAGAACCTGATCCAGACGATCAACAGCTACGTGACGCAAGCCACGCGCCGTGCCGAGTGGGCGCGGCGCTTCGGCGACGACGGCAAAGGCTTGACCGCATTGATGGGCGAGGCCGTGACGAAGCACGGCGCCTCGAAGCAGGATATGAAGCTGGTCGACAATTTCATCAAAGGCGTGGACGGCACGCTGGGCGACGACATCGACCCGGGCCTCCGGCGCCTGTTCGGCAACGCCATCGTGTACCAGAATATCCGCCTCCTGCCAATGGCCGTGTTCTCGATGGCGGTCGACCCGATGGGCATCGTCGTGCGCGGCGGCACGGTCAAGGACGCCTTCAACGCTTTCAAGCGCGGCATCACGGAGGTCAAGAGTGGCTTCGAGAAGAACCCGCAGCGCGACGAATGGTACAAGCTGTCGGAATTGATGGGCACCATCGACGACACCACGCTGGTGCATACCCTCGGCTCGTCCTATTCTCAAGGCATGGTCGGCGACACCGGGCGCAAGATCAACGACGCGATGTTCAAGTACAACCTCGTTGAGCAGATGAACACGTCCATGCGCGTAGCGGCCATGCCAGCGGCGCTTAGTTTCCTGGCCAAGCACGCGGATGGCACCAACAGCTTCCACAGTGACCGTTGGCTGGCCGAGCTGAACCTCAAGCGGGGCGACGTGATCATGGGCAAGGACCGCCCGCTTCTGACCTTCGATGATTTCAAGGGTCACGGCATGAGTGATGACGCGGCAACCGCGGCAGCTCTCAAGATGCGCGGAGCGGTCAACAAATGGGTCGATGGAGCCATTTTAAGGCCCAATGCAGCCCACAAACCAGTCTGGGCCAATGACCCACACTTCGCGCTGGTGTCGCACCTGAAACAGTTCGTGTATAGTTTCAACGAGACGATCATCAAGCGCACGATCAACGAGGCGCGGCACGGCAACTACACCCCAGCCATGGCCTTGGCCAGTTACGTGCCGACCATGATGGCAGCCGATTACGTCAAGGGCATGATCATCGGCGGCGGTGCGCAGCCGGCGTATAAGGACGGCTGGGATTTTGCGGACTACCTCGGCAACGGCATGCAGCGCGCGGGGCTGTTCTCCATCTCCCAGTTCGGGCTCGACGCCTACAAGAACATCCACATGGGCGGCACTGGCGTGGGGGCGCTGTCGGGGCCGATGCTTGAGCAGATCGGCGACTCGCTGCACACGCTGGGCGGCAGAGGAAATGTCGGCTCGACAGTGCTGGACGCGATGCCGCTGTCGCCAATTGCCAAGGCGATTGGCCACTCGGGCGGGCCTGACTCGATGTTTAGCGATTAAACGGAACTGTGGAACGAGGATTTGACGCTAAGTCCTTGTTTTAATTACTTGTTCTGTTGTTCTGTTCTATTTCTAAATTTAATTTGATTAGAAAAATATATAGAACATAGTAAGTAGTGTAGTAGGCATACAGAAGAAAGTTTTGGGAAGCAGCACAAATGGCACAGTGCTGGTTCTGTATAAACTGTTTATATCGTTTGTGGGCTCGCGCTGTATCACGAGTGATTGGATATATTTCGGGGCTCTACGCTGCGGCTAAAAATAGCCGTCCATTGTGTGGGCCAAAATAAAGAGGAGGGCGGCCCGGTGTTAATGGGTCGCCCTTTTTGGTTTAGTCGCCTAATTTACATAAGGCGTCGTTGATGCGGTCGTCGATGGTTTCGAGTGCGTGCCAGAGCGGACTGCCAAATTCAACTAGTGTCGCTTGCGCTTCCTTGATACGCTCCTGCGCGACATGCAGCTCATTGACCACATAGTCGAGGTCATCTACGGCGTCCATCAGTTTTGTCTTCATAACTGCTCTCTCATCGCCATGGCAACGACTTCGTCGAAGCTGACGCCGAGGCACAAGGCTTTGCAGGCCGTGCCACAGATCAGGAACCACGACATGCGGAGCTGTTGATCGATGTACTCGGGGATGATCTCTTTCATGGTTGCGCTCCATTGATCTGGTCGATCAGTTTGTCGACCGCCGCATGAATGCCGACTCTGCGGTCAGAGGGCTCGAACGTGAGCTCGGTGCCGCCCTCCGTGCGTATGGTGGCGGTGCCCCGATCTTCGTTGATCATGATCTCGGCGATCTGATCCGCAGCGACCCAGCGGTACTCGCTCAGTTTGATCATCATGACATGTCCCTCGCATCCCGAATCTGGCGCTGTTCCTCGTTATGGGCAACGCTGTCAGTTTGCCGCTGGTAGCAGTTGAAGCCGAGGAAGGGCCATACCTTATCCGCAAGTGCCGGGCCGAGGTCTGACGCCTCACAATGGCTCATCACCAGTTCGTCGTCCTCAAGTGGGTCTGTGCGCTCGATGATCAGGCAGCAGCCGTCGTGCGGGTGGCATGTGAAGACCATCACCCGGCCCCACTTCTTATGTATGTGCTCGCTGCCATGGGTGATCATGAGTTTGGCGCGATCCTCTGGTGTGAAGTTCATGCTGCCTCCTTCAGCGCCAGATCAGCCTTTGGCCGGTGGCACTTGTAGCGGGCTTGCCGAGGCGCGTCAAGGACGCCGGTATCGAGCGACGTGTATTTGAACGGATGGCCGACGATCAGCGACTGGTCCTTGAACATGGCGATGCGGTCCTTATGTTTCAGCGCGCCGGGGCCGACGCGGATGGTCTGCCCGGTCTCAACATCGGTGGCGATGATCGTGCCGATCATGCCGTTGCCGACCTTGTTCTCCTTGTGGGCGCTGCGCTCGGTGCGTCCCAGCGAGTTGGTCTTGGCCTCATTGTTGTTCTGCTGCGCTTCCTCGACGGCGGTGCAGATCGCATCTTTGTCCGAGGTCGGCTTGAAGCGCCAGAAGTCGTTCAGCGTCTCCGTGGCGCGGCCCGACTTGTGCATCGCCTTCGGGTCGCGGAAGATCGCGCCTTCATATTTCCTGGCGAGGCAGTCGTCGATCCATGCCTGGGCCTGCTCAGCATTTTTGATCCAGACCCAAGGCAGCAGGCAAACACCCAAAGTCTTCACGTTGTCGAGCTGCCCCTGTAATGCTTGGTAGCGCTCCAGGTAGGGCAGATGCACCACATCAGCGTGCAGGTAGTCGAACAAGTTCCACACGACATTGATGGGCAACTCCGTCTGCCCCTTCTTCAACTTGGACGTATTCATGAGGCCGGTGGTTAGACTGCACAGTGTCTTGCCCGCCGGCAGCGTGGCGTTGGTCAGCAGCCCGTCGAACGTAATCTCGCCATCGAACCCGGTGTAGATCGGGCTGGCATACATCGCCACGACGGCGCTGTTGTCAAATGGGTCGAGCGAGCGCCCGGTTAAGCCGCCTGTGATGTGGCAACCACGCACGCCGTCGACTTTGCGAAAACCCATGAGCGGATAACGCAGTTTGGCGAAGACCACATCGACTGCTAGTTGTGGTTTGAGCTTGGTCATGGCGCGTCCCCCTTCAATGTCTCGGACAACCGCTTGCTCGAAAGCGCCACGAAGAGTGACGGTGACGTGTTGGGCACGGGCAGATAGAAAGCGTCGGAGCCCATATGTGCGCTCAGCTCAAGCGCCGAGTCCACGACGGCCTGCTCCAGCCGCAACCTGCGCGCATTGAAGATATCGTTCATTTCTTTTTTCCTTTGGTGGGTAATGCAACTTTGCTTTTGAATACGATTGACCATGCCTTGTGGCAAAGGGCGTCGCGGTCGGAGTTGTTGCGGGTATGCACAAACGCCCTGGCCGCCTCGTCCGTTTTAAAGATGTCGGACTGGTCGTCCTTTTGAATCTCGTACTGGACCCGGCCGTCCCATATCTCAAACACGTCCCAGCCTTGGGCGCGCGCTGCTGTAGAATCTTGCTTGGTCCACAGATTTGGGTTGGTACTCTCGGTCATAAATGTTTGGTCCTTCTGGTTAAGACGTGAAAATTATTTTAGTAATAGAGAGTGCTAAGTCATTGATTTTAAAGGCTCTTATTTTACCATAAGAGAGCGTAAGAGAGCGTTAGAAAGCAGTAGAGTTTAATCGATCTATTTACTAAGTCATTGATTTATAAGGGAACTTGCAGATTGGTCTAACACCAGACTACGATGAGGGACCCATTATAATGATGTCGCGAAAATCGCGCCGGTCGCTGACAAAAAGGGCTTGCAATCACCACTTGGCTTCGAAGAGATGGCATTTATAACCAAACTGATCACCCGATCCCTAGTTGTTGCATTAGTGGGGGCCGCGGCTTTTGCCTACTGGGCAAAGCAGCCCATCACCGTGCAGGAACCGGCGATTGAATTCACAATTTTGCCCGGCAGCGGCGCCGGCGCCGCAGGGCAACAGATGGCCGCTGCCGGGGTGCCGCTGCAACCCATCCTGTTCAACTTGCTGGCACGCGTCACGGCCAAGAGTGCGAAGCTGAAGGCGGGCTCTTATGAATTAAAACCGGGTACCACCCCATTGCAGCTGTTAAATCAACTCGTGCGGGGCGCCTTCGCGCAAGAGTCGTTGACAATCATCGAGGGCTGGACTTTCCGGCAAATGCGGCAGGCGCTGGCCGCCCATACGGGCTTAAAGCATGATACGGTCAACTTGACAGATCAAGCCCTGATGGCGCAAATATCGCCAGAATTCAAAGCCCCCGAAGGCCTGTTTTTTCCAGATACCTATTTGTTCGCCAAGGGCAGCAGCGATCTGCAAATTTATAAACAGGCGCACATGACATTGATCGCGCATCTTACCGAGGCTTGGGAAAAGCGCGATCCAAGCTTGCCCTATGCCACACCGTACGAAGCCTTGATCATGGCATCCATCGTCGAAAAGGAAACCGGGCAAAAGTCCGAGCGCGGATTGATCGCCGGCGTGTTTGTCAACCGCCTGAAGCTCGGCATGCTGCTGCAAACCGATCCGACCGTCATTTATGGGATGGGCGAAAAATACGACGGCAAGATCAGAAAGCGCGATTTGGAGACTGACACGCCTTACAATACGTACATGCGGGCAGGCTTGCCGTCGACGCCGATCGCGTTGCCGGGCGCGCAATCGTTGACGGCAGCGCTGGCGCCGGCCAGGACGGACGCGCTGTATTTTGTCTCTCGCGGCGATGGCACCAGCCAGTTTTCCGGCAACTTGACCGAGCACAATCGGGCAGTGAATCAATATCACCGATAGGCATGCTAGATCCATGACCAAAAAGAGCGGCAGAGCGGCACGATTTATCAGTTTTGAGGGCATCGACGGTGCCGGCAAATCGACGCACATCGGTTTCGTCGCCGATTTCCTGCAAAGGCGCGGTATCAATCTGGTCACTTCGCGCGAACCGGGCGGCACCGTGCTGGGCGAGAAACTGCGCGATTTGTTATTGCACGAAAAAATGCATCTCGAAACGGAAGCGTTGCTGATGTTTGCCAGCCGGCGCGAGCACATCGCCCAGGTGATCGCGCCGGCTCTGGCGCGCGGCGACTGGGTCATTTCGGACCGATTTACCGATGCCAGTTTTGCTTACCAGGGTGGCGGACGCGGCTTGAATTTGCAAAAAATGGAGACGCTCGAGCAATGGGTGCATCCGGATTTGCAGCCGGATCTCACATTCTTGTTCGATGTTCCACTTGAAGTAGCGCGCGCCCGGCTCAACGCCACGCGCGCGCTTGACAAGTTCGAGCAGGAGCATGCCGACTTTTTTTCTGCCACGCGTCAGGAATATCTGCGCCGCGCGGCCCAGTTCCCGCAACGTTTCCGGGTCATCGATTCCACCCAGACGATTGCCAAGACGCAAGCGCAACTTGTCAAAATTCTGAACGAACTCCTTGCAGTTAGCGCGCCGCTCGATTGAAGCTGATTGACGTCAATGATCGCCGCCCCCTGTTTTAGAATAAACCATGACTAATTCAATTTACCCTTGGCAAGAAAATGCCTGGCAACAATTGCAGCTGCTACGCCAGCGCATGCCGCATGCGATCTTGTTTTATGGCGCCGGCGGGATCGGCAAATCCGACTTCATCGAGCGCTTCGCCCAGTCGCTGCTGTGCGAGGAAGTGCAAGCCGACGGCCATGCCTGTGGCCGATGCGCCTCCTGCGGCTGGTTCTCGCAGCACAATCACCCCGACTACCGGCGTCTGCGGCCGGAGGCGCTGGAAGACGAGCCGCCCACCGACGATGAGGGCGGCGAATTGGATGGCGCAAAAAAAGGCACCAAATCAACCAAGGCGCCATCGAAAGAGATCAAGGTCGAACAGGTCCGCGCGCTGGCCGACTTCATGAACATGTCGACCCATCGGCACGGTTTGCGCCTGGTGGTCTTGTATCCGGCTGATGCGCTCAATGTGCCGGCCTCGAATGCGTTGCTAAAGACACTGGAAGAGCCGCCACCGAACACTGTCTTCCTGTTGGCGGCGAATAAGCTGGATCGTTTGCTGCCCACCATTTTGTCGCGCTGCCGCAAGTTCTCGCTACCGATGCCCACGCGTGAGCAGGCCTTACATTGGCTCGAGGCGCAAGACGTGCCCAACGCCGAGCACAGCTTATGCGAGCACGGCGGGGCGCCCCTAACCGCGTTTGCCGAGGCCGCCAGCGGCGACGCCATGGAAGGTCTGCTGCAGTTGCTAGCTCACCCGAGCGTCGAAGGCGCCCTCAAAACGGCAGAAAAATTGCAGAAGGCGCCACTCGGCGCGCTTGTTTCTTGTCTGCAGCGCTGGCTTTATGACTTGTTTTCGTACAAACTGGCCGGGATCGTCCGCTATTATCCCCGTTACTTGAAGGAGGTGGCAGGATTGGCCGAGCGTGTTCAGCTCAACTGCATGATGGGCGCGATCAACCGCGCCAACGAGCGCCGCGCGATCGCCGACCATCCGCTGTCACCCAAGCTGTTTATCGAGGACATGTTGCTCGATTACGCCGCATGTTGTGCTTGAAAGGAAGTCAATGACAGGCATCCCCACTGATTCGAACGCCATGCCCGTTGCTAGGCCGTCGGTGCTGTCGCTCGCGATTAAAGAAAAAGCCGCCTTATACGCGGCCTACATGCCTTTCCTGAAGTTCGGCGGCATGTTCGTTCCGAGCCAAAAGTCGTACAAGATTGGCGACGAGATTTATCTGATCCTCGCGTTGATGGACGATCCGAACAAATATCCGATCGCCGGCAAGGTGGCTTGGATCACGCCGCTCGGCGCCAATAACAACAAAGCGCAAGGCATCGGCGTGCATTTCCCCGACGACGAAAACGGCCAACGCGCCAAACGCCGCATCGAGGAAATTCTTGGCGCCGCCTTGCGCTCGTCACGCGCGACCCACACTCTTTAAGGTTCAACTCCAACCGCACCCATGCTGCCATCAGACATCATTATGTACCGTCACCGCCCGGCTAGGCTCGAGGATCTTCCCGCCATCGTCGCCATCTATAACACCACCATCGCTTCGCGCGAAGTGACCGCCGACACGGAACCGGTCTCGGTGGCGTCGCGCCTGGACTGGTTCCATGAGCACGATCCCGAACGCCGCCCATTGTGGGTGATCGAGGCGGCCGGCGCCGCCGGTGGCATGCTGGGCTGGTTGTCCTATTCCAATTTTTACGGTCGCCCGGCCTATTCGGGCACGGCCGAGCTGTCGATTTACATTGACGAAGACTGGCGCGGCAAGGGCATTGGCCGCTATTGTCTGGCGCAGGCGATTGAACATGCGCCACAAATCGGCGTGCACACCCTGCTTGGCTTCATCTTTGGCCACAATGCGGCCAGCCTAGCCCTATTTGCTAAATTCGGCTTTGCCATTTGGGCCAATTTGCCCAAGGTGGCCAATCTCGATGGCGTAGAGCGCGACCTGATGATCCTCGGCAAGCGCGTCGATTAGGGGCGCCCCCGCTCTGGCGGGCGCGGCACCGTTCGCGTACAATTGGGCCCATGTACATCGATTCCCACTGCCACCTCAATTTCCCCGAATTGGCAGTCCGCACAGAAGAGATCCTTGGCAAGATGGCCGCCAACGGCGTCACCCATGCGCTGTGCGTGTCGGTCGACCTGCCGGATTTCCCGCAAGTGCTGGAGTTGGCCGAGAGGTATCCCCACATTTACGCCTCGGTCGGCGTCCATCCTGACTATGAAAACACGGAAGAGCCGACGCTCGACGATCTGGTGCGGCTGTCGGAGCACCGGAAAGTCATCGCAATCGGCGAAACCGGGCTCGATTATTCCCGCATGACGGGCGAGCTGGAGTGGCAGCGCGAGCGCTTTCGCACCCACATCAAAGCGTCAAGAATCACGCGCAAGCCACTCATCATTCATACCAGGGCGGCTAGCGCCGATACGATCCGCATCATGCAGGAAGAGGGTGCCGGCACCGATGCGGGCGGCGCAGGGGGCGTCATGCACTGCTTCACGGAGTCGCTGCAAGTGGCTCAGGCGGCGATCGCGATGGGTTTTTACATCGCGTTTTCAGGCATCGTCACCTTCAAGAGCGCGAAAGAGGTGCAGGCGGTGGCGTTGGCCCTGCCTCTTGAACGCATCTTGATTGAGACTGATTCGCCGTACTTGGCACCGGTGCCCCAGCGCGGACGGATCAACGAACCAGGCTTTGTCTGCCACGTCGCCGAACATCTGGCGCTCTTGAAAGGAATCCCGCTGCAGCAGGTTGCAAAACAGACGACGGATAATTTCTTCAAATTGTTCAACGTCGCGCGCTAGTTGCCCACAGTGGCGGCGCGCGCCGGCGCGCGTTGATAGAGAGCTCCCGCTGACGTTTAATCAGCGTCGATTAGCAGGCGTCAGCGGGAAAAAACTCACATAGGGGGCACCAGGCCGTTCCTGCCAACACTGACATGGGCTGCTACTTGTGCGCCGTCCGCCAACTTGCTCATGAAGAAAACCGCATGGGCGCCGGAGATTAGCAAGCTGCGGTCGCCTTTTTCCAGATTTACAATCGGCACATCGTTGGGCACGACAATTTTTTTCTCGCCATTCGGATAGGTCACGGTAAGGATGCGCCCGCGGCTAACTACCAGCTTGCTTACCGTGCCATTGGTCATCGTGCTGTTGCGGCCCAGATCCCACGGATAGTGCCCTTCGCCAGCCTTCATGCCAGATGGAAATACTGTCACTTCGAGCGCCTTCAAGGTGCCATCGGCCTGCGCCACGGCAGCTGTTCCAATGAAGCTGTCCGATTTTATATCGGCCGTGGTGCCTTGGGTGACCCCAAAAATGCCGGCATCAGGGGCCAGCGTCAGCGTCATTTTCTTGCCACCCTTGGCAACGACTTCGATCTTGTTGCCGGTAATTTTTTCTATAGTGGCGCGGATGCGGGGGACCGCAGGTGCGGCTGTTTGGGCCAGGGCCGCGCCGCCATACGCGAGGAAGCCCGATGCGAGCAATGCCGAAAACACGTTACGTATATGACGTATAGCCTTCATGGATGCCTCCGATTTTAGAGTAGCGTAGAGGAAGTCTATCACTGGCCCAAGTTTGCTGTTGCCGCAACCTTCGCCCGCCGGATGCCCGGCGCGCGAGCTCGAACCCGATTAATGCAAGAGTGTTTGGAATGCTCAAGACAGGGCGCGCGCAATAAGAAAATGGATTTTTCCCTACCACGCAACTCCAAGCGCATGACGGGGTTGCCCTGTGCCCGTAGCGTCAATGCGGCAAGTGTGCTTGCGCTTAGCCCTTGCTGGGCGGCAAGCTACGCCCGACGGCATGCCATCTTGCGCATCCTTACCGCCAAACATGGTTTCCAGGGCCGGCTAAGTAACGTGCTTCACTGGCCCTTACAGATGATCTTGGTGACGTATTCATGGGCGCCGGCTTTCTTGCTGGCGGCCCATTCGATCACGGCGCTGGCGTCGGCAATGGTCATCACTGACGCTTTTTCCTTATTTTTGATGAAGGAAACGCCTTCGAATTTTCCATCCTTCGCGTGCATGACTTTGGCGAACACCGCCTTCTTATTGTCGGTTTCATTTACTTTATTTTGCTGTACGAGGTAACGCCGATCGATCTTTTCCATAGCAGGCTGTCTGGTTTCCAATGGGTTAAAGACGAAATATACGCTCCCGATCGTCTTACTGCACCGAATGCGGGAGTTTTTCGAGCCGCATCCCGTTGCAGACGGTCCGCGGCGTTGCCGGAGCTGATGTCAAGCGTAGGCCGGCACCTGCAGCACCGGTTGCAGTACGGTGTCATTGACGATGCCAGCACGCAACGCTGCTTGCAGTGAAGGAATCGATCCACCGGCCCGGTATTGGAAGCTCACTTGCAACACGTCGCCGGCCTTTGCTTTAACAGGGTTTTCCAAAGGAAGAGTCATGTAGTGATTGAGCCAGTCGATCGTGGTCGAGCGCTCACTGACGACGGCTAGGATATTTTTGGTCACGAAGCGCATCGCGTTGACGGTGCTGTTGCGCTCGATGACGAAGGAGGCGTCGAAAGCAAAGGTCAAATCAGTCGGCTGGCTGAAGTCGATGACGCTATAGATGGCAGGTGGCGCCAATTCCACGGTGCCAGGGTAAATAGCGGTATTCTCCTGGAACTGAACGATGGGCGCATAAAACCCTTCAAAGTCGTATTCCTGGCGCATAGGCTGGACCGCCATGATGACGGCTTCTGGCAGGAAAAGCGGCAAGGGTCCGCCGAAGCGCTGCAGATAACGCTGTTTGAATGATTCGATGACTTCCACTTGTTTCTCGCGCAGCATGCCAACGTGAATCATCTCGCAGATAACAACATCGACCGGTTCCGGCGGCAGATATTCGAAGGCGTCGGCATGCACCACTTCGACCTTGTGTCCGTTACGGTTTTGCGCCAACATCTTGCGCGCTTCTTTGACCATGTCGGGATTAAATTCGACGCACCAGACTTTTTCCGCTTTGGCGGCCGCGAACCAGGACAGGACGCCCGTGCCACCGCCCAGTTCGAGCACCTTGGCGCCCGGTTTCACGGCATAGTCAATCGCAGCTTTGAACCCGAGCATCCGATTTTGGTCCATCAGCATATTGTGATGGTAGTGCAGCGGGATGAATTGGCCCAGGTAGCAACTCTCAATTTCGCGTTCGTTCAGCATTTTGTTCCTTTTCGATCATCCACCGAATTCCGGAAGGAAAGGCGATTTCTATATTTCAGACAGCACGCTTGCGCGCGGCGCTATGCGACTCGTTCCTGCGTGTGCTCCGCATATGGCGACGAACCATTATCGTTACTATTTACGTATAGCAAAACAGGAAGATGGCCTGGGTTTATGGCTTAATTCGAGATTTGCAGCCGATTTGGGAACGGTCGGCGGCGCCTTCAGTTTTTGCGAAAAGTGAAATGGCGTTGATCGCCCGCGCCGCAGCCCGCAGCTGCAAGTTCGTGCCCAGCTGCCTTCAGCAGCTGGCTGCCCCAACCGCACGGGCCGTGCGCCGCTGCCAGCTCAGGTGCAAGAATCAGGCAGCAGCGAGGATGGCGGCCAGCGCCAATTCCAAACTTGCGCATTCGGCTTCCGTGCCGATGCTGATGCGAAGGTAATTCTCAATTCCCGGCTGGCGGAAGTGCCGCACCAATATGGCGCGGGCGCGCAGCGCAGACATCAAGCTGGTCGCTTCGTAATCGGGGTGACGCACGAACAGGAAATTGGTGGTCGACGGACAGACTTGAAATCCCATGGCATCGAGTTGCCTGGCCAACTTGTCGCGCGTTTGCATCAGCAGAGCCCGTTTCTCCTGAAAATAGTCCTCGTCTTCCATCGCCGCCACGGCGCCAGCGATCGCGAGCCGGTCCAAGGGATAGGCGTTAAAGCTGTTCTTCACCCGTTCCAATCCTTCGATAAGCGCTGCGTGGCCTACCGCAAAGCCGACCCGCAAGCCAGCTAGCGAGCGCGATTTAGAGAACGTTTGGACCAGCAGCAGGTTCGGATACTTTTGAACCAGCGGTATGGCAGTTTGAGCCCCAAAGTCGACATAGGCTTCGTCGACCAAGACCACCCGGTCGGGGTGGGCGCGCACGATTTTTTCAATTTCCGACAGGGGTAGGGCAATGCCCGTCGGCGCATTCGGATTGGCAAAGACGATGCCGCCGCACGGCCTTTGATAGTCGCCAACCCGAATCCCCATGTCCGAATCGAGGGCTACGGTAGTGAAGGAAATACCGTACAGCCGGCAATAGACGGCATAGAAGCTGTACGTTATGTCCGGAAACAAGATCGGCTGGTCCTGGATAAAGAAGGCATGAAATGCATGGGCCAGGACTTCATCGGAGCCGTTTCCGACGAAGACTTCGGATGGCGCGACGTGATAATAGGACGCGATCGCCTGCTTGAGCTTCGCGGCATCAGGGTCAGGGTAGAGGCGCAAACTGCTGCCTACTTCACCATTTAGCGCCGTGAGCACCGACGGCGATGGTCCATACGGGTTTTCATTGGTATTGAGCTTGATCAGCTTCGAGATGCTGGGCTGCTCGCCTGGCACATACGGTGTCAGTTCACGAATACACGGACTCCACAATCGATTCATATTTCTCCCATTCTTTGCCAGGAATATTATACAGATTGAAAGCCTGTGCAGTCTGGCTCAACCGAGGCTAGTGCCGTTCATATGTTGCTAAGAGCCTATTTCCCCTGCTTGATGGCGCGCCGCGGACAGACGGAGATTTAGCGCCCGGTTTGATCGGCGTTGACGCGGCGTTCTATCTTGGGGTCGCAGATCGTGCTATAGCGGCAAAATCTTGCCCTGCGACGGACCGCGGACGCACGATCCATTTCTAGTGCCCCTTATTTCACGCTGTAGCTCTTTCATTACGGCATCAAAATGTCAGCGGAATCGTTTCGCCTAAACGAAAGAGGGCGCCCATTCGCGCCGCCTGCACGTTAGGGTGGTACGCGTTCAGGTTTGGTAAAGGTTGCAGATCTATATTCGTTCGCACTCGGTCGCCTGAGCGCGCAACGCGGGTTGACCGACTGACGTTGGTTAAGTCACCCTTGGATTTCTATTCTTTGACATTTACACCATGACAAAAAAAGCCGTCATCGTTCTATTCTATGCACTATTGGTATGGGGGCGCGCACATGCAGACGTTCCCAGCGCGCTGCCCGCGTATCATCCGGTTCAAGAGCTTGAAGGTGAACTGCGCATCTGGGGCAGTCCGTCCGATGGGCCTCTACTTAACCGTTGGGCGGTGGGGTTCCGTCAGTTCCATCCCAAGCTGCGGCTGACGTCGACCTTGCATGGTCCGGACTCGACATTGGCGGGCATTTATAGCGGCGTTGCCGATCTGGCCTTCATGGCACGCGAAATGAGAGCGCCGGTTGAGCGGATGGCTTTCGAGTGGGTATATCACCATCCGGCATTTAGCGTCGACATCGCCAACGCCGGCCTAAACACCGATCGCCCGGGTGCCAATCTGGCCATCATGGTTCACCGGGACAATCCGATTGCTCAGATCACCTTGACACAACTGCGGGAAATATTAGGCGCCGAACAATGGCGCGGAGAAAAGAGCATCCGAACCTGGGGCAATCTTGGGTTGACTGGAGCATGGAAGGACAGACCGATCCATGTGTATGGGCCGACCGTCGACAGCATACCGGCAATGTTTATGCGCGCCACTGTGTTGAAAGGCAGTTACAAATGGAACCCGGACTATCAGGAAATCGCTACCGACCACAAGATTGCCGCGTTGCTTGCGCGGGACCCGGCTGGCATTGCCTACATGCCGTTAAGAGAAACGAGTGATCAAGTCAAGCCGCTCGCGTTATCCGCGGCGGAGGAGGGGCCGTTCGTCCCGCTGACGAAAGAAAGCGTCGCGGCGCACACCTATCCGCTTGCGCGCGTCATCACGATGGTGCTCAACCGCGAACCCGGAAAACCGGTCGAAGCGCGCACCAAGGAATTCTTGCGGTACGTGCTTAGCCGAGACGGCCAGGCCGAAATCGCCCGCGATGCAGCCTACATTCCCTTAAGCCCTGCGGATGCGCAAGCGCAGCTCGATCGACTAAATTGACTGGGAGAACAAAATGAAAGTAGATCAATTTAAGAGCCGCGCGTTGTGTCTCATGCTGGGCGTGCTGACCCTGTCGTGCAACGCCCATGCAAAATCGCCGGACCTAGCCGCCGCTTATGTGCCGTCTGCGCAGCCGGTCGCCGGCGTTATTCGCATTTGGGGTCATGGCGCCTATGACAACACGAAGCAGGACTTTATCGGGTCGGTGGTCAAGGACTGGGAAGCCGGATTCAAAAAATATCATCCAGATATTCAGTTTGACAACAAGCTGGTAGGGACCGCGCCCGCCATTGGCGCACTCTATACCGGTGTCGGAGATCTCGCGTTGATGGGCCGAGAAATCTGGCCCAACGAGATCAGTGCATTCAAGGAGGTGTTCGGCTATGCGCCGACTGGGGTCGACGTCGTGACGGGCAGCTTCGATGTACGCAACCGGGGTTATGCCGTGGTCGTGTTTGTGCACAAGGACAATCCGTTAATTAAGCTGACCCTGCGGCAGCTCGATGCCGCATTCGGCGCGGGGAGCCGGCCAGGGATGCGGCGTGCTCGCACATGGGGAGATTTGGGTGCGCGCGGGAAATGGAAAGACAAGCCCATTCATCTATATGGCTTGCCGATCGCCCGCGGCTTTGCCGAATTTTTTGAAGACGTTGTGTTCGACGGCCGGCGAAAATGGAATCCATCTCTTCGTGAATTTCCAGATCAACCCGGCTCGAAGGGCGGCGTGACCGACGGCGGTCAAGCGCTGGTTGACGCAATGTCAAAAGATCCCTTGGCGATCGGTTACGCCGGACTGCTGTACCACAATCCCGAGGTGAAACCGCTCGCACTTGGAGTGCGTAACGGTGCTCCATACGTTGCGCCGACGAAGGAGAACGTGATCAACCACAGCTATCCCTTGACGCGGAAAATCACGATGTTCCTGAATCGTAAGCCTGGCGAACCGGCAGATCCTAAGCTGAAAGAATTCCTTCGGTATGTCCTTAGCCGGGATGGGCAAGAAGCAATTTTGCGTGACGGTGGCGGCTACCTGCCGATCATTGAACCGTTTGCGACGGAAGAGGCAAAAAAATTGAATTGATCGCCGACCCCGTGCTAGGTTTCAGTCGAAATGTCAAAGCAAGCCGTCAATTCACGGGTTCCCGGTGTTGATGCAAAGAAAAAGTAAGGGAGAGGCTTCCTTACAAAATACACGCCACTTTGGGGATGGCACTGCCACCTAGCTGATCGACATTCCCGCCTTGCTTGATCAGTGCTTGCGGTGTCGCTCGCGTGCGCGCAGCCCGATGCCGCTTCTGGATCTTTAGGTCAATCTTCGATACTCAATGAGAGAGGGCCGAGTAGGCAAGCTAAGCCGATTCCATAGTTTATGAGTTAGCAAACCAGGCAAATGGATTGTCTGGTCAAAAAAGAGTGAAATGGGTCTAGAAGGTTGCGTCCTGCATATGATGAAGTCAGCGCACTTCTGCTCTAGACGGCGCTCGTGCGCTTGGCAAGCGTAACCGGCCAAACCCCTACATCACATGAAACGCCTATCGAGCTTGAAAAAAATGATTTTTTAAAAAAACATTTCAAATTGAATAATTATTCAGGTTATTTTAATCCAATGTAACTAATCTGTAACGGCGCGAGGACACGGCCGGCTCAAAAGAACGAAATCGCGCAGCATACATCAATGCCTCGCATTTTAATAAGGGGCTAACTTTAGGAGACAGACTCATGTTGTCGAATTTTAAGCTTGCATCCGTCATCTTTGTGGGGCTGCCGTTGTGCCTGACAAACCTGGCGCACGCACAAACCGAAGCGGCTCAGATGGACGATGCGGATGAAAAAATCGTAGAAAAAGGGGATGTCCCCAATGTGAGTGCGCTCCCTTTGACAATAACCGTGGTGCCTCACAGCGCGATTGAGGCCATGAATCCGGACGATGCTTCCGATGCGCTGAAAAATGTGGCGGGTATTTCGAGTCAAAATGCAAAAGCCGCTGAAAATGCCAGTATCAGCATTCGCGGCGTCAAGCTCAACCTTTTTTCAAGTTATCGCCTCAACGGCGGGTTGCCTGTAGCGGGGGTTATTACGACGCCGAAAGAAAACAAGGAAGACCTCAAAGTTCTGAAGGGGGCCAATGCTCTCTTTTTCGGTATCGCCTCCCCTGGTGGCGTTGTTGATTTGGTCACAAAGCGTGCAGGGGACGTGGACGTTACCCGTGCCGCGTTTTACGGAACCTCATTTGGGCAATACGGGACAGCTTTCGATATTGGACGTCAATTTGGTGATGAAAAGCAATTTGGTGTGCGCGCCAATCTGTCTGCGACTCATGTAGAAAATGGTATCGACGGCGGTACCGGCCGTGCGAGTTTCGGCAGCCTCGCGACCGATTGGAGGGCCACCGACAAGCTTCGCTTTCAGATGGATCTCGAGCAGTATGAACGCCATGTGGTTGAACAAGCCAACATTACGCCTACACTAATTGGCGCTAACACTGCGAAAGGCATCACCGGAGCCTATGCAATACCGCGTATGCCTGATCCCAGGCTATTGGCATCTGGACCGTGGGATGTATATACGCCGGTCACGACCAACGTCGATTTTCGGGCCAATTACGATCTCACAAATAGCTGGGGCGTCTTGGCTGAAGCGGGGCGCTCCACCTCGTCACGTGACCGCATACAAGCTCGTCTGCTCAATTACAATTTAATTACTGGGGCGGCCACTGAAAATATTGTTGGGTTTCATGATCAGGAATATGTCAACACCTTTGGCAGAGTCGAGTTGCAAGGCAAGGTCGACACCGGTTTCTTGAAACATGAGCTGACCTTCGGGATCTCGTCATCGGAAAGGTTTTTCAATGGGCCATCCAACACCAACACCATCAACACGCCACAGAATATCTTCGCGCCGATCGTGATTGCCGCGCCAGTTTTTGCGGCAACGGCCCAGACTTTCAAGCCGCAAGACCCGAAGGACATAGGTATCTATACCTATGACAACCTGCAATTGGGCGCTGACTGGAGGGCGTTGGTTGGACTTCGGCAAACCAAGGACACAGCCAACGATGTCGCCATTCCCAACGGCCCGCATGTGATTGCCACAAACACGGTGGTGACACCGGCACTTGGATTTATGTACGACTTTGCCCCAAGAACAACTGCGTATACGAGCTATATGAAAGGCCTGGAGGACGGTGCTCAAGCGCCGCAACAGGCTGTGAATTCGTTTCAGATTTTGGCAGAGTCGATGTCAGTGCAAAAGGAAATCGGGATACGCAGCTCCTATTTCAAGGGTATTTCGGCGAACCTCGCGTATTTCAATCTGACGCAATCTAACGCATCGTTGAATCCGACTACCAATATATTTGGGGGGGATGGCAACCTCAATTTCAAGGGACTCGAATCGACCATCCATATAGACTTCAATCCATGGTGGTCGCTCGATGGTGCGGGACAATATCTAAAGGCGGCGCAAGAAACCGTTAACGATAAATTGGCATACGGTAAGAGCCCGGAAAACATTCCTAGCGTGTCCGGCAATCTTAATATTACTCACAATTTGCAGTCGGTTCCGGGCTTGTCGTTTTCAACCGGAGCAAATTACGTAGGGATGCGCTTTGTTGGGACTGAGCAACAAGGGCAGGTGCCAGGATTTACCTTGTTTAATGCCGGCGCCATTTATCGGACGAAGGTATCCGGACACAAGGCTGTTTTCCAACTGACCGTCGATAATCTGCTTGACAAATCTTATTGGGCCTCAGCTACGGCTACGGCACTGGGGGCGGGGATGGTGCGCGATATAAAGGCGAATGTAAAGATTGATTTTTAACTTGAACTTGCCAAGAAAATGGCGCCAAAATAAATCGCCAACTTTCAATAATCACAGCAAAGGGCAATATTTTTTAGAGGTCGTACCCCGGCTAAAAGGGGGCTAAAAAATAGTTACATGCGATAGAACTTGGGCGCAACGGGAATTATGAATGTTGCACAATATTGTAAGCTCGTAAAATTTTCAGAACCGCAGGCCGCGCATTCCAATGGTGAAGGGGCGAATAGCGGCTTTCTGAATTAAAATTCAGCATCAATTCATCTTCGTTTAATGTGCGGAGCTTACGATGAGCTCCGTATTTGTGATGGCTTTACCCTCGATAAATAAGTTGGAGATAGCCTTGTTGTAGGCTTTAAAGGAAACCATGAAAACATTGTCAAAAATCGTGCTTGTAGCCGTCCTCGGCACCTCGTCTATCCTCTGCGCTTCGTCGCTGTCGGCAGCGGAGTCCGTCGCACCCGCCGCCCATGCAAAGAACTGGACCCCGCCGGCATACAAGATTAATGCGCAAGTGTTAGTCGACGAAATCATGGCCAAGCATCCCGAACTGATCAGCGTCACCTTCCACGGCGTTCCAGTAGGAGCTGCACCCAAGACGTACACGATGTTTGCCGGAGCATCCATGTTTCCCGGGTCATACCAGGATCGTATTGGTAATCCAGACGATCCAGACGACATCATGATCATCGAAACAGGCATTACTATCCTCGATTCAAGATGGCACCGTACCAAGGATGTAGTCAAAAAATACGTTCCGATGCTTCCGCTGCGTGATGCTGCTGGCGAAAATATCGGCTTGCTCGTTTTGGCGTTCAAAAACCCTGCGAATAGCGGGAAGTCCGATTTGTACTTTTTGAGGGCGGCAACGGAGATACGTGACGGGTTGCAAAAGAAGATTCCGAATCTTGCCAGCTTGTTCGATCCCGCCAAGTAGAAAATTGTTCACCCGAGCGGATGATTTGTGGAAAGAGGTCCAGAGACGGCAGGTTGCGATGGTGGCTGGCGCATTCTTCCGGCCGGTGTTACGTTCCATGACCAATTTGCGCTTCGCTTTGTTGCCACCCCTAATTTTATAAGATAAACCGTCCGGCTGTGCCGGAGGGCTCAGAAAGTGTTGGCCTATACACCCGCTCGTTTTGGACTTTTTGTCTCGACCGGGGAACGGAGATTTCCAACTGCTTCAGGTTACTTTTAGTTTACTTTCAGGTTACTTTCAGGCCGGTCAAATAATATGTGTACAGACTCAGACACCCTGCCGGCCCCGTTATCTGCAAGCGTTACATTGGGATTGCAAATATCTTTAAGCAATTGACGCCATTAAAATAGCCGCTGTCGAATATATTCCTAGCCCCCGGGTGATGGCGGCCACTGTGGCTGATTTGGTAACTTTTTTGTGGTTAATAAAATCAGTTAATATGAAAGAAATAAAATGTTTGACATACGCCATTCACCGCGCCTTCATCGTGTCCTCCAAGCTAGTCTGGCCAGCCTGGTAAGTGCCTCTTTTATATGCTCCCATGCCGCCCTGGCGGCCGATGGCGGCAGCTATCATTTGGAAAAAGTTGTGACGATCCCAAGTAGCGACACGGGATGGGATTACAACTCCTTGGACCAAAAGCGTGAGCACATATTTATCGCCCACCGCAAGGACGGTCTGCATGTCTATGATATCAAGAGCGGCACCATCATCAAGACTATGGAAAATTCGATCGGCGCCAATACTTCTACATTGGCACCCGAGTTTGACATCGGCATTGCCGGTACCACTGATGGCTATGTTGTTGTATTCCAGGTTTCAACTTTAAAAACACTTTCCCGTTACAAGAGCGCTACCGAGGGATTCGACGGTGCCACCTTTAGCGACCTAACCAAGCGCTTCGCAATGGTAGGTGAAGCGGATGAGACAGCGAAGCGCACTCCTGTGTTGTTCTTCGATGGCAAGTCCGGCAAACCCATCGGCTCCGTCTTGGTGGACAGCACCAAGGTCGATGCGCCTCGCCCTGACTATGCCGGAAACATCTACCTACCGCTACGTGACAAAGCCGCCATTGTCAAGATCGATACCAAAGCAATGCAAGTTGTCGCAACGTTTCCACTCAACGACTGCACGATGCCCACCGCGCTGGAGATGGACAATGTTAACAAGCGCATCTTCGTCGGCTGTCGAGGCAAAGGCAGTTCGTTGCCGGCGCTAGCTGTGCTCGATGCGGTGTCAGGTGAGCAGATCGCCAAGCTTCCAATCGGGCGCGGTGTCGATGAGGTGATGTACGACACAAAATCGAAGTCAATTATCACGGCAAATGGTGAGGACGGCAGCATGACGGTAATTAAGCAAAACTCCGCCAATGAGTACCTCCTGACTGAGACCATTGGGACCCGCCCGATGGCGCGTACTGGTGTACTCGATGAAAAGACCGGAAAAATTTATTTGGTGAATGCGCAGTACGTCAATAAATACGAAGGCGGGGGCACGCCAAAAACACGTTTTCTCCCCAACACGTTCAGCGTATTGACCTACTCACGATAATCAAAGGCGCGAGCGAAACGGCAAGAAAACTATGGTCTGCCGGAGCGGACTCATTGCAATTTACGAAATGTAAAGCTGCACTGGAAATAAGCGAACAGCTGGTTTTTCGTTTCAGAAATAAATATATTGAGACACTAGTGAGCCAAAAAAAATGAAGGAAAAGGAGAAAACTATGAAAGCGATACCTGCCAAACAGCTCATGCCGGGCAAGAACGAAGTTTCTCATGAATTCTGGCCGCATGCTTGGTGGAAATTGATGGAAATTCGCATCGGTATCGTGCCAATACCTATCTATTTTCTGCTGCTCGCGCTGATCGTAGGCTTCGTCATCAGTGGCAAGGTACCGACCGATATTTCCGTCTCGATTGCTATCCTGTGCGTAGGCGGATTCACGTGCGCGGAATTTGGCAAGCGTCTGCCCTTTATCCGTAATTTCGGTGCTGCCGCAATTTTCGCCACCTTCATTCCATCCTATCTGGCATTTAGTCACTTATTGCCGGACGTCGTTTTAAAAAACGTCGTGGATTTCACCAAGTCGACCAATTTTCTTTATTTGTTCATTGCTTCAATCATCGTCGGTAGTGTTCTGAGCATGGATAGAACAGTGCTGATTAAAGGTTTCATTAAGATTTTTATCCCACTTGCCATCGGTTCGGTTGTGGCCGCCATTGTCGGCACTCTTGTCGGCACCTTGCTGGGCCTAGGCGCGTTCCACACTTTTTTCTACATTGTCGCACCGATCATGGCGGGGGGTGTTGGCGAAGGTGCCATTCCGCTCTCAATTGGCTATGCGGGAATCTTGCATCAGGGACAGGGCGACATTTTTGCGCAAGTTTTGCCGCCGGTGATGTTGGGAAGCCTGACAGCGATCTTATTTGCCGGAATGTTGAACTCTCTTGGCAAGAAATATCCGAAATTGACGGGTGAAGGACGATTGCAACCGGGCGAACATGATGAAATGCAGCCAGACGAAGAGAAAATCACCGACCAAATGGATATTGGTCATATTGCAGCGGCAGGGATTACTGCTATTTCACTTTACATGGTTGGTTTGATGTGCTTTCGGATATTCGGGTTTCCGGCGCCGGTTGCCATGCTATTTGTCGCCGTCATTTTCAAGCTGTCGCGGGCGGTGTCGCCGCAGTTGCAGCAAGGTTCCTTCGTCGTCTACAAGTTCTTTTCCACGGCGGTGACTTACCCATTGCTATTTGCAATCGGTGCTTCCTTGACGCCATGGGACAAACTGGTTGCGGCTTTCAACGTCGTTAATCTCATCACCATTGTGTCGACGGTTGCCACCCTGATGGCAACAGGTTTTGTAGTCGGCCGCTGGCTAAAAATGTATCCGATCGAGACGGCGATTGTGAACGCCTGCCATAGCGGTCAAGGCGGCACTGGCGATGTGGCGATCTTAACGGCGGCTAACCGCATGCAATTGATGCCATTTGCCCAGATTGCAACACGCATTGGTGGTGCAATCATGGTGACACTGTCGTTGCTTGCACTGTCCCAGATGAAATAAAACAAATTGAACCGGCGACACCGACGAAAGAAATTCATCGGCAGCTTGAAGAGGATGTGAATGAGGCCGTGCCTATAAGGCTAATTGCATTCGTTCTTGTGAATACTACCGGTGTTTGCCGTGCGTGGCTTTGTCCGCAATCTTCGCCACGGCGATGATTGCATTGACTTTACGGCCGGCCGCCAATCTCCAGGAAACGTCTTCGCCCACTGCCCAATTGTGGCTCGCACTGCCTAATTATGGCTGCGGCCAAAGTTAGAATAACCAGGATGTTAGAGCTTTTCCGCAATTCCGATATTTCACGTCTGCATTTGTTAAAAACCCAATGCCAGCATTCGCCATTGCGTTGCAGGAGCACTTTTTAAAGGAGACACATCGATGTCCATACGAAATTTTGCAATCTTTACATGCACTTTGCTTTTTTCCCTGGCCGCGCAGGCACAGTCCGCCGCTAAGCCAACTGCCTCTGCCGCCCCGCCATCGGTTGCCGCAGCATCGCTTCATCTGCATGGCGGTACGGAATCCCTCCGTCTTCATGGCAGCACGGAATTGCCAGGGTACACCGGCGACTTCGATCATTTTGCAGTCGACGTCAAAGGCAACCGTCTTTTTCTTGCAGCCGAGGACCACGGCACGCTGGAGGTGTTCGATTTAGTCACTGGCAAACATCTGAAGACCATCAAAGGAGTTGAATCGCCGCACGGCATCTTGTATTTGGCGGAGAAAAATCGCCTGATCGTCACCGACAGCGGTGCGGGATTTAGCAAGGTGTTCAATGCGACGACCTACAAGGTTATCGATACGATCAAGCTTGCACCGGGGGCCGACTCAATGGGCTATGACGTCAGCGGTAAGCGAATGTATGTCGTGACTGGTGGCAAGAATGCGAATATGGCGGAGTCCTTTCTTGCGAAGGTCGATCCGGTCACTGGCAAGAAATTAGGCGAATTGAAATTTGATACGGACAAGGTCGAGGCGATGGCCATTGAGCAAAAAGGAAAGTATCTTTACATCAATGTGACCGGCAAGAATTATGTTGCGGTAGTCGACAAGGAAAAATTTTCGGTCGTCAATACTTGGCCAGTAAAGGAGGGTGCAATGAACGCGGCCATGGCGTTTGATGAAGCAAATCAGCGGCTTTTTGTTGTCACGCGCAAGCCTTTCAAGTTGGTCATCATCAATACCAAAACGGGGGCCTCGATCGCCAGCTTTGCTGCGCCGGATCGTACCAATGAAGCGATCTTCGATAAGATCAACCGCCGCATCTACCTGGCCGGCGACGACTTTATCAGTGTATTTCAGCAGAAAGATGCCGATCATTATGAGGAACTCTCCCATGTCTCATCTGCCAAGGGAGCCAAGACAGCTATTTTCGTACCGGACTTGAATCGTCTCTATGCTGCCATCTCGCCTGGAGAAGGCAAGACTGGCGCGGCCGTGTTGCGGTTTGACGTCGTGCCGGCCGCGATAGCGATCAAGTAAGACAGACTGAAGAAGAGCATGCCTGCCGCCGGCGATTTTGTCCGCGGCCGGTCAGTCATTTCCCGCCAGGAAGCAGTAAATGGAACAAGGTCAACACATTGTCTTAGACGACCTTGCTGAGCCATGAAGCGATCATTTTATTGCGGCGCAGTAATCCATTGTTTCAAATAGGAAATCGATATTTCGAAGATGGAATTTGACCTCAAGGCTCGCGATCCCATCCCGAAGAATTTAAGATGTCGCCGTATCTGTACATGGACCTGCCGTTGCGAGAAAAGGTATTTGCACTTCTGGAAAATCGGGTTGCACCAAAGGTGGAAGTTGGGGTCCATGAACTGTTGCTAATCCCGCCGCAACTGTTTCGCTGAATTTTTCAAATCGTCACCCGACGCTTAATTGTTGCCATATTGCATCCACACCATATGAGGCGACGTTAATGGAGCCTGATCGTCATTCAAGATTCGCCCCGGATGGCGCGGGATGCGGTGCATGGAAGATAAAGGTTGCGTCAGTAAAGATTCAGGTTCGATTCACCTTTCGCGCCTACGATCGATCGATGTAATGCTAGAGCACGAATAGCGGAGGCAATCGCCCTGGTTCGATGTCGGTCCCCCTGCATGATGCAAGTTACCACAACAATAAATTGGAGAAGACAATGAAAGCAACGCATCGGGTACAGCATCGCTTGATTCATCTGGGTGTGGCGCTCATCACCGTCAGCGTCGGCATGACCGTCCACGCGCAAATCAAGTCTTTCGATCCGCTGGAAATGCAGCAAGCGCGCGTGAAATCGGTTACCTCGAAGGGCCACAAGGTTTGGTACACGCAAAAGTTCGACCTGAGCGGCTTGCCGGACTACACGCCTTTGCGGCGCGTCAAAGGCACGATTCGCCAATGGGGCAACAACTACCTTGCCGATAGCACGCTGGGAAAGCTGTGGGAAGATGCGTTCCGAAAATATCAGCCGGAAGTCGATTTCAAAGACAATCTCAGCTCCAGCGTCAACGCGTTTCCAGGTCTGATCACGGGGGCCGCCGACATCGGGCAGATGGGCCGCGCCGTCTTGTGGGATGAACTGCAGGGGTATCAGCGCCAGTTCGCTAGTAAACCGCTGGAGATGACCATTGCGACGGGTTCGTACAACGTGCCGGGCTGGACCTTTGCACTCGGCGTCTTTGTGAACAAGGACAATCCGCTATCCAAGCTGACATTGCAGCAACTGGACGGCATTTTCGGTGCACAGCGTACGGGCGGCTGGAAAGGTTTGGAGTGGGATACATCGGTTGCCCGCGGGCCGGAAAAAAACATCCGTACCTGGGGCCAGTTGGGCCTAACCGGTGAGTGGGCAGACAAGCCGATTCATGTGTACGGCTACACGCCCCAATTTCACTTCCCGGACGAGATATCCAAGAAAGTCTTGGGCGGCAGCACCAAGTGGAACGAGCAGATCAAGGAATATGTGAATGCCGCGCGGCCAGATGGCACGCTGGCACTTGCCGGCGACCTTTTCATGGCGGATCTCGAAAAAGATAAATACGGCATCGCGTATACGGGTATTCCGCACCGCACACCAGGTAGCAAGCCTCTTGCGCTGGCGGCGAAAGAGGGCGCGCCCTTCGTCAAACTCACCATTGAAAACGTGCAGAATCGAACCTATCCACTGTATCGTGATATTTACGCCTATGTGCACTCAGAGAAACCGATGGATCCCAAGGTGAAGGAATTCATGCGTTTTATCCTCAGCAAGCAAGGACAAGAGTTGGTAATGAAGGACGGCAAATACCTGCCATTGACCGCCGAGGAAGTTCGCGAACAGATCAAGAAGCTAGACTGAGAGGGCGACATCGTGAAGCGAATTTTTTTGATCTCCGCTACGGCGACATTGTTTTTGGGTACGACGTCGGCGTGGCCGCAGACAGCGGGTGTCGCCTTTGGCGGAACGGGATCGTTCGATCCGCTCGAACTTCAGCATGCGCGTGCGCGCGGGATCCAGGACAAAGCGCACCTGGTGCACTACACGAAGAAGTTCGACCTGAGTGGACTGCCGGAGTACAAACCTGACGGCAAGCTGAGCGGCACCATCCGGCAGTGGGGCTCGAACTATCTAGCCGACAGCATGCTTGGACGGTATCTGGAAGACGGCTTTCGCAAATACCATCCAGACGTCAAGTTCGCTGACAACCTGAAGAGTACCTTCATCGCGATGGCCGGCTTATATACCAAGCAGGCAGACCTCGCTCCCATGGGGCGCAAGCCCACTTGGGACGAGCTGCAGGCGTATCAACGCGTCTTCAACAGTTCCCCCGTCGAAATCGCGATGGCGACAGGATCGTATGATGTCGCCGGCTGGACCTTTGCATTGAATGCATTTGTGCATAAAGACAATCCCATTTCGAAGTTGACGCTCGAACAACTTGACGGCATCTTTGGCGCGGAGCGAGATGGCGGCTGGACCGACAACAAATGGGATTCCACTGTGGCGCGCGGGCCGGAAAAAAACATTCGCACGTGGGGGCAACTCGGACTGACGGGAAAATGGGCAGATCAACCGATTCACGTGTACGCCTATAACTTGAACTATCATTTTCCGCGCGACTTTGCGGAAAATGTGATGCAAGGCGGCTACAAGTGGAATGAAAAATTAAAGGAATACAGCAACGAGGCCCTGCCGGACGGGAGTGCGTTGATCAGTGCCGGCAAGTTGCTGGCCGCCGAGGTCGGCAAGGATCCATACGGCATTACGTACACGGGGAAACTTTACGGCACGGCGCGGGTAAAGGCGCTCGCCCTGGCCGCTACGGAAGCGGGGCCCTACGTGGCCGCGACGCTCGATACCGTGCAGGACGGCTCCTATCCGCTGTCACGCCACGTGTACTACTACGTGAATCGCGCTCCGGGTAAAAAAATTGATCCTCTGGTTCGCGAATTTCTCAGGTATGTCCTTAGTCGTGAGGGACAAGATGCGGTCCAACGCGATGGAAAATATTTGCCGTTGACGGCGGAAGTTGTCCGCGCACAACTGAAAAAGCTCGACGAAACAGGAAAAAAGTCCACCTCTCTGGAATAAAAGTCTAAATGAACAAGCTAAATCCTACACTCCTTGCATCGCGCATGACGGGGATGCGCACCCTTGTTGCCTTGACCCTCACGGCATGTTTTGCAGCTCCGCTGCATATTGCATCAGCGCAAGAGAGCGCCAAAGCGACAACCGATGCCGCGGCTCTTTCCAAGGCGAGGGCGATCGGCACCAAGAATCGTTCATCGAAGGTGTATTACATCAAGAAGTTCGACCTGAATGGTCTGCCCGCGTACACGCCGCAGCAGCAGGTCACCGGTACGATCCGGCAATGGGGCGACAATTATCTAAAAGATAGCGGCCTTATGGCAGTGTGGGAAGATCAATTCCAGAAATTCCAACCGGGTGTGAAATTCGCCGACAACCTCGCAAGTTCGGCGGTGGCCTTTCCTGGCCTCATAGCCGGCGTTGCTGATCTCGCCCCGCTCGGGCGCCAAGCCCTGTGGGACGAGCTAAAAGGATTCGAGCGCGAGGGTGCGAAGCCAAATGATGCAGAAGGCACGGAAATTGTCGAAATCGTCATGGCGACGGGTTCCTATGACGTGCGCGGCTGGACTTTTGCGCTGGGAGCATTTGTGCATAAGGATAATCCCTTGTCCAAGCTGACGATGGCGCAACTGGATGGCATTCTCGGGTCCGAACGCAGTGGTGGCTGGGACGGGCTGGACTGGAAAACCTCGGTCGCGCGCGGACCAGAAAAGAACATTCGCACTTGGGGCCAGCTCGGTCTGACTGGGGAGTGGGCAGACAAGCCTATCCACGTCTATGGATTCAATTTCAAGTATCACTTCGCTGACGAAATCGACAAGAAGGTTCTCAAGGGTTCAGGCAAATGGAATGAAAACCTGAAGATGTATTCGAACATGGCTGGGCTGAAGCATGATGGCTCCTTGACACCGGCCGGCGAACTGATGATGAAGGATCTCAGCGACGACCGTTTTGGAATCGCATACGCGGCCATGCCGTTTGTGACGCCGCAGACCAAAGCGCTGGCCCTCGCCGGACAGGACGGGAAATTTGTTGCGCTCAATATCGACAATGTTCAAAACCGGACCTACCCATTAATTCGCGATGTGTATTATTACCTCAAACGCGATAAGGGGAAGCCAATCGATCCGAAGGTAAAGGAGTTCCTTCGTTACGTACTCAGCCGTGAAGGGCAGAGCGCGATTCAGCGTGATGGCAAATACTTGCCTTTGACTGCCGAGGCGGCCAAGGAACAGTTGAAGAAGCTTGACTGATTTTTTGAAGGCCCCGCGAAGATGCGCCGGCTCCCCGCTTTTTCATTTAATGCATACCAACATGCCCATGCAATCTACCCACTGCCGCCAGTTTGTTTCTGATCGCTTGCTGTCCAGTTTGCGCCTCTTTAGCCTGTTTAGCCCGCTGTGTCTGTCGACGGTCGCGACGCTGATTGCCGCGCCTGCGTGCGCGCAGCAGGCCGACCTGGGGCAGATACCAACATACGAGTCTGTGCAGCACGTTTCCGGCACCATTCGCAACTACGGTTTTGGCTTTGGCGGCCTTTTGAAAGTTTGGGAAGATGGCTTTCGAAGATATCACCCGGATGTGACATTCAACGATGTTCTGCCGACCAGCGACGCCGCGTTTCCCGCGCTGGTGACGGGCGTTGCCGATCTCGGTGCGGATGGCGGCGAGCCGGCCATTACCGAGACGCTCTCTTTTTTTGAGACGTTCGGCTACCATGCGACATCGGTGACGGTAGCGTCCGGCACCTTCGACGTGGATGGCCGCTCACCCGGCCTTGTGGTGTATGTCCATCGGGACAATCCGATAGCGCGTTTGACGATGAAACAGCTCGACGGCATTTTCGGCGCCGAGCGTAACGGCGGCTTGAGCGGTTTCAAATGGATGGTCAAGGCAGAGCGCGGCGCCGATCAGAACATCCGCACTTGGGGCCAGCTTGGCCTCACGGGCGAATGGGCCGACAAGCCAATTCAGACTTATGGTCACGCGCCTTCCGGAACGTCTCGCTTTTTTCAATTGAAGGTGCTGCAAAATAGCGACAAGTGGAATCCGAACTATCGTGAATATGTTGAAACCGGTAGCAAAATGATCGCGGATGACGATCGACAACAGATCGGCGGCATCCAGCACATGCTGCGTGACGAACTCGCGAAAAATAAGTATGGCATTGCGTGGACCGTGGTGCCGCAAGCGAGCAAGGTGCCTGGCCTAAAACCGGTCGCGCTTGCCGAGCGCGAAGGCGGCCCTTACATTGTGCCGAGCAAAAAAAGCTTCCAGGACCGAACTTACCCCCTGGTGCGCAGCCTGTACATGTACCTCAACCGCAAGCCGGGCACGCCGGTCGAACCGAAACTAAAGGAATTCCTTCGCTATATCCTCAGTCGGGAGGGCCAGCAGGCCATCGTCGACAACGGCAACTACCTGCCGCTACCTGCGCAAACTATTCGCGATCAGTTGCGGGTTTTGGACTGAGCTGCCAATGAAAGATCGATAACGCCGCTATGCCGCTATGGATGCGACGTGCTTTGGACTTGTGGCGTTGTTCTCCTGATAGTGACTCTTTTGGCGTCGTATCATTCGCCGGCTTTGAACGGGCCGAGGCCGTTTATGACAGCACCAAGCAAGCCACACCACGCCGAGTTCAAGCTAAGGAGTCGGCCGCGCAATGTTCGCGGCCGACTCCACGCCAGCTGGGAGAGGGTTTTCTACGAATAAATTCATCAGCCCGTTTCGATCCAACTTAATTTGGATTCAGTTTGAATTAATCTTCTATTAATGTCTGAATATTATATTGGCATGGGTCTGCTAGCAAACCATGGACTACTCTCAGTAGCGAAGAAAATCATGAAAACAATTTCAAAAGTGATATTTATAACGGGTCCTGGCGTTACGACCATGTTCGGAGTTTTTGCGACAGATGCGAAAAAATCAAAGCACCATGCGTAATCCATTTCAGCATATCGTCAACGCACTCATCTTGGCTGTCGTGCTGCCCGCAGCGCCAGTCTGGGCATCGGGCGGGCCGCCGATGATTACCGATGACCCGGGTACGCCGGGCGACGGCCATTGGGAAATCAACGTGGCCGAGTTATCAAACCACGTTGCGGGCGCGACCACCTATCAGTTACCTTTGGTCGATTTAAATTACGGTGTCGGCGATCGTATTCAACTCAAATTAGAAATGCCTTGGTTAATGGAGAATCAGAGCGGTACCAGGCTTAGCGGTGCTGGCGACGGTTTGGCCGGAGTCAAGTGGCGCTTCTACGATGAGGGCGAAAAAGGCTGGCAAATTTCTACCTATCCGCAGGTGGAATTCGGTTTTCCTCGTTCGAACGCGACTCGTAATGGGATGATTGACGGCGGCACCAGTTACCTGCTGCCGGCCGAGTTCGTATATGGTTTCGACGACTTTGACATTAATGTCGAATTGGGCCGCTGGTTTCGTCCAGCGCAGCAAGAAGATACCTGGACAGCCGGTCTTGTGTTAAGCCATGAAGTGCGCAAAGGCTTTGAGCTAATCGCGGAACTGCACGATGAAGTAGCCATGCATCAGCCACAAAGCGAGCTGATTCTTAACTTCGGCGCGCGCTGGAATTTATCTGAACGTTACACGCTACTGTTGTCTGCCGGGCGCGACATTCACAACACCTTTGGAGCGAAGAATACGCTTCTGACGTACCTCGGCCTGCAAATGCACTATTAAAGCAAATTTGCCCCCGTTTTACGCCTAGCAGGAAAGCCGGAGTCGATTTTTTGTTGCGGTAGAGGCAACAAAAAAATGAAACTACTACCGGCAGAGCCTGGTGGTTTACCTTACAACACAGGCAGCGTACGGCAGAATCCCTCGGGGCTGCGCCTGTTCCAATAACGAGCGTAGATTAAGGTTCAATTTAGGTTCATGTTATACGCTCTTTATTGAGGACATCAAATGCGTGTAATATAAAACCATAGGCGCAAACTCAGAAATCGTCATTGTGTGGCATAGAAGTCAAGTATCGGCATCGTAAAGTTGACATTTCGGTAGTGTACGAAGTCCCGCTTTGATAAACGTTCGTTGAGGAGAGAAGGTCCATGATTGCAAAAATAATAAGAATTGGTACTATGGCATCACTATTTATGAGTATGCTTGTCTCAGGGCAAGCATATGGAGAGGAGGACCTGCGCTCTATACCGTCTTATAAGCCAGAAATACATTGTGAAGGAGGGCTGCGGATATTTGGCAATTGGATGCGTGGAAATATGATCAAATTGGTGGAGGGATTCCAGAAGTTCCACCCAGATTGCGTGGTTGGCACCAACTTCATGACTAGCAGCGAAGGAGGAATTGCCGGACTTTACACGGGGATCTCTGATATCGCACCAATGGGAGATGATGCCAAGATTACCGACATGATGCCTTTTTATGATACTTTCCATTATGTTCCGACGGAGATTTCAATTGCGACCGGCGGTCACGAGGCGCGTGGTTCCCTTTGGCCTGCCGTAATTCTTGTAAATAAGGACAATCCGCTCACTAAGCTGACAATGGACCAGTTGTCGCGCGTATTCGGCGGGGCGCGAACCGGCGGTTGGGAAATCGGTGCCGACGCCAGCAATGGCCTGCGTTACACCGCTAAGTACGCGCGCGGGGCGGAAAAGAACATTCGTACTTGGGATCAACTCGGGGTGAATGGCGAATATGCGCATAAGCCCATCCAGACGTACGGATATATCGCCCCGGGCTTTATTATTTATATGGAGCGCAGGCTGAATCACTGGTCTCAGAAATGGAATGAAAATTATAAGGAATTTGTCGAAACGCAACAGGCGACCAAAGACGCCGGCGGCTTGGAGGTGGCCAGCGAGCGGATGTTGGAGACCTTGTCCAAGGATAAATTTGGGATCGGCTGGGGGGCTTGGTTACATGCCAAGGATTACCCCAATTTGCGGGTCTTGGCGATCGCCGACAAGGACGGCGGCCCCTACGTGCCATTTTCTGCTGCCAATGTACAGAACCGCTCCTATCCTCTTACCCGCGATTACTACATGTATATCAACAAGGCGCCAGGCCGGCCCCTTGACCCGAAGGTTCGTGAATTTTTGCGCTTTTGCTTGAGCCGGGAAGGTCAGCAGATCATTGTTGGTCATGGCGTCTTCAATCCGATGCCCGTGTCATATATTAATGAGCAGTTAAAGAAGTTGGACTGACGCCTAATTTTTTGGTCATAAATGAATAACTATAAGCAAGGAGACGAGACAATGTGGAAGTTAGGGATTTCCCGCCAACTGAGCGATGACGGCCTGTTCAGAGGAGCGCAACTGCTGTCTGTTGTGTGTGGCTGTATGATCGGCATGCTATCGGTTGCGTCGGTCAGCGCGGCACCGATCGATTTTGTCGATGCCAAACTGCCGTCCTATCAGCCTAAACCAGTGACGTTAGATAAGAGCCGGGGTTACGTGCAGCCCGACGGCTCCATTCAGATCGTCGGGTACGATGATATGAGTGGCATGTTGGCGACCATGAATCAGCTTTTCATCAAGTCGCACCCTGGCTTCAAATTCAAGATGGAGCTCCATGGAAACGGTACCGCCATTCCAGCCATAACCTATGATGCGAGCGCATTCGGGCCGCAGGGTGGCGGTGCGACGGTTTTGCAACTGCTGCCGTACGAAAAAATCTACGGCGGCTCGAAGGCAGAGCCGGTGGCGGCCCTGGTCATTCGCGTGGCACACGCATCCCTGAATCCTAAGGCGAAGCTGGCCCCCTTGGGGCTGATCGTGAACAAGAAAAACCCGATCACATCCCTGACCATGGAGCAGGTGACGGGAATGTTTGCTTTTGGCAGTGGAACGGGCGACATCACCGCCTGGAGCCAGCTTGGCCTTAAAGGCGCCCTGGCCGGCAAATCGATCCATCCGACAGGGTTGTCGGAGGATGCCTATGACCGTCCAGAGGATCTGGGCATGGGTGAATTCATGATGTTTCGGAAAATGGGCCAGCATCCCGGATTCCCATTTTCACCACGGTATGAGCGGATGAAGCGCTATTCCGAGGTTGTGGAAACGGTCAAGGGGGATCCCCTCGCTATAGGACTCGTCGCCCTAAACAAGGTGGACGCCAGTGTCAAGGTCGTGCCCATACTTGACAATGATGGCAAGGCACTCACGACCGGCAGTGCGGCGGATATCGTCGCCGGCCGCTATCCATACGACCGTTACCTGTATATTTATGTGCGGCGCCCGCTGGGCGAGGCCTTCGATCCATTCGTCAAGGAATACTTGCGCATGATTCTTTCCAAACAAGGACAGATAATCGTCGCCAAGGATTCTAAAGGCTATCTGCCGCTCAACATCCATGAAGTAGAAGAAGAACTGGACAAGCTGGAACGCGCCAACGTGTGGGAGAAGCGCTCGGTACAAGGTCCTAAATTGAACTTTCCATTCCCTTCGCCCCAACCATGAAGAATACGATCATGACTCCTTTTACCAGCCATCATAGCGGCGCGTTCAGCTCCAATTTGTTTACCAGGATCGCGGCCGCCGCTGCCATCGCCGCTAGCTGCCTGTTCACTCCATTGACGCACGCGGCGGATATGGGTATTGCGCCTGACATCAAAGCCTACGTTCCAAAGCCGCTGACGGTGCCAACAGACAGGCCATACGTCGTTGCAAAAGATACCGTATTCATTGCGGGTAATGATGTACTTGATCCGCTCTGGAAAATCATCCACGAACGATTCCAGGCTCACCATCCAAACATCAAATTCAAGATGTTAATGTGGGGTTCGACGCTCGCTGTCGAAGGCCTGGTTAGTGAAAAATCGGCACTCGGTCCCATCGGACGCTTTAACCGGCGGGTCGAAGCCGATGCCTTTACTGAGCGTTTCGGTTACCCGGTGACGTATTTCCAGATCGGTTACGACCATAACCCAAACAACAAGCTGTCTACCGGTATTTGGGTTCATTCGAGCAATCCGATCAAGTCCTTAACCAAGGATCAGGTTGCTCGCATATTTTCTTCGGGGAACGGCAAAGGCGACATTACCCACTGGAGCCAGCTCGGCGTCACGCAATCGGATTGGGCCAATCTCCCTATCCACGCCTATGCAGCGCGCGATACGAGCGGCATCTTGGCTTTGATCGACGAATTTCGCCACATGATTGGCGGTACCCCCTATTCACCGCGCATCGAGTGGCTTCCCAAGGGCGCCGCTGTCATCGATACGGTTGCGCAAGACGCTTTCGGCATGGGACTGATGGATTTCTGGAATAACGCGATGGAAATGCGCGGAGTGACCAAATGGCCGCGCATGGATGAATTCCACGACAAGGTGAAATTTGTGCCAATCTCGATCGACGAAAACAGTGAGCCTTCCGATGGAACCTTAACTGGAAGCTTGCATCCGTTTTCGAGCGGCTTCGGAATCGACATCAATAAGGCTCCCGGCAAGCCACTCGATCCCTGGCTCAAGGCCTATTGCGAATTTCTTGTTTCCACGGAAGTACAAGAAATCATTTCATCACCTGAGATGCGCAAATTTGGCTTCCGACCTCTTCAAGCCGGCGACGTTGCCAAGGAATTGAAAAAGTTGGAGTAATCCGCGGCTCTTGCATGTCACTTCCCTAGTTGCATTGCAGCTTGCCCCCAGGGAGCAGTTTGCAATGCCGGTTCAAATCGATCAGTAAATAACGATAGCCCATCATGAAGATTGCTCCATTTTTGCGAGCCGCATCGGTTCGCCTTGCAGCGCTGCTGCCGGTCATTTTTTCAGTCGCCGGTGGCATGAGCGCCACCTACGTGCATGCGCAAGAGCGCGACAGTCTTGAAGTCCAGCGTGGCCGCGACGCCAAGCTGCTCAAGCGCGGCAGCAAGGTCTATTACACTCAGCACTTCAATCTCGATGCCCTGCCTGCCTACAAGCCGCAACAGGTCGTGACGGGCACGATACGCGAATGGGGGTCGAACTACTTCCAGCACGGCTCGCTAAACAAGTACTGGGAAGAAGGTTTTAAAAAATATCATCCGGATGTGAAATTTGATTACCATCTCGAGACGACCGGTGCCGCCATTCCCGCCTTGACCTTCGGCATGGCTGACATCGCTCCAAGCCGCCACATGACGAGTAACGAAGCATTGCTGTTTCAACGCTTCCACAACAGCTTGCCGCTGGAAATTCCGGTCGTCACTGGCAGCTTGAATGTGGCGGGCTGGAGCTACGCGCTGGCTATCGTTGTCAACAAGGATAATCCAATTGCCAAGCTGTCAGTTGAACAGCTCGACGGCATCTTCGGCGCGGAGCGCGATGGGGCATTCGAGACTATTACCTGGAACACGGCGTTGGCACGCGGACCCGAAAAAAATATACGCACCTGGGGCCAGCTGGGATTGACTGGTGAATGGGCCGACAAGCCGATCAACGTGCATGGCTATAACCTGCGCTACAACATTCCCCGCACTTTCGAGCATCACGTCTTCCAAGATGGCGCAAAATGGAACGAGCGCTTGCATGAATATGCCAATTACAAGAACAAGGATGGCACGACCGAACTCGAAGCAATGCAGGTGCAAACCGCAGTGGGCAATGACAAGTATTCAATCGGCTATTCGAGCGTCGGATTCATGACCCCGCAAACCAAGGCGCTGGCCGTGGCAGCGCGCGGCAGCAAGGATTATGTCGAACTCAATCTGACTACTTTGCAGAGCCACAAATATCCGCTTTACGACCAGGTCTACTTCTATCTGAAGCGCGAACCGGGTAAGCAACTCGATCCAAAGACGAAGGAATTCGTACGCTACGTGCTAAGCCGGGAAGGGCAGGAGGCGGTGGCGCGTGATGGCAAATACCTGCCGTTACCGGCGGAAACGGTGCGTGAGTTGCTAAAGAAACTCGACTAAAAGCACAGAGTTGATCCCGCGACTCTGCTTGCGAGGGTAAGTTTTCTATGCGTGGGTCCATCGAGATCCCTAATCGTGAAGCGCCAAAGTACACGAAGCGGGAAAGACCGATGGACGAAGATAGAAGCGATCGAGCCCAGGGCTTTCCTTTACGTATGCGCGTGCAAGGCATGTCGCGATGTTTGCGCGCGCGAACCGCCCAGCGCAAGCGATGACCCGTTGCGGGTCGGGTGTGCCCGCGCCTAGCTGTATCCGTCTGACGCCCGCCGCACATGACCACATTTTGGAATTGCATGCGCCATTTTCCCGGCATGCTCTAGGCTATCCGGTGCCGAAGTAATGGCCGTCGGCATCCGTTCTACTAGCAATTAATTTTTTACCTGGTTCCCCCAGAACAAAGTATAAGGCGCCACACCCCCACCATGAACGAAATCATTACGTCAACGACCGCATCGCAGAAAACCCGCTCGCAACGGGTAATGCATCGGTGGCCATGGCTGCTGCTGGTCGTTCTAGTCAGTGTCGGCACCTATTTTTACTCCAATCCGTCAGACGGCAATGCGCAATCCGCTTCGCAAGGCACCGGCGGCAAGCATGGCGGAGGTGGTGCTGGCAAGGGCGCCACACCGGTCGTCGCGGCGACCGCGAAAACAGGCGACATTGACGTGTATTTAAACGGACTGGGCGCCGTCACGCCGCGCAGCACCGTTACCGTCAAGGCGCATGTGGACGGCGAGTTGATGAAAGTGCTGTTTAGCGAAGGCCAGATGGTCAAAGAGGGGCAACTCATCGCCGAAATCGATCCGCGCCCGTACCAGGTGCTGCTGGAACAAGCGGCCGGGCAAATGGCGCATGACCAAGCCTTGCTCAAAAACGGTCAGGTTGACCTAGAGCGCTACCGCACCTTGTTCAAGCAAGACTCCATCGCCGAACAGCAACTCACAACGCAAGATACTCTCGTGCGCCAATATGAAGGGCAGATCAAAATCGACCGCGGTCAAATTGACAGTGCCAAATTGCAACTCACGTATTGCCACATCACCTCTCCCGTGAACGGACGCGTCGGTTTGCGCCAGGTCGATCCGGGCAATATCGTGCATGCAGCGGACGTCACCGGCATCGTCATCATCACCCAGTTGCAGCCGATCACGGTCGTGTTTTCTATTCCCGAAGATAACATTCCCGGCGTCATGCAAAAGCTACAGAAAGGCATCAAATTGCCGGTGGATACGTTCGACCGCTCGCAAAAGACCAAACTGGCCAGCGGCTCCTTGCTCACGGTCGACAATCAAATCGACCCCAGCACCGGCACCGTCAAATTGAAGGCGCAATTTGCCAACGGCGATTACGCCTTGTTCCCGAGCCAGTTCGTCAATGCACGCTTGCGGCTAGACACCAAACAGGGGGTCATCTTGATCCCGTCGGCCGGTGTGCAGCACGGCAGCCAGGGCACCTATGTCTACGTCATCAAGCCCAACCATAGCGTTGCCTTGCGCCCGGTGCGTGTGGGCGTGACGGAAGGCGACTATTCGTCGATCGATGCTGGTCTTGCCGCCGGCGAGGCGATCGTCGTCGATGGCACCGACAAATTGCGCGACGGCTCCAAGGTGCAGATCTCGAGCAAGGACGCGGCCGGTGCCCCGGCGGACGGCAGCCACCCGCATGGCGCTCATGGCCACGGCAAAGCCGCGGCATGAGCCGGCGCATGACAGGGCTCCCTAGCACAACCGACAAGGCATTTTCATGAGTTTGTCACGCCCGTTTATTTTGCGACCGGTTGCGACCTCGTTGTTGATGGTCGCAATATTACTTGCCGGCATACTCGCTTTCCGCATGTTGCCCCAGTCGGCGCTGCCGGAAGTTGATTACCCGACCATCCAGGTGGTCACGCTCTATCCGGGCGCCAGCCCGGATGTGATGACCTCCTCGGTGACCGCGCC
Source organism: Janthinobacterium sp. (assembly GCA_003133225.1). Taxonomy (GTDB): domain Bacteria; phylum Pseudomonadota; class Gammaproteobacteria; order Burkholderiales; family Burkholderiaceae_D; genus Janthinobacterium. Next base: position 143,954 of record PKWL01000112.1, read on the forward strand.
GCTCGAGCGCCAGTTCGGCCAAATGCCGGGCTTAAACCAGATGTCCTCCACCAGTTCGGGCGGCGCCTCCGTCATCACCTTGCAGTTTACGCTCGCGCTCAGTTTGGATGTCGCGGAACAGGAAGTGCAAGCGGCCATCAACGCCGGCGGCAACCTGCTCCCGAGCGACTTGCCGGCGCCGCCGATTTACAACAAGGTCAATCCGGCCGACACGCCCATCCTGACCCTGGCCTTGACCTCCAAAACCTTGCCCTTGACGCAGGTGCAAGCGTTCGCCGATACCCGGCTGGCGCAGAAAATCTCGCAGGTGTCCGGTGTCGGCCTAGTTAGTATCAGCGGCGGCCAGCGCCCGGCCATCCGGATCCAAGCCAATCCCACCACGCTGGCCGCTTACGGCCTCAATATCGTCGATGTGCAAACGGCCATCGCCGCTGCCAACGTCAACCAGGCCAAGG